>NZ_CP054925.1:6067857-6674642 GCF_013364075.1 Amycolatopsis sp. Hca4
CTCGTGGTTGAGGTCGTGGATCACCGCGTAGCCGCCCGGCCGCAGCACCCGGTGCATCTCGTCCAGCGCCGTCACCGGCTGCCGGAAGTTCTTGAACGCGGCCTGGCAGACCAGGAAGTCGAACGACTCCGCGGCGAAGGGCGCGTGCGTGATGTCGCCCTGGCGGAAGTCGACGTCCGGGCCGTTCTCCCTGGCGATTTCCACCATCGTGTGACTGATGTCCAGCCCGGTGACGCGGAAGCCGCGCTTCGCCAGCTCGACGGCGAAGAAGCCGGGGCCGGGCGCCACCTCGAGGACCTCGGCGCCCTCCGGCCAGCCCGCGGTGACCTGGTCCGCCTGCCGCCGGTACTGCGCGAGCTGGGCGTCGGTGCCGCGGTTCTTGGCGTACCAGCGGGCCTGGAATCCCTCCATCTCGGGCACTTTGTGCTTGCGGGTCGTCTCCATGGATCTCTCCTGTTCGGTTGAGCCGAACCGAAGAGCCACCCGGTTATCCTTGCGGTGCCACCTCGTGACCGGGCGTGCTCGGTTCGGGGTCGAGGACCCCGGGCGGTGTGCCAGCACCTCCCGGGGTCCGTGCTATTTCTCCACGAGCTCCCCGAAGTCGTCGGGGAGCTCGCCGGTCTCGTAGAAGCGCCGCCAGGCGTCGATGCCCGGCAGGGTGCCGCTGGTCAGTTCGTCGAGGAAACCGCGCACCCAGCGCGCCTCGGCCTCCGTCATCGCGATGTCGTACTCGACCTCGATCAGGAAGATCCGCGGCATCAGCGGCCGCAGCTGCTCCAGCACCGCCCGCTGCTTCCCGGCCCGCTCGTCGAGCCGGGCGAGCCGCTCCCGCAGCTTGCTGATCGCCTGGTCCGGCCCGAGGACGCCGATCAGCGACAGCCCGGAGCGGAACCGCGGCGGTTCCGGGTCGAGCGTGCCGACGAGCTCGCGGACCCAGTCCTCGAACTCCGCGCGGCCGGCCGGGGTGATCCGGTAGACGGTCCGCTCGGGTCGGCCGCCGTCCTTCACGCTGCCGACGGCCTCGACGAAGCCGTGTTTCTCCAGGTTGGCGACGACGGTGTAGAGCGAGCCCCACTTGATCGGCAGGTCCTCGTCCTTGCCGCGTTCCTTGAGCACGGTCGCCATCTCGTACGGGTGCATCGGGCGTTCCGATACGACGGACAGCACGGCCAGGCCCAGCAGGTTGCCGACCTTCCGCCGCTTCATGCTCGACTCCTCGTCTACGAATACTCGTCCACGAGTATTACGCAGGACGTGTCAGCAGGCAAGTGTCTTAGTCGACAAAACACCTCAGAGGTCGAACATGTACGGCACTTCGGCCTGGGCCCGCGCGTCGATCCACTCGCGCAGCGCCCGCGTCGCGAGGACGTCGTCCTCGTTGTAGCGCAGGAGCCGTTCGCGCTGGTCGCCGTCCGGCTTCTCGCCGTCCATGCCCACGGCGTCGCGGTACCAGCGCATCGACGCCTCGCCGCCGGCCTCCGGGTCGCGCCAGGAGAAGCCGGCCACCGGCGCGATCACCTTCAGGCCCTTGCCGTGGGAGCAGAGGAACTGGTCGGTGACACTGCGGAAGAGGTCCACCCACTGCTCGGAATCCACAAAGGACTGGATGTCCTTCTTCGACGGGACGCCGGGGTGGTCGCCGAACCGCTCGACCGAGCCGAAGAGCCAGCGGTTCTCGGCGAGCGCGTTGTAGCAGTAGGCGCGGAAGGTCAGGCCCGCCGCTTCGGTGCGCTCGCGGACGTCGGTGAGCCAGGCCCAGAACTCGGCGAAGGAGCGGGCTTCGTCGTCGGTGGGCAGCGGGTCCCACGTCGCGAAGGCGCGGTAGCCCTGCGGGACGCCGATGTCGGCGCCGCTGAGCAGGCAGCCCCAGAGGTACGCGCCGGCGTCGCCGAAGCTCTCCATGTCGACGTCGACCTCGACGTCGGCGCGCGGCACCTCGACCCGGCCGACCCGGCGGACCAGCGTCAGGTCGGCCAGCCAGGCCCGGGCGAGCACGACGGCGTCCGGGAAGCTGACGCCGGTCCAGTTCACCTCCGGCGATTCGCCTGCCGGGTCGAGCGCGGCCAGCTTGTCCACAGTGGACACGCCGGCCCGGCGCAGCTCGACGGCGTCCTCGCCGCGCACGACCAGGCTGACGTCGCGGGTTTCGTTCAGCACGACCTCGCAGGTCGGCCACCACGGGCAGCGCCGGCACTCCAGCACACGCGACGGCTCGGCGAGCGGCTCCTCCCCGTTCGCGGCGGCGGTCGCGATGGCCAGCCGGTCGGCGAAGCGGGCCTGGTACTCGGTGAGCGCGGTGCGCCCGCCCGGCCAGGTGGCGGCGGTGAGGTCGTGCCAGACGACGACGTCGGCGTCGAGGCCGATCACGCCGCCGAGGGCGTGGCTCTCGTCGGCCTGCCCGAGCGTCTGCAGCATGCGGCGGACGTGCACGAGCCGGAGCTGGTCACGCGGCTGCGACCGGACCTTGCGGCCTTCGTCGGCCTTGCGGTGCCCCGGGTCGAGGTCGGTCAGCTCGGTGACGACGGCGCCGGCACCGCGGTCGGTGATGCGGTGGCGCACGACGAGCACCGGGACGTACCCGCGGCCGCTGCGGACGAGCAGGTCGACGCCGCCGCGCCGGTGCCCGGCCGGGTCGACCGGCAGCAGCGCGCCCCAGATGTAGCGGGCGCCCTCGGCGAAGGCCTGCAGCGTCTGCTCGACGCGCTCGTGGGCGGGCAGGTCCCGGTCGATCTTCACCCAGTGGTCGTCGTTGGCGGCCACCAGCCGGGCGGCGATGTCCTCGCGGTGCGCGGTGGCGTCGGCGATCCGCTGCTGCGCGGTGGGGTCCGGCGGCGAGAGCGGGACCTCGCGCATGGCGGGATCGTGCTCGAGGTGCACGCGGCGACGGCAGCGGCTGACCGCACCCGCGTCGAGTACCACCTCGGTGTTCATGGAGATCACTCTAGATTCCCACGGCCGAGCCGACATGCCCGCCACCCAGGCGACCAGTAAGTTCGACCTCGACACGTCGCAGGAGGTGCCATGGCGCGCAAGGCCAAGGTCGAGGGTGAAGCCAGGTTCACCCCTAAGAGGGCGAAGAACGCGGTCGCGGTGGCCAAGGTGCTCGGCCCGGCGGTGCTCCCGGTGGTGGCACCGCTGGCGGTGCGAGCGGCCGGCGCGGCCAGGGAGGCGTACGACCGCTACCAGGCGCGCAAGCTGGGTGTCTCGGTCGACCGGCTGGGCGAGTACACCGGCCGGGGCGCGGCGCTGCACGCACGAATCGCGGGGGTGGCCGACGGCTGCCGCGACCTGCAGAAGTCGGAGAAGGCTTCGGAGGCGGACCGGGAGTTCGCGCGGGACGCGATGGGAACGCTGGAGCAGCTGTCGGCATCGGTCCGGGCGGCGGAGCGGATGCCGGCGGCGCGACGGAAGTCGGTGCACCGGGCGGTGGCCGGGGAGCTGGAGCGGCTCGAGGGGCAGTTGCTGAACCGCCTCGGCCTCTGACGGCACCGGCCGGCACCGCAAAACTGTCGGTGCCGGCCGGTAGCGTGGAAAACGGGGGGCGCCCCGCGGGCTACTGGATGAAGCCCTTCTTGACCATCCAGTCGTGGGCGACCTTGCCTGCGTCCTTGCCGTCGACGTCGACCTGCTTGCACAGTTCGACCATCTGCTCGTTGTCGATCGCCGCGGTCACCTTCTCCAACGGGCCGCGGACCTCCGGGTGCTGCTTCAGCCACTCCGTTCGGAGCGTGGCCACCGCGTTGTACTGGGGGAACGCTTTCTTGTCGTCCTCCAAAACCCGCAAATTCAGCCCGGAGATCCGGCCGTCCGTGGTGAAGACCTCGCCCACCGGGCAGGTTCCGCTCACCACCGCCGAATAGATCGTTCCGATGCCGAAGTTCTTCACCGTCGGGTTCTGGAAGCCATATGCCTTGACCGCCGCCGGGAAGCCGTCCTGGCGGCTGGTGAACTCCGTCTCCAGGCAGAACACCGCCTGGTCCGGCTTCTGCTTGATGAACGCCGCCAGGTCCGACGTCGTCTTCAGGTTGTTGGCCGCGCCGTACTTCTCCGTCACCGCGAACGCGTACTGGTCGTTCAGCGGCGAATAGTTGAGCCAGGTGACGCCGAACTTCTCCTCGTCCGCCTTGGCCGTCGCCTCGTACTGGGCCTTCTCGCCGCCGGGGACCGGGAGCTCGTTGCCCTGGTAGTTGATCCAGCCCGTGCCCGTGTACTCCCACGTCACGTCCGTCTGGCCCGACAGCAGCGCCTGCCGCGACGAGTTCGACCCCTTGATGTCCGACAGGTCCACGACGTCCG
Source organism: Amycolatopsis sp. Hca4 (assembly GCF_013364075.1). Classification (GTDB taxonomy): domain Bacteria; phylum Actinomycetota; class Actinomycetes; order Mycobacteriales; family Pseudonocardiaceae; genus Amycolatopsis. The sequence continues at coordinate 6,072,154 of NZ_CP054925.1, forward strand.
CGCCCGCGGCCGTCAGGGCCATCTCGGCCATGTACGCCAGGATGATGTTCTCGGTGAAGTCCTTCGACCCCACCGTCACCTTCACCCCCTGCAGCGCCGGGATCGGCTGGATCGAGCCGGGTTTGATGTCGTACGGGACCGCCTGGTTGACCGTCAGCCCGCAGGACGACAACGTCACGCCCAGCAGCGCCACGACGGCCAGTCGCCGGAGTTTCATCGCAGTCCCTTCGGTCCGAAGTACTGTTCGGCGACCGCGCCCAGCCAGTCGACCAGCAGGGCCAGCGCGACCGCCAGCACCGAGCCGGTCACCAGCACCGGGGTCAGGTTCAGCTTGTAGCCGGTGTCGATGAGCAGGCCGAAGCCGCCGGCGTTGACGAACATGCCGAACGTCGCCGTGCCCACCGCCAGCACCAGGGACGTTCGGAGGCCGGCCAGGATCAGCGGGACGGCCAGCGGGAGCTCGACGCGCCACAGCACCGCGCCCGCCGACATCCCGATGCCGCGGCCGGCGTCGATCAGGGCCGGGTCCACCTGCTGGATGCCGACCATCGTGTTCCGCAGCACCGGCAGCAGCGAGTAGAACGCCAGCGGCAGCGCCGCCACCCAGATCCCGCCGGTCGAGCCGGTGATGATGAACCACAGCACCAGCACGCCCAGCGCCGGCGCGGCCTGGCCGATGTTGGCGACGGCCAGGAAGATCGGCGCCAGGAACCGCGCCCACGGCCGGGTCACCAGTATCCCGAGCGGCACCGCGACCAGCACCACGATCGCCGTCACCACGAGCGTCATCAGCAGGTGGTCCCACAACGCCGTGAGCAGCGTGGACGCGTTGAGCGTCTCCTTCTCCGTCGCGTTCAGCCCGCTGGAGAACACCGAAACCAGCGTCACCGCGACGATCACCAGCACGGCGACCGGCTGGGCGAACAGCCGGACGCGTTCGGCGCGCCGCGAGCCGGACTCGGTGCTGAAGCCGGTGTCGACGGCCGCCGTCATGCGGGCACCTCTTCACCGTTCGTGTGCTCGTCGCGCAGCTGCTGGATGGTCGCGATCACCGTGTCCAGCTGGATGGTGCCCGCGTACTCGCCGCGCGCGCCGGTGACCGGCACCGACCCGCCCTCGGCGAGCATCGCCTCGAGCGCGTCCTGCAGCGTCGACTGCAGGCTGACGATGTCGCGCAGCGGCTTGCCGAGGTCGGCCAGCGACGTCGCCGACGTGAGCTCCCGGACGTGCACCCACCGCGTCGGACGGCGGCGCGCGTCCAGCACCAGCGCGAAGTGCTTGCGCGACGACTGGAGCTTCTCCCGCACCGAAGCGGGCGACTCGTCGACGGTCACGGTGAGCGCGTCCTGCTGCAGTTCGACGTCGCGGACGCGCAGCAACGTCAGCTGCTTCAGCGACGCGCCCGCGCCCACGAAGCCCGCGACCGTGTCGTCGGCCGGGTTCGCCAGGATCGCTTCCGGGGTGTCGTACTGCAGGATCGTCGACTGGTTGCCGAGCACCGCGATCTTGTCGCCCAGCTTCACGGCCTCGTCGAAGTCGTGCGTGACGAACACGATCGTCTTCTTCAGCTCGCTCTGCAGCCGCAGCAGCTCGTCCTGCAGGTTGCCGCGGGTGATCGGGTCGACCGCGCCGAACGGCTCGTCCATCAGCAGCACCGGCGGGTCCGCGGCCAGGGCCCGCGCCACGCCGACGCGCTGCTGCTGGCCGCCGGAGAGCTGGCGCGGGAAGCGGTCGCGGAAGTCGGCCGGGTCGAGCCCGACCAGGTCCATCATCTCCTCGACCCGGTCGTTGACCTTCTTCTTGTCCCAGCCGAGCAGCCCCGGCACCACCGCGATGTTCTGCGCGACGGTGAAGTGCGGGAACAGCCCGGCCTGCTGGATGGCGTAGCCGATGCGACGGCGCAGCGTGTCGACGTCGAGCTTCAGCGCGTCCTCGCCGCCGATGGTGATCCGGCCGGACGTCGGCTCGATCAGCCGGTTGATCATCCGCATGGTCGTGGTCTTACCGCAGCCGGACGGGCCGACGAAGACGACGATCTTGCCGGCGGGCACGACCATCGAGAAGTCGTCGACCGCCGGGGTGCGGGTCCCGGGGTAGCGCTTGGTCACGTGCGCGAGCTCGATCTCGACGCCGGAGACTTCCTCGTTCTCAGCCACGGACACCCCTAGAGACGGTCAAGCGCTTGATCAGGACGTAGACGCCGTCGAGCAGCAGGGCGAGGATGACCACCCCGACCGTGCCGGTGACGGCTTGGTTGAGGGAGTTCGTGCTCCCCGCGTTCGTGAGCCCGGAGAAGACTTCAGCGCCGAAGCCGGGGCCCTTCGCGTAGGCGGCGATCACGGCGATGCCCATCAGCATCTGCGTGGCCACCCGCATGCCGGTGAGGATCGCCGGCCAGGCCAGCCGCAGCTCGACCCGGGTGAGCACGCCGAAGCGGCTCATCCCGATGCCGCGCGCGGCGTCGGTGACCGCCGGGTCGACGCCGTCGAGCCCGACGATGGTGTTCCGGACGATCGGCAGCAGGCCGTAGAGCACCAGCGCGATCACGGCGGTCGTCGGGCCGAGCCCCGAAATCGGGATCAGCAGGCCCAGGAGTGCGAACGACGGGACCGTCAGGATCGTGCTCGCCAGCGCCGTGGCCACCGCCGAACCGATCGGGCTGCGGTAGACCGCGACCCCGATCAGCACGCCGAGGACCGCGGCGATGATCGTGCACTGCACCACCATGCTGGTGTGCAGGTAGGCCTCCAGCCACAGCTTGCTCGCCCGGTCGGAGATGTAGTCGAAGAGGTTCATCCGTGTCCGCTCTCCCGCCCTTCGCGCCGGCCCTTCACCCGAACGGGCTAGTTCCTGACCGACGGCTCAGTACCCACGCAACAACTGTTCGAAACCCCCTGTCTCCGGCCCACCGTGGCCCAGTCGGCCCGGATCGGCAACAGATCGCCTGAACCACGGCGGCCCGGGGCCCGTGAACTCGGTGTGTGCTCACTTCACGGGATCACACGCTCACGCCGGAGCAGGTCCCTTAGGCTGCTCCTCATGAGCGATCCGGCACGGCGTCCCGCCGTACTCGGCGCTACCCGCGGGACGTTGCTGGCCGTGAGCGCGGGCACGCTCTCCGTCACGGCACACCGGATCGCCGACGGCGGCCTGCCGGACCCGGCGATGACCGTCCTGCTCACCGGGCTGTTCGGCTGGACCGCGGCCGCGCTCGCCCGCAAGGCGCGCGGACCGGTCGCCACGATCGCCCTGCTCGGCGCCGCCCAGCTGGTGATGCACCTGCTGCTCACCACGCTCGCCGGCCACCACGACATGTACGCCGTGCCCGGGCCGAGCGGGCTCGCCATGACCCTCGCGCACGCCGTCGCCACGGTGCTCACCGCGCTGCTGCTCGCCCACGCGGACACGATGCTGCTCACGGTGCTGGCCGTGCTGCGCGCGATCATGCCGCGGCTGCTCACCCCGCTGCCGGTGCCGTCCGCGGCGCCCGCGCTCGTCCCGGCCCGCGCGGCCGGTCCGGACCACCTCGTCGGCGTCGACCTGCGCCGGATCCACGGGCGGCGCGGCCCGCCCGCTCACTCCTGAAACCCAGCTCGTCCCCCGAACCAGCGGACCCCCGAGTCCGCTGTCCCTTCTTGTGTTCATCAGGAGTGAACCCATGTCCCAGCACGTCTTCAAGCGCGCCGGTTTCCTCGCCGCCACCGTCGGTGTCGCCGGTCTCCTCGGCACGGGCGTCGCGTCCGCGCACGTCACCGCCAACGTCTACGGCCCGCAGCCCACGAAGGGCGGCTACGCGGCGATCGTCTTCCGCGTGCCCAGCGAGGAGAAGGACCCCGTCACCACGACGAAGGTCGTCGTCGACTTCAAGGCGGACTACGGCATCGGCTCGGTGCGGACCAAGCCGGTCCCCGGCTGGACCGCCCAGGTGACGAAGTCGAAGCTGCCCGCCCCGATCACCAAGGACAACGGGACGCAGATCACCGAAGCCGTCACCGCGGTCACCTGGACCGCGCAGCCGGGCAGCGAGCTCAAGGCCACCGACTACCAGGAGTTCTCGGTGAGCTTCGGCCCCCTGCCGAACGTGGACCAGGTGGAGTTCCCGGCCCACCAGACCTACAGCGACGGCAAGGTCGTCGACTGGAACCAGGCGACCCCGCCCGGCGGCGAGGAGCCGGAGCACCCGGCCCCGGCCGTGAAGCTGGCCGCCAAGTCCGAAGGCGACGAGCACGGCATGGCCGCGAACACCGCCACCACCACCGGGGAGCACACTGAAGCCGCGGCGGCGTCCGACAGCACGGCCCGCTGGCTCGGCGGGGCAGGCCTGCTCGTCGGCGCCATCGGCCTCGGCGTCGGGGCCGGCGCGACCATCCGGGCCCGCAAGGCCACGGCCAAGTCGGGAGGCAACAGCTAAATGCGCGGTGTGCTCGTCGCGCTGGCGTTGACCGCGGTGGCCGTGCTCGGCACGGCCACCCCGGCGCTGGCGCACAACGTGCTGATCTCCTCGGACCCGGCGAACGGCTCGTCCGTCGCCGCCGGCCCGGCGAAGCTCAGCCTGACCTTCGACCAGTACGTGCAGGGCGCGGACGTCAACCAGATCGCGGTGACCGGACCCGGCGGCGGCCAGTGGGCCGAGGGGCCGATCACCGTGGTGAACAACGTCATCAGCGCGCCACTGCGGCCGCTCGGACCGGCCGGGAAGTACACCGTCGGCTACCGGGTGCTGTCCGCGGACGGCCACCCGGTGACCGGGGAGCTCAGCTTCACCCTGACCGCGGCGGGCACCGGCACGCCGGCGACCGTCGATGCGGCCCGGTCGCCGGGCGGCTCCTCGTCGGCGGCGCCGCAGTCGTCGTCCACCGGGGTGCCGATCTGGGTCTGGATCGCCGGCGCCGTCGTGCTGCTGGCCATCGGGCTGACGGTGGCCCTGCGCTCCGGCGGCAAGATCGAAGAGAAGAACTGATGACCCAGGCCGAGGCCGCCGCGAAACCCCGTTATTCGACGCTGCTCTGCGTCGTGACGGCGGGCCTGCTCGGCGCCCTGATCGGCGTCGCGCTCATGTCCACCACCCCGGTACCCGGCGTGGTGGAGCCCAGCGCGGTGGTCTCGGCGGCCATCCCGGTCGTCCGGGTCCTGCTCGACCTGGCCGCGGTCACCACCATCGGTCTCGCGCTGCTGTCCGTGCTCGTCGGCTACGACCGGCCGAAGCTGACCGAGCCGGTGATGCGGCTGGCCCGCCCGGCGGGAGTCGCGGCGGCGCTGGTCTGGGCGACGGCCGCGGTCGTCGCGCTGATCCTGCAGACCGCGGAGTACAAGCCGGGCTCGCCGACGCTGGCGGCGTCCGACATCGGCCGGTACATCGCCGACGTCGGCGCCGGGAAGGCGCTCGTCATCGTCGCCGTGCTGGCGCTGGTCCACGCCGGGATCGGCGCGCTGGCGCTGCGGTTCGGCGAGAAGGTGCCCGCCGAGGTCCGCGTCGGGCTCGGCCTGTTCGCGCTGCTGCCGCTGCCGGTCACCGGGCACGCGTCGAACTGGAACTACCACGACTACACGATGATCTCGATGGAGCTGCACGTCATGAGCGCCGTCGCCTGGACCGGCGGGCTCGGCGCGATGACCGTGCTCCTGGTGGCGAACCGGACGCTGCTGGCGCACGCGCTGCCGCGGTTTTCGAAGCTCGCGACGCTCTGCCTGGTCCTCTCGGCGGCGACCGGGCTGTTCAACGGACTGGTCGAGATCTCGCTCAACCCGACCATCGGCTTCTGGGCGGCCGTCTTCACGACGCCGTACGGGCAGCTGCTCGTGCTGAAGCTCGTCTGCACCGGCGTCATCGCGGTGCTGGGAGCGAACGTCCGCTGGCGCCTGATGCCGCGGATCGTCCGGCACGACCGGACGGCACTCGCCGCGTGGGCGACGCTCGAGCTGACCGTGATGGGCCTGGCGTTCGGGTTCGCCGTCGTGCTGACGCGGGCGCCGGTCGTGGCGTCCTGATCGTCGTCTCCGCAGGTGAGAGCCGGTTGGACGTCACGGCGAGTAGCTGCAACTTGCGCATTGGAATGAGCGGTGACCCATTAGGGGCGACCGGTCGGACCGAACTTTCTACCCAGAGCGGGCCGCCTTTCGGATACGACGAACGGTCATTTGCCGTCGGCGAATGCACGTGCAGGCTGTGGTTCCGGTCACACGAAGTGACAGATGACGGTCAGCGGTAACGCGTCCACCGCGAGTCGGTGCGCCCGTTCCGGAGGTCGGTCAACCGGCGGTAGAGCTCCGGACGGACCTGCGGCCGGCTGCGCAGGATCGGCAGCACGCTGGTCGTCAGCTTCAGCTCGCGGATGCCCCGGAGCACGGCGAAGCCGGGCCAGGACGTCACGTCGAAGCCGTACGCCGCGGCGAACGTCCGGTAGCGCACCGGCGGGTCGCCGAACCGCTCGCGGCCGACCGCCAGCGGCGTCAGGTCCCATTCCGGCGGGCCGACGCACGAGGAATCGAAGTCGCAGAGGACCGGGCCGTCCGGGCCCGGGATGACGTTGCCGGGGTAGGCGTCGCCGTGGACCAGGCCCCTGGGCAGCGGAAACGCCAGCTCGGCCAGCTCGGCTTCGAGCTCGGCGCAGCGGTCGAGCAGGAACTCCCGGTCGGCGTCGCCGAGCTCCTCGGCGTCGGACACCCGGGCCCGCACCGCGGCGAACGGCGCCCACTCGGCGAGGCCGGGCGGCGGGGCCAGCGCGTGCACCTGGCGCAGCAGCCGGGCGAGGTCGAGCGACGTCGCGGCCCGGCCGATGCTCGGCACCTGGTGCCACACGGTCACCAGGTGCCCGCCGACCTCCAGTGGCTGCTCGATGCCGTCGACGAGCCGGATCGCGGGGACGCCGTGGCGCTCGAAGTGCCGGGCCACCCGCACGACCGTGCCGACGCGGTGCCGCAGCTGGGTCGAGCCGACGATCCTGATCACGAACGGGGCCGTGACCAGCGCGTACACCGCGTTGTTGGTGAACCGCAGCAGCCGCGCACCTGCCGGGTCGAGGCCCAGCAGCGCGCTGGTCCCGGCCAGCACGGCACGCAGCTTCTCCGCGGTGAACCGGCCGTCCAAAACCGCGCCGGCGCCTTCGGCGTCAGGCGGCGTAGAAAGCGTGGAGGCGGTCGGCGAGGTCACGGGCGTCGGCGTTGTTGCGGCGGCGCTCGGCCTCTTCCTGCAGCGGCCGCATCCGGTCCTTGACCCGCTCGGACTTGATGCCCTCGGCGCAGTCGATGGCCTTGCCGCCGACCTTGGCGCCGTGGTCGAGGTCGCCGTCCAGCAGGTGGTTGGTGGCGAGCGCGCTCAGCATGAAGGTCTTGGAGCGGGCCATCTCGTCGTCGTAGGACTCGACGGCCCTGGTCAGCGCGGGGATCGCGTACTTGGTGTGCTCGGCGTTCTTCTGCGCGAGGACCGTGTGGACGGTGCCGACCATGGCGTAGACGTCGGTCTCGGTGAAGAACTTCACCCACGACTCGGCTTCGGCCAGGTTGGCGCGCTCGAACTCGTCCTTGCTCCGGCCGAGCAGCTTCACCGCCTGCTCTTCGTTGCCCATCATCGCGTAGGCCCAGGCCTCGTTGGCGCAGAGCACGGAGACGGCCAGCTCGGAACCGCTTTCCTGAGCGGCGATCTGGCCCAGCTGGAACAGCTTCAGCGCGTCGTTCGGGGCGTCCTGGTGCAGGTAGACGCGGCCCATGCGGTAGAGCACGTTGGCCACCAGCGGGTGGTTGTCACCCTGCTTGGCCAGGTCGAGCGCGTTCGCGAAGTGGCCGCGGGCGGAGTCCATCAGCCCGGTGTCGAACGACGTCCAGCCGGCCAGCGAGTGGAGGTCGGCGAGCGCCACGTACAGCCGGTTCTTCACCATGTCGGTGCCGTGCGCTTCGAGCATCTGCTGGCCCCAGGACAGCTGGGCCACGACGGCGTCGCGGCAGAAGCCGCCGCCGTACTGGTAGTCGAGCGCCCGGAGCGCCCGCGTCGCGGCTTCGACCTGGCGGACGTCGGTCATCCCGATGCGCCCGGGCGCCGGCGTCCTGGCCGGCCCGGCCGCCCAGGTGCCCGATTCCGGACCGAACACCGCCGCACCCATCGTGACCTGGGCAGCGTGCGCGAGGAACCTCCGTCGCTTCACGGACTCGTCCTCCTCAGCCTGCTGGCCGTCGGCGGAGCCGACGACCCGTATCGCCGTGGCCTCGTCGTAGGCGAGGCCCATGTACCCACGGGGGACGCCCAGGCCATCGGCGATCCTCGTGAGCACGTCGTAGGCCATGACCTGGCGACCCTTGAGGATCTCCGACACCTCGGACTGGGACTGGCCGGTCATCGCGGCGATCTGGCGCTGCGAGACACCGTGCTTGCGCAGGAGCCGGTACACGGCGCTGATCTCGCGTGACGCGAGAGCCGTTCTCATCTCCGGCTGCTCCCACGCGTCAGCGGGAACTGCGTGGCTCTGCCGGGCTTCGGCACTGCCACCGTTACTGGCGTCCATCGCGCCCCCTCCACTGTCCGGTCGGGCGTCTGTCAAACAGCGTAGGCAAACCTGCGGAACCGTGTGAACAGCCGAACTGGTGCCCTGATCGGTCGGGGCGAAGTTCGCTGACCGCTTACCGTGGAACCGCGCCCAGTCACCGCTATGACGCCGATTCCACCTTCTATCGCACCCGGTTTCACCTCACTGTAGTTGTCAGATCTCCGTCACCGGCCGCACACCGGTAGCGATCACGGAGAGCTACGAAAACCGCAGCGTTGTGACAAGGCGATGTTGCAGAAGGCATCTTCGGAGACTTTCGACAGAGCGGAGAAGGGCGTGGAGTTCGTGGACTCGTTCGCAGGGGGACATGCCGGCACGGCCACCCGCGCCGTGCGGACGGCGATGGTCTCCCCCGCCCCCGCCGTCCGCCCCGTCACCCCGGCCGCCGCGGTGGACCCCCGCACCGCGAGCGTCCGCCACTACGAGGGCGGTCAGCTCGTGTGGCGCGTGCAGTGCGGCGACCTCATCAGCCGCGAGCGTGCGGTGACGGTGTTCGTCGAAGACAACCAGGTGGTACTGGTCTCGCCTCCCGGTGAGACCGCGCGGTTGACGTCCGGCCAGCTCGGACAGCTGCGCGCCGCGCTCAACGAAGCCGCCAAGATGGCGGAAAGGTAACGGTGAGCTGACATGGATCAGGTACTCGGGCAGGTCCTCCGCAACGCGGTCTGGGAGCGCCTCGACATGCTGACCGACCTGGCGAACCGCGCCGACGCCCAGTCGCTCGTCTCGGTCGCGCGTTCCGAACTGCCCCGGCTGACCGAGGCGTGGCGCGCGATGCTGAAGATGCACGAGCCCGACGAGCGCGGCGACTGCCCGACCTGCTCGACCCGGTGGCACCGCTGCAAGGCGCCGTGCTCGGTCTGGCAGGTCGCGCACGAACACCTGGTGGCCGGCGGACTGGCCCCGCAGCAACAGTCCGCGACGGACCGGCGCCTGCAGGGCCGCCGCAAGAGCCCCGTCACGGCCCACCCGGCGCCGCCCACCGCGGCCGAGACCACCGGTCGCCACGCGTTGGTGAACCCGCGCCGAGCGGTCACGGCCTGACCCCCAAGACCGGCGAGCCACGGCCGGCCGATCGCCCCATCGGACCCGTGTCGGCACTCGCCTCGGCCGAGGGCTGTTTCGCCCGCACCCCCGAGCAGCGCGAACCAGTCCTCGGCCAACACACCGGTCCCCACCGCGATTAATCGAAAAATTTCCGCGTTAGCCCTAGCCCAGGCGGTAATCCCCCGCTAGATTGATCAACACACGAAGCAGCGATCATGCAGGTGATCGCGCTCGTGGCTCGCCGTTGAGCGGCCCCCGAATTCCGCGGGCCGGTGCCGTTGCACTCCCCTCCCCCGACCGGCACCGGCCCGCGGTTCCAACTCCTAGCGCACCGCCTTCACGCGCAGCACGAGCACCGACGCCAGGAGCGTCGCGATCGCCGAAGCCGCGAAGAGCCCCGGATAGCCACCCAGGTAGGTGAGCACCAGCGGCGTCACCAGCGGGGCCACCACCTGCGGCAGTGAGTTCGCGATGTTGATGATCCCGAAGTCCTTGGCGCGGTTCTGCGCCGCCGGGAGCACTTGCGTCAGCATCGCGAGAGCGACCGCCATGTACGCCCCGAAACCGACGCCGAGCAGCGGGGACGCGGCGAGCGCGACCGGCCAGTTCTGCCAGACGACCAGCAGCAGAGCGGCCAGAGCCATCACCCCGGACGCCAGCAGGACGTACGGCTTGCGCCGTCCGGACTTGTCGGAGAAGTGCCCGGCGAGCGCGGCGCCGGCGACGAGTGCGACGCCGTACAGGCCCATCATGATCAGCAGGCCGTTTTCCGGGTCCGGGTAGTGCACCGCGTCCTGGAGGAAGAACAAGAGGTAGAGCGTCCCGAACGCGTTGCCGAGGTTGATCATGAAGTGGCAGCTCCAGGCCCACGCGAAGTCGGGGTACCTCCGCGGGGAAACCCAGAAGTCGCGCAGCACCTGGCGCAGCACCCACGGCGGGCGGAACTCGACCGGCAGCCGCGCGTCCGGCGTCCGGAGCACGAAGAACGCGGCGCCGACCAGCACGATCCCGGCGCAGACCACGTAGGCCAGCGGCAGGCCCGCGATACCGAGCACGACGACGACCACGACCGCGCCCAGCACCGTCCCGAGCATCTGCGCGATGCCGACCAGGCCGCCGACCACGGCCAGCTGCTGCACCGGGACGCGGTCGGGCAAGGCCGCCATGAGCGCGGCGAGCATGCCGTTCAGGCCGCCCTGCACGAGGCACCAGCCGGCGATCATCACGGCGACGTTCGGCGCGAGCGCCAGCACCGCCAGCCCGACGGCGGCGACGAGCGCGCCGCCGACGGTCCACGGGTGCCGCCGTCCGAACCGGGAGCAGGTCCGGTCGGACAGCAGCCCGATCGCCGGGTTGGCGACCAGCGCCACCGCCGCGCCGAAGCCCATCACCAGCCCGAGCGCGGTTTCCTTGTTCACCTGGTCGAGCAGTTCGGCCTGCTTCGGCAGCAGCACCTGGATCGGCGCGTAGACGCCGAGCCACAACGCGATGTTCGCGAAGAACAGCAGGCTCATCCAGCCGGGCCGCACCCGGGTGGTGGGCTCGGCGAGCGCCTCCGGCGGGGTCTCGGTCGTTTCACTCACGCGCCGGCCCGATTCGTTCGCAAGCTCACTCATGCCGCACCAGCTTCCGGTACCAGTGGAACGAGTCCTTCGGCGTCCGCCGCAGGGTCTCGTAGTCGACGTGCACCAGGCCGAAGCGCGGCGCGTACCCCTTGGACCACTCGAAATTGTCCATCAGGGACCAGCAGAGGTAGCCACGGACGTCGACACCGGCGTCCATCGCCTCGCGCAGCGCGACGAGGTGGCTGTGCAGGAAGTCGATGCGTTCGGGGTCGTGGACCCCGCCGTCTTCGGCGACTTCGTCGGCGAAGCTGCAGCCGTTCTCGGTGATCTGGATCGGCGGGAGCTTGTCCTGGTAGCGGTGGTGGAAGTCGAGCAGCAGCTCGCGCAGGGCGTGCGGGACGATCGGCGAGGCGTTCGTCGTCATCGGGTAGCCCTCGATGTCGCGCAGCTCGAAGGGCAGCGGGTTGTCCGGCCCCGGCTTGGCGACCCCCTGCGGCTCGTAGTAGTTGACGCCGTAGAAGTCGAGCGGCTGCGCGATGGTGGGCAGGTCGTCGGCGAACCCGGCGGGGAGGTGCGCGTGCAGCTGTTCGGGGTAGGTGCCGAGCAGCATGGGGTCGGCGTAGAGCCGGTTGAGCAGCGCGTCGAGGTAGTCGGCGGCGTCGTGGGCGTCGTCGTCCGCGGGCCAGATGGGCGAGTGGTTGTTGGCCGTGCCGATGTTCGTGGCACCGGCGGCGCGGAGGGCCTGGACGGCGAGGCCGTGCGCGAGGTTCTGGTGGTGCGCGGTCGGGATGGCGTCGAGCAGGAGGACTTTGCCGGGCGCGTACTCGCCGATGCCGTAGCCGAAGATGGACATGACCATGGGCTCGTTGAGCGGAATCCACAGTTTCACCCGATCGGCGAAGCGTTCCCCGATGATTTGGGCGTATTCGGCGAAGCGCTCAGCGGTCGCCCGGGAGAGCCAGCCGCCCTCGTCTTCGATGGCCTGTGGGGTGTCCCAGTGGTAGAGCGTGACGGCGGGGGCGATGCCGGCTTCGCAGACGGCGTCGATCAGCTTGTCGTAGAAGCCGAGGCCTTCGGGGTTGGGGGCGCCTTTGCCGTCGGGCTGGATCCGCGGCCAGGCGATGGACATCCGGTAGGCCCCGACGCCGAGTTCCGCCATCAGCGCGATGTCTTCCGGGTAGCGGTGGTAGTGGTCGGCGGCTACGTTTGCTTGTTCACCGCGCGCGATCTTGCCCTCGGTCGCGGTGAACGTGTCCCAGATGGACGGTCCGCGCCCACCTTCGCTGGTGGCGCCTTCGATCTGGTACGCCGATGTCGAAACACCCCAGAGGAAGTCGGGCGGGAAGTTCGGGTTCTGCACCGGCTGCTGACCCCTTCGTCAGGGCACCCGTACGGGTGAACATGAAAAGTTCTCATATACTAGGTGGTCACTCGTCCGTGGGGAAGCCCGTCGGCACGATAAAGTCCCAGATCAGACGAGGAGGAGCGCCGTGTCCGACATCCAGGCCGCGAAGGTGCCGGCAGAAGCCACCCCCCTACGCCGCCAGCCGGTCCAGCAGCGAAGCGCGAAGAGGGTCGAGCAGATGCTCGACGCGAGCGCGGCGTTGATCGACGAGCTCGGTTACGACGCGCTGACGACGACGCTGATCGCCAAGCGGGCCGGGGTCGCCGTGGGTTCGCTGTACCAGTTCTTCCCGGACAAGAGAGCGGTCGTCCAGGCGTTGACGGCCCGCAACCTCGAGCGCTTCGTGGGCGCGGTGAACGAGCGCCTCAAGCAGCTGGGGCCGGAGCACTGGTGGGACGTCGTGGACTCGATCCTCGACATCTACCTGGAGATGCACCGCACGGTGCCGGGCTTTTCGAAGGTCCACTTCGGCGACATCATCGACCGGCAGTTGCTCGACGAGACGCGCGACAACAACGCGGTGATCGTGGATTCGCTGACGGATCTCGTGGCCACCCAGGTGGACCGGCCGGTGGAGGATCTGCGGTTCGCGATCACGATCGCGAACGAGGTGGCTGACGCGTTGATGAAGCTGGCTTTCCGGCGGGAGCCGAGCGGGGACGAGAAGATCGTGGCTGAGGCGAAGTACGTGGTTAAGGGGTATCTCGCGGCTCGGTTCGGAGAGCGGTCTTAGCTGTCCACAGGAGTTGTCCACAGTTCGGTGTAGCTGTGGACAACGTTGTGGTTCCGGGGTGGGTTGTCGGTGGGGGCCGATAGACTGGACGTGGGACGCCCCCCGGGAGGGCGGGGGCGTTTTTCGGGCCTTGGTGGCTGCGGCGCACATGCCGGACCGCGGCGATCGCAAGGTTGAAGCAGGACCGGCACACCGCCCAGACCTCCCCGCAACCCCGATCCGAAGCCAGAACACGGCCGGTAGTGCCGGGTCAAGGCATCTTTCCCGCCTTGACCCGGTACTGCCGGCCGTAGTCACAATCGGGCTTCGGGGTGGCGGGCACCGAGCCGCGAGCGACGCACGAACGGCTGGTGGATGAGCGCCCAGTAATAGGGTCACCCGGGCTGGGGGGCGGCGGGGCGACCCGCGGGCTACAACAGTCCTGATCATGCGAGACGGGAGCTGGTGTGGGGGCAGTGGTCGACGAGTTGGCGCAGGTGCTCGGGCCACCGGACATCGATCCGATACCCGTCGACTGGGTGGCGGTCGAGCGGCAGCTGGGGCTTGCGCTTCCGGGTGACTACTAGGCCTTCGCCGATCGCTATCCCGCCCTGTTCGTCAACGAGTACCTGCGCCTCAACCGGGAGCAGTGCTACTGACTCACCGAATTCCTGCTCGCCTCCTGCCGCGGCGAGCCGGCGCACGACTTCTACGGTGAGTTCACCGGGCCACTGAACAAGATCGATTTCTTCCGCTGACGTCAGCTGAAGTTCTGGTGCTCGCCGCGATAGGTCGGGACTGTTCGTTCAACTCGGTCGCCCATCACCAAGTGGTAATGGGTGAACCTCTCCGCCAGCTCCCCCGCCTTCGCGTGACGCAACCAAACTCGGTCGCCCAGCTGCAGAGTCCGGGCCGCTCGGCCCGTTACCGGGGTCTGGACTTCGCCCGCTCCCTCGAAGCCGAGGAACTTCAAGCCCGCCGGCAGGTACGGCGTCGGCTGGCGGGAAGGTCCCGTGGGGCCCGAGGCGATGTAGCCGCCCGAGTAGAGCGTGGCGATCCTGCGGGTCGGGCGGCGGACCACCGGCAAGGCGAACAGCGCCGCCGGGCGGGGCTTGAACCTTGTGTAGGCGTCGAAAAGCGTGGGGCCGATCAAGCCCGAGCCCGCCGCTATCTCCGTCACCACCGCGTCCGCGCCCGTGGACTCCAGGCTGCCCGTTCCGCCTCCGTTGACGAACTCCAGGGGCGTCACCGCCTGGACCGCGCGGACCGCGGCGCCGCGGCGGCGGGCCAGCTCGGCCGCCGATCGGCGTTGCATCCAGCCCACCACTGCCCTCTTCGCCCGGTTGCCGGACGCGTCACCGAGGCCGGCGATCTGGCCCTCGTACGCCATCACGCCCACCAAGCGGAAGCCCGGGCGGGCCAGCACCTGCTGGGCGAACGCCGCCGCCTGCTTGGGGGTGAAGATCGGGGACCGGCGCGTGCCGACGTGGATGCCGGGCAAGGGGCGCCAGGATGCGTCCAGCTCCAGGCACACGCGGATCTCCGGGTGGCTGTGGCCGAGCGCCGCGTCCACCAGGTCGAGGTGCTCGGGCGAATCCACCATGATCGCGATCGCCGCGCGAGCCTTCTCGGACGCCGCCAAGCGGCGGAGGGCTTCGTGGTCGGCCGTCGGGTACGCGACGACGATGTCATCGGTCGTGCCCAGCTCCGCGTGCCAGATCGCTTCCGCCAGCGAGTAGCACATCAGGCCCTCGAAGCCCGGCATCATCAGCGCCCGCTCCAGCAGCACCCGGCACCGCACCGACTTGCTGACCACGCGGATCGGCTTGCCCGCCGCGCGGCGGCGGAGGTCGGCGGCGTTCGCGTCGAAGGCCGCCAAGTCGACCACGGCCAAGGGTGGATCGAGGTCCTTGGTCGCCAAGTCGTACACCGTCGCACTGGTCACGAGGTCTAAAGTACGACACGAAGGCTTGAAACGCGAATACTATTCACTTACTGTTTCGGGCACTCACGGATGAAGGGTGCGCGCGCATGACCCGGTGGACCAACTGGGCGGGCACGGCGTCCGCCTCGCCGCAGCACGTTCACCAGCCGCGCACGGCGGCCGAGATCGCGGCGACGGTCGCGAGCATCGCCGCGGCCGGCCGCACCGTGCGGCCGTGGGGCAGCGGCCACTCCTTCACCGCCATCGCCGTCGCCGACTCCGACGCGCTCGACCTGCGGCACTGGACCGGCGTCGAGCGGGCCGACCTCGAGACCGGGCACGTCACCGTCCGCTCGGGCACCACGCTCCGGGAGCTCAACGCTGCCCTCGACGCGCTCGGGCTGGCCATGACCAACCTCGGCGACATCGACGCACAGACCGTGGCCGGCGCGATTTCCACCGGCACGCACGGCACCGGCGCGAAGCTCGGCGGCCTGGCCACCCAGGTCGTCGCGCTCGAACTCGTCCTCGCGGACGGCTCCGTCGTCACCTGCTCGGCCGAGGAGAAGCCCGACCTCTTCGCCGCCGCCCGCGTCGGGCTGGGCGCGATCGGCGTGCTGACGACGGTGACGCTCCAGTGCGAGCCGTCCTTCGTCCTCCGAGCTCAGGAACGACCGGAGCCGCTCGAGCAGGTCCTCGAGGGCTTCCACGACTTCGCCGACGAGAACGAGCACTTCGAGTTCTACTGGTTCCCGTACGGCAAGAACGCCCTGGTCAAGCGCAACAACCGGTGCGAGACGGCCGAGCCGCTGAGCAAGGTGCGCGAGTTCGTCGACTACCGGATCATGGAAAACGTCGCCTTCGGCGGGCTCTGCCGGACCGGACGGCTGATGCCGAAGCTGGTGCCGTCGCTCGGCAGCTTCGCGTCGAACGTCCTCTCCGCGCGCGAGTACAGCGACATCTCGCACCGGGTCTTCGTCACGGCGCGCAACGTCCGGTTCACCGAAACGGAATACGCTGTTCCACGTGAATCAGTGCTCGACGTGCTCGCCGAACTACGCGCGGTAGTCCCGACGCTGAAGGACCCGGTGATGTTCCCGGTCGAGGTGCGGGTCGCCGCCGCCGACGACATCTGGCTGTCGACCGCGCAGGGCCGCGACTCCGCCTACATCGCCATCCACCAGTTCACCGGCATGCCCTACCGCGAGTACTTCAGCGCGTTCGAGAAGATCGCCGGCGCGGTCGGCGGCCGCCCGCACTGGGGCAAGATGCACGACCTCGACGCCGGCGTCCTCCGCTCGCGCTACCCGCACTTCGACGACTTCCTGCGCGTGCGCAAGGAAACCGACCCGAACGGGGTCTTCACCAACACCTACCTGGACCGGGTGCTCGGCCCGGCTTAGAACAGCGCCGAGACCGATTCGCCGTTGTGGATCCGGCGGATCGCCTCGGCCATCGCCGGCGCGATCGAGAGGATCTTCAGCTTCTCGGTGCGCTCTTCCTCGGGCACCGGGACCGTGTTGGTGCAGACGATCTCCAGCACCTCCGGCCGGCTGCCGATGCGCTCGATGGCCTTCGCCGCGAACAGCCCGTGCGTGCAGGCGACGCGGATCGACCGGGGGTGCAGCTCGGCCAGCCGGTCCAGCAGCTCCAGCACCGTGCTGCCCTTGGCGATCTCGTCGTCGAGCACGATCACGTCGCGGCCGGTGATCTCGCCGATCACGGAGGTGATCTGGACGCGGTCGTCCGGGAAGCGCTCCTTCGCGCCGGCCGCGACCTGGACGCCGAGGAGCCGCGCGAAGTGCGACGCCTCCTTCGCGTTGCCCAGGTCGGGCGAGACGACGGTGGCGCGCGAAAGGTCGTACTGCCGGAAGTGCTTGGCCAGCTCCTGCAGCGCGTGCAGGTGGTCCACCGGGACGCTGAAGAAGCCGTGGACCTGCGGCGAGTGCAGGGTCATCGCGAGCACCCGGCTCGCCCCGGCCGTCACCAGCAGGTCGGCGACCAGGCGGCCGCCGATGGAGATGCGCGGCGCGTCCTTCTTGTCCGAGCGCGCGTACGAGTAGTGCGGCATCACGGCGGTGATGCGCGACGCCGAGGCGCCGCGGGCCGCGTCGAGCATCAGCAGCAGCTCGACCAGGTGCTCCTGCACCGGTTTGACCAGCGGCTGGATGATGAAGACGTCCCGCTCGCGGCAGTTCGCCTGCAGCTGCACCTCGAGGCAGTCGTTGGCGAACCGCTGGATCTCGACCGGCCGCAGTGGCACGCCGAGGTGCTGGCAGATCTCTTCGGCGAGCTCGGGGTGGGCGCTGCCGCTGAAGACGGCGATCTCTCTCGATGCCTGGGTGATCACAGCGCCGCGATCGCCTCGCCGATGGCTTCCTCACCCGAGATCAGCTCCAGGGTGCGGTGCACGGAAGCGGGTGTCTCGAGCAGGCCGACGAGCACGGCGGCGACGTCGTCGCGCGGGACCGGGCCGCGGCCGGTCTTCTCGGCGAGCAGCACCAGGCCGGTGCCGGGGTCGTCGGTGAGCTGGCCCGGCCGGAGGATCGTCCAGTCGAGGTCGCGGGCCTTGAGGTCGTCTTCCGCCGCGCGCTTGGCGCGCAGGTAGTAGCGGAACTCCTCGCTGACGTCGGGGTTGTCCGGGTTGTCGGCCCCCATCGAGCCGACCTGGACGTGCCTCCGGACGCCGGCCCGCTCGGCCGCTTCGGCGAACAGCGCCGCGGCCCCGCGGTCCACAGTGTCCTTGCGAGCGGTGCCGCTGCCCGGGCCCGCACCGGCCGAGAAGACCGCCGCGTCGGCGCCCTTCAGGACCTCGGCGACGGCGTCCACAGAGGAATTCTCCAGGTCGAGCACGACGGCCTGGGCGCCGGCGGCCTCGAGATCCGCCGCGTGGGCGGGATTCCGGATGATCCCGACCCCTTCGTCACCGCGCGCGGCGAGCAGCCGCTCCAGCCGCAGCGCGATCTGACCGTGTCCACCCGCAATGACGACTCGCATGGAGCCGACCTTAGTGCGAAGCGGGCGCCTCTGCGGTCCGGAGCAGGTGGTCGTAGACCAGCTCGTTGACCAGGCGGGAGATCGGGTCCTCCGCCAGCACGACGCGCTCGGTGCGGCCCTCGAGGTCGAGGTCGACGACCGCGTTCGGGTCGGCGGTCACGACGGCGAGGCCGTACGCGCGGGCGCGGGGCAGGCAGTTGCCGACGTAGTCCTCGGTCAGCACGGCCGGGGACGGGAGGACCATCGCGGCCTCGCCGTAGCGGGCGAACGGAACCGCGGAGGCCATCGCGGTGCGCCAGTGGCGCGCGACGGCCAGGACGCCGACGATCTCGGCGGCCGGGGCGGGGGCGGTTCCGGCCAGCTCCGGCCAGGTCCAGGTGTCGACGGTGGCGCGGTCGGCCACCGGGCCGGCACCCATCGCGATGCGTTCGGCGTGCACGTCGGTGCGCAGCTTGGCGACCACGCAGACCTTGCGGCCCAGGATCGTGGTCTCGGGGAGGACGATGCCGTTCCAGCCGAGCTGGGCGGCCGCGGTGCGGGCGAGCTCGTCGACGCTCGCGGGGAGCTCGATCGGCGGCACCACGCGGCTCGGCATCGACCGGCTGCGCTTCGCGCCACCGGCGACCGTCGAGCGCTCGGTGTTCTGAGGTGTAGCCGCCACGAGTCCGCCTCCTTCTAACCCTGCACCGCTTCGTGACCGGGGGAAACCGGCACCTCACCTGTCTAACAGCGCGGCGGCGCGGCGTCGCCGGGTAGTGCGAGTGGCTGCGATCGGCGGCGCTCAGCGGTCGATGACCGGTCGGTAGGCGGTCATCGGACTTCGGTCGAACGGTGCGGCCAACCGAGTGATCGCGGGGTGAGTGGCACTACCGTCCGGCTACAAGCGACTACCCGCGGCACGAACGGCCAAACCCGCCACGACTAGCCCGTTCGGCTCAACCAGGGCCCGATCCACAGTGGACGCGGGCCGCTGAGCTGCGGATTTCCGCCGTCACCCACATGGCGGTGACTTGCGCCGCAGCGATCACGCGCCCGCGAGGCTAACGTTACCCACCAGTCACTTAGCCGCCGCCGTGGAGGACCGATGCGCTCCCCGAAGGACTTCTTCGCCCCGCTCGCCCTTGGCGCGCCCGCCCCGGTGCGCGAGATCCTGGTGACGCCGTCCCGGATGATCCACTTCTTCGACCCCGGCAACGAGAAGATGGCGGCGAAGGTGCCGGACATCGCGAAGAAGGTCGACGTCCTGCTCGGGAACCTCGAGGACGCCGTCCGCGCCGACCGCAAGGAGGCCGCGCGCGCCGGGCTGGTCGCCATCGCCAAGGCGAACGACTTCGGGAAGACGCAGTTGTGGACGCGCGTCAACAGCCTGGACTCGCCCTGGGTGCTCGACGACCTGGTCACGCTGGTCACCGAGATCGGCGACAAGCTCGACGTGATCATGGTGCCGAAGGTCGAGGGCGCGCAGGACATCCACTACGTCGACCGGCTGCTGGCCCAGCTCGAGGCGCGCGCCGGGCTGACGAAGCCGTTGCTGGTGCACGCCATCCTCGAGACGGCGAGCGGCGTGGCCAATGTGGAGGAGATCGCCGGCGCGAGCCCGCGCATGCAGGGCATCTCGCTCGGCCCGGCCGACCTGGCCGCGAGCCGTCGCATGAAGACGACCCGGGTGGGCGGCGGGCACCCCGGCTACCTGGTGCGGACGGACCCCGTCGGCGAGGACCTGACCGAAGGTCGCACCACGTACCAGCAGGACCTCTGGCACTACACGGTCGCGCGGATGGTGGACGCCTGCGCGATGCACGGGATCCTGCCGTACTACGGGCCGTTCGGGGACATCCGCGACGTCGTGGCCTGTGAGGACCAGTTCCGCAACGCGTTCCTGCTCGGCTGCGTCGGCGCGTGGAGCCTGCATCCGGTGCAGATCGACATCGCGAAGAAGGTGTTCTCGCCTTCGCCGTCCGATGTGGCCTGGGCGCGCCGGGTGATCGCCGAGATGGGTGACGGCACGGGCGCGGTGATGATCGACGGGAAGATGCAGGACGACGCTTCGGTGAAGCAGTGCCGCGTGGTCGCCGAACTGGCCGACGCCCTCGCGGCGGACGACCCCGAACTCGCGGCCGCCTACGACGCCGCCACCAAGGAGGCCCTCGGATGACCACGCCCCGCCGTTCCGTTCTCTACATGCCCGGCGCGAACGAAAGAGCGCTGGAGAAGGCCAAGACGATCCCGGCGGACGCGCTGATCCTCGACCTCGAGGACGCCGTCGCCCCCGACGCCAAGGAAGCCGCGCGCGAGCGGGTGTGTGCCGCGGTCGGTTCGTACGGCTCGCGCGAGGTGACGATCCGCGTCAACGGCCTGGACACCGAGTGGCACGACGCCGACCTGCGCGCCGCCGCGTCGGCGGGCCCGGCCGCGGTGGTCGTGCCGAAGGTGAACTCGGCGGCCGAGGTGCACAACATCGAGCGCGCGCTGGAGCTGGGCGGGGCCCCGGACCACACGAAGATCTGGGCGATGGTCGAGACGCCGGTCGCGATGCTGCACGCGGAGGAGATCGCGGCGGCGTCCGAGCGGCTGACCGTGCTGGTGATGGGCACGAACGACCTGGCCAAGGAACTGCACGCGGAGTTCGTCCCGGGCCGCGGGCCGCTGCTGGGCGGGCTGTCGCTGTGCCTGCTGGCCGCGCGCGCGACCGGCCGCGTCATCCTCGACGGCGTCTACAACGACGTGAAGGACCTGGCCGGCTTCGAAGCCGAGTGCGAGCAGGGGCGGCAGTACGGCTTCGACGGGAAGACGCTGATCCACCCGGCCCAGGTGGAGCCGTGCAACCGGATCTTCGCGCCGTCGGAGGAGGAGATCGACCGGTCGCGGCGGATCATCGAGGCGTTCGAAGAGGCGAAGGCGTCCGGGAAGGGCGTGGTGACGGTGGACGGCCGGATGATCGAGAACCTGCACGTCGACAACGCACGGCGGGTGCTGGCGCTGGCCGAGGCGGTCAACGGCTGAATCCCGGGTGGCCGGGCGGGGACCCGGCCACCGGGGCGGTTCACTTCGGCAGCGAGTCAGTCCACCCGGAACTGACCTGTGCGCCCTGCGGGCCGGAGGCTCCGTAGATGGCTCCGTCCGCTGTCACGAACATCGAGGTGTGGCTGATGCGTGCGGTCACCGGGTCGACCACCAGGCGGTAGTCGCCCGGCAGCAGGAAGCCGCGGCCGCCCGGGACGGGGCCCAGGTCGCGGACGCCCGGGTATGCCGCGATCGAGCGGAACGCCGCCGCTCGCACGGCCGGCTGGGCGGGCAGGGTCGACACCAGGGAAACCATCGACAGCAGCAGCTCCCGCTCGCGGTCCTCGGCGGTGAGCGGGCCCGCGCTCGTGCGGGCGCCGCTGTGCGCGATCGCGTTCACGAGCCAGTCCCGCAGCGCCGCCGGGTCGGAGGGCAGGGTGCGCAGCTGCTCGAAGGTCACGGTGGTGCCGGCCAGCCGCAACGGGTACAGCCCCAGCGACCTGACCTTGCCGCCGGACTTCGCGCCGCGGAACCACGTGTGACCGTCGGCCGTGTACCAGTTCTCGTAGACCACGTTGTCCGTGGCCGTCTTGACGTACCAGTACTTGCCGGTGCCCACCGGGGTGCGCTCGGCCACGGTGGCCGCCGCCAGCAACACCTGCTGGCCGGTGACGACCGGGGCGACCGCCTGCGGAGGCGGGGCCGGGGCGGGCGTGCCGGGCAGGGTCGCGACCACGACGGCCGCCGCCGCCGCGGCGGCCACCAAGCCGGCGCCGATCGCCAGCGGGCGGACCCGGCGGCGGGGTGCGCCCTGCATCCGGTTCTGCAGCCGGTGGCGGCTGCGGTCGACGACGTCCTCGGCGGGCGGTGGCGTCACCAGCACGGCCCGCACGGCCTGCAGGTCATTCATCGGAAACCTCCTGGGAAAGCACGGAATTGAGCTTCTTGCGGGCGCGGTTCAGCCGGGAGCCGACGGTGCCGGGGAAATGCCGAGCGCCTCGCCGACCTCCGCGTAGCCGAGGTCGGCGAGCGCGACGAGCAGGAGGACGTCGCGTTCCCCGGCGGACAGCCGGGCCAACGCCTTCCCCACCCGGGTGGCCACGACCGCATCGACCACGCGATCTTCGTGGCCTTCGGCGGCTTCGCGCGGGTCGAGCCGCGAAAGCGCGCGGTAGTGCCGGGCCTCCTTGCGGCGGTGGCGGGACACCAGGTTCGTCGCGATGCCGAACAGCCACGCCCGCAGGTCGCCGCGGTCGGCGTCGAACGTCTTCCGGCGGTCGAAGGCGACCAGGAACGTCTCGGCGGCGACGTCCTCCGCGGTCTGGGCGCCGAGGCGGCCGGCGACGTACCGGAAGATGTCCCCGAAGTAGCGGTCGTGCACCTCGGTGAACCGCTCGATGCCGAGCACCGGGGCCGCCGTCATGGGGCTGCCTCTGTCATGGGGTTCCTTCCCGTCGGCGACAGTCACACCACCACTTCGCCGCAGGGCCGGAACTTCTTCCCTATCCGATCGGCCAGGGCCGCTGCGGCGGGCGAAGCCGCTCGTAGGCGGCCGCGACGCGGAGGACGCCGAGGTCGTCGAAGCGGCGGCCGGCGATCTGGAGGCCGATCGGCCGCCCGTCGTCGGTGTAGCCGCAGTTCACCGACACCGCGGGCTGGCCGGACATGTTGTATGGCACGGTGAACGCGATGTGCTCGAACGGCCGGGCCGGGTCGTTCGTCGGCGAGGCCCACTCCGCCGGCGGCGCCGCGACCGGGCAGGTCGGCGACAGCACGAAGTCGAACGCCGAGGTCGCCCGCACGGCCGCCACGCTCATCACGTCGATCTGGGCGAAGCCGCGGTAGACGGCCACGCCGGACGCGTCCGCGCCGCCGGCCGCCCACTCGGCGATGTACGGCAGCACCCGCGCGCGGCGCTCCGGCGGCAGGTCCGCCATGTCCGCCCAGGCACGCGTGCGCCAGAAGACGTCGAGGCCTTCGAGCATCGGCCGGGTGAGGAACGGCTCGACCGGCTCGACGACCGCGCCCGCCGCTTCGAACGCCCGTGCCGCCGCGGTGACGGCGTCGCGGGTCGCCGGGTCGACCGGGAGGCCGAGACCGGCGTCGAGGTGCAGGCCGACGCGCAACCCGGACAGCGCCAGGTCCAGCGACGCCCAGTCGAGCTCGGCGGGCGGCAGGCACAGGTGGTCACGCGTGTCCGGACGCGCGAGCACGTCCATCAGCAACGCCGTGTCGGCGACCGTGCGGGTCATCGGGCCGGCGACGCGCCCGAGGAACGGCGGGACGACCGGCACGCGGCCGAAGCTCGGCTTCAGCCCGGTCAGTCCGCACCAGCCGGCGGGCAGCCGGATCGAGCCGCCGATGTCCGTGCCGACGTGCAGCGGGCCGTACCCCACGGCGGCCGCGGCCCCGGCGCCCGCGCTGGACCCGCCGGGCGTGGCCGAGAGCAGCCAGGGGTTGCGGGCCGTGGCGTGGAAGCTCGACCGCCCGGACGTCAGCATCCCGTAGTCCGGCATGGTCGTCTTGGCCAGCAGGACACCGCCGGACTCGCGGATCCGCGCCGCCGCCGGGGCGTCCTCGGCCGCCGGGACCAGCGCCGTCGCCGCCGTGCCCAGCGGCACCGGCGTGCCGCGGGTGGCGATGTTCTCCTTGATCGTGAGCGGGACGCCGTCGATCGGGCCCAGCGGTTCGCCGGCCGCCCAGCGCGCTTCGGACGCCTTCGCCTCTTCGAGAGCGCCTGAAGGGTCGTACGCGTACAACGCGTGCAACTCCGGCTCTCGCGCTTCGATGCGCGCGACGACGGCTTCGGTCACCTCGACCGGCGAGAGCGTCTTCGCGCGGTACTGCGCAACGAGCTCGACGGCGGTCAGGTCAGGCAGCTCGGTCATGCACGCTCCTCAGGGGTACTCAGCCATCTTGACCGCCGCGCAGCCGGGCCAGTTCCGCGCGCAGGTTCGGCGCGGCGGCCAGCAGTTCCCGCGTGTACTCGTGCTGCGGCACTTCGTAGACCTGCGACACGGCACCGAGTTCGACGATCTCGCCGCGGCGCATCACCGCGACCCGGTCGCAGACGTGCCGGACGACGCCGAGGTCGTGGGACACGAAGACCAGCGTCAGCGCGAACTGCTCGACCAGCGAGCCGAGCAGGTCGAGGATCTGGCCGCGCACGGAGACGTCGAGCGCGCTGACCGGCTCGTCGGCGATCAGCACGCTCGGGTTCGGCGCCAGCGCGCGGGCGATCGAGATCCGCTGCCGCTGACCGCCGGAAAACTGGTGCGGATAGCGTCCCGCCGCGTCCGCCGGCAGGCCGACGGCGGCGAGCAGCTCGGCCACCCGCTCCGGCTCGCGACGACCGAGCGGCTCGGAAACGATGTCCAGCACGCGCATCCGCGGGTCGAGCGAGCCCATCGGGTCCTGGAAGACGATCTGCAGTTCCGAGCGCAGGAAGCCGAGCTTGCGTTCAGGCAGGTTGTCGATGCGCCTGCCCTGGAACGAAATCGTGCCAGCGGTCGGCTTGTCGAGTGCCGCCAGCAGCCGGACCAGCGTCGACTTGCCGGAGCCGGACTCGCCGACGATGCCGAACCGCTGTCCCGCCTCGACGTCGAAGCTGACGCCGCGCAGGGCGTGGACGTCCCGCCGGGCGTACCGGCGTTCGAGGTCGCGGACTTCGAGCATCATCGCCGGGCCTCCAGGTCCGAGGCGTCCAGGAGTTTGCGCGTGTAGGCGTGCGAAGGCGACGTCAGCACGTCACGCGTCGAGCCCGCTTCGACGATCTCACCGTCCAGCATGACCAGCACGCGCTCGCACACCGAAGCCACCACGGCGAGGTCGTGCGTGATGAACAGCAACGCGCTTTCGGCGGGCAACGACGTCTTGATCAGCGAAAGGATCTGGGCCTGCACGGTGACGTCGAGTGCCGTGGTCGGCTCGTCGCAGATCAGCAGCGACGGCTCGTTGGCCAGCGCCATCGCGAGCACGACCCGCTGCCGCTGGCCGCCGGAGAGCTGGTGCGGGTACGCGCGGGCGGTGCCGGGCAGGCCGACCGCGGCCAGCAGCTCCTCGGCGCGGTGGCGCCTGCCGTGGATCCGCCCCGGCTCGGTCACCTGCCTGCCGACGCGCATGGCCGGGTTCAACGCCGTCATCGGCTCCTGGAACACCATGGCCAGCTCGTCGCCGCGCAGCCGGGAAAGGTCCTTTTCGGACATTCCGAGCAGCTCGCGGCCGTGCAACGAGACCGAGCCGAACGCCCTCAGCTCCTCCGGCAGCAGGCCCATGACCGCCAGCGCCGTCAGCGACTTCCCGGACCCGGACTCACCGATCAGGCCGACGCGCTCGCCCGCGCCGATCTCGAAGGAGACGTCACGGACCAGGTCGCCGACCCGAAGCCCTGACACCGAGAGCGTCATACCCGCGCCGCCAATCGGGGGTCGAGGCGGTCGCGCAGGCCGTCGCCGAGGAGGTTGAAGCCGAGCACGGCGACGGCGATCGCGATGCCGGGCACCAGCGCCAGCCGCGGCTGCACGGTCAGCAGTTCCTGGGACTCCTGCAGCATCCGGCCCCACGACGGCGTCGGCGGCCGCGTGCCGAAGCCGAGGAACGACAGCGCCGCCTCGGCGAGCACGGCGATCGCGAACGACACCGACGCCTGCACGATCAGCAGGCCGGAGATGTTCGGCAGCACGTGTCGCACCGCGATGTTCAGCCGCGACCGGCCGCCCGCGCGGGCGGCGAGGACGAACTCGGTGCTCATCACCTGCAGCGTCCCGGACCGGGCGATCCGCGCGAACGACGGGATGGTGGCGATGCCGATGGCGACCATCGCGGTCAGCGTGTCCGCGCCGAACACCGCGCCGAACATGATGGCCAGCAGCAGCGCGGGGAAGGCGAGCACGAGGTCGTTGACCCGCATGACGAACTCGCCGAGCCACCGCGGCGACATCCCGGCGAGGATGCCCAGCGGCGTGCCGATCACCGCCGCGATGCCGACCGCGACGACCCCGACGTACAGCGTCGTCCGCGCCCCGACCATGAGCTGGCTCAGCAGGTCGCGGCCGAACTTGTCGGTGCCGAACCAGTGGGCGCCGGTGAAGCCGAGCAGCCGGTGGGTCGCGTCGACCTTCACCGGGTCGAACGGCGTCCACACGAACGACAGCACCGCGGCCAGCACCACCAGCCCGACGAGGATCCCGCCGATCAGGAGATTGCGCATCACGAACCCCGCAATCTCGGGTCGAGCACGGTGTAGAGGACGTCGACGACGAAGTTGACCAGCAGCACGCCGACCACCAGGACGAGCACGATCCCCTGCACGGTCAGCAGGTCACGCGCGGAGACGGCGTCCAGCAGCATCGACCCCAGGCCGGGCAGCACGAACACGCGCTCGACGACGACCGCGCCGATCAGCAGCGTCGCCAGCTGCAGGCCCAGCACGGTGACCACCGGCACGGACGCGTTGCGCAAGCCGTGCCGCACCAGCGCCTGTCCCGGCCGGAGTCCCTTGGACCGCGCGGTGCGCAGGTAGTCCTGCCCCAGCGTGTCGAGCACCGCGGAACGCACATAGCGCGTCAGCACCGCGCCCTGGACCAGGCCGAGCGACAGCGCGGGGAGGATCAGGCCGCGGACGAACTCGCCCGCGTTTCGGTCCGGCGGCGTCCACCCGCCGGACGGCAGCCAGCGCAGCTGCACGGCGAAGATCTGCACCAGGATGATCCCGGCGAGGAACGCGGGGATCGCGACACCGATCTGCGACAACCCCGAGACACCCGCGCCCGAGGCCTTCCGGTGCTTCACCGCGGCGAACGTGCCTGCGGGGATGGCGATCACCAGCGCCACCAGCATGCCGGCGCCGACCAGCCACAGCGTCACGCCGAGGCGGTCGAGCAGCTGCGGGCCGATCGCGTCCCGCGTGACGTACGAGCGGCCGAAGTCGCCGTGCAGGACACCGCCGATCCAGTCGAAGTACTGCGTGACGAGCGGGCGGTCGATGCCGAACTCCGCGCGGGTCTTGGCCAGCAGCTCCGGGGTCGCGTTGACGCCGAGCGCGACCTGCGCCGGGTCGCCCGGCAACACCGCCATGAACAGGAACACGACGATCGAGGCGGCCAGCACGCTGACCACGAAGATTGCCACCCGGCGCAGCACCCTGGCCGTCATCGCGGCGCCAGCCCGGTGAGGTCGAACGACTCGCTGACCTGGTTGGCCGCGAACCCGCCGACCTTCGTCTTCGCGACGACCACGTTGGGGAGCAGGAACAGCCAGTCCGCGGCCGCGTCGGTGTTCAGCTGCCTCGCGACCTGCTTCATGTCCGCGACCTGCTGCTCCGGCGTCCCGCTGTCGGCCTCGGCGAGCAGCTGCTGGACGCGCTTGCTGTCGTAACCCCAGTAGTACTTCGGCTTCCCGAACGTGGTGATGTCCCTGGCCTCGACGTGCTGGATGATCGACAGGTCGTAGTCGTGGTCGGTGAAGACCTGCTTCAGCCACACCGCCGGGAAGTCGAGCGGCTCGATCGTGGTCCGCACGCCGACGTCGGCGAGCTGCGACTGGACGACCTGCGCGGCCGACACCGCGTACGGCAGGTTCGGGATCCGCAGTCGCAGGTTCAGGTTCGTCGCGCCGGCTTCGGACAGCAGCGCCTTGGCCCGCGCGGGATCGAAGCGGTAGACGTTCGAGAGGTCCTCGTACCAGGGGTCGGTCGGCGGGACCATGCTGCCGATCAGCGTGCCGCGGCCGGCCCAGGCGGTGTCCAGCAAGGCTTTCCGGTCGATCGCGTAGGTCAGGGCCTGGCGCACGCGGACGTCGTTCAGCGGCGGCCGCACGTTGTTCATCGCCAGCGTGACTTCGGAGTTCGTCGTGCCCTGGACGACCTGGAACCGGTCGTCGGCCTGGAACTGCGGGATCGAGTCGGGCGCGGTGATCGCGGAGATGACGTCGATGCCGTTGCTGAACAAACTGTTGTTCAGCGCGGTCGGGTCCTTGATGTACTTGAGGACGACCGTCGAGTACGCCGGTTTCCGGCCCCAGTACGCGGGATTGGCCTTCAGTACCACCGAGTCGCCGCGCTTGCGCGCCGCGACGACGTACGGTCCGGTGCCGACCGGCTTGGTCGCCAGGTCGCCGACGCCGGTCGGGCTGAACATCGCGCCGAGCCGGCTGGTGAGGCTGAACAGCCAGCCGTTGGACGGTTTCGACAGCACGACCCGCGCGTGGTCCGGCGCCACGACGTCGACGTGGTCGACGACGTCCATCGTGGACTTGATCGAGATCGTCCAGTCCTTCTTCACCCGCAGGAGCGAGAACTTGACGTCCTCGGCGGTGAAGGGTGCGCCGTTGCTGAACCGGACGCCTTGCTGCAGCTGGAAATCGTACGTGCGCCGGTCCGGGCTGACCGTCCACGACTTGGCGAGCAGCGGCACGATCCGGCTCTGCGCGTCGAGCTTCACCAGGCCTTCGTAGACGTTGTAGAGCAGCGCCTGCGGGATGGCGGCGCCGTCCGTGCGGGTGAAGTCGAAGTTCGCCGGCTCCGCCGTGAAGCCGACGGAAAGCGTGTCCGGACCGGCGGAAACACTGGCGGACGAGCCGGCCGAGCAGCCGGACACCGCGAGCAGCAGCACCGCTGCCACCGCGGGAATCCGGGCTTTCATTCGACCTCCCGGTCAGTACACTGGTCTGACCAGTAGCCTGCACCGACCCGACGGCGAGGTCAAGCGATGCGGTTCGAACCGGTGGCTCCGGTCCGCGCGTACGAGCGGGTCGTCGAGCAGATCGAGCGGGCCGTGATCAGCGGCGAGCTCAAGCCGGGCGAACGCCTGCCGAGTGAGCGCGAGCTGATGACGCAGTTCGGCGTCGGCCGCTCGACGATCCGGGAAGCCCTGCGCGTGCTGCAGGCGGCCGAGATGATCCGGTCGCGGCCCGGCGACCCGCGCGGCCCGGAGGTGCTGGCCGCCTCGCCCGCCGCGCTGCACCGCTCGATGCACCGGCTCGCCCGGGCCGAGCACGTCGGGCTCGCCGAACTGCTGCAGTTCCGGATGATCCTCGACGGCTCGGCGCACCTGCTCGCGGCCCGCCTCCGCACCGAGGAGGACCTGACCGGGCTCGACGCGGCCCTGGAGTCGATGCGCGAAGGCGTCTCCCGCGGCTACGCCGAGTTCAGCCGCGCCGACGTCGCCTTCCACGAGGTGATCGCGCGCATCTCCGGCAATCCCCTGCTGGTGGTCAGCGAAGAGGTCGTGCGCGGGGTGGTGCTGGAACTGATCGAGGACAAGCTCGAGCACGCCAGCAACCGGACGTCGCTGATGCGCACCTGGCTCGCCCACCACGCCGAAGTGCTCGACGCGATCCGCGCGGCCGACGGCGCGGGCGCGGCACACCTGGCCAAACAGGCGTTGTACGACAACTACGCCGAATACGTCCCGGCCGGGCGACGGCCACTGCTCACCCCATTGCTGCAGTTCTAAACTCGCCCACGTGGACTCGGCGAAACGGGACGGCGTCGGCCTCGCGCTCTCGGGCGGCGGCTACCGCGCAATGCTCTTCCACGCCGGCGCGCTGTGGCGGCTCAACGAGCTCGGCTGGCTGCCGAAGCTGACCACCGTCTCCAGCGTCTCCGGCGGTTCGATCGCGGCCGGCGTGCTGGCGCACGCGTGGAACCGGCTGTGGTTCGGCGAAGACGGGGTCGCGGAGAACTTCGGCAAGGAGGTCGTGGCGCCGATCCGGAAGCTGGCCCGCACCACCCTCGACATCCCGGTGACGCTGAAGGCGATGTGCATGCCCTGGCGCAGCGCGGGCGAGGAACTCGCGCGCCGCTACGCCGAGCACCTCTTCGGGGACTGCTGCCTCGCCGACCTCGACCCGGCCGGGCCGAACTTCGTGTTCACCGCGACCAGCCTGCAGGACGGCTCGCTGTGGTGGTTCTTCCGGCAGCACGGCCCGCACGGGCAGATCCCGCTGGCCACCGCGGTCGCCGCGTCCTCGGCCTTCCCGCCGCTGCTTTCGCCGGTGGTGATCCCCGACCCGCACCAACCGGACCGCAGGATCGTGCTCAGCGACGCCGGCGTGTACGACAACCTCGGCCTCGACCCGATCGAGAACCAGCGCGCGGTCGTCCTGGTCAGCGACGCGGGCAAGAAGATGAAGCACGAGACGAGGCCGAGGCACAACTGGCCGATGCAGCTGCTGCGCGTGCTGACCGTGATGGACAACCAGGTCCGCGAGCTGCGCACCGGCTCGCTGCTGAAGTCCTACGAGGACAAGACGTTCGCCGGCACGTACTGGGCGACCTACAGCAACATCGAAAACTTCGAGCTGCCGGACGCCCTGCCCGCGCCGGCCGAGCACACCCGGCGGCTCGCCGAGACGAAGACCCGGCTGGCCAGGGTGCCCGAGAAGGTGCAGGACAACCTGATCAACTGGGGGTACGCCGTCTGCGACGCGGGTATGCGCCGCTGGGTGTGCCCGGGTACCGAGCTGAAGCCGGAGTTCCCGTACCCGGGCTCGGGCGTCGGCTGAGCCACCGCGGGATCAAGCCACGAGGTTCGCGTACACGATGACGTTGTCCTTGTAGCTGTGCTCGGCGTGGTCGAACGCGCCACCGCAGGTGATCAGCCGCAGCTGCGGTTTGTCGCTGTTGCCGTAGACCGCTTCGCGCGGGAACGTCTCCTTGGGGACCTGCTCCACGCGGTCGACGACGAATTTCAGCTTCTTGCCGTCGCTGCGGTCGACGTCGACCTCGTCACCCTTGGCGAGTTCCTTGAGCTTGAAGAAGATGCCGGGCTTCTTGTCGCCGTCGACGTGGCCGAGCAGCACCGCGGGGCCGGTCTCGCCCGGCACCGGCGACATCTTGTACCAGGCCGCCTGCATCGGCGTGTGCACCGACGGGACCGAGATCCCGCCGTCGGCCTTCGGCAGCACCGAAACCAGCGACGACTGCGCGCCGATCTTCGGGATGTTCAGCTGCGTCGGGCGCAGGCCGGCGAACGGCTTGGTCACCGGCGGCGGAGCCGCTGCGGACGAGGCCGGGGGCGGCGCCGCCTGCGGGTCCGGGGTCCCGCAGGCGGCCAGTGCGAAGGACAGCGCCAGGGCGGCCGCGAGAACGCGGCCGCCGCGGCGGAACTGCTTGGTCATGCGGTCAGGACCGGGCCGTCGCGCCGCCGCCGGTCTCGACACCGCCGGCCTTCGGGGTCACCTTGACCTGGCTGCCGACGGTGGCCGAGCCGCCGCCGTGGCCGACCGGGCGGGTGACCGGCTTGCCCTCGCACACCCAGGAGACCTGCGTGTCGTCGGACAGGTGCTTGCCCTCGTTCAGCTTGATGTCGAAGCCCCAGTAGCGGCCGTCCGCGCCGTCCTGGAACGGGCCGGCGGCCACGGTGAAGTCGTTGGCGACGACGTTCCGCGGCTCCCCCGCCTTGCAGGCGATGACCAGGATGCCGGTGCCCTCGTCGAACTCCCACGCGTACGCGACGTCGTCGATGTAGTCGTCGCCGTGCGGGAACGGGTCGGTCGGCTCGGTGGTCGGCGCGCTGGTGGGCTTGGTCGGCTTGCCGGAGGTGGGCGTGCCGGTGCCGGTCGACGTCGGCTCCGAGGTCGGCTGGCCCGAGGTCGGCTGCTGCGAGGTGGGCTGCTCCGACGTGGACGGGACCGAGGTGGACGTGGGCACGTCCGTCGACGGCAGCGTCTCGGACGTGGGCGCGACCTCGGACGAGGTCGGCGCCTCCTGCGCGAGCGCGGCAGGCGAAACGGTGAGCGTGAGCAGGGCCCCCGCGAGCACGGCGCCCGCAAGACGGCCCAGGGACTTCTTCAAGGTTGACTCCCAGGGAAGGAAACGCGCAATGACCCCCACTACGCGAGCCGCCCGGTGCTCCGAAGCACAAGATCAGGCGACTCGGCCATCCTGCCGCATTACTGGTATATACCGGAAACGAATTGGACGTGAAGAAAGCCACTTCGGAAACCGGTAACGTTCCGGCCCGGCGAAATCCACATCGGACAGAGACGCCGGCCGCGCTTTCAGGCCACCAGGTTCGCGTAGACGACGATGTTGTCCTCGTAGCTGTGCTCCGCGTGGTCGAACACGCCACCGCAGGTGATGAGCCGCAGCTCAGGCCGGTCGCTGTTGCCGTAAACGGCGTCGCGCGGGAACGTGTCCTTCGGGACCTGGGTGACTCGGTCGACGACGAACTTCAGCTTCTTCCCGTCGCTGCGGTCGATGTCGACCTCGTCGCCCGGCACGAGGTCCTTGAGTTTGTAGAAGATACCGGGTTTCTTGTCGCCGTCGACGTGCCCGAGCACGATCGCCGGGCCGACGTCGCCGGGCACCGGCGAAAGCTTGTACCAGGCCGCCTGCATCGGCGTGTGCACCGACGGGACGGAGATCGAGCCGTCGGTTTTCACGGCGACGGCCAGCAGGCTGGACTCCGCGCCGATCTTCGGGATCTTCACGGAGGTCGGACGCACGCCCTTGAACGGCACGGTCACCGGGACCGAAGACGGGACGGGCGCGGGCGGCGCGGCTTTCGGCGGCTCGGCGGTGCCGCACCCGGCCAGGGCGAGCACCAGGGCGAGCGCCACGCCCGCCCGGCGGACGGTCACCTGGCCGTGCCGCCGAAGCCCGTCTCGACCCCGCCCTTGGGCGCGACCTTGACCTGGGCCTTCGGAGCGGCGTTGCCGGACGGCGTGGAGCTGGTCGCGGTGGTGGTGACGGGCGCAGTGGTGACGGGCGCAGTGCTCGATGCGGGCGCGCTGGACGTCACCGTGCTCGTGGTGGTGGTGCTCGTCGGCGGCTGCTCCTGCTCGAACTCCACGATGCCGTTGCCCTCGGCGCCGTCGCAGGTCCAGCTGAACTTGGCGGTGGTGGTGCCCGCCGGGGCGTCGACCACGCGCACGGAGTAGTTCCACAGGCGGCCGTCGGCCTCGTCCTGGTCCGGGCCACCGGTGACGCTCAGGTACTGGGTCGCGACTCCGCCCGGCTTCCCGGCCGCGCAGGCGATGACCAGGACCCCTTCGCCGCCGAGGCCGACGAACCCGTGGCCGGTGTTGTCCTGGTAGTCATCGCCCTTCGGGGGCTCCTGGGTGTCGCCCTTGATCTCGGGCTCCGCCTTGGGCGCGATCCGCTTTTCGGTGGTCTTGACATCACTGTGCGTGCTCGACGAGGCCGGCGGCGTCGTGGTGGCCGAAGTGGACGGAGATGTCGTCGTGCCGGTCGGGCTGCTGGAGGTCGTCGATTCCGAAGTGGACGTCGTGGTTTCGGTCGGTGACGTGCTGGTTTCCGTCTGCGCCAGCGCGGCGGGCGCGGCGGCGAAGGTGGCGAGCGCACCCGCGAAAACGACCCCGGCGACCCGGCTCAGCGTTCTGCCCACGATGCACTCCCAACGCGTTGACCTGCGATGTCGCCACTATCGACGATTCGGCGGTGCGCGTTACTCCGGTAGGGCGATCACCAAGTCGTCCCACAGGTCGTCGGGATCTTCCAGGCCGACGCTGAACCGGACCAGCCCGGCCGGGACCCGCTCTTCGCCGGCCAGCCAGGCTCGCCGCTCGACCAGGCTCTCGACGCCGCCGAGGCTGGTCGCCGACCGGATCAGCCGGACCGACGCGCAGAAGCGGTCGGCCGTCTCGGCGTCGGCGAGGTCGAAGGAGACCATCATCCCGAAGCCCGGATAGCGCACGCGGCGCACCGCGGGGTGCTCGGCGAGCCGCGAAGCCAGCAGCGCGGCGGTGCGGGACTGCTCCGCGAGCCGGACCGGCATGGTCCGCAGCCCCCGGAGGGCGAGCCAGGCTTCGAGGGCGCCCGGCGTCGAGCCGACCCGCGTCCGCGCGCCGCGCAGTTCGGCCGCGACGGCCGGGTCCTTGGCCACGGTGATGCCCAGCAGCAGGTCGCTGTGCCCGCCGATGAGCTTGGTCGCGCTGTGCACGACGACGTCCGCGCCCAGTTCGAGCGGCCGCTGCTGCAACGGCGTCGCGAAGGTGTTGTCGACGACGACCCGGCCGCGCGCGGCGGCAGCGATGGTCTCGATCTCCATCACGTCGAGGGTCGGGTTGGTCGGCGACTCCAGCCAGACCAGGTCCGAGGTCGCGGCCTCGGCCACCCAGGCCTCGGTGTCGGTGGGGTCGAGCTCGGTGACGGCGAGCTTGCCGAGCTTCTGGGCGTGGGCCAGCACCCCGCGCGTCACGGCGTAGCTGAACGTCGGCACGGCGACCCGCGACCCGACCGGCAGCAGGTCCAGCACCGCGGACAGGGTGGCGACGCCGGACGCGAACGCCGTCGCCTCGCCGCCCTCCAGCGCGCCGACGGCTTCCTCGAGCGCGTGCCAGGTCGGCGTCCCGTCCCCGCGGGCATACGCGAAATCGCCACCGGCCTGGTAGGTGCTGGTGGCGACGAGCGGGGTGTTCAGCGGCTCGCCGGGACCGTGCGGCCGGCCGGCGGCGATGGCCTTGGTGCGAGGCGTCCAGTCGTCCATGCGCCTCACGGTAATGGGAGGCCGGGGCACGCACGCGTCCGCGCGTGCCCCGGCCGGGCTTCTCAGTGGGCGTAGACCTCGAACTCGTACAGCGAGTAGCCGTACTTGGTGCCGCGCTGGACGCCCTGCATCTTGACGAACCGGGCCGGGGTGGCGGCGAAGGCCAGGTTGTCCTGCCCGCCGTCGCCGTCGGTGACCACGGCCGCGTCCGTCCAGTGCACCGCGTCCGGCGAGAGCTGGATCCGGTAGCTCTTGCCGTAGGCGGCTTCCCAGCTGAGCAGCACCCGCGAGACCTGCTGGACCGAGCCGAGGTCGACGGTGATCGCCTGGTCGTCGCTCCAGTCGCTGGCCCAGCGGGTCGAGGCGTTGCCGTCGATGGCGTTCGACGCCGGCGAGTTGTAGAAGCCGGTCTCGGCGCTGGTGGCGCTGACCGTCTTCGCCGCCGCCAGGTTGGCGATGTTGTCCCCGCGGTGCGCGGCGTACTCGACGACCTGCTGGAACGTCGGGCGGTTCTGCCAGCTGATCTTGTCCTGCGTGATGCCGCCGAGCGGGTTCTGGATGATCGAGTCGGCGCACCACTGGTCACCGGCCGAGCAGTTCGCGTCACCGGGGTAGACGGTGTTCGCGGGCTGGCCGGCCGCCGTGGTCAGCGAGTCGACGAGCGCCTGGCGGCACGCGGTGACGTCGCCACCGCCGCAGAACGTCTGCGCGAGCGGGCCCGCCACCGGCTGGCCGAGCACCTGCCGGATGTCCTTGCTGACGTAGCCCCACCAGCCGAACTGGAACGACGAGCCCTTGTGGGGCTGGCCGGTGTGCTGGCCGTTGCCGTTCTGCCAGCCGGACGGGCTTTCGTTGATCCCGAGCACGCTCGTCATCGCGTTGTAGGCGGCATCGCCCATGCCCGGCTTGAACTCGGCCTGGACGAGCAGCGGCCACCAGGCGTCGAAGATGCGGATCGCGTCGGCATCGGCGTAGGTCTTGCTGCCTGCCGACGTCTCCTTGCGCAGGTGGCCGTTCGCGAGCCACGTCTTGAGCTTCGCTTCGGCGTCCGCGGCCGCGCCGGTGGTCGGCGTCTTGTCGAGCACCTGCAGCAGCAGCGGCAGGACGCGCTCGGCACGCAGGTCGGCCAGCGCGGCGTCCGCCATCGCCTGGGTCAGGTTGACCCGGGTGACCTTGGTGCCGCTGGAGATCAGCTGCTTGACGCGCGAGTCGAGCAGGTCGACACGGTGCACGGCGGACTTGTCCGCGCCCGCGGCCGCGTAACCGTTGGCCTGGGCGTTGTTCCAGCTGACGTAGTAGTCCTGGTTGACCGACTGCGGGTGCTGCGCCGCCGGCGTGTAGGTCGCCAGGTTGCCCGCCGGGTTCCAGCCCACCCAGTCGTGGCCCTGGTCGCCCCACACCGGCATGTTCGGGTCCACATCGGACTGCCGCTGCGGGTTGGCCCCGGAGTTGAAGTAGGCGATGTCCTTCGAGTCGGCGTAGAACCAGTTGAACGTGAAGTTGATGTCGGCGGCGGCCTTCTGGAAGTCCGCCGCGGACTTGACGAAGGTCGGGTCGTTCAGCTCCTGGAACCCGATCAGCGAGTCGACCTCGTGGAAGTAGGACGAGCGCAGCGCCGCGTACGCCACCGGCTTGCCGCCGACGGTCGCCCGGCTCTGCACCGGCCCGTACTTGGTCCGGTAGCTGCGCAGGGTGTAGGACCCGGCCGCGGTGCCGTCGGCCACCGTCGGCTTCCAGGAGTTCTTCACCTCGACGGTGTCCATCGGGATGCACTTGCCCTGGTAGGTGTAGTAGTTCGAGTCCTTCGTCGGCGTCCCGCCGTTCGGGTCGCACAGCTGCAGCGCGTAGGTGTCGATGATGTCCTGCGCCGACGTCGTCGCGCTCCACGAGTAGTCCTGGCCGCGGCCGAGCAGCGTGTACATGCTGAGCCCGGCGAAGGCCGCGCCGCGCGAGCTGATGCCCGGGCCCTGCAGTTCCTGCAGCAGGAGCAGCTGCGGGGCGAAGTAGCCGGTCTGCGGGCCGAACACGGCGACCGGGTGGCCGCTGGCGGTCTTGGCCCCGGAGACGAGCAGCGCGTTGGACATGCCGTGCTTCTCGCTCAGCATGTTCGCCGGCAGCACGCCGTTGTCGAACATCCCGCGGGCGGGCTCCAGCTCGGCGGGCGCGGCGACGTCCACAGTGGACGGCGTGGCGGTGGCGGCCGAACCGGTCTGGTCGAACACCAGCGGCTGCGGCGTCACCGAGTTCTTGTCCGGCAGCGCCCGGCCGTTCGCGTTGGCCGGCGTCTTGCCGTACGGGAAGGTCTGGCCGTCGTGCAGTGTCTTGACCGCCTCGGGGTCGTCCTCCGAGCGCAGGCTCTGCCACACCTTCTCGCCCTGCACGACGCCGTACTTCTCCTGCAGCGCGAGCTTCGCGATGGCGTTCTGGACCTCGCCGCCGCCGCCCGCGCCGAACTCGGCGCCGATCAGCGAGGCCAGCGCGACCAGGTCGGTCAGCTTGAACGGGTCGATCGAGCCGGCGTTGGTGATCGAGTCGACGTGCCCGGTCAGCACGTACTCGCCGGGGAAGTACCGGCCGTTGTAGGAGTCGGAGATGTACTTGTTGATGCCGTCGACGTAGGCCTGCGCGTCGGCGAGGCCCTGCGCGCCGCGCGGGCCGCTGGCCGCGGTGCGGTCGATCTGCTGCTGCAGCTCGGCCTCGGTGTAGGGGGCGTTGGCGAAGAACTGCTGCTCGAGTTCGCGGTTGGCTTCGGCGCCACCGGCGAAGGAGGTGACCTGGCCGCGGGCGGCGTGCCGCAGCACGTCCATCAGCCACAGCCGGTCCTGCGCGGCCGCGTAGCCGGCGCCGAACTCGGTGCCGGAGCGGGTGGTGCCGGTGATGTGCGGGACGCCGAGGGCCTTGTCCCGCACGATCGTGACGTCGGACCGCGGCTTCGTCGTGCTCGCCACCTGGTCGGCCGGGACGCCGAAGGAGGAGTCGTTGAAGTACTGGTTGATCGCGCCGGTGGTCAGCGTCTTGTAGCCACCGGCCAGCGAGGCGTACTTCCCGAGCTGGTCGCTGGCGTGCGCCGGCCGGGTGCCGAACACCTTGTGCGCCAGGATGTCCGCGAGCGTGGCGTTGCCGTTCTCGCCGGGCGGGAGGATGTCGCTGCACTGCCCGCCGCAGTAGTCGTCGGGCGACAGCGCGGCCTGCGCGGCCGGCGCGGTGAGGACAACCTGGGTCAGCCCGGCCACGAGGGCCCCCAGTGCCGTTACGGTCAGGGCGCGGATGCGTCGTCGCATACCCGGGCTCCCCTCAGTCCAGAAGAGTGACGAAGCGCACGCTACCGATCAGTAGCAGAAGTGTGAAGACTTTTCGCGTTTCTCCCCTCTTTGGGCGTAGTCCGATCGGCGCAGCCTGCGGGGCGTGGGTACGGTGAGGCCCATGACCTTGGAAAAGCCCCTCATCGACCGCCCGGACGGACCTGCGCCGGCCGAACTCGAGATCACCGACCTCACCGTCGGTGACGGCGCGGAGGCCACGGCGGGCAAGACCGTCACCGTGCACTACGTCGGTGTCTCGCACTCGACCGGCGAACAGTTCGACGCGTCCTGGGACCGCGGCGAGCCGCTGCGCTTCGGCCTCGGCGCCGGCCAGGTCATCTCCGGCTGGGACCAGGGTGTCGCGGGGATGAAGATCGGCGGCCGCCGGAAGCTGGTCATCCCGCCGCACCTGGCCTACGGCGACCGTGGCGCGGGCGGCGTGATCAAGCCGGGCGAGACGCTCATCTTCGTCGTCGACCTGGTCGGCGTGAACTGACTTCTCGGGACATATGCGGCAACCGGCCCCGGCGGACTCCGCCGGGGCCGGTTTTTTTGGTCCGAGCAGAGCATTCCCGGCCCCCACGGCGTCGCTACCCTCGACGGTGATCACCGGCGCCGGCCGCCGGTGCGTGAAAAGGGGGATCCACCGATGCGCATCCGCGCCGTGCTTTCCGCTGCCTTCCTCACCCTGACCGCCGGGCTCGCCACCGCCGCCCCGGCTTCGGCCGTGGCCAACGGCTCCGACGTCCCGGCAGGCCAGTTCGGGTTCGCCGCCAAGCTCACCATGACCAACATCCCGAAGCCCGACGGCTCCCGGTACAACAGCGCCTGCTCCGGTGCGCTGATCGCGAAGAACTGGATCGTCACGGCCGGGCACTGCTTCCACGACGCGAACCGCAACCGCGTCTCCGGTCCGGTGCCGTACCCGACGTCCGTGCTGCTCGGCACGGTCAACCAGAGCACGCCGGGCGAGACGCGCAACGTCGTCACCGTCTTCCAGTCGAGCGTCAACGACATCGCGATCGCGACCCTCGACGCCGATGTGACGACGATCACGCCGCTCACCGTCAACCGCGTCACGCCGTCGGTGGGCCAGCTGCTGACCCTGGCCGGCTGGGGCAGCCTGACCGCGGTCAACCCGGCGCCGTCGACGAAGCTGCAGCAGGGCACGGTGAAGGTCGGCCAGGTCGCCACCGCGACGCTCGGCGTCCAGGGCGTCGCCCCGACGTCGACGACGAGCGCCTGCGTCTACGACTCGGGTGCGCCGTACTTCGTCGCGGGCGGATCGGGCGGGCAGCTGGTGTCGGTCGAGTCGACCGGGCCGGACTGCCCGCACAGCCAGCTCGAAACCACTTCGCGGGTGGACGTCATCGCGAACTGGATCGCCTCGCACACCGGCTGAGCCTCCGGCCGGGCGTCACCCGGGTGACGCCCGGCCAGGGAATTCCCAGTGCGCGGCGGCGGCCCTAACGTCGAAGGTCGACCACCGATTCGACGAAGGGGAAGAATGCGCCTGCGCGCCCTGCTCGCCGCTGTTGTCCTGACCGTCTCCACCGCTCCCGCCGCCTGGGCCGTCGCCCACGGTTCCGACGTCCCACCGGGCCAGTACGGGTTCGTCGCGAAGGTTTCGATGACGAAGATCCCGCGCCCGGACGGCTCGACGTACAGCAGCTACTGCACGGGCGCGCTGGTCGCGCCCGCCTGGGTCGTGACGACCGGCCACTGCTTCCACGACGCGAACCGCAACCGCGTCGCGGGCAAGATCCCGTACCCGACGACGGTGACGCTGGGCCTGACCGACGAGGCCACGGAGTCGGGCATCGCCCGCAAGGCGACCGAGGTCCTCCAGGCCAAGGAGAACGACGTCGCGCTGATCCGTCTCGACTCCCCGGTGACCGCGGTGACGCCGCTGCCGGTGAGCCGCGCGGTCCCGAAGGTCGGGCAGCAGCTGACCCTGGCGGGCTGGGGCAGCCTGACCGCAACGAACCCCAAGCCGGCCACGCGCATGCAACAGGGCACGGTGGCGGTGGCGAAGGTGGACCCGACGACCCTCGGCGTCCGCGGCGCGGCCCCGGACATCACGACGAGCGCGTGCACGTACGACTCGGGAGCCCCGTACTTCTCGGACGACGGCCTGGTCTCGCTGGAGGCGACCGGGCCCGACTGCCCCCACGCCGGCATCGAGACGACGAGCCGCGCGGACGTGATCGCGGACTGGATCGCCACCCACACGGCCTAACTTCGCCGTGGGCGAACAGGACCCGGTGACATACCCCACGACCTGGTCCAAGACGTGAAAAAGGGCCCCG
Source organism: Amycolatopsis sp. Hca4 (assembly GCF_013364075.1). Taxonomy (GTDB): domain Bacteria; phylum Actinomycetota; class Actinomycetes; order Mycobacteriales; family Pseudonocardiaceae; genus Amycolatopsis. Next base: position 6,112,406 of record NZ_CP054925.1, read on the forward strand.
GCAACCAGCCGGGGCCCTTTCAGCGTGGGCGAGGAGGGAGTTGAACCCTCACGTCCTTTCGGACACACGGACCTGAACCGTGCGCGTCTGCCATTCCGCCACTCGCCCGAGTGCTTCCTTGCGGCAGCGAGGAGAAGACTAGCAGGTCGTTTCGACGGCTTTCACCGGGGGCCGTGTAGAGGCTGGCTCACCCGGATAGGATCGGTGCGGAAGCACACGTGTGAGGAGGTTTTCCCCGGTGGGCCGCGCCGAACGATTCGACAGGCGACTCGAGAACCTGGTGGGGAACACTTTCGCGCGCATGTTCGGTGGCAACGTCGTCACGCAGGAAGTGGCGATCGCCCTCGAGCGGGAGAGTGAGGAGAACGTTCGTGAGCTGGCAGGCGGTCGGCAGCTCGCCCCGAATCACTACATCGTGTCCCTGGGGGCGGCTGACCACGAGCGCATGGCAGAGGACGAGCAACGCGTCACCCAGGTGCTCGCCAGGGCGGTGGCCGAACACCTCGCCGCCGAGGGCCTGGACACCTATGGTGACGTCGTCGTATCACTCGAGCGCAACGAGGCGCTGCATACTGGACAGTTCAAGACCCGTTCGTCCGTCGATCCCGACGCCCGCCCCTCAGGCGCCGGTTCACCGCGGTCGGCACGACCCAGCAACGCAGGAGACCCAGCAATGAGCCAGCCCCCCGGCTACGGCCAATACGACCAGGGTGACCCGTACGGCCAGCAGGGCCAGTACGGCTACGGACAGCAGGGTGGCCAGCAGCCCGGGTACGACCAGGGTTACGGCCAGCAGGGTGGATACGACCAGTACGGGCAGCCCCAGCAGGGCGGTGGCTACGACCAGTACGGGCACCAGCAGGGCGGCTACGACCAGGGTGGCTACGCCCAGCCCCAGGGCGGTGGCTACGACCAGGGCGGCTACGGCCAGCCCCAGGGCGGCGGCTACGACCAGGGCGGTTACGCCCAGCCCCAGGGCGGTGGCTACGACCAGGGCTACGGCCAGCCGCAGGGCGGCGGGTACGACCAGGGCGGCTACCAGCAGGGTGGCTACGACCAGTACGGCGGCCAGCAGCAGGGCGGGTACGACCAGTACGGCCAGCAGCAGGCGTACGGCCAGCCGGCCGGCGACCCGTACGGCCAGCAGGGCGGCTACGCCCCGCCGGCGCCGGGCCGCCAGCTCGCGGCGAGCCTGCAGCTGGACGACGGCTCGAACCGCACGTACTCGCTGAAGCAGGGCGGGAACGTCGTCGGCCGCGGCCAGGACGCGGACTTCCGCCTGCCGGACACCGGGGTCTCACGCCGCCACCTGGAGATCACCTGGGACGGCCAGAGCGCGACGCTCGCCGACATCGGCTCGACCAACGGCACGACCGTGAACGGCACCCCGGTCCAGACCTGGCAGCTCGCCGACGGCGACGTCATCCGGGTGGGCCATTCGTCCCTCGTGTTCCGTACACAGGGCTGACTGGGGGCACGGAATACTGTTCCCGCAGAATTGACGTGCGGGGGGACCGCGGCGTACCCGCGTCGCGGCTGCGCGGAAGAGTCGGGAGCGGACACACCAAGTGCCAGAGCTGGTCGTACAACTCACCAGGGTGGGCTTCCTCGTGCTGCTCTGGCTCTTCGTGTTCGCCGCGCTCCGAGTCGTGCGCTCGGACCTCTACGCCGCGTCGGGCATGCGCGTCCAGGTGCCGACCTTCGGGCGCAAGAAGGAGAAGAAGCCGCGCAACAGCAAGTCCCCCCAGCAGCTGCTCGTGACCCACGGCGCGCTGGCGGGGACCCGCATCGCGCTGGACGGGCGGCCGATCCTGATCGGCCGCGCCGACGACTCCACGTTGGTGCTGGACGACGACTACGCGTCGACCCGGCACGCGCGGATCGCCCAGCGCGGCGAGGACTGGTACGTGGAAGATCTGGGCTCGACGAACGGGACGTACCTGGACCGGGCTAAGGTCACTGCACCCCTCCGGGTCCCGCTCGGAGTCCCCATCCGGATCGGCAAGACGGTGATCGAGCTTCGCCCATGACTCTCGTCCTCCGCTACGCAGCCCGCAGCGACCGGGGCCTGGTGCGTTCGAGCAACCAGGACTCCGTGTACGCCGGCCCTCGCCTGCTCGCGCTCGCCGACGGCATGGGTGGGCACGCGGCGGGCGAAGTCGCCAGCAAGGTCGTCATCGCCTCACTCGCCCCGCTCGACGACGACGAGCCGGGCGACGACCTGCTCGCCCAGCTGCGCGAGGCGGTCGCGAACGGCAACGCCGCGATCGCCGAACTGGTCTCGCAGGACCCCGACCTCGACGGCATGGGCACCACGCTCACCGCCGTCCTGTTCGCCGGCACCCGGCTGGGGCTGGTGCACGTCGGCGACTCGCGGGCCTACCTGCTGCGCGGCGGTCAGTTCGCGCAGATCACCCGCGACGACAGCTTCGTCAACGAACTCCTGGAGCAGGGCCGGATCACGCCCGAAGAGGCCGCGGTGCACCCGCAGCGGTCCCTGCTGCTGAAGGCACTCACCGGGCACGAGGTCGAGCCGAGCCTGACCGTGCGCGAAGCCCGCGCCGGCGACCGGTACCTGATCTGCTCGGACGGCCTGTCCGGCATGGTCAGTGACGAGACGCTGGCCGAGGCCGTGCAGATCCCGGACCCGCAGCAGTGCGCGGACCGGATGATCGAGCTGGCGCTCAAGGGCGGCGGCACGGACAACGTCACGGTGATCATCGCCGACGTGGTCGACGTCGACTTCGGCGAGGACGCGCCCATCGTGGGCGGCGCCGCCGGCGACGGCAGCGACGAACGGCACCAGGGCGACTCGCCCGCGGCGCGGGCCAGGGCGCTGACCCAGCCGCCCCCGCCGCCGCGCCAGGAGCTGCCCCAGCCCCGTGAAGACCCCAAGGCCCGGCGCCGGAAGCGGTTCCGCTGGCTGGCCGGCGCGCTGGTGGTCCTCGTGGTGCTCGCCGCGGCCGCCATCGCGACCCGCTACTTCGTGCTGAGTCAGTACTATGTCGGCGAGGGATCGGACGGCGAGGTCGTGATCTACCGCGGCGTCCCCGGCAGCATCCTCGGCATCGACCTGCACGCTTACGAGCAGGGGTCCTGCCCGCCGAGCCAGGTGTGCACGGACAAGTTGCGCGTCACCCAGCTCCAGGAGGACGCGCGGCTGGCGGTGCAGAACGGCGTCAAGAAGGACAGCCTCGACGAAGCCCGGAAGTACATCGACGACTTCCTGCAGCTGCGCAAGCGCCTGAACAACTGCGCGCCGACGGGCAGTCCGGCGTCCCCGACGCCGACACCGACCCCTCCGGTCACGCCGACGACGACTCCGTCGGCTCCGGCCGGCTCCACTGCTCCGTCGTCGGCGAACCAGCCAGCGGGGAGGGACTGCTCGACGCCGAGTTCGACGGCACCGACGACGGGAGGCGGTAACTGATGGGCCAGCCCGTCGCGCGTTCCGCCGAACCGCTCGCCGCGCAGTTCCAGACGAACCCGCCGCGCGAGGTCCCGACGCGCCGCAACACCGAGCTGGCGCTGCTGGGGTTCGCCTCCTTCATCGTCACCATCGCGCTGGTGCTGGTGGAAGCGAACCAGGAGCAGGAGCTGACCTGGTCGATCATCTGGCTCGGCCTCGCCTACCTCGCGATCTTCGGCGCCGCGCACCTGGCCGTCCGCAAGTGGGCGCCCTACGCCGACCCGGTGCTGCTCCCCTGCGTCGCGCTGCTGAACGGCATCGGGCTGGTGATGATCCACCGGATCGACCTGGCACTGGCCGAGCGCGCCACGCAGAACGGCAAGGACTACACGCCCGCGGTCACCGCACAGGTGCTGTTCACGGTGATCTCGCTCGTGTTCTTCGTCGTGGTACTGATCGTGGTGAACGACCATCGCACGCTGACCCGCTACGGCTACACCGCCGGCCTGGTCGGCATCGTCGCGCTCGCGCTGCCCGCGCTGCTGCCGTCCAGCCTGTCCGAGGTCAACGGCGCCAAGGTGTGGCTCAAGCTGCCGTTCTTCTCGATCCAGCCGGGCGAGTTCGCGAAGATCCTGCTGATGATCTTCTTCGCTTCGTTCCTGGTGTCGAAGCGGGACCTGTTCATGGTGGCGGGCAAGAAGCTGGTCGGCGTCGAGCTGCCGCGCGCCCGCGACCTCGGCCCGATCCTGATCGCGGCGTTCGTCTGCATCGGCATCCTGGTGTTCGAGAAGGACCTCGGCACGTCGCTGCTGTTCTTCAGCGTCATCCTGGTGATGCTCTACGTCGCGACCGAGCGGGTCATCTGGGTCGTCCTGGGCCTGAGCTTCTTCGCGGTCGGCTGCATCATCGCCTACAACCTCTTCACGCACGTCCAGCAGCGCGTGGCGAACTGGCTGGACCCGCTGGCCACCTACGACCAGGCCGGCGGCGGCTACCAACTGGCGCAGGGCCTGTTCGGGCTGGGCACCGGCGGCGTCGGCGGCACCGGGCTCGGCGCCGGCCGTCCGGACATGGTGCCCGAGGCCAACACCGACTTCATCACCGCGTCGATCGGCGAAGAGCTCGGCTTCATCGGCCTGGCCGCGGTGCTGATGCTGTACCTGATGGTCGCCATGCGCGGCATGCGGAGCGCGCTCGCCGTGCGCGACACGTTCGGCAAGCTGCTGGGCGGCGGGCTCGCGTTCACCATGGTCATGCAGATCTTCGTCGTCGTCGGCGGGGTCACGAAACTCATCCCGGAGACCGGTATCACCGCCCCGTTCCTGTCGAAGGGTGGTTCGTCGCTGCTCGCGAACTACATCCTGGTCGCGCTCCTGCTGCGCATCTCGGACGCGGCCCGCAAGCCGGCCGCCCGCCCGAAGCCGCAGCAGCAGCCGCAGGCCCCGATCGCGGAAGCGCACACCGTGCTCGTGCAGCGCCCGCCGGCGGACGGGGGCGCACAGGCATGAACACCCCGCTCCGCAAGGTCGGCATGGCGATGCTCGTGATGGTCGTCCTGCTGCTGGCCAACGCCACCTACATCCAGGTGGTGAAGGCCGACGACTACCGCACCGACTCCCGCAACGCGCGCGTGCTCTACGACGAGTTCGCCCGCCAGCGCGGCAAGATCGTGTCGCAGGCCAACGGCGAGGTGCTGGCCGGCATCAACCCGTCGAACGACAAGTACAAATACATCCGGACCTACGCCGACGGCCCGATGTACGCGCCGGTCACCGGCTACTACTCGATCAACTACGGCGCCGGCGGCCTGGAGCGCGCCGAGGACGACGTCCTCAACGGCTCCGACCCGCGGCTGTTCGTGCGGCGGCTGTCGGACATGGTCACCGGCCGCGACCCGAGCGGTGGCAACGTCCGGCTGACCATCGACCCGGCCGTGCAGAAGGCCGCGTACGACCTGATGACGCAGAAGGGCTACACCGGCGCCGTCGTCGCGATGGAGCCGAGCACCGGCCGGATCCTGGCGATGGTCTCGACGCCGTCGTACGACCCGAACGCGCTCGCCTCCCACACGTCGAAGGCGCAGACCGACGCCTGGAACGCGAACAACAAGGACCCGAAGAAGCCCATGCTGAACCGGGCGATCTCCGAGACCTACCCGCCGGGTTCGACGATGAAGATCGTCACCGCGGCGGCCGCGCTCGAGGACGGCAACGGCCCGGACACCAAGGTCAACACCGCGCCGAACACGAAGCTCCCCGGCACGAGCATCACGCTGGAGAACTACGCGGGGCAGGGCTGCCCCGGCGACACGTTCAAGGACGCGCTGGCGCACTCCTGCAACGTGCCGTTCGCGGAGTTCGCCGGCAAGCTCGGCGCGGACAAGATCAAGAAGACGGCGGCCAACTTCGGCATCGGGCAGACCGACCTGACCGTGCCGATGAAGGTCGCCCCGTCGACGGTCGGCCCGCTCGACTCGCAGGGCGCGCTCTACCAGAGCGGCATCGGCCAGCGCGACGTCCGGCTGACCCCCCTGCAGGACTGCCTGCTCGCGGCCACCGTGGCCAACGGCGGGATGGCGATGAAGCCGCAGCTGGTGCAGTCGGTGCTGGCGCCGGACCTGTCGACCATCGAGGACTACAGTCCCACCGAACTCACCGGCACCCCGGCGTTGTCGTCGTCGAACGCCGCGATCCTCAAGGACATGATGGTCGCCTCCGAAGGCTTCACCAAGGGCGGCGGGAAGCGCGCGGACATCCAGATCGCGTCGAAGACCGGCACCGCCGAGCACGGCACGGACTCCAAGAACACCGCACCGCACGCCTGGTACACCGCCTTCGCCCCGGTCGACAACCCGCAGATCGCGGTCGCCGTGATCGTCGAGGACGGCGGCAACCGCGGCCTCGCGGCCACCGGCGGCACGGTCGCGGCGGAAATCGGCCGCGCGGCGATCAACGCGAAGCTCGGGGGTGGATAGCGCATGCTGTCCTCCGGTCAGCTGCTGGCCGACCGCTACAAGCTGACGAGCCGGATCGCCGTCGGCGGGATGGGCGAGGTCTGGCAGGCCAGCGACACCCGGCTCGACCGGACCGTGGCCGTCAAGATCCTCAAGACCGAGCTCTCCGGCGACGCCGAGTTCCTCCACCGCTTCCGCACCGAAGCGCGGATGACGGCGTCCCTCAACCACCCCGGCATCGCCGCGGTGCACGACTACGGCGAGACCATCCTCGACGGTGACCTGTCGATCGCCTACCTGGTGATGGAGCTGGTCGACGGCGACCCGCTGGCCGGCCTGCTGGCCAAGCACGGGCGGCTGTCGGCGGAGTTCACCCTCGACATGCTCGAGCAGGCGGGCAACGCCCTGCAGGCGGCGCACTCCCACGGGCTGGTCCACCGCGACGTCAAGCCGGGCAACATCCTGGTGACGTCGGCCGGGCAGGTGAAGATCACCGACTTCGGCGTGGCGAAGGCGGCGGACGCGGCCCCGGTCACCCGGTCCGGCATGGTCATGGGCACCGCGCACTACATCGCCCCGGAGCAGGCGCTCGGGCAACCGGCCGAGCCGGCGTCCGACGTCTACTCGCTGGCGGTGTGCGGCTACGAATGCCTCGCCGGGCACCGGCCGTTCCTGTCGGAGAACGCCGTGACGGTCGCGATGATGCACATCCGCGACATCGCGCCGCCGCTCCCGCCGGACGTGCCGCCCGCGGCGCGTGCGGTGATCGAGGCAACGCTGGTCAAGGACCCGCGGCAGCGCTACAACAACGGCGGCGAGTTCGCGGCCGCCGTCGCCGCGGTCCGCGCCGGGCTGCCGCTGCCGACGCCGTCCGGGCTGGTGAACGCCACCTACACGACGGGCCAGCAGCCGGTGGTGCCGCCGCAGGTGCAGCAGCAGCCGCCGCCCCCGTCGATGCCGGTGCCGATCCCGCCGCAGCAGCTCCCCCCGCAGCAGCAACAGATGCCGGGCGGCCCCCCGTCGCCCGCGATGAACCCGATGGTCGCCATCGGCCCGCCGTCCCGGCCGGCCCCGCGGCAGGTGATGCTGCCGGCCCCCCGGAAGAAGACGCAGTGGGGCTGGTGGGCGCTGCTCGCCGCGATCCTGCTCGTTGTCCTGGTGGCGGGGATCGTGCTGGTGGCGAAGATGCTGAGCAGCGGCAACGGCTCGGCGCCGCCCAACGGCCAGACGCAGAGCCAGGTGTTCCCGGGCAGACAGGCGCCCGCGGAGCAGCCTCCGAGCGTCTACCCGGCGGACACTCCCGGAACGACCGACGATGGCCGGCAAGGCATCATGACCACACCTTGGACGGAATGGAACGGCATCCAGAGATGAGCACACCCAGACTGCTCTCCAACCGGTACGAGCTGGGCGAGACGCTCGGCTACGGAGGCATGTCCGAGGTCCACCACGGCCACGACGTGCGTCTCGGCCGGGAAGTCGCGATCAAGATCCTCCGTGCCGACCTCGCCAGGGACCCGCAGTTCCAGGAGCGCTTCCGCCGCGAGGCGCAGAACGCCGCCGCGCTGAACCACCCGGCGATCGTGGCGGTCTACGACACGGGTGAGGCGAACACCGAGTTCGGGCCGCTGCCGTACATCGTCATGGAGTACGTCGAAGGCCGGACGCTGCGCGACATCGTCAAGACCGAAGGCCCGATGTCGCAGAAGCGGGCGATGGAGGTCATGGCCGACGTCTGCGCGGCGCTGGACTTCTCGCACCGCCACGGCATCGTCCACCGCGACGTCAAGCCGGCCAACGTGATGATCACGAAGAACGGCGCGGTCAAGGTGATGGACTTCGGCATCGCGCGCGCGATGCACGACGGCCAGTCCGCCATGACCCAGACGGCCGCGGTGATCGGCACGGCGCAGTACCTGTCGCCGGAGCAGGCCCGCGGCGAGTCGGTCGACGCGCGTTCCGACGTCTACGCCGCCGGCTGCGTGCTGTACGAGCTGATCACCGGCGAGCCGCCGTTCACCGGCGACTCCCCGGTCGCGGTGGCCTACCAGCACGTCCGGGAGGACCCGAACCCGCCGTCGTCGGTGAACCCGGCGGTGGCGCCGGAGCTGGACGCGGTGGTGCTGAAGGCGCTGGCGAAGGGCCCGGCGAACCGCTACCAGTCGGCGGCGGAGATGCGCTCGGACCTGGTGCGCACCCTTTCGGGCCAGCGCCCGGTGGCGCCGATGGTGATGTCCGAGGACGAGCGCACGCAGGTGATGAACGCCGACCGGCGGCAGCCGCAGCGCTACGACGAGTACAGCGAGCCGGACGACGAAGACCCGAAGGCCAAGCGCCGTCGCCGCACGATCCTGGCCGCGATCGCGGCGGTGTTCGTGCTGGGCGCGGTGCTGCTGATCATGTGGCTGGCGGGCTCGTTCAAGAGCAACGAAGGCGGCACGGTCGCGATCCCGGACGTGACGCACCAGACGGTCCCCCAGGCGCGGGAGACGTTGAAGAGCAAGGGCTTCGACGGCACGATCGAGCAGAAGCAGGTCACCTGCGGCGTGCCGCCGACCGACGGCAACCCGGAGTGCGGTCAGGACGACATCAACAAGGTCATCAAGTCCGACCCGTCACCCGGGGTCTCGGTCGCGACGAACACGAAGATCACGCTGTACGTCGGCGTCGCACCGGGCAAGGCGAGCGTGCCGGACCTGGCGAACAAGACGCGCGAGCAGGCCGAGCAGGCCTTGATCGACGCGAAGCTGACCCTCGACCCGAACGTGGGCGAAACCGAGGTCGCCGACCCGAACCAGATCGGCCTGGTGCAGACGCAGAACCCGAGTCCGTCGACCCAGGTCGACCAGGGCAGCAGCGTGCGGATCACGGTCGGCAAGTCGAAGCAGCTCAAGACGGTCACCGACTTCACCGGCAAGCCGTACTCCCAGGCCAAGTCGGCGCTCGAGGGCGCGGGCTGGAAGACGAAGAAGGTCGAGGCACCGTCCGACTCGGTGCCGAAGGATTCGGTGATCACCCAGAACCCGAACGGTGGCCAGCTGGCGGTCGGCGAGCTGATCACGCTGACCGTGTCGACGGGTCCGACCACGCCGACGTCGACCCAGATCGAGATGCCGCAGCTGGTGGGCATGCCGGTCGAGGAAGCGCAGCAGAAGCTGCAGAGCATGGGCTGGACCGGTCAGCTGAACCAGCAGTCCGACCGGGGCAGCCGGCAGCCGGAAGGCACGATCACCAAGCAGAGCGTGAAGGCCGGTACCACGATCAGCAACAACCAGCCGATCTCGGTGTCGGTGTCGGAGGGCAACGGCGGAATCACGATCCCGACGGGCCCATCCACCCCCGGCGCTCCCTGATCTCACGGGAAAAGGCCCGCACGGTTTCGCCGTGCGGGCCTTTTTCCTTGCTCAGGGCTGGTCGAGAAACCCTTGCACGGCACCGAGAACTTGATCCGCGTCGCTGGCCGCACCGAAGTCGAGTTCGAGTTCCTCGGCGGCACCGGAGCGTTTGACCTTGAGGGAGACGTGGGCTTCCCGATCCCGCGTCAGCCACGCGAAGAGCGAGCGGCAGAAGACACCGGCCGAGGAACTCGAAACCCCGACGACAACGGCATCGAAGACTTGGACGCGCCCGCGAAGCTCGGCTTCGCCGCGCAACCAGTCGGCGAGCTCCGGAAGCTCGCGGCCGGAGTTTGGCACGGTGATCGCGACGATCCCAGCCGTCACCCGATCTCCCTTCGCCCGGAACCGGAGAGGCCCCGAACCTTAGTCGGCCCCGGGGGGTGGCTGGAAGGCTGGGCCGGAAAATGAAGATTGCAAATTGCAGTCAGGAGCGTCGGCGGACCAGAGCCGAAACGGCGAAGAAGCTGACGGCCAGCATCGCCGCTGCCGTGAGCAGGGCCAAAGCCAACGGGCCGCCGACCGGCTCGTCGTCGGTCAAGGCGTGCAAAAGCGGGTGGACCAGCGGGATCTTCGCCAGCAGGACCACGACCAGGGTGATCACCGCGGCCAGGACCGTCCAGCCGACTCGGTTGACCAGCAGCCTGGAGCACGGCAGGGCGATCGCGATCCCCAGCAGTGCGCACGCGAGGTGGGCGAGGAACCCGATCCCCAGCGCCGCCGGCTGGAGCTTCAACGACTTGAGTGCCGACCACACCTCCGTGATCGCCGTCAGGACCAGGGAACAGGCCAGGACCGTCAGCACCGCGCCGGTGATCATGCGGTGCCAGTGGCGGGCGTGGCTCAACGTCACCAGGCGCTGGACCGGGTCTTCGATGTCCAGCAGGGCGATCGTCAGCCAGCACGAGACGACCAGGAGGCCGCCCGCGCTGATGCCGAACAGGGGCAGCGGGGGCGAGTGCGGGTCGGCGTAGAGGATCACGCACAGCGCGAGATACGCCAGCAATGCCGGCAGGTACCGCTGCGAATGACCCAGCAACACCAGGTAGTACCGGGTCATGGCGAGCACGGTGCCACCTCCCGCACCGACCAGCCGCCGTCGAGGGCCCGCCTCAAGACCGCGTCGACGCGGGTGACCTCGACCGTCAGCACCACCTGGGCGCCTTCCACCACCGCGTGCCGCACGCCGGGCTCGTCCGTCCAGCCCGCGTTGCCGCCGCGCAGGACGATTCGCGTTGTCGGCTCTGCGCTCTCGGCCGTCAGGCGGCCGTCCTTCATCAGGTGGACGACGTCGGCGTGGTCGTGGACCACCTGGGGCCGGTGGTCGGTGAACACCACGCTCGCTCCTCGCGCCCGCGTCTCGGCGACGAGCTCGCCGAGGATCGTGTGCGTCCCGGTATCCAGACCGGACCACGGCTCGTCGAGGATCAGCAGGTCGGGGCGCACCATCACCGCCTGCGCGAGGCCGACCTTCTGCGCGTTGCCCTTCGACAGCGTCCGGAGCGGGGCCGACGGGCCGCCGACGAGGGCCAGGCGGTCGAGCAGCGGGTCGATCACCGAGAGGTCCGCCAGCCCGTGGATGCGGGCCATGTGCCGCAGGTACGCGCGGGCGCCCATGCGCTGGCCGGCCGGGAAGCGGTCCGGCAGGTAGCCGATCCGCGGAGTACCCCGCACCGCTCCGGTGGTCGGGTGCGAGACGCCGGCCATGATGCGCAGCAGCGTCGACTTCCCGGAGCCGTTGCTGCCGAGGACGCCGACCACGTGCCCAGGCTCGATGGTCAGGTCGACGTCGCGGAGGACGAAGTCACCGCGCCCGTACCGCTTCCCGACCCCCTCGAGCCGGATCACGCAACAGCGGCCTTCTGGAGCGCCTTGGTCGCGCGCTCGAGCTCGTTCACCCGGGCCGGGTCGACGGGGTGGCCCGCCGCGGCCAGCCAGTTCGCCAGCATCCGGTGGCCGCCTTCGGTGAGCACGGACTCCGGGTGGAACTGGACGCCTTCGAGCGGCAGCTCGCGGTGGCGCATGCCCATCACGATGCCGGACTCGGTGCGGCCGGTGACCTCGAAGACGTCTTCGGCGATCGTTTCGGGGAGCACGGTCAACGAGTGGTACCGGGTGGCCGTGAACTCCTCCGGCAGGTCCGCGAGGACGCCGGCGCCGGTGTGCCGGACCTGGCTCGTCTTGCCGTGGAGCAGCTCGGGCGCGCGGTCGACGGTCGCGCCGTAGACGACGCCGAGCGCCTGGTGGCCGAGGCAGACGCCGAGCATCGGCGTGCGCGTCTCGGCGCACTTGCGGATGACGTCCATGCTCTGGCCGGCGCGTTCGGGCGTCCCCGGGCCGGGCGAGACGAGCACGGCGTCGAACTCGGGCACGCGGTCGAGGTCCACGACGTCGTTGCGCCAGACCGTGCAGTCGGCGCCGAGCTGGGCCAGGTACTGGACCAGGTTGTAGACGAAGCTGTCGTAGTTGTCGACGACGAGAACGCGCATGTCCCGAGCTTACCGGCTCCCAGTCCGTGGACCGTACGCCAAATCACATTTCAGGTTAGGTAATCCTAACTTACCGTGGAGCGGGTGAGCCGTTCTCTTCGTGTAGCCGTGGTCGGTGCCGGTCCCGCCGGCATCTACGCCGCCGACATCCTCGACAAGTCCGACGCCGACGTGCAGATCGACCTGTTCGAGCGCATGCCGGCGCCGTTCGGGCTGATCCGCTACGGCGTCGCACCCGACCACCCGCGCATCAAGGGCATCGTGACGGCGCTGGAGAAGGTGCTCTCGAAGCCCAACATCCGGCTGCTGGGCAACATCGACTACGGCACCGACATCAAGCTCGACGAGCTGCGCGAGTTCTACGACGCGGTGATCTTCTCGACCGGCGCGTCCGCCGACCGCGCGCTCGACATCCCGGGCATCGACCTCGACGGCAGCTACGGCGCGGCCGACTTCGTCTCCTGGTACGACGGCCACCCGGACGTCCCGCGCACCTGGCCCCTGACCGCCTCTTCGGTCGCCGTCCTCGGTGTCGGGAACGTCGCGCTGGACGTCGCCCGGGTCCTGGCCAAGACGGCCGACGAGCTGCTGACCACCGACATCCCGGACAACGTCTACCAGGGGCTGAAGGCCAGCCCGGTGACCGACGTGCACGTGTTCGGCCGCCGCGGTCCGGCGCAGGCGAAGTTCACGCCGCTGGAGCTGCGCGAGCTGGACCACTCGCCGAACGTCGAGGTCATCGTGTACCCCGAGGACATCGAGTTCGACGAGGGCAGCATCGCCGCCCTGCGCGCGTCGAAGCAGATCGACATGGTGGTGAAGACGCTGCAGGAGTGGGCCATCCGCGAGCCGGGCTCCCGCCGGCGCCGGCTGCACCTGCACTTCTTCCACTCGCCCGCCGAGGTCCTCGGCGAGGACGGCAAGGTGACCGGCCTGCGCACCGAGCGGACCGAGCTGACCGGCGACGGGAACGTCCGCGGTACCGGCGAGTTCCACGACTGGGACGTCCAGGCCGTGTACCGCGCGGTCGGCTACCTCTCGTCGCACCTGCCGGAGCTGCCGTTCGACCACGTGGCGGGCGTGGTGCCGAACCAGGCGGGCCGGGTGCTGGACCTGGACGAGAACCAGCTGCCGGGCGTGTACGTCACGGGCTGGATCAAGCGCGGCCCGATCGGCCTGATCGGCCACACCAAGGGCGACGCAGCCGAGACGATCGCCAGCCTGCTGGCGGACGCGGACACCCTCACCGCCCCGAAGTTCTCGTCGCCGGACGCGATCCTCGACTTCCTCGAAACCCGCGGCATCCCGTTCACCAACTGGGACGGCTGGGGCAGGCTCGACGCGCACGAGAAGGCGCTGGGCTCGGCGGCGGGCCGCGAGCGGGTCAAGGTCGTGGAGCGCGAGGAGATGACCCGGATCTCGCGCGGCTGAGCTGGTGAACGATTAGGACCCCAGGTACGCCAGCACGGCCAGCACGCGGCGGTTCGTGTCGTCCGAAGCCGTGATGTCGAGCTTCGCGAAGATGTTCGCCGTGTGCTTGCCGACGGCCCCCTCGCTGAAGTGCAGCCGGGCCGCGATCGCCGCGTTGGAGCAGCCCTCCGCCATCAGCGCCAGCACCTCGCGTTCGCGCGGGGTCAGCGCCGCCAGTGGGTCGGAAGCGTTGCCAGCCACCAGTTTCGCGATGACCTCGGGATCCATCACGGTGCCGCCCGCCGCGACCCGGCGGACGGCGTCGATGAACTGCTCGGCGTTGAACACGCGGTCCTTCAGCAGGTAGCCGATCGCGCCGGTGCCGTCGGCCAGCAGTTCGCGCGCGTACAGCTGCTCGACGTGCTGCGACAGCACCAGGATCGGCAGCCCGGGGACGTCACGGCGGGCGGCCAGCGCGGCCTGCAGCCCCTCGTCGGTGTTCGTCGGCGGCATCCTCACGTCCACAATGGACACATCGGGCCGGTGGTCGCGCAGCGCCGCCACGAGTTCCGGGCCGGTGGCGACCGCCGCGACGACGTCGAAACCGTGTGCGGTCAGCAGATGCGTCAGGCCGTCTCGGAGGAGGTACTGGTCTTCGGCGACGAGGGTTCTTGGTCGAGCTGACACGGGATCTCCAAGGTCGCCTTCGTCGGGCCGCCGATCGGGCTGGTCAGCGTCAACCTACCGTCGAAGCCGCCCAGGCGACGCTCGATTCCCCGCAGTCCCGAACCGCGGGCCGGGTCCGCACCACCCAGGCCGTCGTCGGTCACGACGAACGTCAACAGCCCGTCGGCGAACGCCACCTCGATCGTCACCCGCTTCGCGCCGTGCTTCGCCGCGTTGCCGAGCAGTTCGGACACCGCGAAGTACACGCACGACTCCACCGGTTCCTCGGCCCGTCCCGGCAGTGCGCCGGTGACCTGCGCCTTCAGCGGACTGTCCAGCGCCAGCGCGCGGACGGCGTCCAGCAGCCCGCGTTCGGACAGCACCGGCGGGTGGATGCCGCGGATCAGCGCCCGCAGCTCAGTGAGCGCCTCCGACGACGCCGCGCGCAGCTCCGCGGCGAGCCGTTTCGCCGCCTCCGGGTCCGTGTCCACCAGTGCCTCGACCGCGCCCAGCTTCATGCCCATGGCGACCAGCCGCGACTGGATGCCGTCGTGCAGATCGCGCTCGATCCGGCGCAGTTCCGCCGCCTGCGTGACCGTGACGTCGGACCGCGTCCGCTCGAGCCGTTCGACGCGCTGGGCCAGCCGGGCGGATTCGGTCGGCCCGAACCACGTCCGCGCGAAGCGGGCCTGCTGGCGGGCGAGCCAGGGTGCCGGCGCCACGGCGACGACCAGCGCAAGCAGGATCAACGGCGTCTGCGCGAGCGCGCCGAGGTGCGTCGACACCTCGGGCAGCGGGGACCACCGGACGCGTGGCGACACGAACGGCCGCCACACCCAGAGCGTCCAGATCCCGGTCATGCCCCAGCCGAACAACACGAGCGCCGGCACCGAGCAAACGAACGACACGAGGGTGCTCAGCACACCGCCTGCCATGTCCCGCCAGGTGGCCCGGTCACCCAGGATCCACCGCGTGCGGGCGTTCTGGAGCGGCCAGAACATTTCTTCGTACAGCTGCCTGCCGACCTGGTAGAGCCCGTCGGCGCGGGGCAGCGGCAACCCGGGCGGCGGCTGGTACGGCCGCGGGATCCGCACCCCGGTCCAGTTTTCGGTTTCGCGGCGCAGGGAGTCGGTGATCGAGCGGCTCCACAGCACGACCGCGGGTGCCAGCGGCGTGGCGACGGCCACGACCACCAGCTGGACCACCGAAAAGGCCAGTTGCACCACGGAAAGCGCGAGGATGCCGAGCTGGTGGCCCAGCGCTTCGAGGTGCCGGTGGAACCAGTTCCGGCGCCGTTCGGCGGCCGGGCGCGGCCCGAGCCACCAGCGCGTCCACCGGCCGTAGCCGCGCAGCACCCGCGGTCCGCCGAGCACGACGGCCACCGGAAGCAGCAGCGTGACCAGCGGGTTCACCAGCTGCCAGCCGAATTCGCGGTTCGCCGCCGGATCTTCCAGCGCCCAGGTGAGGCGGTGCTGCCAGCGGATCCAGAACGCTCTCTTGTAGAGCTGGTTGCCATCGCGGTACCAGCCGTCGCGCTCGCGCACCGGATCCGGTGGCGCGGGCCGGTACGGCGCGGCGACCTCGACACCGCACCAGCGCGCGGCCAGCGTCCGCATGGTCGCCGACCGGCCGCGGGCCCATTCGATCACCGGGCCGAGGAAGAACACCACGCCGACGCACAGGAGCGCGAACGCGATCAGCTGGACGAGCACGTCGAGCCAGCTGCGCAACGAGTGCGCGGCCAGCGCCAGCGCCCGGCCCAGCGCACGCAGGTACGGCATCCGGCACCTCCTTCCCCCCGCGATCCTCGCCGATCGGCACCGGCCCGCGCACTGCCCGAAGCCCCACGAACGGGGTGGGCCCAGCCCCACCCCCAGTTCAGCAAAACGCTACCTGAGCTGGGGATTCAGCGTCATTACCGAAGCTGCCGCCGGTTCGTAGCTTGATTCCCATGCCCCTCATCGAAGTCACCGATCTCCGCAAGCGCTACGGCTCCCGGGTCGCGGTCGACGGCGTTTCGTTCACCGTCGAGCGCGGCGAAATCTTCGGCATCCTCGGCACGAACGGCGCCGGGAAGACCACCACCGTCGAATGCCTCCAGGGCCTGCGCCAGGCCGACGGCGGCACGATCTCCGTGCTCGGCCTGGACCCGGCGACCGACCACGCGGCGCTGACCCGCCGCGTCGGCGTCCAGCTGCAGGAGAGCCAGCTGCCGGCGAAACTGCGGGTGCGCGAGGCGCTGGAGCTGTTCGCGTCCTTCTACCCGCAGTCCGCCGACATCGACGTCCTGCTCGACCAGCTCGACCTGCGCGACCACGCCCGCAGTTGCTTCGGGAAGCTTTCCGGCGGCCAGAAGCAGCGGGTGTCGATCGCACTGGCGCTGGTGGGGCAGCCGGAGCTGGCGATCCTCGACGAGCTGACCACCGGGCTCGACCCGCACGCCCGCCGCGAAACGTGGCGGCTCGTCGAGGGCGTCCGCGCCGCCGGCGTCACGGTCCTGCTCGTCACCCACTTCATGGACGAAGCCGAGCGGCTCTGCGACCGCGTGGCGATCTTCGACGCCGGGCGCGTGGTCGCCACCGGCACCCCGACCGAGCTCCGCGCCGCCGCCGGAGCCTCCACTTTGGACGATGCGTTCGTCTCGCTGACCAGGAGCACCCGGTGAACACCTTCGCCAAGATCACCGCCACCGAGGCGAAACTCTTCCTCCGCGCGCCGTTCGCGGCGGCCGGCGGCCTGCTGCTGCCGTCGATCCTGCTGCTCGCCATCGGCGCCATCCCGGGCATGAGCAAACCCAACGAGGCGGCGGGCGGGTTGCGCCTCCTCGACGCCTGGGTGCCGTCGCTGATCGTCGTGAGCCTGGCGATGCTGGCCCTGCAGTCGATCCCGGCCGCCGTCGCCACCTACCGCGAGCAGGGCGTGCTGCGCCGGCTGGCCACCACCCCGGTGCACCCGGTCAACCTGCTGGGCGCGCAGCTGCTCATCCACGTCGCCGTTTCGCTGGCCGGCATCGTCCTCGTGCTGGTGCTGGGCAACGTCGTCCACGACGTCCCGCTGCCGAAGCACCCGCTGTCGTTCGCGCTGACGCTGGTGCTCGGGGTGGTCGCGACGTTCGCGCTCGGCCTGATCGCGGCCGCGGTCGCCCGCACGTCCAAGGCGGCCACCGGGGTCGCGCTGGTCGCGTTCCTCCCGATCATGTTCTTCGGGGGCGTCTACCTGCCGCGGCCGTTCCTGCCGGACGTGCTCCGGCGGATCGGCGACTACGTGCCGCCGGGCTCGCAACCGCTGCAGGACGCCTGGATCGGCGCCGGCGTGCAGCCGCTGCAGCTGGCCGCGCTCGCCGGCTTCGCGGTGCTCGGCACGGCGCTCGCGGTCCGGTTGTTCCGCTGGGAGTGAGCCCTTCCGCCAAAGTGGTGATGATCATCGTTTTCTCTTGTGGCCGGGCCACCCGGCCGGTAGCCAAGAGGGTGGCCCTGCTCAAACTGGAGGTTCGATGTCCCTGGACGTGTCACCCGCGCTGCTGGAGAAGGCCGAGCGCGGGGAGGTCACCGACGCCGAGTTCGTCACCTGCGTCAAGGAATCCCTGCCGTACGCCTGGGAGGTCATCACCGGCGTCATCGCCGACGCCGAGGGTGCGGCGGACGGCTTCGCCGACAACGAAACGCCGCCGCCGAGCGAGGCCGCCCGCGGGCAGCTGCTGCGCGCACTGGCCTCCGACGCGATCCGCGGCGGCCTCGAGCGGCACTTCGGCGTCAAGCTGGCCTTCCAGAACTGCCACCGGGTCGCGGTGTTCCGCCAGTCGGAAGTCGGCGGCGACCGCTACCGCGCGTTCGTCTCGCCGCGCGGCCAGCTGCTCAACCAGAGCCCGGAGCTGCGGGACTGCTAGCCCGCAGCGCGGGCAGCACCTCGGTGCCGATCCGCGCGATGTTCTCGAACGTGCCCTCCGGCGTACCCGACGCTTCCACGAACATCAGCACGTGGGAGACGCCGGTGCGCCGGAGGCTCGTTTCCAGCGTCCGGACGCAGTGGCCGGCGTCGCCGACCGGGTGGATCGCGCAGAGCCGTTCGGTGTACTCCCCCGGGTCCTTCCGCGGCCCGGGCCTGCCGTCGACCGTGACGTGGGCGCCGAGCCCGTCCGCCAGCCACGCCGGGAGCGCGCGCCGGACGACGTCGGCGTCACCGACTTGGCAGAGCACGGTCGAGACGTGGTCGGCGGGCTTTCCGTAGGCCGCGACGGTGCGCGCCTTTTCCTCGTCGTCGGCGTGCAGGCCGAGCAGGAGCGGCAGGTCCCGGTCGGCGGCCTGCCGGACGGCGTCCGACTCCGGCCCGCCACAGGCCACGACGACGTCCGGCCGCCGTTCGGGGCCCGGGACGACGGGCACTTCCCGGAAGGCGAAGTGCCGCCCGCGGGCCTCGACGCGGCCGGTGGTGGCGCGCAGGAAGACGTCGAGGGTCTCCTCGAAGCCGCGCTCGTACCGGTCCAGCCCGGTCCCGAAGACCTCGAGGTCCCGCCACGGCCCACCGCGGCCGACGCCGAGCCGCAGCCGCCCGCCGGAAACGGCGTCGAGGACCGCCCACTGTTCGGCGAGGGCGACCGGGTGCGTGGTCGACAGGACGCTGACGGCGGTCCCGACACCGATCCGCGAGGTCCGCCCGAGCACGTGCCCGGCGAGGGTGATGGCGGAGGGGCAGACGCCGTAGGGCATGAAGTGGTGTTCGGCGAACCAGACGTCGTCGAACCCGGCTTCCTCGGCCAGCTCGGCGGCCCGGACCGACCGGCGGAGGACGTCGCCGTCCCGCTGGCCGGGGAAGCGGCCGCTGACCAGGAAGACGCCGAACCTCAGTTGACCGCGACCTCGTTGAACCACAGCCGCGGCTCCAGCCAGGGGAACACCACGAACATCAGCAGCGCGACCACGCCGATGGCCAGCACCACCGCGATCGTCAGCTTCGCCGCGAACGGGCCGGGGAGCTTGCGCCAGATCCAGGCGTACATCAGGCCTCCCCGATCTTCGACAGCAGGTCGCCGTAGTCCTTGACCTGGTTCTTCGGCACCTGCTGGGTCAGCACCGAGGTGATGATGAGCCGCTCGCGGGCGCTGAACTGGGGGTGGCACGTCGTGAGCGTGAGCAGGGCCGCCTGCTGGGCCTTCGGGAGCGTGTCGGCGTCCTTGTACGGGACCGGGTTCACCGCCGTGCCCTGGCTGGGCAGCACGACCTTGCGGCCGAACGTCTCGCTGTAGGCGCCGCCGTCCTCGGCGTTCGTATCACGCAGGGTGGAGACGCCCTTGCACTTGGGGTCGGCGCCCTTGCCGCCCGCCCAGTCCTTCATCTCGTCGTCGTAGGGCAGGACCTTGTAGATGTAGAAGTCGGTGGAGGTCTCGATCACGATCTGGTCACAGGAGGAGAGGTTGTCCAGGTCGTTGAACGGGGCGCCCTTGCCGACGCGGTGGCCGGCCACGGCGAAGTTGCCGGGCTCGCCGGGCAGGGCCGTGCCCTTGTAGTGGCCGGGGCCGACTTCGAGGGCCTTGTCGTCGGTGCCCTCCTGGATCGTGAAGTTGTAGTCGACGCCGAAGCTGGGGATGTGGATGCGGGCGAACGCCTTGCCGTCGACCAGCTCGGGGTGCAGCGTGCGGTCGTGCGCCCACTCGCCGTCGAGCTGGTCGCTCGCTTCGGACTGCTTGCCTGCCGAGAACAGGTCGGTCACGTACAGCTCGTAGACCATGAACAGCAGCACGACCAGGCCCAGCGTGATGAGGATTTCGCCGGCCGTCCGGATCGCGACGCCGCCCTTGCCGAGCGGGGCCGCGGCGGGCTTCTCCTTGGTCGCCGTGCCGCCCTTCCCGACCGGGGCGAAGACGATGGTCTCGTCGTTGGCGCCCGGCGGCGGGGGCGGGCTGGTGTAGCGGCGCGAAGGCGGGCCCTGCGGCCGCCGGGGCGGCTGGCCCTGCGGGCCGCGCGGCGGCAGCTGACCACCCGGGGGCGGGCCGGGCCGACGCGGGGGCACAGGCCGCTGACCGGGGTATCTGCGCCGGTCGTCATCCGGCCCTTCGCGCGTAGTCACGCAAGCTCCTCTCAAGCCGCGTCCAACACTTGGTGACCCCGACGTCACGGTACGGGAAATCCGACCACTCCCGGCCGCTGCTTTCCTGCGGTCGTTTACGTTAACGTGTGCACGTGGCGCTGGTTGCGCACCCTCAGCGGGACATCGCCACCAGACGAGCCCGAAGAGCACCGCGAGGAACACACGATGCCCAAGTCCAAGGTCCGCAAGAAGACCGCGTACACCCCGCCTGCCGACCGGCGCACGCCGGTGAAGGTGCGTGCCGCCGGCCCCACCGGCCTGGCCTGGAAGATCCCCATGTTCGGGCTGATGATCCTCGGCCTGGTCTGGCTGCTGGTCAACTACATCGCCGGGGACAAGATCTCCTGGATGGCCGACCTGGGCAACTGGAACTTCGCCGGCGGGTTCGCGCTGATGATCGCGGGTCTGCTCATGACGATGCGCTGGCGCTGACGATTACTCCGATCGGCCGCTTGACGTCGAATTACAGCGGTGTGACTCATCCCCAGTGTGGATAACCCCTGTGGATAACTACCCCACCTCCTGGGCACCCCGGCCGGCCGTTGTGGTATCGGCCTGGGCGGTCACCGCGTTGCTGCTGGCCGGCGTGGTGACCGACGCGCTGACCGGCGACCGCGGCGGGCTGGTGCTGTTCGCGCTGGCGGCCGTCGCCGTCGGTGCGTTCGCCGGGCACGCCACCCTCGTCCGGCCCCGGCTGGCCGCCGACGCCGAGGGCCTGGTGGCCCGCACGCTGGGCGGCACGCACCGGCTGCCGTGGGCGCAGACGCGCACCCGGCTGCGCACCACCCGGCGCATGGGCCGCGACGGCGTCACCCTCGAGATCGAGCACGAGGAGCAGCTGTACGTCTTCGGGTGGCTCGACCTCGGCGAGGACCCGCGGGACGTCCTCGACTTCCTCAGCACCCTGCGCAGCTAACGGCAGGTGTAGTAGAGGCCCTCGCGGTACTGGACGAAGTCGCAGGTCGTCGGCGCGGCCTGGGCACCGCGGTAGGCCAGCAGGCCGAGCAGCGCGACGACGATGATCCCGACCCCGATGGCCTGCCACCGCGCCTGCTTGACCTGCGGCGCGTAGAGCAGCGCGACGGTGACGAGCGCGCCGGTCACCAGCCCGCCGAGGTGCCCCCAGATCGAGATGCCCGGGATACCGAAGGTGATGAACGCGTTCAGCGCGAGCGTGATGATCAGGCCGGTGGGGTTCAGGCGCAGCTTCAGCACGGTGACGCCGTAGGCGCCCATCAGGCCGAACAGCGCGCCGGACGCGCCCGCCGTGCCCGGGAAGCCGGTGGGGTCGCCGAACAGCAGTACCGCGGTGGACGCGCCGAGCATGGAGACGAAGTAGAGCGCGAGGTAGCGGCCTCGGCCGGTCACCTGCTCGAGGGCCCGGCCCATCATCCACAGCGAGAACATGTTGACCGCGATGTGGATCGGCCCGTAGTGCAGGAACCCGTTGGTCAGCACGCGCCACCACTCGCCGTGGCCCATCGTCGCGTCGCCGTAGAGAGCGCCGTACTGGAAGAGCGATGACAGCTCGTTGTCGTTGAGGCTCTTCGCCTGGGCCACCGTGGCCAGGAAGACCAGGACGTTCACCGCGAGGATGACCTGGGTGACGAGCACCGACTGCGAGAGCCGTGCGCCGAAGACGGTGCGCTGGCCGAACCCGGCGTCCTGGTACTCGCGGTGCTGACGGCGCTGCTGCTGGGTGCCGCTGTGCACGCAGTCGGTGCACTGGAAGCCGACGGGGGCTTCGCGGAGGCAATCCGGGCACGCCGGACGCCCGCACCGGGAACAGCTCAGCCCGGTCGGGCGGTTGGGGTGCCACCAGCACCCGGGCAGCGCGGCTTGTTCGGCGGCGGGGTTCGGCGGTTGGTTCACGATGTCACCAACCTACCGAAACCGCCGCGAAGAAACCGTCAGTGCTCGATGCTGACCTTTTCGATCACGATGTCGGTCAGCGGGCGGTCCGCCGGACCGGTCGCCGTCCGGGCGATCGCGTCGACGACGTTGCGCGACTCCTGGTCGGCCACCTCGCCGAAGATCGTGTGGCGGAAGTTCAGGTGGGTGGTCGGCGCGACGGTGATGAAGAACTGCGAGCCGTTCGTGCCGGGCCCGGCGTTGGCCATGGCCAGCAGGTACGGCTTGCTGAACTGCAGTTCCGGGTGGAACTCGTCGCCGAACTTGTAGCCGGGGCCGCCGCGACCGGTGCCGGTCGGGTCGCCACCCTGCAGCATGAAGCCGTCGATGACCCGGTGGAAGATCGACCCGTCGTAGAAGGGCCCGGAGTTCGTCCCCGCCGCGTTCGGCTGGGTGTACTCCTTGGTGCCTTCTGCCAGCCCGACGAAGTTCGCGACCGTCTTGGGCGCGTGGTCCGGGAGCAGGTTGAGGTGGATGTCACCCTGATTGGTGTGCAGCGTAGCTTTCACGGAAGCCATCGTGCCATCTGCGGGCGGGCGGCGCGGAAAAGGGGCACGATAGGTTACGGGTAACAGAGCAGTGCCAAAACGAATGATGAGGTGAAGCCCATGTCCCGGGCGACAGCCCAGGCCGTCGAGACCGCCGACAAACTCGTCACCGAGGGTGTCAAGCAGGGGCGGCGCGCGCAGAAGAAGCTCGCGAAGAAGACGGAACTGACCCGCAAGGAGCTCAAGAAGAGCTCGAAGGCCGCTCGCCAGGAGGCGCTCGCGCGCCTGTCCGAGCTGCGCAAGCCGGGTCGCAAGGCGAAGAAGGCCGCCATCAAGGCCGCGAAGGCGGCCGGCGAGTCGAAGCGCCGCGGCAAGAAGGACTTCAAGGCGGCGAAGAAGGACTTCTACGCCGCTCTGTCCGAGGCCAAGTCGGCCGCCAAGGGCACTCGCAGCCGGCGCAAGTGGCCGTGGCTGCTGGGCCTGGTCGTGGTCGGGGCGGGCGCCGCATACGCACTGCGGTCGAAGCAGGAGCCGCCGGTCGCCCCGGCGCCGCCGAAGGCCACCCCGCCTGCGCCGAAGCCCGCCGAAGCGGCGAAGCCGGCCCCGCAGGCGAACGGCAAGGCGCCGTCCTCGGCGCCCGCCGAAAAGAAGAACTGATCACGACGCGAAGAGGCCCCCGGGGGTGCAGCCGGGGGCCTCTTCAGTCGTGCTCGAAAACCGATCAGACGGCAGCGGCGTGCTTGTCGATCAGCTGGCCGAGACGCGGCAGCGCCTCCTCGACGTTCTTCTTGCCGTTCGGGCGCAGCTTCGAGTAGACCTTCTTGATGCTGTCGCGGCTGCTCTTCTCCGCGCGCGAGTCGGTGACGCTCAGCAGCGCGTCGGAGGCCTCGTCCGAGCGGCTGGACAGGTAGGCGCCGAAGTCGTTGCCGCCCTTGGCGCGGTAGTCACCGTAGAAGGGCTCGAGCGCGGAGGCGAAGTCCGGCAGCAGCGTGTCGACGGCCGAGGGGATGATGCCCGGCTTGATCTTCTTGACCGCGGCGAAGCCGGTCTTGACGACGGCACCCGAAACGCCGCCCTTGTCCGAGACCTCGGCGTCCACGAGGGTCTCGAAGTCGGAAACGACAGCCGGGCGACGGCTGGAGTCGAGCAGGATTTCCTTGAGGGTGTCAGCCACGAATCTTGTCCTTTGTCCTTGCAGAGTTGGTGCCCCGCCCCGGGGTGGGGGTCCCCGGCGGCTGCGGTGCGCGAGTCCACGAAGCCTGCGCGTGACGCACAGGGTAATACAAGATCAACATCACTCACCCGTGTGGAGGTCGCTACCTAGAGCTTAAGGGCAGCGATAGCCTTCTTGACCACTGTGCGTGCTTTGACGCTCTGCTTCTGGTTCGTGGTCGCGATGACCGCCGTGCCGCCCTTCGCGACCGCGTAGACGGCACCGTCGTCGGACGACAAATAGCCCCCCTTCCAGCCGGACGGGTCGCTCGCCGGGTTCGACGAGTCGACCGGCGCCGCCTTGTTGACCAGCGCCGTCGCCGTCTTGGCGTCCCCGACGTAGACACGGACGGTGAGCTGGACCTTCCCGTCCGGGCGATAGAAGAAGCACGCAGGGTGCGGCTGGTCGGCGGACACGCGCACCTTCGAGACGTGCTGGCCGTTCGACTCGGCCACGAACTCGCTGTCGAGGTACGGGCAGTCCTCCGTCGCGCCCGGCTGGGGGTCCGGTGGCAGGCTGCCGGGACCCGCTGCGGTGGACGCCGACGGCGGGCTGGGCGTCGCGGTGCCGGTCACGATGGTGGCGCTGCAGCCGGCCAGCAGGGCCACGGCGGGCGCGAGAAGTACGAGTCGTCGCATAGCGGGGACAGTGAACCACGAAGCGTGTGTGGAAACCGCTGGCTGACGTCGCCGTGAGACCATGGCCGCGTGCTCACACCGGAGCAGTACCTCGGCGCGATGGCCGAGCGCATCCAGCGGGCCGGCGGGCGGCTGAACACCGTGCAGATCGGCCCGGCCACGGCCGTCGTCGGGCTGTTCACCGAGTCGGTCCTGCTCTCGACGATGAACTACTGCGTGGTCGCCGCCGCCGTGCCCGAGGTGACCGCCGCCGCGCTGTACGACTTCACCGGCCGCGCCACGCAGCACGCCCGCGCGAACCTGGTCGGCACCATGGGCTGGACGGCGGCTTCGGTGGTCATCGCCGGGCTCGTCGGCGGCCGCGTGTACCCCGATGCCGCGCAGGCCGCGTCGGCGAAGTCGGGCAACCAGTTCGGCGGCGAGACGCGGATGGTCGCGGTGGACCTCTCGGCCGGCCAGATGTACGCGTTCGTCGGCGGCAAGTTCTGGGGCGCCGCGGTCCATGGTTCGGTCAACGCCAAGCTGACGTACTGCTTCCCGCAGCCGGTGGAGGTCTACCAGCAGGTGCAGTGGCAGCAGCAGCAATCCCAGCCGCCGATGCCGCAGGTACCGCCGCCGCCGGCCGTCGGCCCGGGCGGTCCGCAGCCGCCGGTCTACCCACCGCCGGGGCACCAGCCCCAGCAGGGTCCGTACGGTTACTGACATGGTGCAGTTGCGCGGCTGGCCGTCGTTCCCCGAAGAACTCCCGGTGTTCACGCCGGAAACGGCACCTCCGGACCCGCAGGCGTTGTTCCTCGAGTGGCTGACCGAGGCGGGCGAGCACGTGCTGGCCCCGCACGCCGTCACACTGTCCACAGTGGATCCCGACGGCGCGCCGGACGCGCGCGTGGTGATCCTCAAGGACGTCGGACCCGCCGGCTGGGCCGTCGCGACCAGCTCGGAAAGCCCGAAGGGCCTGCAGCTGCGCAAGGACCCGCGGGCCGCGCTGACGTTCTTCTGGCCCGGCCGCGGCCGCCAGGTCCGGCTGCGCGGCCCGGTCTCCCCCGCCGCACCCGAGGTGTCGGCGGCGGACTTCCTCGCCCGGCCGCCGGCGTCCCGCGTCGAGGCGTTCATCGGCCACCAGTCGCAGGTGCTGCACGACCCGGCCGACCTCGACGCGGCGGCCGCGGAGGCGGAGCGCTGGGTCGCGGAGAACCCGGACGTGGCCCCGGAAACCTGGACGCGGTACTTCGTCGACCCGGACGAGGTCGAGTTCTGGCAGGCGAGCCACGACCGGCGGCACGTCCGCCTGCGGTACCGGAAGTCGGGCGAGGGCTGGGCCCGCGAACGCCTCTGGCCCTGATCGGGGGTATGCGCGGGCGTCCCGTGTGTGCGCATGATGCAGGCATGCGCTCGAAGATCCTGACCGCCGGGCTGGTCCTGGCGCTGACTGCCGCACTCGGCGGGGTGGCCACGGCCGACGCGCGTCCTGGGGGACGACCGGAGCTGGCGGATCCGCACCCGTGCCCGGGCCAGCCGGGCTTCACCTGCTCGACCCTGACCGTCCCGCTCGACCGCACCGGCCGCGTGCCGGGCACGCTCGACCTGGCCGTGGCGACCGCGGACAACGTGGACGCACCCAAGGGCGTCCTGCTGTTCCTCACCGGCGGCCCGGGCCAGGGCGGCGTCCGGACCATCACGCGGATCGCGACGCAGCGGTTGCCGGAGGTCGCGCGGGACTACCGGATCGTCATGCTCGACCAGCGCGGCACCGGCCCGTCAGGGGGCGTTGCAGTGCCCCGGCCTGCAGGCGGAGATGGGCAGTTCGGACATCGCGACGCCGTCGGCCGCCGCGGTGCAGGAGTGCGCGCACATCCTCGGCGACACGGCCCCGCTGTACTCGACCGACCAGAGCGTGGCGGACTTCGACCAGCTCCGGCGGGCGCTTGGCGTGCCGAAGCTGGTCGTCGACGGCGTCTCGTACGGCTCGTTCACGGCGGCGCGGTACGCGATCGCGCACCCGGACCACGTCAGCAAGGTGATCCTCGATTCCGTGCTGCCGCACCACGCTTCCGCGTCGGCGTCGCTCTACCTGACGGGCCTGACGGCGGAGGCCAGGGTGCTGCGCGCGGCGTGCGCGGTGGCCCCGGCCTGCGGCTACGACCCGGCCGAGGACCTGGCCTGGCTGGTCCGCCACCGCAGCACGGCGGACGGCGTCCGCATCTTCGACACGATCGTGTCCTACGAGTTCTCGGATCCTTCGTACCGCGACCCGGCGGCGGGCGACGTCATCGGCGCCCTGCACGAGGCCCGTGGCGGCGCCCCGGCCCGGCTGGACGGTCTCCTGGAGGCGTACAAGTCCGGCGGCGACGACCCGGCCGCGTTCAGCGCGGGCCTCCACGCGGCCACGCTCTGCGCGGACGGCCGCTTCCCGTAGGGCACCGCGGCGACACCACTGGCCCTGCGTCGGCCGTTGCTGTCGCTGGCGTCCCACGCGCTCCCGGAGTCGGCGACCTGGCCGTACACGACCGGCGTGGCCACGCAGCAGGGGTTCATCCAGAGCTGCTTGCCGTGGCCGGCGGAACGTCCGGCGTCGAACCCGGCCGGGCCGCTGCCGAACGTGCCGGTGCTGTTGCTGAACGGCGATCGGGACCTGTCGACGCCGTTGGAGTGGGCGCGTTCGGAAGCGACGCTGGCCCCGCAGGGCCGGCTGGTGATCGTGCCGGGCGAGTCGCACTCGATCCAGAACCGCGAGCGCGGCCACGCGGGCCGAGACGCGGTGATCAGCTTCCTGCGGTGAGGGCGGCGAAGACGGCGTCCCGCACGTCGGCGTCGGACGGTGTCTCCCGCCGCTGCTCGGCGGCGAGCTCGGCGAGGGACACCATGGTGACGTCGGCGAGGCCGCAGGCGGTGAAGTGGCGGAAGGCCGCCATGTCCGGGTCGACGTTGAGCGCGAAGCCGTGGCTGGTCACGCCCCGGCGGATCCGCAGGCCGATCGAAGCGACCTTGCGGTGGTCCGGCGTCCACACGCCGGCGAGGCTGGACGACCCCGCCGGCGTGTCCCGCCGGACGGCGGGGAAACCGAGCTGTTCCAAGGCCGCCACCAGACCGGTTTCCAGCCACCGCACGATGTCGACGGGCCCGCGGGCCTTGACGTCGACGACGAGGTAGCCGACGAGCTGTCCCGGCCCGTGGTAGGTCGCGAACCCACCGCGGTCGGCCGGGACGGCCGGGAGGTCGGTGGGCAGGTCCTCGGGCCGGGTGCGCGGCCCGTAGGTGACGATCGGCGGGTGGCTCAGCAGGAAGAGGCGGTCTTCGGCCAGGCCCTGCTGGCGCTCCTGCACCCAATTGCTCATGTCCGCGAGAGCCTGGTGGTACGCGACCTCACCGAGGTCCACCCGCTTGATCGGCCAGCCCACGTTTCCACGCTACGCCGCGGGTTCGATCCAGGTGACCGGCAGCTCGTGGACGCCGTAGATGTTCATGTCCGTGCGCAGCTTCACCTCCTCGGCCGGGATCGCCAGTGCCAGCGTCGGGAACCGGCGCAGCAGGCCCTCGAACCCCGCGCGCATCTCGATGCGGGCCAGCTGCTGGCCCAGGCACTGGTGCACGCCGTGGCCGAAGGACAGCAGGCCGCGGGCGTTGCGGCGGATGTCCAGCGTGTCCGGGTTCTCGAAGCGGCGGGGGTCGTGGTTGGCGGCCAGCAGCGAGACCACCACGGTCGAGCCCTTCGGAATCACTTCGCCGCCGAGCTCGAGGTCTTCCGTCGCGTAGCGGAAGAAGATGTCCGCCACCGACAGGTAGCGCAGCATCTCCTCCACCGCGCCCGGCAGCAGTTCCGCGTCGGCGGCCAGCTCGGCGCGCTGGTCCGGGTGCTCCAGCAGCGCGAAGGTGCCCAGTGACAGCATGTTGGCCGTCGTCTCGTGGCCGGCGAGGAGCAGCAGGAACGCCGCGCCGGTCAGTTCTTCGACGGTCAGGTCGTCGTGGCGGGCCAGGTCGGACAGGATGTCCTCGCCCGGCTCGGCGCGCTTGCTCGTCACCAGCTCGGTCAGGTACGTGTTCAGCGCGATGTACGCGCCCATCTTCTCCTCGAGCGTCTGCTCCCGGAGCATGAACTGCGCCGAGTTGGCCTGGAAGGTGGCCCGGTCCGCGTAGGGCACGCCGAGCAGCTCGCAGATCACCAGCGACGGCACCGGGAGCGCGAACTCCTTGACCAGGTCGACGGGCGGAGCCAGCTGCGCGAGGTGGTCCAGCTGCCGCTCGACGACGTCGGCGATGCGCTCCTCCAGCTGCTTCATCCGCTTCACGGTGAAGGCGCCGGTGAGCTTGCGGCGCAGCCGGCCGTGGTCCGGCGGGTCCATCGCGATGAACATCCCCGGCAGCTGCGGGGACGGCTCGGTGGCGGCCGGCATGCCCGTCTCGTACGGCACGTGGATGACGTCGAGGTCCAGCCGGGAGCTGAACCGCGTGTCGGCCATCATCTGCCGGACCTCTTCGTAGCCGGTGACGAGCCAGCCTTCGTGGCCGTCCGGGAACACCAGCGGGCTGACCGGGCGGGTGTCGCGCAGCCGCGTGAGCGCGCTCGGCGGGTCGAAGGGCCCGGCGTCGCGGTCCATCGGGAGTCCGTGCGGGACGTCGACCTGGCTCATCGGGTTTCCTTTCGTAGGGTGTGCCGATGACGTTCGCCGAGGCGGCTGACACGGGCCTGACACGCCTCGGACACCGCCGTCCGTGGCAAGATCGGCCGCGTGCAGATCGGGATCCTGGGGCCCTTCGAAGTGCGCACGGACGACGGCGCGCTCGCCGAGGTGCCGGGTGCCCGTCTGCGGGGGCTGCTGGTCGCCCTCGCGCTCGAGCCGGGCCAGGTGGTCCCGAAGTCGACGCTCGTCGACTGGATCTGGGGTGAGCACCCGCCCGCCGAAGCGCCGAACGCGTTGCAGCGCCTGGTTTCCCGGCTGCGGAAGGCCCTGCCCGATGGCGCGGTCGACGGTCGGCCGACCGGCTACCGGCTGGTGGTGGCGCCCGACGACGTCGACGCCGTGCGGTTCGAGCGGCTCGTCGGCCAGGCGCGCGCGGACGACGACCCGCGGCGGCTGCGCGAGGCCCTCACCCTTTGGCGCGGTCCGGCCATGCAGGACGTCGAGCTGCCGGAAAGCGCGGCGTTCTCCGCCGCGGTCACCCGGCTCGAAGGCCTGCGCCTGGCCGCGCTCGAGGACCGGTTCGACGCCGAAGTCCGGCACGGCCACGGCGCGGAACTGGTCACCGAGCTGACCGACCTGGTCGCCGCGCACCCGATGCGGGAGCGGCTCGTCGCGGCGCTGATGCGCGCCCTCGTCGCGACCGGCCGCGACACCGAGGCGCTGCTCGTGTACGAGCGCACGCGGGAAACCCTGGCCGACACGTTGGGCGTCGATCCGTCGCCGGAGCTGTCCGAGGTGCACGTCGCGCTGCTGCGCGGCGAGCTGGGACGGCGCGAGGAGAGCCGGAAGACCAACCTGCGGGCCGAGCTGACCAGCTTCGTCGGCAAGGACGCCGACGTCGCCGCGGTCCGGGAGCTCGTCGCCGAACACCGGCTCACCACCCTGATCGGGCCGGGCGGCTCGGGGAAGACCCGGCAGGCCGCGGAAACCGCGCGGACGCTGCTCGGCGACTTCCCGGACGGCGCGTGGCTGGTCGAGCTGGCCGGGATCGGGGCAGGCGACGATGTCGCCCAGGCGACGCTCGGCGCGCTCAAGCTGCGGGATTCCCTCGTCGGTGAGGCACCGGACGCCGAGCCGACCGACCGGGTCATCGCCGCCCTGCGCGAGCGGTCGATGCTGCTGGTCCTGGACAACTGCGAGCACGTCATCGAGTCCGCGGCGGCGTTCGCGCACCGCGTGCTCGGGGAGTGCCGCCGGCTGCGGATCCTCGCTACGAGCCGGGAACCGCTCGGCATCACCGGGGAGGCGCTGTGGCAGGTCGCGCCCCTGGTCCTGCCCGCGGAGGACGCCGACCCGGCCGAAATCGAGGCCGCTCCGGCCGTCCGGCTGCTGCGGGACCGGGCCGGCGCGGTGCGCAAGGACCTCACGGCGGACGCGCGCACCCTGGCCCGCGTCTGCCGCGCGCTGGACGGGATGCCGCTGGCCATCGAGCTCGCCGCGGCGCGCCTGCGCACGATGTCGCTCGACCAGCTCGCGCACCGGCTCGACGACCGGTTCCGCCTGCTCACCGGCGGCAGCCGGACCGCGCTCCCGCGGCACCGGACGCTGCGCGCGGTGATCGACTGGAGCTGGGAGCTGCTCTCCGACGCCGAACGCGTGGTGCTGCGCCGGCTTTCGGTGTTCTCGGGCGGGGCGAGCCTCGAAGCGGCCGAGCGGGTGTGCGGCGACGACGACGTGCTCGACCTGCTGACCGCGTTGACCGAGAAGTCGCTGGTCGTCATTGTCGGCGAGCGCTACCGCATGCTCGGGACCATCAAGGAGTACGCCCAGCAGCGGCTCGCGGAGGCGGGCGAGGAAGACGTCGCCCGGCGCGCCCACCTCGCGTACTTCACCGAGCTCGCCGAGACCGCCGAGCCGCACCTGCGTCGCGCCGAGCAGTTGGAGTGGCTCGCCACGCTGGAGGCGGAGCACGACAACATCGCCGCGGCGATGCGGGGCGCCCTCGCGGCAGGCGAAGCCGCCGAAGCGATGCGGCTCGCGGCGACCGCCGGCTGGTACTGGTGGCTCGCCGGGCACCGCGCGGAAGGCAACGAGCTGGTCATGGCGGCCACGGCCCTGCCCGGCGAAGTGCCGGACGAAATCCGCGGGGTCGTCTACACGTTCGTCGTGCAGTTCGTGACGTCCGGGCAGCAGAGCGACGAGTACCGGGCCGAGGACTGGATCCGCCGGGCGCACGAGATCAGCCTGCGCGTCGACCGCCCGCGGCTGGCGTTGCGCTTCGCCGGTGCGCTGGAACGCCTGCTGCACGGACCGGACGCGGCGCTGTCGGCGTTCGAACCGCTGCTCGCCGACGAGGACCCGTGGGTCCGCGCGGTGGCCCGGTTGCAGCTGGGCAAGATGCGCATCCAGTTCGGCCACGGCGACCAGGCCGCCGAAGCGCTCCTCGAGACGGCGGTCGCCGAGTTCCGCGCGCTCGGCGAGCGGTGGGGCACGTCGTTCGCGCTGACCGAGCTGGCGGACCGCATCGCCGTGCGCGGCGAGTTCGCCGAAGCGTGCGGGTACTACGAGCAGGCCGTCGAGGTGGTGACCGAGGTCGGCGCCATCGAGGACGTCGTCCGGATGCGCTCGCGGCAGGCCCAGCTGTACTGGCTGCTGGGCGACGAACCGGCGAGCGCGGCCGCGTTGGCCGGGGCGCAGCGGGCCGCCGAACGCGTCGCCTGGCCGAACGCGCTGGCCGAGCTGGCGCTGACCAGGGCGGAACTGGCCCGCTGGCGCGGCGACGCCGCCGAATCCCGCCGCCAGCTCGACATCGCGACGGCGCTGATGGGCGACGACGCCCGGCGCGCGAACGTCCAGGCGCTCGCCCACGACCTGCTCGGGTACCTCGCCGAGGACATCGAGGAAGCCCGGAAGCACCGCGCGACGGCGTTCGAAGCCGCTTCGGAGACGGGGCACCCGCTCACGATCGCGCTGGTCCTCGTCGGACTCGCGGACCTGGCCCAGCGCAGCGGGCAGGACGAACAGGCGGCACGGCTGCTCGGGGCGAGCACGGGTGTCCGCGGCCTGCCGGACCGGTCACACCCGGACGTCGCCCGGATCGAGGAAAGCGCCCGGCGTCGCCTCGGGGACGAGGGGTTCACCGAGGCGACGCGGGCGGGGGCGGCGGCGAGCTGGCCGGAACTGGCCGCGGTCACGCTCGCTTCTTGAAGGTCGACGACGCCCACAGGTAGCCGACGACGGCGATCCCGGCGCACCAGCCGAGGGCGGCGAGCAGGGTGCCGGTGGCCGGCGTCCCGTTGAGCAGCCCTCGCAGGGTTTCGATGATCGGCGTGAAGGGCTGGTACTCGGCGAACTGCTTGAGGCCGGGGCCCATCTTGTCCGCGGGCACGATCGCGCTGCTGAAGAACGGGAGCATGACCAGCGGCACGGACGCCATGCCCGCCGTCTCCGGCGATTTGGCGGCCAGGCCCAGCGCGACGGTCAGCCAGGCGGTCGCGAACCCGAGCAGCACGACGACGCCGAGCGCGCCGAGCCAGCCGAGGAAGCCCGCGGCGGGGCTGAAGCCGAGCAGGAAGGCGACGCCGAGCAGGGCCGCGATGGCGACCAGGTTGGTCAGCACGCTGGCGGCGACGTGCCCGGTCAGCACCGCGCCGCGCGAGACGTCCATGACCTTGAAGCGGTTGATGATGCCCTTGGTCATGTCGGAGTTCACCGCGATCGCGGTGGCGCCGAGCCCGTAGCAGACGGCCAGCAGGATCAGGCCCGGCGTGGCGTAGTCGACGTAGTCCACGCCGACGTTGAACGCGTCGCCGAACATGTAGACGAACATCAGCATGATGACGACCGGCATCAGGATCGCGTTGAACACCGACATCGGGTTCCGGGCGATGTGCTTGAAGTTGCGGCGCAGCATCACGGTCGAGTGGGACTTCATTTCGCGGGAACCTCCGTGGCGTGGCCCGTCAGGGCGAGGAAGACGTCGTCGAGATCAGGGGTGTGGACGGACAGTTCGTCGGCGCTGAGCGCGTACTCGTCGAGCCGGTCGAGGAGGGAACGCAGGGATTTCGTGCCGCCATCGCTGGGCACGCGCAGAGCCAGCGCTTCGTCGTCCCGGGCGCCGTCGGTGAGCACGCGCGCGGCGGCGTCGAGCTCGGCGGCGGTGGTGAACCGGAGCCGGACGTGGGTGCCGGGAATCCGGCGCTTCAGCTCGTCGGCGGTGCCCTCGGCCACCAGCCGGCCCTGGTCGAGCACGGCGATGCGGTCGGCGAGCTGGTCGGCTTCCTCGAGGTACTGGGTGGTGAGGAAGATGGTGACGCCGTCGGCGACGAGCTCGCGAATGGTGGCCCACATCGTCCGCCGGCTGCGCGGATCCAGCCCGGTGGTCGGCTCGTCGAGAAAGATGATCCGCGGGCGGCCGACGAGGGTCATGGCGAGGTCGAGCTTGCGCCGCATGCCACCGGAGTAGGTCGACGCGGGTTTGTGCGCCGCCTCGGTGAGCTCGAAGCGTTCGAGCAGTTCGGTGACGGTCCGCTGGCCGGCACCCCGGCTGAGATCGACCATGAGCTGCAGGTTTTCCCGCCCGGTCAGCAACTCGTCGACGGCGGCGAACTGCCCGGTGACCCCGATGGCGGCCCGAACGGCCTTGGCTTCGGAGGCGACGTCGAACCCGGCGACGCGGATGGTGCCGGCGTCGGCCTTGGCGAGGGTGGTGAGGACGTTGACGGTGGTGGTCTTGCCGGCGCCGTTCGGGCCGAGCAGCGAGAAGATGGTGCCGGCTTCGACTTCGAGGTCAACGCCGTCGAGGACGGTTTTGTCTTGGTAGGCCTTCCGCAGTCCGGAGGCCGTGATCGCCAGGTCTGTCATGGGAACCACTGTCGAAGGACGGCCTGACACCGACCTGACACGGACCTGACCCGGGTACGGAAACGGCCCGCACACTGGTGCGGGCCGTTCGGTTGCTTCGGGTTGTGGAGCTGAGGGGAATCGAACCCCTGACCCCCGCCTTGCAAATGTCCGTTCGGTGATCTCGGCTGACCTGGCGAGACCTCGCAACGCGCCTACCTGCGGTTTTGCGACACCGTTCCCCGTGACTTCCCGGCCGTCCCCTCTCCGTCGGGCACGCCAGGGGCACACGGCGTCGCCCAAGCCCCCTCTTCAACTCAACCCTTGGCAGCTGACCCCTGCACGATGTTTAGCACCCGTTCAAACTCTGCCTCAAGTACCTCGGTGTCGGAGTCGTCTCGCCACGCCACGAAGCCAAACCCTGACGAGAATAAGTCCGCATAGCGACTTCGTAGATACTCAGGCATTTCCCTGTTTGAGACCATTAACACTGGAAGAACTCTACCTTGAATGAAGATCTTTTTAATCACAATTCTGAGACGTTCTTCATTTTCGGCATAGTACACGAACACATCGAAGGGTCGAGTTTCTAGCGGCCTAGAACCAAATTCCTTCAAATCCAGCCATAGGCCACCATAGTCTTGCATTGATACAGTTACGCGAATCCCGCGAGAGCCCTATGCCCCATCATGACGTGCTCAACACTCAGCTCGAAAAGATCGCGACCCATACGGCTAACCTGCTCAACCTTCAAAAGCCGAGGCTCTGCCACAATCGCACCCTCAATAAAGCCCTCCGCATCATCAGCACGCCCCTCTTTCGCCAACTCCTTTGCCTTCTTTGCCACCCTACGAGCCCGAAGTTCAATAGAGTCTTTTGTGGCTTTTGCTATTGGCGTCCCTTGAATGCCAATAAGGAGAAAGACGGCACCGATCAACACAAGCGAAGTAGTTCCCGCCTGATTTGAGCTAACGAATACGGCGACACCGCCAGCGCCTGCTATCCCGAAACCAAAGAGGCAAGCAAGTGCGCGTTCCCAACCCGTCATCAAACGGTCACTGACCGAAGAACTCTCGGGTGCCAACTCGTCACCATCGTTCACTGCATCACTCACGATACTGCGCCTCGAATCGATCTCACCTGGTCCAGGTACTGTTCCAGATTGAGGCAGTGAATCAGGCTCACTCGGTCCTCCTCAGGTGCGACCCAGTGCAATAGCCTAGCTGCACACCTCGCTCCTCGCCCAAACATCTGCCTGGTTACTCTCGCCTGCATGACGGACGTGTGGCAGATCCAGATAGCAGCCCCCTCGAAGGACGCGGGTGAAGACGAAGAAGGCGGCGCAGATCCCGGAGGACGTGCACTTCCATGACCTCCGCCACAGCGGGAACGAGCTGGCCGCCGAAGGCGGCGCGACGACGCGGGAACTGATGGCCCGGATGGGCCACTCGACCACGCGGGCCGCGCTGCGGTACCAGCGCGCGGCGCGAGCGTGACCACACGATCGCAAGCGCCCGCAGGGCAAGCGCGCCCGCCGACGGGCGCGCGGCCGGGGCGAGGGGCACGCAGGGGGCACGGCGGGAGGTACGGCCGCCTGATACGACGAAGGCCAGGTGAGAGGAAATGCCCTCTGACCTGGCCTTCGTCGTGTCTACTGTGCTGTGGAGCTGAGGGGAATCGAACCCCTGACCCCCGCCTTGCAAAGGCGGTGCTCTACCAATTGAGCTACAGCCCCGGACCGCGGGCGGCTCGCCCGCGGTGGAGATCAGCTGTGGGAAGCGCCGGCCGGCTTGGCCGGGGTGGTGCCGTTGGTCGAGGGGACCGGCGCGGTCGCCGCGCGCCAGAGTTCGGCTTCGGCCTTGGCCGCCTTGTTGCGCTTGACGACGAACAGGACGCCGCCCGCGATGACGGCGAGTGCCAGCAGCTTCTTCACCGAAGCCCCCTTCTCAGCTTGCTTCCCTTACCCCGTGATGTTACTGCACGCCCCGCGGCGCGGGTTCGGGGTCCTCGTTCGTTCCACGTGGAACCACTGGTAACGCACGTCACACGCGGCCGGAAATAGTGGTGGGCGCCCGGTGGTTGTACCGGATGGTCGGTGAGCCCACCGTGTCCCCCGGGCTTCAACCACTGCCTTCGCGGAGTTCCGTTCGGCTGGAACCGCGATGCGCCACTCGCCGAGAGGCGACCGTGCGGCCCGCCGACCGTGACTGCTCAGCCCTGCCGGCCTTCTCTTCCCGGCAGGGCTGACCTGTTTCTGTTGTGCACCGGTGTTTCCGCTGTAGCACCACATTGCCCGGTGGCGACTGACCGTGCGTGACGAAGTGGAAGCCCGCACGGCTCGGCCTGCACGCGCCACGGATCCGGACGGGAGTGAGCTGGCAGGTCGTCGTCGCGGCCGCTGTCGTGGTGGTTGCCGTGGGCTGGGTCGCGATCGACTGGCTGCTGGAGCAAGCCGCTGCGGCGAAGGATCCGGGGGGCGCACGCGTAGACGCGATCAAGACCGGCCTCGGCGTCGGCGCCGGTACCACCGGCATCTTCGCGCTCTTGCTCGCCATCCGCCGCCAGAACCACCACGAGCGGACGGCCGCGGTCGCGACCCACGACGCAACGGAACGCCGTGTCACCGAGCTCTACACGAAGGCCGTCGAACAGCTGGGTTCGGCGAAAGCCCCGGTCCGACTCGGTGGTCTGTACGCGCTGGAACGCCTCGGGGAAACCCAGGAGAGCCAGCGCTCCACGATCGTCAACGTCATCTGCGCCTACCTTCGGATGCGATACGCGCTGCCGGCCGAACCGGCCACGGGCGCTCCGGCCGAACACCACGACCGCTACGAGGACCGGATGCAGGAAGCGCAGGTCCGTTTCACCGCGCAACGCATCCTGCGCCGCCACCGGCAGCCGTTGACGAGGCCGAACCTGTTCTGGGCCGGCGTCACCATCGATCTCAGCGAGGCCGACCTCCGGACGATGGACTTCGCGTCCGTGGATTTCGAACTCGCAAACCTCAGCGACGCAAAGCTCGCCGGCGCGAACCTCAGCGAAGCGGACTTGAGAGGCGCGAACTGCGCCGGCACCGACCTTTCCGAAGCCGACCTCACCGACGCCCGGGTCAACTCGGCGACCCATCTCGACGTGCCATCAGCGTACGAAGAGCGGGACGGCAGGCTCGTGCCCAAGTAGACGCGGGGGCAGTCTCAGCCGACGACGTGCAAGCGATCGGCTTATGTGGTCGACGGTCACGAGCAGCAGCCTTCCGGCTGCGTGGCCTTGTCGACCTGGCCGGTTTGCGCGTCAGGAGTGCAGCACGTGGCCGGGGTGGCGAGTGCCGCGCTGTCGGAACCGAAGGACTGCGAGTCGGCCTTCACCGTGTAGACCTCCCACGGCTCCTGACCAGGGCCGTGCACCCACACCTTGTCCTGCACGGCATAGCAGCAGGTGGTGTTGTCTTCGGTCAGCGTCTCCAGGCCCTCGCCGGTCAGGCGCTTGCTGGCCTCGCTGACCTGGTCGGTCGACTCGACCTCGACGCCGAGGTGGTCCATCACCGTGGCCTGGCCGGGCTCCCCCTGCAGGAGCACGAGCTTGAGCGCCGGTTCGGCGATGGCGAAGTTGGCATAGCCGGGGCGGAGCTTGGCCGGCTCGGTGCCGAACAGCTTCGAGTAGAAGTCGATCGAGCCTTCGAGGTCCCCGACCCGCAGTGCGAGCTGTACTCGTGACATCCCGTCCTCCTTGAATAGACGTTTGTCGAAACAGTGCCTCGGCTTAGATTGGCTTCTACTTAGAAGTCTGTCAAGATAGACGCATGCCGAAACAGCTGCCGATCGCGGCGATGGACGCTTGCTGCTCCCCGCTGGCCCGCGAACCACTGAGCGAGGACCAGGCCGCCGAGCTGTCCAAGCTGTTCAAGGCGATGGCCGACCCGGTCCGCCTGCGGCTGCTCTCGCTGATCGCCTCCCACGCCGGGGGCGAGGCGTGCGTGTGCGACCTGACCGACGCCTTCGACCTGACCGGCCCGACCATCTCCCACCACCTCAAGGTGCTGCGCGAGTCCGGCCTGATCACCGGCGAACGGCGCGGGACCTGGGTGTACTACCGCGTTCACCCTGAGGTGCTGGCCCGCCTCTCGGCCGTGCTGGTCCCCGCCACGCCCTGAACCCTTCCGACAATTCCATTAATCGTTTATCGTCGATGGACGATCAAGGGGGTTGTTGTGCTCGATCGCCACACTGCCGAGACCTACGCGGGCTGGTTCCGCGCGCTGGCCGACCCGACCCGGGTCCAGATCCTCAACCTGCTGGCCTCCAGCGGCGCACCGATGACGGTCGGGCAGATCGTCGAACGGGTCGAGGTCGGCCAGTCCACCGTGTCGGCCCATTTGAAGATCCTCACCGAAGCCCGGTTCGTGCTCGCCGAGCCGCGCGGCACCGCCCGGCTCTACCAGGTCAACCAGCGCTGCGTGTCCTGCTTCCCGACCGCCGCCGACGTCGTCATGGGCCGCGGAGTGCTGCCGTTCGCCGCCGTCACCTGCGAGACCACCCGATGAGCCCCGACCAGGATGCGGTCCGCGAGCGCTACGCCACCGCCGCCCGGCGGGCTCTGGACGGTGTAGGAACCGGCCTGCTCGCCGGCGACGGGGACACCGAACGGCTCGGCGCCGTGCACTACGCCGGC
Organism: Amycolatopsis sp. Hca4; assembly: GCF_013364075.1. Taxonomy (GTDB): domain Bacteria; phylum Actinomycetota; class Actinomycetes; order Mycobacteriales; family Pseudonocardiaceae; genus Amycolatopsis. Next base: position 6,151,191 of record NZ_CP054925.1, read on the forward strand.
GAGGACATCCCGGCCGAGGTGTCCGCGACCAGCCTCGGGTGTGGCAACCCGCTGGCCGTCGCCGACCTGCACCCCGGAGAAACGGTGCTCGACCTCGGTTCAGGTGGCGGTCTCGACGTCCTGCTGTCCGCCCGCCGCGTCGGCCCGGCCGGCCGCGCCATCGGCCTGGACATGACCGACGACATGCTCACCCTGGCCCGCCGCCACGCCGAGCAGGCCGGTGTCACGAACGCCGAGTTCGTCAAAGGCACGATCGAGCGCATCCCGCTCCCGGACGCCTCGGTCGACGTCGTCATCTCCAACTGCGTCATCGCGTTGTCGTCCGACAAGCCGGCTGTGTTCGCCGAGATCGCCCGAGTCCTGCGACCCGGCGGCCGGCTCGGGATCACCGACATCGTGGCCGACGACACGCTCACCGACGCCGAACGCGCCGACCGCACCGGCGTGGTCGAGTGCCTCGGCGGCGCGCTCACCGCCGACCGCTACCGCGCTCTCCTGCGTGACGCCGGATTCGCCGGCATCGACGTCCGGCTGACCCACGAAGTCGGCGACAAACTGCACTCGGCGACCATCCGTGCCACCCGACCTCACCTGGTCGTCCCGATGACGGCCGACCACGCCGAGCAGGTCTTGACGATCTACCAAGCCGGGCTCGACACCGAGCACGCCAGCTTCGAAACCACCGCCCCCGACTGGGCCACGTGGGACGCCGTTCATCTGCCGGCGCATCGGCTCGTGGCTCTCGATGCCACTGGAGAGGTGCTCGGGTGGACCGCGGTCAGCGCCGTGTCCTCCCGCTGCGTTTACGCCGGGGTTGTCGAGCACAGCGTGTACGTCCGGCCGAGCGCGCACGGTCAAGGCGTCGGCCTTGCGCTCCTGAACGCGCTGATCCGCTCGACCGAGAACGCGGGGATCTGGACGATCCAAAGCGGCATCTTCCCCGAGAACACGGCGAGCCGAGCGCTCCACCGCCGCGCAGGCTTCCGCGAACTCGGTACCCGCGAACGGATCGGCCGGCATCATGGCCAGTGGCGCGACGTCGTGATGATCGAGCGGCGAAGCGCCGCCTCAGGGATCGCGTCGCCTGAGAACCGGTAGTCAGGCAGGCAGCAAAAAGCCCGGCTCGCGAGAGCGAACCGGGCTTGACTTGCGTGGGCCTACCAGGACTTGAACCTGGGACCTCTTCGTTATCAGCGAAGCGCTCTAACCGCCTGAGCTATAGGCCCTTGAACGAGGAGAACTTTACAGGACCCCCGAAGGGGCCCTGCAACCGGGTCACTCCCGTTCGGACAAGGTCACCTCGAGGCCTCCTGCGAGGTCGGCTGAGACGTTGTAGATGAACGCGCTCACCGTGGCCAAGGCCGAGACCAGGACGATGTTGATCGCTCCGAGGATCGCCGCGATGCCGAACACGCGGCCCGCGCTGATCAGGGGTTCTGCCGAGGCGTTGGCCCCTTCGCCGCCGACCAGGGACGAGTACGTTCCGTTCAGCTTGTCCCAGACGCCCATTCCGTCCAGGACCGTGTACAGGACGCCGACCGCCACCAGCCAGACGAAGAACATCGCCACGCCGAGGACCAGGGACAGCTTCAGGACCGACCACGGGTCGAACCGCTTGACCTGCAGGGATGCCCTGCGGGGGCCGCGGCCCGGGCGGCGCAGCGCGCTCGGGCGAGCTCGCTGCGCCGATGCCGGGGGGACCTCGGCGCCGGCCGGCGGGGTGTCCCCGCTGCCTCCGAAGAGGCGGGGGGCTGCGGTGCCCGTGACCACCGGGCGCTCGGCGGCGACCGTCGGGGCGTCCTCCGTGGCCAGCTTGACCGTTGCTTCGGCGTCGCCTTCCTTATCGACCCGCTGCCAGGGTGGGCTCGCCGGCGTTCCGTTCGAACCCGCTGCCTCGGGATTCTCGGTCGGTGTCACGAAGAGTCAGTCCTTACCCGTGCCGTGGGGCGCTGTCCGTAGTTGTGAACTTACTGCTCCGACGGCGCCGTCGTGTCTTCACCCGCTTCGGGCGCTTCGGGAGCGTCACCATTGGCGACGTCCGAGGGCTCGTCCGCGTTGCGTGCGACGGCCAGAAGAGTGGTGCCTTCGCCGAGATTCATCAGCCGGACCCCCTTCGTCTGCCGTCCTGCCTTGCGCACGTCGCCCGCCGGTGTGCGGATCACGCCGCCGCTCGAGGTGATCGCGTACAGCTCGTCCTCGGCGTCGACGATGAGCGCACCCACCAGCCTGCCACGTTTGCGGTCGTGCTGAATGGTGAGCACACCCTTGCCGCCGCGGCCCTGGACCGGGTAGTCCTCGATGGCCGTGCGCTTGGCGTACCCGCCGTCGGTCGCGACAAGCAGGAACTTGCCCTCCTTGACCACGCTGATGCCGAGCAGCTCGTCGCCGTCGTTGAAGCGCATGCCCATCACGCCGGACGTCGGGCGGCCCATCGGGCGGAGCGCTTCGTCCGTGGCGTGGAAGCGGATGGACTGGCCCTCGGCCGACACCAGCAGCAGGTCGTCCTCGGCCGCCGCCAGGACCGCGCCGACCAGCTCGTCGCCTTCGCGCAGGTTGATCGCGATCAGGCCGCCGGAGCGGTTGGAGTCGAAGTCGGTGAGCTTGGTCTTCTTGACCAGGCCGCGCTTGGTGGCGAGCACCAGGTACGGCGCGACGTCGTAGTTCTTGATCTCGATGACTTGGGCGATCTGCTCGTCCGGCTGGAACGCCATCAGGTTCGCCACGTGCTGGCCACGCGCGTTGCGGTTGGCCTCGGGCAGCTCGTACGCCTTGGTCCGGTAGACGCGGCCCTTGTTCGTGAAGAACAGGATCCAGTCGTGCGTCGAGCAGACGAAGAAGTGCTGGACGATGTCGTCCTGCTTCAGCGTCGCGCCCTGCACGCCCTTGCCGCCGCGCTTCTGCGAGCGGTACAAATCCGTTTTCGTCCGCTTGGCGTACCCCGTGCGGGTGATGGTGACGACGACGTCCTCGACCGCGATGAGCTCTTCGTCGGTCACGTCGCCGCTGAAGCCGATGATCTTCGTGCGCCGGTCGTCGCCGTACTTCTCGACGATCGCCATCAGCTCGTCGCGGATCAGCGCGCGCTGCCGCTCCGGCTTCTCGAGGATGTCCTTCAGGTCGGCGATCTCGAGCTCGATCTCGGCCAGCTGGTCGATGATCCGCTGGCGCTCCAGGGCGGCCAGGCGGCGCAGCTGCATGTCGAGGATCGCGGTCGCCTGGATCTCGTCGACGTCCAGCAGCTCCATCAGGGCCGGCCGGGCCTCGTCCGCCGACGGCGACCGCCGGATCAGGGCGATGACCTCGTCGAGCATGTCCAGCGCCTTGACGTACCCGCGCAGGATGTGGGCCCGCTCTTCGGCCTTCTTCAGGCGGAACTTGGTCCGCCGGACGATGACCTCGACCTGGTGCTTCACGTAGTGCCGGATGATCTGGTCGAGCCGCAGCGTGCGCGGCACGCCGTCGACCAGCGCCAGCATGTTGACGCCGAAGTTCTGCTGCAGCTGGGTGTGCTTGAACAGGTTGTTCAGCACGACCTTCGCGACCGCGTCCCGCTTGATCGTGATGACGATCCGCATGCCGGAACGGCTGTTGGACTCGTCGGCGATGTCCGCGATGCCGGTGAGCTTGCCGTCGCGGACCAGGTTCGCGATGTTCTCGACCAGGTTGTCCGGGTTGACCTGGTACGGCAGCTCGGACACGACCAGGATCGTGCGGCCCTTCGCGTCCTCTTCGACCTCGACGACCGCGCGCATCCGGACCGAGCCGCGGCCGGTGCGGTAGGCGTCCTCGATACCGGACGTGCCGAGGATCATCGCCTTGGTCGGGAAGTCCGGGCCCTTGATCCGGACCAGCAGCGCCGCGAGCAGCTCGTCGTCGGTCGCCTCCGGGTTCTCCAGCGCCCAGACGACGCCCTCGGACACCTCGCGCAGGTTGTGCGGCGGGATGTTCGTCGCCATCCCGACCGCGATCCCGGAACCGCCGTTGACCAGCAGGTTCGGGAACCGGGACGGCAGGACGTCGGGCTCCTGCGTGCGGCCGTCGTAGTTGTCGGAGAAGTCGACGGTGTCTTCTTCGATGTCGGCCAGCATCTGCATGGCCAGCGGCGCGAGGCGGGACTCGGTGTACCGCATGGCGGCCGCGGGGTCGTTGCCCGGCGAGCCGAAGTTGCCCTGGCCGTCGATCAGCGGGTAGCGCAGCGACCACGGCTGGGCGAGCCGCACCAGCGCGTCGTAGATCGCCGAGTCGCCATGCGGGTGGTAGTTGCCCATGACGTCGCCGACGACGCGCGAGCACTTGTTGTACCCGCGGTCCGGCCGGAAGCCGGAGTCGAACATCGAGTACAGGATCCGGCGGGCGACCGGCTTGAGGCCGTCCCGCACGTCCGGCAGCGCGCGCGACACGATCACGCTCATCGCGTAGTCGATGTAGGAGCGCTGCATCTCCTGCTGGATGTCGACCGGCTCGATCCGGTCGTGTTCCGGAGCCGGCGGCAGAGTTTCCGTCATGGAGTCCTTCTCGGGGGGAGAGTCCTAAGCGGGGGCGAAGAGCGGGGAACGCCTAGACGTCCAGGAAGCGCACGTCCTTGGCGTTGCGCGTGATGAACGAGCGGCGGGCCTCGACGTCCTCGCCCATCAGGACCGAGAACAGCTCGTCCGCCTGGGCGGCGTCGTCCATCGTGACCTGGCCCAGCAGCCGGTTCGCCGGGTCCATCGTGGTCTCCCACAGCTCTTCGGCGTTCATCTCGCCGAGACCCTTGTAGCGCTGGATCGCGTCGTCCTTCGGCAGCTTCTTGCCGGCCTCGACCCCCGCTTGGATGACGGCGTCGCGCTCGCGGTCGGAGTAGGCGTACTCCGGCTCGGACCGCGGCCACTTGATCTTGTACAGCGGCGGCCGCGACAGGAAGACGTGGCCGTGCTCGATCAGCGGGCTCATGAACCGGAACAGCAGGGTGAGCAGCAGCGTGGTGATGTGCTGGCCGTCGACGTCGGCGTCGGCCATCAGCACGATCTTGTGGTAGCGCAGCTTCGAGAGGTCGAACTCGTCGTGGATGCCGGTGCCCAGCGCGGTGATCAGCGACTGGACCTCGGTGTTCTTCAGGACGCGGTCGATGCGGGCCTTCTCGACGTTGATGATCTTGCCGCGGATCGGCAGGATCGCCTGGTACATCGAGTCCCGGCCCTCCTTGGCCGAGCCGCCGGCCGAGTCACCCTCGACGATGTAGAGCTCGCACTCCTCCGGGTTGGTCGAGCGGCAGTCCTTGAGCTTGCCGGGCAGGCCGCCGATCTCCAGCGCGCCCTTGCGGCGGACCAGGTCACGCGCCTTGCGCGCGGCCATCCGGGCCTGCGCCGAGGAGATCGACTTGTTGATGATCGTCTTCGCCTCGGTCGGGTTGCGCTCGAACCAGTCGGCCAGCCACTCGTTCGACGTCTGCTGCACGAACGTCTTGGCCTCGCTGTTGCCCAGCTTGGTCTTGGTCTGGCCCTCGAACTGCGGCTCGGCCAGCTTGATCGAGACGATCGCGGCGAGGCCCTCGCGCACGTCGTCGCCGGTCAGGTTGGCGTCCTTCTCCTTGAGCAGCTTCTTGTCGCGCGCGTAGGAGTTGACGACGCGGGTCAGCGCGGCGCGGAAGCCCTCTTCGTGGGTGCCGCCCTCGTGGGTGTTGATCGTGTTGGCGAAGGTGTAGACCGACGGCGTGAAGCCGGTGTTCCACTGCATCGCGACCTCGACCTCGAGGCCGGTGCCCTTGGCGTCGAAGGAGATCACGCTGGGGTGGATCGGCTCCTTGCTGCCGTTGATGTGCTTGACGAAGTCCTCGAGCCCGCCCGGGTAGCAGTAGGTCTTCTCCTTGACCCGCGCGACCTTGCCCTCGGCGTCCGCCTCGGTCTCCTCGTCGGCGACGCGCTCGTCACGCAGGGACAGCGTCAGTCCCTTGTTGAGGAACGCCATCTCCTGGAGCCGGCGCGAGATGGTCTCGAAGTTGTAGGTCGTGGTCTCGAAGATGTCGCCGTCGGCCCAGAAGGTGATCGTGGTGCCGGTCTCCGACGCCGGGCCGAGGTCCTCGAGCGGGCCCGGCACCTGGTCGGTGTACTCCTGCCGCCAGCTGCGGCCGCCGTACTTGACTTCGGCGAGCAGCTTCTTCGACAGTGCGTTCACCACCGAGACGCCGACGCCGTGCAGACCGCCGGACACCGCGTAGGAGTCGCTGTCGAACTTGCCGCCCGCGTGGAGCACGGTGAGCACGACCTCGAGGGTCGGCTTCTGCTCCTTGGGGTGCATGTCGACGGGGATGCCGCGGCCGTCGTCGACGACCCGGACCCCGCCGTCGGCGAGGAGGGTAACCTCGACCTTGGTGGCGAACCCGGCCATGGCTTCGTCGACGGAGTTGTCGACGACCTCCTGGACGAGGTGGTGCAGCCCGCGTTCACCGGTGGAACCGATGTACATGCCGGGGCGCTTGCGGACCGCTTCGAGGCCTTCGAGCACCGTGATCGACGACGCGTTGTACTCGCTCTTGTTCTCGGTCACCGGCGTTGTTTCTCCTCGTCTCGCCCGAGCGGACGCTCGCTCCTCTCCAGTGTACTTGGCCGCGTCCGCTGACATGCGGCAAGGACACCCCTGAACGCGTCACAGACGGACGAAATCGGTTCGAGGCGAGTCTTGACGTATCCGAGGAGGTCTGAATGCGTTCTCGGCGCATTCAACCGAGCATCGCGCAACCCGGGTCAGCCGTACGTGTCACGCGGGCCGCGGCCGGGCACGTGACGAGGCCCCTTCCGCCAGCTCGGGGCGGTCGGGCCCTGGATCCGCATCCGCTTGACAACGCCGTTGCCGACCCCCGCCGCGATCTTGGCCAGCAGCTTCCCCTGCAGCAACCGGAGCTGGGTGGCCCACGCGGTCGAGCTGGCGCGGACGGTGAGCTCGCCGTCCTTCAGCGCGACCGGTTGCGCGTGTTCGGCGACGTCTTCGCCGACCAGCCGCGCCCACTGCGCGAAGACGCGGGCGCTGGTGACGCTCTCGTTCCAGCCGCGGTCCCGCATCAGCCGGGAGACGAGCTGGCCGAGCGGCTGGGGGTCGCGTGCGTCCGCGCCCGGTCCCGACCAGCGGCGACGCCGGGGGTTCTGCCCGCCACCGACCGCGGGACGGCGGCGGCCGGGTGGGACGCCCCGCTCCTTGGCCTTGGCCTTCGCGGCCTCCAGCGCGGCGTGGGCGAGGTCGCGTCCGGTCGGGGGCGTCCCGTTCGGCCCAGCGTTGCCATCACGTTCGGTATCCGCCGACGGCTTTGCGCCGGTTTCGGGCGTTTTGTCCCACCCATCCGGCCGCAGGGTCACGGGCAGCGATAACTCATTCACCGTGTTATCCACACTGTCCACAGGTTTGTCCCCAGATCGGGTGCGGTTTGTGCCACCCGTCACACGGGGTGCCCGGTCGCCTCGCTCAGCCACGCGTGATCTCACCATCCGCCACCACGAACCGGTGCCCGGCGAGCTCGCCGGGCACGTCTTCGTCCACCGCCGCGGTCACCAGCACCTGTTCGGCACCCGCGGCCACCTCGGCCAGCCGGGCCCGGCGCTTGCGGTCCAGCTCGGCGAACACGTCGTCGAGCAGGAGCACCGGCTCGCCCGCCTCCGCGCGCAGCAGCTCGTAGCTGCCGAGCCGCAGCGCCAGCGCGAACGACCACGACTCGCCGTGGCTCGCGTAACCCTTGGCCGGCGCCTCGCCCAGGATCAGCTCCAGCTCGTCCCGGTGCGGGCCGACCAGGCTGATCCCGCGCTCGAGCTCGGCCTTGCGGGCTTCACCCAGCGCCTTGAGGAGGACGTCCTTCAGGACCTCGGGTTGCGCCCGCTCACCATCCGGTACGCCGTACGTCTCCGGCAGGGCGTCACCCAGCGACGACTTGTACGAAACCTTCGCCGGCCGCGAGTCGGGCGCGACCCCCATGTACGCCGAAGCCGCGTACGGCGCGAGGTCGGCGACAAGGTTGAGGCGCGCGGCCAGCAGCTCCGCGCCCGCCACCGAAAGGTGGTCGTCCCAGACCTCGAGCGTCGACAGCGCGTACGGGTCTTCGCGGCCCGTACGTCGTTTCCCGGCCGTCTTGAGCAGGGCGTTCCGCTGCTTCAGCACCTTCTCGTAGTCCGCCCGGACCCCCGCGTACCGCGGCGCGCGCAGCACCAGGAGCTCGTCGAGGAACCGTCTTCGCTCACTCGGGTCGCCCCGCACGAGTGCCAGGTCCTCCGGGGAGAACAGCACCGTGCGCAGGATGCCGAGCACGTCACGCGGCTTGCCGACCGCACCGCGGTTGACCCGGGCGCGGTTCGCCCGGCCGGCGGTGATCTCCAGCTCGACGGTCAGCTCGCGGTCGTCGTTGACCACCGCGACCCGCACCAGCGCGCGCTCGCAACCGTGCCGGATGAGCGGCGCGTCCGTCGCGACGCGGTGCGAGCCCAGCGTCGCGACGTACCCGATCGCCTCCAGCAGGTTGGTCTTGCCGCGGCCGTTCTGGCCGACCAGCACGGTCGGCCCCGGTCCGAGGGCGAGATCGGCCTGTGGCCAGGAGCGGAAGTCGGTGACCTGCAGGTGTCGCAGATGCACCAGTTGCTCCTTACCCGCCGACCTTCTTCACGGCGTGCCCGCCGAACTGGTTGCGCAGCGCGGCGACTGCGCGCATCGCGGCCGAGTGCTCCTGCCGCGAGGCGAACCGCGCGAACAGCGCGGCCGAAATGACCGGGGCAGGCACCGCGTTGTTGATCGCCTCTTCGAGCGTCCACCGGCCTTCGCCGGAGTCCTCGACGTAGCCCTCGAGGTCGTCCAGCTCCGGGTCCTCGTCGAGCGCGCGGACGAGCAGGTCGAGCAGCCAGGACCGGACGACCGTGCCGCGCTGCCAGCCCTTGATCACCGCGGGCACGTCCTTGACGACCTTCGCGGCCTCGAGCAGCTCGAAGCCTTCGGCGAAGGCCTGCATCATGCCGTACTCGATGCCGTTGTGGATCATCTTCGCGTAGTGGCCGGCGCCGACGTCGCCGGCGTGCGAGAAGCCCTCTTCGCGCGGACCCTCCGGGCGCAGCGCGTCGAAGATCGGCATCGCCTTCTCGACGTCGGCGGCCGCGCCGCCGACCATCAGGCCGTAGCCGTTGTCCTTGCCCCACACACCGCCGGACACACCGCAGTCGACGTAGCCGATGTTCTTCGCTGCCAGCAGCTCGGCGTTCAGCTTGTCGTCGGTGTACTTCGAGTTGCCGCCGTCGATCACCATGTCGCCGGCGGAGAGCAGGTTGCTCAGCTCGGTGACGGTCTGCCGGGTCGGCTCGCCGGCCGGGACCATGATCCAGACGATCCGCGGGCCGTCCAGTTTGGACACCAGGTCCTCGAGCGACGTCGTGTCGCTGACGTCCGGGTTGCGGTCGTAGCCGACCACCTCGTGACCGGCCGCACGCAGCCGCTCACGCATGTTGAAGCCCATCTTGCCCAGGCCGATCAGACCGAGCTGAACCATCGAGATCCCCTTACGTGCTTCAGGAAGTTGCGGGTCAGCCCGGCAGGCGGACCGGCATCAGGAGGTACAGGTAGCCGGGGACGACGTTGCCCTCGGCGTCGGCGGGCTTGATGAGCGCGGGGCGGTTCGGCGTGGTGAACGTCAGCTCCGCCCGGTCGCTGTGGAGCGCGCCGAGGCCGTCGACGAGGTAACCCGGGTTGAACGCGATGGTCACCGGCTCACCTTCGTACTCGACCTGCAGCTCCTCTTCGGCGCTGCCCTCGTCGTCGCCGCCCGCGGACAACCGCAGCGAGTTGTCCCCGAACTCCAGTCGTACCTGAGTCCCCCGCTCGGCCACCAGCGAAACGCGCTTGATGGCCTCGGTGAGGGTGGACACGCCGATGATCGCGCGCGACGTGTGCGACGCGGGCAGCAGCTGCCGGTACGGCGGGAACTCCGCGTCGAGCAGGCGGGTCGTCGTGTAGCGCCCGGACCCGGACAGGCCGAGCAGGCCTTCGCCGCTGGCGAGGGCGAGGCGGATGGTGGCACCGGACGCGCCGAGCGTCTTGGCCGCCTCGGCGAGCGTGCGCGCCGGGACGAGCACCGCGGCGTCGGCGAGCCCCTCGGCCGGCTGCCAGGTGAACTCGCGCATGGCGAGCCGGAAGCGGTCGGTCGCGACCAGGGTCAGCGAGCTGCCGGAGATCTCCAGGCGCATGCCGGTGAGCATCGGGAGCGTGTCGTCCTTGCCCGCGGCGACGACGACCTGGGTGACGGCCTGGCCGAACGCGTCGCCGGCGAGCTCGCCCGCGAAGGCGGGCTGGGACGGCAGCTGGGGGTAGTCCTCGACCGGCATGGTCGGCAGGGAGAACCGGGCGCTGCCGCACGTGATGGTGGCGCGGGCGCCGTCGACGGAGATCTCGACCGGCTGCGCGGGCAGCGCCTTGGTGATGTCGGCCAGGAGACGCCCGGACACGAGGAGGCGGCCGCCGTCGGCGATCGTCGCGGGGACCCCGACCGTGGCGGAGACCTCGTAGTCGAAGCCGGAGACCGTCAGCGCGTCGGTTTCGCCGTCCGACCCGGCGTCGAGGAGGACACCGCCCAGCACCGGCACCGGAGGCCGGGAGGGGAGGCTTCTGGCCACCCACGCGACGGCGTCGGCGAGCCCGTCACGCTCGACGCGGATCTTCATGCGCGCATCCTTTCGACGATCGAGCCCCCTGCGGGCTCGGGCCAGGCCTCGTTCTCGCGGGGCAGTGACCGGCTGCCCCCTCCGGCCGGTCCGCCCTCCCGCGTGAGCGGCCGGAGCGCGGACCAGGTGCAGGCGTCCACGTTAGGCCGTCGCGGGCGCCGCCGTCACCTCGGCCTCCCCTTGAGTTTGTCGACATGACGACTCGATCTCGCGGCTGTCCCCAGCTTCGGCCTCCGCCTGTTTTTGTTTTGTTCTCTCTTTCAAAAGATCTAAGGGCAGTAGCAGTAATAGGCGTTGTGGATTGTGTGGATCGAGCTCGTTCGCGCAGGTCGGACGGCTCGCGGGCGTGTGGGTAACCCTGGTGGCGGTCCTGTGGGTAGTTCGGGCCGTCCGTGGATGGTTTCGCCCGTCCCCGGATTCGTCCACAGCTGTCCCCAGTTGTCCCCACGGTTGTCCCCAGGTGTGCGGCGATTTGTACCCAGGGTCTGGGGGTGCCGGACGGGGTCCGAACCCCTCTTCCGAGTGACCGGAGCCGCCTGTGCACAGCATGTGGGCAACCTGTGGAATCCGCGTGGACAAGGGTGTGGATGCGCTGTGGATCGGCTGTGGGCGGGGTGTGGAGGGAATCCGGGTCTTCGCTGGTGGGAGATCCGTTGGCACTGTGGGCAATCCGCCCACACGGTGGGGAAAACCCCTTGTGTACAAACAATTTTCGCGAGTTTGGCGAAGCACGCGTACGCGCGCGAAGCAGCGAAGGCGCGTACACCGCTTCGCGTCTCAGAGCGTCCAAAGACGACTGTGCCCGGAGACGACGAAGGGGCGTCCACAGTGAGCGGACGCCCCGAAGTCGTTGGGAGGTAAGGGATGTGCTACTGGCGAGCGCGCTGCTTGATGCGCGAGGTCAGCTCCTGCACCTGGTCGTAGATGCGCCGGCGCTCGGCCATCTCCTTGCGGATCTTCTTGTCCGCGTGCATGACGGTCGTGTGGTCGCGGCCGCCGAACGTCTGCCCGATCTTCGGCAGCGACATGTCGGTCAGCTCGCGGCAGAGGTACATCGCGATCTGGCGGGCCGTGGCGAGCGCCTTCGTCTTGCCGGGGCCGCACAGGTCGTCGAGCGTGACGTCGAAGAACTCGGACGTGACGCCCATGATGGTCGGCGCGGTGATCTCCGGGGCGTGCGAGTCCGGGATCAGGTCGCGCAGCACGATCTCCGCGAGCGCGCTGTCGACCGGCTGCTGGTTCAGCGAGGCGAACGCGGTGACGCGGATGAGCGCGCCTTCGAGTTCCCGGATGTTCGCCTCGACGCGCGAAGCGATGAACTCCAGCACCTCGCCGGGGACCGCCAGCCTGTCCTGCGCCGCCTTCTTCCGGAGGATCGCGATGCGCGTCTCGAGCTCGGGCGGCTGGATGTCGGTGATCAGGCCCCACTCGAACCGCGTCCGCAGCCGGTCTTCCAGCGTTTCGAGGCGCTTCGGCGGGCGGTCGGAGCTGACGACGATCTGCTTGTTCGCGTTGTGGAGGGTGTTGAAGGTGTGGAAGAACTCTTCCTGCGTCCCTTCCTTGCCCTCCAGGAACTGGATGTCGTCGACGAGCAGGATGTCGATGTCGCGGTAGCGCCGCTGGAAGGCGACCTTGCGGTCGTCGCGCAGCGAGTTGATGAAGTCGTTCGTGAACTCTTCGGTCGAGACGTACCGGACGCGCATGCCGGGGAAGAGCCGTTGCGCGTAGTGGCCGACCGCGTGCAGCAGGTGCGTCTTGCCGAGCCCGGACTCACCCCAGATGAAGAGCGGGTTGTACGCGCGGGCCGGCGCTTCGGCGACGGCGACCGCGGCCGCGTGCGCGAAGCGGTTGGACGCGCCGATGACGAAGGTGTCGAACGTGTACTTCTCGTTCAGCTTCGTCTTGGACGTCTGCGGCTGGGCCGGCGCGGTGTACGGCTGGCCGGCGATCGGCTGGCCGGAGAACGTCGGCCAGATCTCGTGGACCGCGGCGAGCGCCTCGCCCTCTTCGTCGACTTCCTCGTCGGTGTCGTCGCCGTCGTCCGGCTTCGGCGCGACGGCCTGGTGCGCCGGCATCGGCATGGGGGGCATCGGCGGCGCCGGTTCGGGGCGCGGCGGCGGCATCATCGGGGCGCCGTTGGCCGGCATCGGCGGAGCGGGTTCGGGGCTCGCGCCGTTTTCCACCCGGCCGGGTGACGGCACGTAGCGGGGCGCGGGAGCCGGGGCGACGGCCTCGGCGCTGTCGACCTTCACGGCGAGGGAGATGGCGCGGCCGAGCCGCCGGGAAAGCGCGTCGGTGATCGCGCCGCGCAGCCCGCGTTCGATCGCTTCCTTCGCGAAGTCGCTGGGGGCCGCGAGCAGCGCCGTGCCGTCGAGGAGGCCGATGGGGCGCGTCACCCGCATCCACGCGCGCTGCTGGGGGGAGAGGGTCCCGTCGGACAGCTCGCGTACCACCTGTTCCCAGATGACACCCAGATTGTGCTGGTGATCCGACACCTGTCTGGCTCCCCTCCCCTCGTCTCCGTGGACGGCCGAACCGGCCCCCGGAACGCCCCGGTCACTCCACCCGGCGATCGCGGGAGACCTGCCCGCACACCGGCACAGCGAATATCCACATAGTTGTCCACAGCTGTGCACTAATGTACGGCGACCCGCGGTGCCGCCACCTGCGGGCTAGCCGTACGCCGGTGGGCACTCCACCACCCGGATACTCGTGCACCTGGAACCGGTGACCCGAGAGAGGCACGCTAACAAGCCCCGCTCGCGGCCACAAGGCATCCTGGGCGGCCAGCATTTCACGGTGCACGGCGGGTTGCCATTCGGTGCCGCGGCGTGGAACTCCACGGGCGCGCCGACCGGTCGCGTACCGTGGCCGAGGGGGTGCTTACCGGCCGCCCGACGGGGGTGCGTACCCTCGTAAGGTCTCCCGTATGCGACGGGTGCGTTTCGCGTGCCCACGTTGTCGTCGCTCGTCGTGACGAGGCCACACGTTGGTAGGAGACACCAGAGACTGCCGTGCGCCCGCACGACACGCCAGGTGGGGAGAAGGAATTCTTCTCGCCCGACGCGAGACACAGGAGAAGCAGTGAGCAAGGGTAAGCGCACCTTCCAGCCGAACAACCGCCGCCGCGCGAAGACCCACGGGTTCCGGCTGCGCATGCGGACCCGCGCCGGCCGGGCCATCCTGGCGGCCCGCCGTCGCAAGGGCCGCGAAGCGCTGTCCGCCTGATCGCGCCGATCGGGGCGCGCCGTGCTGCCGGCTGCCGCACGCCTGCGGCGGAGTGAGGATTTCCGCGTGGTTCTCCGTCGCGGGTCCCGGGCAGGCAGGCGCCGCCTCGTCGTCCACGCGCTGACCACGGACCCGTCCGCGGCCGCTGAAGTCCCTTCAGCGGCCAGGGCGGGTTTTGTGGTGAGCAAGGCCGTCGGCAACTCGGTGGTCCGCCACCGGGTCAGCCGCCGGTTGCGTCATCTCGTTTCGGACAGGCTCGGAACACTGCCCGCCGGCACGTCGTTGGTCGTACGGGCATTGCCGCCGTCGTCGACCGCGTCCAGCGCCGAGCTCGGATCCGATCTCGACGCCGCGTTGCGTCGGCTCGGGCTTCTGTCGTCGCGCCGTCCGGCCGGGGATGTCCCCCGCCCGACGCGTCCCGCGGACGCGGCCCCCGACCACGGATCAGCGGTGTGACCGGCATGCGAGCCACCCCCGAGCACGACCACCAGCACGAGCACGACGTCGAACCCGAGCCGTCACGGCCGGGTCCCGTCGCCTGGGTGCTGCTGCTGCCCATCAAGCTCTACCGCAAGGCGATTTCGCCGTTCCTCCCGCCGGCCTGCCGGTTCTACCCGAGCTGCAGCGCGTACGCAGTCGAAGCCCTGACCCGGCACGGTGCCGGCCGCGGCTCCTACCTCGCGCTGCGCCGGCTGCTGCGCTGCGGCCCGTGGACGCCCCCCGGCCGCGACCCCGTGCCCGAGACGTTCTCGTGGCGCCACCGACGACCTGAAACACCGATCGAGGAGTAGCAGCAGTGCTCGATTTCATCTACTACCCCGTGTCCTTCATCCTCTGGTGTTGGCACAAGGTCTTCGGGTTCGTCTTCGGGGAGTCGACGGCGATCGCCTGGATCCTCGGCATCATCTTCCTGACGTTCACCGTCCGCGGCATCATGTTCAAGCCGTTCGTGAACCAGGTCCGGTCGATGAAGAAGATGCAGGACTTCGCGCCGGAGATGAAGAAGATCCAGAAGAAGTACGCGAACGACCGGCAGCGCCAGGCCGCGGAGATGCAGAAGCTCCAGAAGGAGCACGGCGTCAACCCGCTGGGCAGCTGCCTGCCGATGCTGCTCCAGATCCCGGTCTTCATCGGCCTGAACCACGTCCTGCGCGCGTTCACCATGCCGCCGCCCGGTGGTGGCCCCAAGACCGAGAACTACTTCTTCAGCCAGCACGACGTCGAGTCCTACGTCAACGCGAAGCTCTTCGGCGTCAACCTCGGTGAGGCCGTCTACAACGGTGTCGGCGTCGTCAGCGGCGGGGCCACGAACGTCGGCTTCCACTGGAGCGTGCTCCCGGTCGCGCTGCCCCTGATGATCGTCGCGTCGATCGCCACGCACCTCACCGCGCGGCACTCGGTGGCCCGGCAGAACGCCGCGTCGGCCACCCCGCAGACCGCGATCATGAACAAGCTGACGATGTACATCTTCCCGCTCGGTGTGCTCGTCTTCGGTGCCCTGTTCCCGCTCGGCCTCCTCTTCTACTGGCTGGCGAACAACGGCTGGACCCTGATGCAGCAGCGCCTCGTCTACACGAAGATCGACAAGGAAGAGGCCGCTCGCAAGGCGGAGGCCGCGGAGAAGCGCGCGACCCTCGGGCCGAAGCCGGGCCAGAAGCCGACCGCGCCGAAGGTCGGGCAGAAGCCGGTCCAGCAGAAGAAGAACCAGCCCGCGCAGGCCGGCTCGGCGAAGAAGGTCACGAAGGCGGGCTCGGCCCACGGCTTCGCGCAGACGACCCCGGCGGAGGCGACCGCCAAGGCGGACGGCGCGACCGCGGCGGCCCCGGCCCCGGCCGACACCCCCAACGGCCAGAACGGTTCGAAGGACAACGGCACCGGCGTGCCGGGCCTTCTCAAAGACTCGACCAGGAAGTCGGGCCGGAAGCGCCGCTGAGGCGCGACCGGTTCGGAGAGGAGACGAATGATGTCGGAGACGATCGACACGATCGACGCCGATAAGGACGACGTGACCCCGGAGCCGGCCGCGGAGGCAGCGGGCGAGGAGAAGGCGGGCGGTGACGACATCCTCGTGCAGGAGGGTGACATCGCCGGCGACTACCTCGAGCGCCTGCTGGACCTGCTCGACTACGACGGCGACATCGACCTCGACGTGGAGGCCGGCCGCGCGATCGTGAGCATCGACGGCGGCGAGGACCTCGAGAAGCTCGTCGGCCCGCGGGGCACGGTGCTCGAGGCGCTGCAGGAGCTGACCCGCCTGGCGGTCCAGCAGGAGACGGGCTCCCGCAGCCGCCTGATGCTGGACATCGCGGGCTGGCGCGCGGACCGCCGCGAGGAGCTCAAGGAGCTCGGCCGTTCGACGGCGGAGTCGGTCCTCAAGAGCGGCGAGCGCGTGCGGCTGCAGCCGATGAGCCCGTTCGAGCGCAAGGTGGTCCACGACGCGGTGGCGACGGTCTCGGGCGTCACGAGCGAGAGCGAAGGCGAAGACCCGAAGCGGCGCGTGGTGATCTTCCCGGAGTCCTGAGCTCCGGCCAGCTTCGCGAGCGGCCCCATCCGACTGGTTCGGGTGGGGCCGCTTCTTTGTGCGCACGGGCGGCGGCGGGGCTCGTTCGGGGCGGCGGATCTGTGCCGGTCGGATCGGATGGCGGTGGGTGGCCCGGCCCGCGGGATGCTGCCGTCGGCGCGGCTGCGCGGCTGCGCGGCGCGGGCTGGTCGGCACCCGATCGAGTCGGCAGCTGGGTCGCGGCGTTGGCTAGCCGGCACGTGCGCGCTCGTGGTTAGCGACTCCACCGACCGCGTGGCTGCGCGCTTGATTGCTCCGTCGGAAGCGCTGCTGGGTTGAATTACACCGGTGATGTTTCACGTGGAACGGTTTACGAGCGCGGCTGGCTGAGTGGAGTTCTCCACATCTTCGGACTGTCGGCTCGTCTTCTCCGGTTCATCGGGGACAATCGAGCGAGCGCGGTTTCACGTGAAACCGGCGGACGAGGAGTAGACGGAGTGAGCTTGGAGCAGGCGGCGGCGCGGGTGTTCGGAGAGCACGTCGACCGAGCGGCCGGGTACGTCGAACTCCTGGAGCGGCACGGGGTCGAGCGGGGGCTGATCGGTCCGCGGGAAGTCGAGCGGCTGTGGGAACGGCACGTGCTCAACTCGGCGGTGATCGGCGAGCAGATGCCCGAAGGTGCCCGCGTGGTCGACGTCGGGTCCGGCGCCGGGCTTCCGGGTGTACCGCTGGCGATCGCGCGACCGGACCTCGATATCGTCTTGCTCGAACCGATGGCCCGCCGGGTGGACTGGCTGGCCGAGGTGGCCGAGAAGCTGGAACTCCCGATCACCATCGTCCGTGGACGCGCGGAGGAGCGGCCTGTGCGTGAGCAGCTCGGTGGCGCCGACATCGTCACCGCTCGCGCGGTCGCCCCGCTCGCCAAGCTCGCGGACTGGTGCCTGCCGCTCGTTCGTCCCGATGGCTTCCTGGTCGCCCTCAAGGGCGCCAGCGCGGCGGACGAGGTCGAGCGGGACGGTGCCGCCATCCGGAAGGCCGGCGGGGCCGACCCGCTGATCGTCGAGTGCGGTGCCGCCGTACTAGAGGTCCCCAGCACGGTTGTGAAGATCCGGCGCCTGCCGTCGGCGACGAAGCCGAAGGCGCGGAGCAGGAAGCGTTAACGGGCCGCGATGTTCCACGTGAAACGAAGCGACTCGACCACCGACCAGACGTCTAGATGGAGGAGGTGTCGAGACCGGTGAATCCCCCGCCGTCCGACTCCACGGAGACCAGCCACGACGTGGGCTGGACGCCGATCGCCGAAGAAGCCGCCCGCGCCGCGCGTCTGTTGCACCCGAAGGAGGGGGAACTCCCCCGCCCCGGGCGTCGTCGCGTGCTGACCGTCGCCAACCAGAAGGGCGGCGTCGGCAAGACCACCAGCACGGTGAACCTCGCCGCCGCGCTTGCGGTCCACGGGCTCAAGACGCTCGTCGTCGACCTCGACCCGCAGGGCAACGCGAGCACCGCGCTCGACGTCGACCACCGGTCCGGGACGCCCTCCATCTACGAGGTGCTCATCGGCGAGGTGACGCTCGCCGAGGCCGCCCAGCCGACCGAGCAGTCCCCCAACCTCTTCTGCGTCCCCGCGACGATCGACCTCGCCGGCGCCGAGATCGAGCTCGTCTCGATGGCGTCCCGCGAGTCCCGGCTCAAGGAGGCCATCTCCTCGGAGATCCTCGACGAGATCGGCGTCGACTACGTCCTCATCGACTGCCCGCCGTCGCTCGGCCTGCTGACGGTCAACGCGATGGTCGCCGCGCAGGAGGTGCTCATCCCGATCCAGTGCGAGTACTACGCGCTCGAAGGTCTGGGGCAGCTGCTGAGCAACATCGAGCTCGTGCAGCAGCACCTCAACCGCGAACTCCGGGTCTCGACGATCCTGCTCACCATGTACGACGGCCGCACCAAGCTGGCCGACCAGGTGACCAACGAGGTCCGGAACCACTTCGGCGACACCGTCCTCAAGACGGTCATCCCCCGCAGCGTGAAGGTGTCCGAGGCACCCGGGTACGGCCAGACCGTGCTCGCCTACGACCCCGGCTCGCGCGGGGCGATGAGCTACGTCGACGCGGCCAAGGAGATCGCCGAGCGCGGCGCACAAATGGAGAAGGGTAGTTCGACATGACCGAGCGTCGAGGAGGGCTGGGGCGCGGCCTCGCCGCCCTGATCCCGACCGGACCGGCCACCGGCGGGCCACTGCCGACGCCGTCCGCCGACGCGGCCGACAAGAAGACGGCCGAGGACAAGGGCTGGTTCGCGGCGAACGGCGCGGCCGGCCAGCGTCCGGAGGTCAGCGGCGAGGTAGCCGGGGCGGTCTACCGCGAGATCCCGGTCAGCTCGATCAAGCCGAACCCGAAGCAGCCGCGCCAGGTCTTCGACGAAGACGCGCTCGCCGAACTCGAGCACTCGATCCGCGAGTTCGGGCTCATGCAGCCCATCGTCGTCCGCGAACTCGGGAACGACGAGTACGAGCTCGTCATGGGCGAGCGGCGGTTGCGTGCTTCGCAGCAGGCGGAGCTCGAGGCGATCCCGGCGATCGTCCGGCAGACCGCCGACGAGTCGATGCTGCGCGACGCGCTCCTGGAGAACATCCACCGCGTCCAGCTGAACCCGCTCGAAGAGGCGGCAGCGTACCAGCAGCTGCTCGACGAGTTCGCGGTCACCCACGAGGAGCTGGCGAGCCGGATCGGCCGCAGCCGCCCGGTCATCACCAACACGATCCGGCTCCTCAAGCTCCCCCTGCCGGTGCAGCGCCGGGTGGCCGCGGGCGTCCTGTCCGCCGGCCACGCCCGCGCGCTGCTGTCGCTGGAGGACGCCGAAAGCCAGGAGGAGCTCGCCGCGCGGATCGTCGCGGAGGGCATGTCGGTCCGGGCGACCGAGGAAGCCGTCACGCTCAAGAAGAGCGAGAAGCCGGCCAAGCCGAAGCCCGCGCCGCGCAAGCCGATCCAGGCGCCGGGGTTGCAGGAGCTCGCGAACCGGCTCTCGGATCGCTTCGACACCCGGGTGAAGGTCGACCTCGGCCGCCGGAAGGGCCGGATCACGCTCGAGTTCGGGTCCGTCGACGACCTCGAGCGAATCGTCGCGCTCATCGATCCGAACGGGACGAATCAGACACCGAAAACCGATTAGGGATCACCCCAGGGTGTTTCGTCACGGTGATGATTGCTCCTCGGAGCGGTGACGTACACGCGAAGTGATCACACGAAAAAGGCCGCCACGGAGGTTCCGAGGCGGCCTTTCGCGTGGGTAAGAGTCAGCGGGAGACAGCCCGCGCGATGAGTTCGGCGAACACCGCACCGAGCGACTTGCCCGCCGCCTCGATCGCCATCGGCACGGTCGACGTCTCGGTGAGACCCGGCGACGGGTTCACTTCGAGAAAGTGAACCGTGCCGTCCGCCCCGACGACCGCGTCGGTGCGCGAGATATCACGCAGCCCGAGCACGCGGTGCGCGGCGACGGCCAGCTCGGCCACCGCCTTGGCCGCGGCGTCGTCGAGCCGGGCCGGGGTGAAGAAGTCGGTCAGGCCGGCCGTGTAGCGGGCCGTGTAGTCGTACACGCCGCTCTCCGGCACGATCTCGACCGCGGGAAGGGCTTCGGGGCCGTCTTCGCCCTCGATGACCGTCACGGCCACCTCGACGCCGTCCACGAACCGCTCCGCGAGCACCGTGTCCCCGTAGGCGAAGCAGCCGACCATCGCGGCCGGCAGTTCCGCCGCCTCGCGCACCACCTGCGTGCCCAGCGCGGAGCCGCCCTGGTCCGGCTTGAGGATCAGCGGCAGGCCGAGGCGCTCCACCATCGCGTCGAGCACCGCCTGGGCGCCGAGCTCGCGGAACGTGCTGTGCGGCAGCACCACCCAGTCCGGCGTCACGAACCCGGCGTTCTGCAGCAGCGCCTTCGCCGTCGGCTTGTCCCACGCGCGGCGGCAGCCCTGGGAGCCGGTGCCGACGAACGGCACGCCCAGCATCTCCAGCACCGTCTGCACCGAGCCGTTCTCGCCCTCGCCGCCGTGCAGCGCGACGACCACCGCGTCCGGGCGCTGCGTGCGCAGCCGCTCCAGCAGGCCCCCGTCGGTGTCCCACTCCTCGATGCCGAAGCTCTCGGACTTGAGCGCTGCGGAGAGCCGCCGCCCGGACCTCAGCGAGACGTCACGCTCGTGCGAGAGCCCGCCGGCGAGCACGGCAACGGTACGGTCGACCACCGTGGAAACTCCTTAAAGAAGAAGAAAGAATCAGACCGTGTCCGGGGACGGGTTCTGCGGCCCCTTGATCTGGCGCGAGGTCACGCTACCGAAGGTGCGCGCGAGGTCCATTTCGGACTCCAGCACCGCCGCCAGCCGCCGCACGCCCTCACGGATGCGCTCCGGCGTCGGGTAGCAGTAGGAGAGCCGCATCTGGCGGCTGCCGAACCCGTCGGCGTAGAAGCCGGTTCCGGACGCGTACGCCACCCGCGCGGTCACCGCGCGCGGCAGCATCGCCTTGGTGTCGACGCCCTCCGGCACCGTCACCCACACGTAGAACCCGCCGTCCGGCTTGGTCCACGAGCAGCCGGGCGGCAGGTACTGGTCGAGCGCGGACAGGATCGCGTCCCGCCGCTCGCGGTAGTTCTCGCGGAACTTCTTGATCTGGCCCTTCCAGTCGTGCGTGGCGAGGTAGCGCGACACGATCAGCTGGTTCAGCGTCGGCGGGCACAGCGTCGCCGACTCCGCGGCGAGCACGAGCTTCTCGCGCACGGCGTGCGGCGCCAGCACCCAGCCGACGCGCAGGCCGGAGGCGAACGTCTTCGAGAACGACCCGAGGTACACGACGTTGTCCGGGTCGGTCGACCGCAGCGCGGGGTACGTCTGCCCGTCGAAGCCGAGCAACCCGTACGGGTTGTCTTCGACGACCAGGACACCGTGCTCGCGGCAGATCTCCAGGATCTCCGCGCGGCGCTCGACGGCCAGCGTGACGCCGGCGGGGTTGTGGAAGTTCGGGATCGTGTACAGGAACTTGACCCGGCGGCCGGCCTTCTTCGTCCGGTCGAGCGCTTCGCGCAGCAGCGACGGGACCAAGCCCTGGTCGTCCATCTCGACGTGCACGACCTGCGCCTGGTAGGCGGCGAACGAGCCCAGCGCGCCGACGTACGACGGGCCTTCGGCGATCACGACGTCACCCGGGTCGCAGAACAGCCGCGTGACCATGTCCAGGCCCATCTGCGAGCCGACGGTCACCACGACGTCGTCCGGGTGCGCCTTGATGCCCTCCAAGGCCATGATTTCGCAGATCTGCTCGCGCAGCACCGGGACGCCGTGCGCCGAGCCGTACTGCAGGGCCACCAGGCCGTCTTCGGCGATGATCTCGGCCACCTGCGCCGAGAGCGTGTCGAGCGGGAGCGCCGCCAGGTTCGGCATGCCGCCGGCCAGCGAGACCACCTCGGGCCGGCTGGCCACCGCGAACAGCGCCCGGATCTCGGAGGCGGTCATCCCCGCGGTGCGCGCGGCGTACCGCTCGAGGTGCGGGTCGAGGTTCTGGCGGCCGCTGGGCCGCTGGCTGGGGCGGTTCTCGGTCATCGACGATTCACCCGGGGCTCGGTGGACACGGTCACTCCCGCGGGAGCTGGTAGATCCCATCGAGTGTAACCGGGCACCCATCAGGACCCCCTGGCCTTTCGGTGCTCGTCACATCGGCCTATCCTCGACCCTGGCTCCCGTGTTCGTGCCGTGGATAGCGCGCGGCCTGACGAGCGGGCCGCCGGTCGGGAGCGCAGGTCAGGGAGGTCGCGGGTGTCGCGTCGCGTCGTGGGCGTCACACTGGACAACCTGGAGCACCTGCCGAAGAGCTGCCGCCGGTGCGTGTACTGGGAGCTCGCCCCGCACCTCAAGCACCAGGCCGAGGAGTTCGGCGCGACCGAGGTCGAGAAGGAAGCCTGGGTGTCGAGCGTGCTGCTCGAGTGGGGCTCCTGCGGCCGGATCGTCTACAGCGACACGCTGCCGGTCGGGTTCGTGCTGTACGCCCCGCCGAACGCCGTCCCGCGCGCGCTGGCCTTCCCGACGTCGCCGCCGAGTGCGGATGCCGTCCTGCTGACCGCCTTCCAGGTGCTCCCCGAGTTCCGCGGTGGTGGCCTCGGCCGGATGCTCGTCCAGGCAGTGGCCAAGGACCTCACCAAGCGCGGTGTCCGCGCCATCGAGGCGTTCGGTGACGCGAAGCCCGACGAGCCGGACCCCGACGGCGGCCACAGCTGCGTGCTGCCGGCGGCCTTCCTGCAGAGCGTCGGCTTCAAGACGGTCCGCCCGCACCAGAAGTGGCCCCGCCTGCGCCTCGAGCTGCGGTCGGCGATCACCTGGAAGGAAGACGTCGAGGCGGCCCTGGAGCGGCTGCTCGGCCAGGTGACGATCACCACCGCCGAGCCCAGCCTCGGCCGCGCCTGATTCCGTACCCGCAAACGTTTGCGCCTGGGTGTCCACGCACCTCGAAGGCACGTGTGCACAACTGTGGAAGAAGTGCCGAGTTATCCACAGAGCGCTGATAGGAGCGGTGGAAAAGCTGTGGAGAACTGCCCCGAAACCTGGGGACGCGCGCGTCGCGTCCCCAGGGGTGGTGGGGCAGGTGAAGGAGAGCCGCTAGGGGTTGTGGTCGGCCCTATTCGGCTTTGGCGAGCTCGTGCGCCAGGACGTCGGCGAACGTGAACGTGCCCGTCGGCTGGTCGCCTTCGCCGAGCAGGTACAGGCGCTTGACGGCGATCAGGATGCCCTCCGCGACGATGTCGCGGAACGCCGGGTCGCCGAGCTTGCGGGCGTCGTCCGGGTTCGTCAGGTAGCCGATCTCGACCCGGACCGCCGGGCAGCGGGTGCGGGTGAAGATGTCCCACGACTTGTAGTGCGTGCGGCAGTCGAGCATGCCGGTGCGGGCCGCGACCTCGCGCTGGATGAAGCCGGCCAGCAGCTCGCCCACGGTGGACGTGGTGCCGTTGCCGTTGCCGAAGTGGAAGCTCGCGACACCCTGCGCGCGCGGCGAGGAGTTCTTGTCGCTGTGCAGCGAGAGGAACAGGTCGGCGCCCGCGTCGTTGGCGAACTTGGCGCGCTCCAGCTCGGTCGGGCTGTGGTTCGGGCCGCGGGAGATCAGCGCCTCCATGCCGGTGGCCTTCATCCGGCCTTCGAGCCGCCGGGCGAGGTCCCACGCGATGTCGGCCTCGCGCAGGCCGCCGGCGACCACGCCGAGGTCGTCACCGCCGTGGCCCGGGTCGATCACGATGCGCTTGCCGCGCAGGCGCGGACCGGCCTGGCGCACCTGCTCCTGCTCGCGCAGGAACACGGGGCGCCCGCCCCGGGCCCGCGGCGAGGACAGGCGGTGCAGCTCGCGGATGGTCGCCGGGCCGCAGACGCCGTCCGGCGTCAGGCGCATGTCGCGCTGGAACGTCTTGAGCGCGCGCTCGGTCGCCGGGCCGAAGTAGCCGTCGGGGCGGCCGGCGTCGAAGCCGAGCTCGGTGAGCCGCTCCTGGAGCGTGAAGACGTCGTCGCCGTGCACCGGCGACGAGATCATGAAGGACAGCGGACGGCTGCCCAGGTGGTAGCTGGCGCCCTTGAGCGCCTGGAACGTCGCCGGACCCACGATCCCGTCGGTCATCAGCCCACGACGCTGCTGGAAGGCACGAACGGCGTGCTCGACGGCGACGTCGAACGCGCCGTACTCCTCGTCGGTCCCGGTGACCGGCGGGAGCAGGTCCATCCCGGCCAGGATGGACCTGATCTCGGCGACGTCCGGACCGGCGTCACCGCGGCGGAGTACCCGCATGCACTCCTCGCTCTTCCTAAGGCACCGATTCGGGGGCTCGGTGCGTGGCAGGACTTCGGAAAACCTTCGCTGGGACGAGCCCAGGTCTTCTATTGTGCCTTGCCAACTCTGGGTGACAGCGTAGGCCCGGTCGGTTCGTCAAGGGCCCGATCGTGGAGTACCCCCGGTCGTCGCTGTCACGCTCGACTCAACTCTTCTGGGACAGATTCCCCCGAACGCGACAAACCCGGGACCCGCAGGAGATTCCCGCAGGCCCCGGGTTCGCCGGGCTGGTTCGGTTCAGAGGACGTCGGCGAGGTCCGACAGCAGCGCGGCCTTCGGCTTCGCGCCCACGATCTGCTTCACCGGCTTGCCGCCCTGGAACAGGATCAGCGTCGGGATGGACATCACCTGGTAGTCACGCGGCGTGTTCGGGTTCTCGTCGATGTCGATCTTGGCGATCGTCAGCTTCTCGCCGTTCTCGGCCGCGATCTCCTCGAGCACCGGGGCGACCATCTTGCACGGGCCGCACCAGGTGGCCCAGAAGTCGACGAGGACCGGCTTCTCGCTGGTCAGGACCTCGTCGACGAACGTCGCGTCGGTCACCTTGACGGTGTTGGCCATGGTTTCTCCTTCGAGTGGGTTGAACGCCGGAAAGTCAGTTGGTGCCCGCGCCGTAGCCGCCGCCGACCAGTTCAGCCGCCTCGTGGGCGTCGGCCTCGCCGTGCTCCGCGAGCCATCGTTCCGCGTCGATCGCGGCGCTGCACCCGGAGCCCGCGGCGGTGATCGCCTGCCGGTAGGTGCGGTCGACCAGGTCGCCGGCCGCGAAGACGCCGTCGAGGTTGGTGAAGGACGTCTTGCCCTTCGTCACGACGTAGCCGTCCTCGTCCAGGTCGACCTGGCCCTTGACCAGCTGGCTGCGCGGGTCGTGGCCGATGGCGACGAAGAAGCCCGACACGTCGAGCGTCGACTCCGTGCCGTCCTTGGTGTCCTTGAGCTGCAGGCCTTCGACCTTGCCGTCGCCGAGCACCCCGGTGATCTGCGAGTTCAGCTGCCACTTGATCTTCTCGTTCGCGCGGGCGCGCTCGAGCATGATCTTGGAGGCGCGGAACTCGTCGCGCCGGTGGACGATCGTGACGGACTTCGCGAACTTCGTCAGGAAGGTCGCCTCTTCCATCGCCGAGTCGCCACCGCCGGCCACCACGATGTCGTGGTCGCGGAAGAAGAAGCCGTCACAGGTCGCACAGGCGGAGACGCCGCGGCCGAGCAGCTCCTGCTCCCCCGGCACGTTCAGGTACCGCGCCGCGGCACCCATGGCGAGGATGACCGCGCGGGCGGCGTAGCGCTTGCCGTTCGCGGTGACGTACTTGACGTCCCCGGTCAGCTCCAGCGACTCGACGTCCTCCGCGCGCAGCTCGGCGCCGAAGCGCTCGGCCTGCTTGCGCATCTCCTCCATCAGGTCCGGACCCATGATGCCGTCGCGGAACCCGGGGAAGTTCTCCACCTCGGTCGTCGTCATCAGCGCGCCGCCGAACTGCGTGCCCTCGAACACCAGCGGCTCGAGCTGGGCCCGCGCCGCGTAGACGGCAGCGGTGTATCCGGCAGGACCCGACCCGACCACGATCAGGTTCCTGATTTCCTCGGCAGCCACCCGTTGACCTCCGCTCGTAGTGACCTGTACCAGGCTCAACACGATCGTAGGTGGCCATGTTCCCAGCCGTGACAGCCGCTACTTCTCCCCGACGACCTTGTCGAACAGCACAGCCGGATTTCCGGGTCCGCAGTCGGCGCCGAAGGCCACCAGGCGGAACTGGGCGAGCTTGCCGGTGGTCAGGATGATCATCACCCCGGCCTTGCCGCCGACGTTCACCGGGCGGATGCCCTCGGGGCGCACCTTCGGGTCCAGCCCGGCGGCCGCGATGCACGCGTCCAGGCGGTCTTCGCTCTGCAGCGGGCCGAAGTCGCGGACGCCGATCGCCTTGCCGACCAGTGCCTGAGCGCCGGCGCCGTCGCTGCCGACCGACGGGCCGGTCGGAGCCGGTGCGGCCACGTCCGGCGTGCCGGGCTTGGGCGAGGTGTTCGGGATCGCGACGGTCACGGCGACGACCGCGGCCGCGGCCGCGGTCAGGACGCCGGCGGCCCAGCCGAGCCGCTTGTTCCGCTTCCGCCGCGCCGCCGCGAGGTCCACCACCTGGGCGCCCTGCGGTGCCGGAGCTGCCTGCCGGGGTTCGGGAAAGCGGGCGGCTGCTTCGGCGGCCAGCGCCGCGTCCAGCCGGGCGGCGAACTCCGCGGGCATCCGCGGGGCCGGCGCTTCGGCGAGCGAAGCCAGATCGGACTGCGTGGCGTCCAGGGCGTCCAGGACCGCCCGGGCCTCCGGGTCGGCGTTGACCAGCGGCCACAGCTCGGCCGCCTGCGTGTCGTCCAGGACACCGGCGTGGAGGTCGGCGAGCACGTCGACAGACCAGGGCGGACCGACGGTCCCCCCGATCCCCCGGCTTTCGTCCGTCATCGTCCCTCCCCGCTACCCGGCTGACGCCCGGCCCGTTTGCTTTCGTGAGTTGGGACGTTCGCAATCGCATCGGGGTTCCGCAGGTGCCCGAGAACCTTCGCGAGTTTCCCGCGGCCCCGCGCGCACCGGCTCTTCACCGTGCCCTCGGCGATGCCGAGCATCTTCGCCGTCTCGGCGACGGAGTATCCCTCGACGTCGACCAACACGATCGGGGCACGTTGCTCTTCGGGCAGCTGGTCGAGCGCCTCCCGCACGAGCAGGCTGGTCTCGCGCTCGGCCATCGAGTCGCGGGGTGTGGCGGGCTCGTTGAAGCCGGTCTCCGGCAGCGGGACGGTCGGCCGCGCCTGGCGGCGGCGGATCCGGTCGAGGCAGGCGTTCACCACGATCCGGTGCAGCCAGGTCGTGACCTGCGACTCCGCCCTGAAGTTCCCGGCCGCGCGGAACGCCGAGATGAACGCGTCCTGCAACGCGTCGGCGGCCTCTTCCGGGTCGCGGACCGTGCGCAGGGCCACCGCCCACATGCGGTCGCGATGTCGCTGGACGAGTTCGCTGAACGCATGGGGGTCCCCCGCGGCGTGAGCCGCTATCAGATCCGCATCCGTGGGAGCTGCAGCTGTCACCCGGCAGAGCCTACTGACCCTGTCGGGTGCGTCACCCCGCAGGCAGGAAGGACAGATCACCGATCTGGGTGAGGTACTCGCCGTCGTCGCCACCCAGTGCGGTGATCCAGACGATGAAGTACTTGCCCTGGGTCGGCTGCGCCAGCGCGATCGTCGTCTCGCCGTCCTTCAAGTCGCCGTTGCCGACCACCTTCGTGTCGGCCAGGTCGGGGTTCTTCTCGGTCGCCGAGCGGATCTCGACCTTGGTGCCGGGCGTGCCGGCGTTGATCTTCACCTGGCTGAGGTTGATGTCGTCGGCGAACGTGACGACCAGCCCGACACCGGGCTTGATGGCCGGGAACTGCTGCTTGTACTGCTCGGTCTTCCAGACCGTGCCGGGGTTGCCGTCGATCGCGTTCTTCGCCCGGCCGGTGTTGTCGCCCTTGCCCTCGGGGTTGTAGACGGCGGCGGACTGCGGCTTCACCGGGTCGCCCACCTTGGGAGCCGGCGGCGGGGCGGGCGCGGACGACGACGCGGGCGGCGCGGCCGACTGGCTCGACGCCGGTGGCGCGGCGACGTTGATCGACGGGCCGCTGGCCTTGGAATCGCCCTGGAAGACGTTGATCAGCATCAAGCCGCCCCAGGCGAGGATGACGACGGTCGCGACCACCAGGACGGTGACGCCGAGGGCGAGCTTGCGCCGCCGGGCGACGTCCTTGACCGGCTTCTTCGTCGTCCAGATCGTGCCGTCGGGCTCGGCGACCTCGCCGCCGACGGCCTTGATCAGCTGGGTGCGCTCCTCTTCCTCGGCCACCTGGTCGAGGACGCGCAGGATGGCCGCGCTGGTGCGGATGCCGCCGTTGCCGCCGTCCTCGATCGTGCGGACGGCCAGCGACGACAGGTCGGCCGGGACCGTCGGCACCAGCTGGCGCGGCGGGACGATCCGGCCCTGCGGCGTCATCGGCGCCGCCGGGATCGCGGGCGGGCCGCCGGGCAGCGCCCAGCGGCCGGTCAGCAGCAGGTACAGCACCGCGCCGAGCGCCTTGACGTCGTCGCGCAGCGTGGCCTCCGGCAGCGGGCCGGGGAACGCGAGCTTGAGGGCGCCGTTCGGCGTCAGCCGCAGGCGCTGGGGGTGGTCGAGGCCGAGCACGAGCCCGTTCTGGTGCGCCTGCTCGACGGCTTCGGCCAGCGCCTGCACCATCCGCGCGGCCGCGGCGGGCGCCACCGGCCGCTGCGCGACGAGGTCGACCAGGTCGCTGCCCTTCGTCCACTCCGCGACGACGACGCCGAGCAGTCCTTCGCTCGACGTGATGCCGCTGCCGAGGGCGAGCACGTCCAGCACGCGGGCGACGCCGCCGTGGCCGAACTTCGACGCGTGCGTGGCCCGCTCCAGCGTCCGCCGGGCCAGCCGGGCGGCTTCGGGATCCGCCGGGTCGCCGACCAGCAGGGTCAGCGCCACGTCCCGCTTCAGCTGCCCGTCACGCGCACGCCAAAGGTGCGCGTCGCCCCGCTCGTCCACGCCGAACTGCGCGAGGAGGCGGTAGCGGCCGTCGCCGACCACACGCCCGGGGGCCAGCGATCCGACCTGGGCCCTGCCCACGTGGTTCGCACCCCCCGCCTGTTCGCTCCGCCTCGTGTCCACCCTCACTCGCTCCCGCTCGATCCCCGTCGTCGAGGGTACCCAGAATACGACGCGGGAGTCGTCGCCATCCGTACCGGAATCGTTACCCGCGCTTGATCAACCGGGTGAACCTCGACGTGGCCGGTTTCAGCTCCTCGACCTTCAGCGCCATCAGCACCCCGAACGAGACCACGATCCCCACGATGCTCTGCAGGAAAAGCTTCGCCCACGCCCCCAGTTTCGGGCCGAACGCGTCCGGCACGAGCTGGCCCGCCACCCACGCGGCACCGACGCCGAGCGCGCTCGCCACGACCGTGAACAGGATCACGCCGATCACCCGCTTGCTGCGCAGGTTGCCCAGCGTCACCCACAGCCAGACCTGGCCGAGGATCGCGCCGACCACGAACGTGAGTGCGTTCACCATCATCACGCCGAGCACGACGTTGTCCTCGGACAGCAGGACCGGGCACAGGTACAGCAGCGGGACCTTGACCAGCGTCATCACGATCATGATCAGCGTCGGCGTGCGGGCGTCCTTCATGGCGTAGAACACCCGCATCTGCAGCATCACCAGCGCGTACGGCAGCAGCGCGAACGCCGAGATGGCGAGCGCGTCACCGAGCCGCTCGGCCGTCTCGACCGTGCCCTTGCCGAAGGTGAACAGCGCGATGCCGATCGAGCCGCCGACCACGGTCATCACCGCGGAGATCGGCACGAGCATCACCGTCGAGATCCGGGACGCGTAGGACAGGTCGCCGATCAGCTTCTTGTGGTCGCCGTCGGCGGCGGCACGGCTCATCCGCGGCATGATCGCCGTCAGCAGGGAGACGCCGATGACGCCGTACGGCAGCTGGAAGAGCAGCCACGCGTTGCTGTAGGCCGTCACACCACCGGGTGAACCGCTGGTCAGCACGCGCGTGTTGATCGTGTAGCCGATCTGGCTGACCGCGACGTACCCGAGGATCCACAGCGCGAGGCCGCCGAACTCCTTCATCTGCTTGTCGATGCCCCAGCGCCACTTGAACCGGAACCCGGACCGCAGCAGCGGCGGGACCAGCAGCAGCGCCTGGGCGACGATGCCGCCGGTGACGCCGATGCCCAGGGTCAGCACCTTGGGATCGGTGATCGACACCTGGGTGGTGTTGATGTCCCCGGGCATGATCCAGACGACCAGGATCGTGAAGATGACGACCAGGTTGTTGATCACCGGCGCCCACGCCGTCGGCCCGAAGATCTGCTTGGCGTTCAGCACGGCCGAGAGCAGCGCGAAGACGCCGTAGAAGAAGATCTCCGGCAGCAGCAGGTAGGCGAACGCCGTGGTCAGCGCCGGGCTGGCCTTGCCGGACGAGTCGACGTACAGGCTCGTGAACGCCGGTGCCGCGATCACCGCCACCACCGTGCCGACCAGCAGCAGCGAGAACGCCACGGTGATCAGGCGCTGGGTGTAGGCCGCGCCGCCGTCCGGGTCGTCTTGTGAACGCACCAGCAGCGGCACCACCACGCTGGCGAGCACGCCACCCATCAGCAGCTCGAAGATGATGTTCGGCATCGTGTTGGCGACGTTGAACGAGTCGTTCGCGACGCCCTGGCCGATCGCCGCGACCAGCAGCAGCTTCCAGAGGAAGCCGGTGATCCGGCTGATCAGCGACGCGATCGCCATCCGCCCGGACGCCTTCGCCAGCGACGGCGCCTTGGCCGGGGCCTCCTCCGGCGCCTCCCCGTCCGGCCGGGGCTTGACCAGCGGGCCCTTGAGCGCCGGCATGACCTGGGTGGCCAGCGCGTCGTAGGGCCGCATGACGTCGGGGTCGGCGACCGGCCAGCGCGAGTTCATCGGGACGCCGGCGGTGCGCGGGATGAACCGCGTCGCCTCCGGGTCCGGTGGGCGCTGGACCTGGGTGGCCTCCTCCTGCCACGGCCGGACCGGCGCCGGGCGGCGCGAGCCGCGGCCGCGCGGCGGGACGGGCGTGCCCGGCGGCGGGGTGCCGAGCGCCGGGTTGCCGGGCGGCGGGGTCACCGGCGGGCTGGGCTGCGGGAGCCTGCCCTGGTGGGGAGCCGGGCCGGGCAGGACCGGTTGCTGGCCGCTCGGCGGCGGCGCGACCGGCTGCGCACCGCTTTGCGGCGGGCCGCTTTCGGGTGGGCCCTGCGGGCCGCGCGGGGAAACGACGGGCTGGGCGCCGCTCAGCGGCGAGCCCGGCGGTGGGACGGCCGGTTGCGCCCCGCTGTGCGGCGGCGGGCCCGGCGGGGCGACCGGCTGGGCACTGCTTTGCGGCGGGCCCGGCAAGCCGCCCGGGGAGATGACGGGCTGGGCGCCGCTCAGTGGCAGGCCCGGCGGGGGGACGGCCGGCTGTGCCCCGCTCTGCGGCGGCGGGCCCGGCTGTGCTCCGCCGTGTGGTGGGACGGGCTGGACGCGCGTCGGCGCGGGCCCGGCGTTGCGCGGTGGCTGGCCACCCCGCGGGCCCTGCGGCGGCATCCGGCGCGGCTGGTCGTCGCGGAGGGCGCGATCGTCGTGCGGGCCGCGTTCGTCCCGGGGCCAGTCGTCGCGCGGTCGCTCGCCGCGGGGCGGGAACTCGTCCGCGGCCGGGTGGTCGCCGCGGGGACCGCGCTGGTCGCGAGGAAGGCGGTCGTCCGGGGCGGGCCGGTCGCCGCGCGGGGCGCGCTGGTCGCGGGGCAGTTGGTCGTCCGGGACAGGGCGGTCGCCACGGGGAGCACGCGGGTCGCGGACCGGGCGGTCCTCCGGGCGTTCGCCACGGGAGGCGCGCTGGTCGCGGGCGGGCCCGCCGCCGCGGACCGGGCGGTCGTCGACCGGGGGGCGGTCGGCGCGCGGTGACCGGCCTTCGGGGGGTGCCTGGTCGCCGCGGCGGGGGCGGCCGTCTTCGCGGGCCGGGCGCTGGTCGCGGACCGGTGCGTCGTCGGGCATCGGCATCTGGCGCGTGCGGCCGTTGCGGGGCGGCTGGCGGCGGCCGCGCTCCGGGGGCGGAGGCGGCGGCTGCTGGCGGCGGACCGGCTGCGACCCGCGCGGCGGCCCGTCACCTCGCTGCGGGGGCGGGGGGCCTTCGCGCCGAGGACGACCCGCACGCTCGGGTGGTAAGCCCGGCTCTCTCTCCAACGCGTGCCCAATCCTCGGTGCTCGTCTCCGGTGCCGCGGCCGGGTGCCGCGCACGTGCGGACCAAGGGTAATCGCGAACCGCCCGGAACACTCAAAGGCCGAGCGATCAGGCTACGACGTCACGTCCCGCGCGGGCGTCCTTCACCCTCCGGTAGATCCGCCGGGACGCGAGCAGGAGCAGGGCCACACCTGCGGCTACGGTCGCGATGATGGTGATCGCGCCGTACTCGGTGGACGTCAGCTCGAACCGCGCGGGCGACCCGAGCTGGGTACCGGTCGGCGTGCTCAACGACACATCCACGCTGAACCGGCCGGCCCGCAGCGCCTCCACCGGCAGGAAGTAGTTCTTGCCGCCGCTGGCCGGGAAGAACCAGTCCTTGGCCTCCTCCGGGCGCAGGCCGGTGTTGTTGTCGAGGCTGAACCGGGCGTTGATGCCGACCGGCAGGTCGTTGCTGACGTACACCGGCAGCGGCGAGTTGCCGGACGCCAGCGCGATGGTCTGCTTCGGCTGCGAGACCGTCACCCGGCCGCTGATCGCGGCCAGCTCGGCCTGGGCGTTCGTGGTCGCCGCGTCCGCGGGCAGCCCCCGCCACGCCGTCGACGCACCGCGCAGCTCGGCCAGCCGGACCGGCTCGACGACGTCGTCCGGTTTCACCCGTTTGGTGGGGTCGAGCTGCATCGCGGACGCCAGCCCGGTGGCCTTGTCGTCGAGGTCGGCCAGCGTCGAGACGACAGCGGCGTCGATGCTCCTGGCCGGGTCCGGCCCGCCGTCGCCGACCGCGCCCGAGGCCTCGGGGGCGGCGGCGAGCAGGGCTGTGAGCCCGGTCGCGGTGACCAGGCCGGCGTTCAGGAAGTCGCCGACCTGCTGCAGGTAGGCGGTGAACTCCCCGGCCGAGGCGTCCCAGCGCCGCGGCGGCGCGACCAGCAGGTGGTCCGGCCGCTGCCCGCCGGTGACGCCCAGCCCGGCGCGGAAGGCGAGCGCGCCGAGCCCGTTCTGGCTCGCGACCGCCCGCTCGGTCGACGCCGGCACGGTGACCGAGCCGGGCACGGTCGGCACACCCGCCAGCGCGGCGGAGATCAGCGAGTCGGTCGGCTGCAGGCGGACGCTGCTGCCCTGCACGGTGAGGCCGCCACCGGCCGCGGCGGGCGCGAGCTTGCCCGCGTCGGTGAGCACGGTCCGCACGCCGGCGTCGCTCAGCGCGGTGAGCACGGCCGCGCTCGGCGTGCCGTCCGGCCAGAGCACGCCGGTCTGCGGGGTGACGCCGGCCACCTGCTGGACGGTCGCGGCGCCGGCCGCCGCCCGGGTGACCAGGCTGGTGTCGCCGGGCCGGATCCGGGTGAGCGCGTCGAGGTCGGCGTCGGCGAACGGCAGCGCCACCACGCAGCGGCCGCCGACCAGCGCGCGCAGCTCGGTCAGCCACGCCTTCGCGGCCTCGACGCCCTTGCCGTCGACGTTCCCGGTGTCGGTGTGGACGAGGTAGCCGCGGGTCATCGCGTCGACGGTGGCCAGCAGGTCGGGGTCGAGCGCGAAGCACATCGACTTCGCGAGGTTGGCGTTGCTCCGCGCGGTCGAGGCGGCCGAGGTGACCAGCGCGTTCAGCCTGCCGTCCCCGCTGATCTCGTCGGCCAGCCGGTCGTCGGCCAGCACCACCGGGTTGCCGTACGGCGCCGCGTAGACGTGCGGGACGTTCCCGGTCAGCGGCCAGAGCAGGGTCATGCTCGGCGCGCCGCTCCGGTTGGTGGCCTGCTTGCCCGGACCGGTCAGCACCGGCATCAGCATGCTGACCGCGCCCAGCCGCGCGGCCCCGCCGAACTCGGGCGTGCCGTTGACGTTGACCAGCAGCGGGTAGACGCCGGGACGGGCGAACCGCTCCGCCCGCGGCCCGGTCAGCGGCACGGTGACGTTCAGCGGGGCGCTCTGGCCCGGCTCGAGGACGTCGGCGACCGGCGTGAAGTCGGTCAGCGGGGTGTCCTTGACGACGGCGCCGGACAGCACGTCGCCGACCCCGCGCTCGGTCGTCGCCCGGTCCCCGACCTGCAGCCGGACCTGCGGCTTGGTGATCCGGCGGTCGCCGGTGTTGGTCACCGTGCCGGTGACGGTCAGCGCCGTCGACGACTGCGTGATGACCCGCGGGCTCAGCCCGGCGAGGTCGATGCGCAGGCGCGCGCCCTCCTGCGCCTGGGCCACGGTGGCCCCGGCGAGTGCGGGGACGGCCAGGAAGAGGACGGACAGGAAGGCTGCGGCGAACCGCTTCACTCGGGGGCTCCCTCAGGGGCGTGCTCGTCTCGTCCTGGGACGTCCGGGCGCGCGAAAAGTTCTGTGAGTATCTGACTGGCCTTCCGGACGAGCTTGCGCTCGTCGGAGTAGGCGAGTTTGGTCTCCAGCTCGGCCAGCGGGACCCAGGCCACCTCGGTGACCTCGACGTCTTCGTCGGACAGCTCACCGCCGAGCGCTTCGAGCAGGAAGTGGTGCACGGTCTTGTGGATGCGCCGCTTCTCGGCCACGAACCAGTAGTCGATGGTGCCCAGCGGCTGCGTGACGCGCGCGGAGATGCCGGTTTCCTCCTTCACCTCGCGCACGGCCGTCTGTTCCACCGTCTCCCCGTCCTCGATGTGGCCCTTGGGCAGCGACCACAGCAGTCTGCCGTGCCGGTCGAGCCGGCCGATCAGCACCGCCTGCTCGCGCTCGGCGTCCACCACGAGGCCACCGGCCGACGTCTCGTCGACCGTGGTCAGGCGCCTGCCGCGCTGACGCCTGCGCCGCCTGCGCGGCTTTGAGGCGCCGGGGCGGCCGGCTGATCCAGACATGCTGCGATGCTAGAGCAACCGGTTGCCCCGGTAGGCTGGCTCTCCGTGTCCGTGTCCGGCGGTGCCTGCAGCTATCGCACCTGGAACGTAGTGGGATTTTCGTGAACGACGTGGTCGAGGAGCAGGTGGTGGGGCTGATGGAGGTCTCGCCACTGGCGGAGGAGCTGGCGGAACGGTTCGCCAGGGCGGGGCACCGCCTGTACCTCGTGGGCGGCAGCGTCCGCGACGCACTGCTCGGCCGGGTCTCCCCCGATCTCGACTTCACCACCGACGCGCGGCCCGACCGGGTGCTGAAGATCGTCAGCGGCTGGGGCGACGCGGTCTGGGACGTCGGGATCGCCTTCGGCACGGTCGGCGTGACGAAGAAGGGCATGCAGCTCGAGATCACGACGTTCCGCGCCGACAGCTACGACCGCGTCGGCCGCAACCCCGAGGTCACCTTCGGCGACAGCATCGAGGGTGACCTGCTGCGCCGCGACTTCACGGTCAACGCGATGGCCGTCGAGCTGGCGTCCAAGACGTTCATCGACCCGTACGACGGGCTGAGTGCCCTGCGCGAGCGGGTCCTGGACACCCCGGCGACGCCGCAGGAGTCGTTCGCCGACGACCCGCTGCGGATGCTGCGCGCCGCCCGGTTCGCCGCGCAGCTCGGCTTCACCGCCGCGCCGCGGGTGGTCGACGCGATGACGTCGATGGCCGAGGAGATCGACCGGATCACCGCCGAGCGGGTGCAGGCCGAGCTGTCGAAACTGCTGCTCGCGGCCGATCCGCGGCCGGGCCTGGAGCTGCTGGTCGAGACCGGGCTGGCCGACCGGGTGCTGCCCGAGGTGCCCGGGATGCGGCTGGCGATCGACGAGCACCACCAGCACAAGGACGTCTACCAGCACTCGCTGACCGTGCTCGCCCAGGCGATCGAGCTGGAGAAGACGCACGAGCCGACGTCGGAACCGGATCTGATCCTCCGGCTGGCGGCGCTGCTGCACGACGCCGGCAAGCCGGCGACCCGGGAGTTCCAGCCGGGCGGCGGCGTCAGCTTCCACCACCACGAGGTGGTCGGCGCGCGGATGGCCCGCAAACGTTTGCGGGCGCTGAAGTACTCGAAGGAGATCGTCGACGACGTCTCCCAGCTCGTGTTCCTCCACCTGCGGTTCCACGGCTACGGCAAGGGCGAGTGGACGGATTCGGCGGTCCGCCGGTACGTCACCGACGCCGGCCACCTGCTGACCCGGCTGCACAAGCTGGTCCGCGCCGACTGCACCACCCGCAACCGCCGGAAGGCGGCCGCGCTGCAGGCCACCTACGACGACCTCGAAGCCCGGATCGCCGCGCTCAAGGCCAAGGAGGACCTCGACCGCGTGCGGCCGGACCTCAACGGCGAGCAGATCATGGAGCTGCTCGGCCTCAAGCCGGGGCCGGACGTCGGGAAGGCGTGGAAGTTCCTCAAGGAGCTCCGCCTGGACCGCGGCCCGCTGGAGCACGACGAGGCGGTCGCCGAGCTGAAGAAGTGGGCCGCGGAAAACGGCGTCGGGGACGCGTGAGCCGTGGCGGGCGGGGGCAGCTTCCTGGTGGCGCTGCTGAGGCGCGGCGCCCCCGCGATCGCCACCGCCACGAGTGAGCTGCCCGACGAGATCGCCGACCCGGCGCCGATGCACGCGCTGCGGCGCATCTCGCGGATGTCGGGCCCGATCGACCCCACCGAGCGCGACGGGCTGCTGCTGCGCGCGACCCGGTACGTCGTGCTCATCCCGCTGGCCTACCGGCTGCTCGCGGTGCCGGGCCAGTTCGGCGTCTACGTCCTCCAGCGCGGCACGACCGGGCTGCTGCCGGTCGCGGTGTTCACGCTGCTGTCGGTGGCGCTGAACGTCATCGGCCTGCGCTGGATGTTCCGCTCGGCGCCGTTCCGCGGCCGCGACGCCGGGAAGCTGCTGGCCGTCGACCTCACCTTCACCGTGCTTTCGCCGCTGGTCATCGCGCTGACCGTGCCGACGGCGGCGTACTTCGACGCGCTGGCGGTCACCAGCGTCCACCTCTACGGCGAGATCGGCCTGCTCACGCTCGCGCTGGGCCTGCCGAGCGGCGTGGTGTTCGGCCTGCTGAGCTTCCCGCTCCGGATGCTGGCGAACTGGCTGAACACCGGCGGGTTCCGCGTCGGGGCCGCCTTCTCGACGTACTCCGTGCTGCTCGCGGAGCTGTTCCTGGCCACCGCCGCGCTGGTGCTGACCGGCCTCGGCACGCGCCTGGCCCTGGCCTACGGCACGCGCAACGGGCGGCTCGCCGAGCGCGCGCAGCAGCACCGGAGGCTGCACGACTCCGTGCTGCAGACCCTGGAGGCGATGGCGCTGCCCGTCCCCGGCGACGCCGAAGAACGGCTGGTGGAGATCCAGCGGCTGGCGCGGGCGCAGGCGATGGAGATCCGGCACACGATCGAGTCGGCGGCGTCCGAGCAGGCTGAAGCCGGCGCACGGCCGCTGGGCGAGAAGCTCGCCGCGCTCGCCGCCGAGATGGCCCGTGACGGCCTGCGCGCCCAGCTCGTGGTGGCCGAGCTGGACGACGACACGCTGTCGGAGGTCCGCCAGATCGCCATCCGGGACGCCGTCCGCGAGGCGATGCGGAACACGATGAAGCACTCGGGCACCGACCGGGTCGTCGTCCGGGTCGAGGAGCGCGACGGCGGCATCGCGGT
Source organism: Amycolatopsis sp. Hca4 (assembly GCF_013364075.1). GTDB lineage: Bacteria > Actinomycetota > Actinomycetes > Mycobacteriales > Pseudonocardiaceae > Amycolatopsis. Next base: position 6,188,690 of record NZ_CP054925.1, read on the forward strand.
GATCACCCGCGACCACGGCAGCGGGTTCAGCGCGGCCGACCACCCGGCCGGGTTCGGCATCAGCGAGTCGATCACGGCACGGCTGGCCGAAGTCGGCGGGACGTCGCTGGTCGAATCGGGACTCGCCGGGGGCGGCACGCGAGTGACGTTGTGGGTCCCGTTCTGATATGTCCTGAACATGACCTCGATCGAGCCGCTCGCCGACGCCCTCGCCGCCTACCGGTCCGGTGACCGCGACCAGGCCGCCGAACTCGCCGCACAGGCCGGGCGCGCCGGCTCCACGCTGGCCGACGAACTGCGGGCCTACCTGGCCGGCGACGGCTCGGCACCGGTGTACGACCAGCCGAGCGCGTTCACCGCGTTCATCCGCGGCGGCGGCAACGTCGAGCTGTACCGGGCGCTGAGCGCCGCGCTGGCCGCCCGGTACGACAGCGCGAAGCCGGAGTCGCTGCTCGACCTGGGCTGCGGTGACGGCCTGGCCGTGGTGCCCGCGCTGGAGCAGGCGTCGCACCTCCCGCCCCGGATCGACCTGGTCGAACCTTCGGCCGCGCTGCTCGAAGGCGTCCACGAGCGGGTGCCGTCGGCGCAGTGCTGGCAGTCGACCGCGCAGGACTTCCTGGCCCGCGACGACCTCGGCTGGGACTTCGTCCAGTCGACGTTCGCGCTGCAGTCCATCGAGCCGGAGCAGCGCGCCGAGGTGCTGCGGGCGCTGCAGCCACGCACCGGGACGCTGGTGCTCGCCGAGTTCGACGTCCCCGAGTTCGAGGAAGGCTCGCCGGAGCACCTCCGCTCGCTCGTCGAACGCTACGAGCGGGGCGTGGCCGAATACGGCGAAGACGCTTCGCTGGTCGCCCAGGGCTTCCTGCTGCCGGTGCTGCTCGGGATCGTCTCCGGGCAGCAGCGGACCAACTGGGAGCACCCGGCCGCGGTGTGGGCCGAGCAGCTGCGGACGGCGGGGTTCACCGAGGTCGGCGTCGAACCGCTCGCCGACTACTGGTGGTCGCCCGCCGTCCTGATCACTGCCTGCTGAGCGAGCCCGTCTCGACGTGCTGGGCGAGCGGCCGCGGCAGCAGGTACGCGACCGCGCCGCCCGGCATCCCGCCCCACGGCGCGGCCACGCCGGTCAGCACGCGGATCGCGCGCTGCACCCGGTAGAGCCGCTTTTCGCGTTCGCGTTCGAAGGCCAGCGCCGTCTCGACGAACCGCGTGCCCTCGGCGTGCACCAGGTTGCCGGTCTCGTTGCCGAACCGGACGACCGTGGTGCCCGGGGCCAGGGTGATCAGCCGCTTGCCGCGGTAGAAGTTCAACGGCGGCTCGCCGCGCATCGGCAGCACCGGCCAGTCGGCGGGCTGGTCGGACTCCTCCGCCGGCCGCGGCGGCAGCATCAGCAGCACGCCGAGCAGGAACCGGGCGGCGTCGCCGAGCGAGCCGAACGCCACCGGCTCGTCGGACGGCGGCCGCGAGACCTCCCAGCCGTTCTCGGCGCGCCGCAGCGTCCAGACGCCCTCGGCCGGGATCTCGTTGGCGCCGATCCGGTAGGCCGCCGCCGGCACGCCGTGCTCGGCGAGCCGCTGCTGGAGCAGCTCCAGGACCTCGGCGCCCCGCAGGTTCCGCACCTGCTCCCCGCGGGCGACCCGGGTCAGTGCGCGCTCGTCCGGCAGGTCGGCGGCTGTCTGCGGCGGCCGCGGCTGGCCGAGGACCTCCGCCTCCGCCGTCGCGCGGACCAGCTCGCCGACGAACGGCGGCCGGAACCCGGCCGCCCGGATGTGCTCGACCAGCTCCGGCTCCGGCGGCACGCCGTACTTGCGCAGGTAGTGCGGCACGGCGGCGGGCCAGATCCAGGTGCCGTCGGTGTGGAAGGCGTTCGGCACGTCCGGCTTCGCCCCCGGCCCGCCGAAGATGTCCGGCAGCGGCGCGGGCCGGTGCAGCGCCACCGGCGCCCGGAACAGGTAGTCGAGCAGGCCGCGGACCTGGTCCGGCGGCACCGGCGGCCGGTTGACCACCGGGCGCTCACCCTCGACGTGCGAATCGACGACCCGCGCGCTGCGGAACACGACGTCGAGCGGCATCCCCGCCTTCGCCGTGAGCCACGGCGGCAGGTGCTTCGGCGTCCGCGGGAAGTTCGCCAGCTCCAGCTCGTAGGCGGCGGTCGACGGGCGGCCGCCGTCGTTGGGCGGCACCCGCCAGTCCGGCTCGCGGTCGGCGTCGAAGTCGAAGTCGAACTTCGACTCGGCGTCCAGCGTGAACGTGCCCTGGAACCAGGTTCCGGCCTCGGGCTGGAACATCGCCGCCCGCAGCCGCGCGAAGAGCCCGCCGAGCCGGGGCGCCGCGGGCAGCGAGACCGACACCGGGCCGTCCTCGTCGCCGACCGCGCGGACCTCGATCTCGGCGTAGTCGCCGACCTGCCGGAACTGCGCGCCGACCCGCGCCCAGCCACCGGGCACGGTGTGCAGCAGTGTCCGGCCGATGGCGCGCAGCAGCGCGTTCTGGTCACCGGCGCCCGGCTGCGGGCGCGCCTCCGGCGTCTCGGTGAAGTCCAGCCGTGTCTGCCACAGCGCCGTGACCTGCTTGGCAGGCACGGTGACCGAGAAGTCGGTCAGGCCCAGCTGGGCCGCGCGGGCGGCGTCGTCGCGGACCCAGCGCAGGGTCAGCTCCGGCCGGTCACCCGGCGCGACCTCGAAGACCTCGCCGTCGTACTCGGCGAAGGTGCGCAGCGTGAACGTCGACGGCACCTCGCTCGCCGGGACGACCTTCGCCGGACGGCCGTCGAACTCCTTGTCGAAGCCGTCCGGCGCCTCTTCTTCCGGCAGCACCGACAGCAGCACCGTGCCGTCCGTGGTCGACCGCTGCGCGCGGAAGGTCCCCTCGCCCCATGTCGCATACAGGCCGTCCGGGCGTTCGGCCACCTCTACCCGGTAACGCACGTTTGTCCTCCCCGTCCCCAGTAGCCCCAAAGAACCTAGTCGACCGGGTACCGAGCGAACCACCGGTCGTCGGCCGGCGCATCCGGGCCGAACTCGGTGAGCGCGTCGTCCGCCAGCCCGACGATGACTTCGCGGAGTTCCAGCCGGTCGAGCCAGCTCTGCCGCAGGGCTTCCTCGCCGTACATCGCGCCGACGAGGTTGCCGCAGACCGAACCGGTCGAGTCGCTGTCGCCGCTGTGGTTGACCGACGCGAGCAACGCCGAATCGGCGTCCGTGGTGGTCAGTGCGACGTACACCGACATCGACAACGCCGTCTCGCCGACGTTGCCCTGCCCGAGCCGCTCCAGCTTCTCGGGCGTCGGCGGGCCCTCCATCGCCAAGGCCGCGTCGAGCGCCGCCTCCTGCTCTTCGTGCCCCGGGTGCTTCACCAGCTCGGCCCGCGCGGTCGCGACCGCGTCGAGCAGCGGCTTTCCGTGCAGCAGCTCGTGCACGATCACCGCGAAGCAGCCCGACGACAGGTATCCGCTCGGGTGGCCGTGGGTCAGCGCCGCGCTCTCCGCGCCCAGCCGGAACACCTCGGCGAGGTCGTCCGACCACAGCGCGATCGGCGCCGCCCGCATCACGCCACCGCAGCCCTTGGAGTTGTTGACCGGCCGCTCGATGGTGCCCCGGACGCCCGAGCGGCCGTACGCCTCCAGCTCGCCGAAGCAGGTCAGGCCCGGTGCGCGGCGGCTGAACAGCTCCTGGTGCGTGATCAGCCAGCCGTCGGCCGCTTCGGCCGTCGACTGCGGGCCGCGCGCCCGGTCCCAGGTGACGCCCTGGGTGTGCAGCCAGCGCTGGTAGGCCAGCTGCAGCGAGTGGACGACGTCCGCGGACCCGGTCCGGCGCAGCTGGGCGTGCGCCCGGATGAGCGCTTCGAGCGTGAAGAGCGTCATCTGCGTGTCGTCGGTGATCCGGCCGACGCCGCCGTACGCGGGGATGAAGTCCGTGATGCCGTCCGGCCCGGCGATCTCGCGGATCCGGTCGATCGAGTCGAACTCCGTCTTCGCGCCCAGCGCGTCGCCGATCGCCCCGGCCAGCAGGCTGCCCCGAAGCCGCGATCGCATGTCCGGTCCCTTCGGTTCGGGGGTGAACCGGCCGCTCGGGTACCGGCGCTCCCAGCGTGCGTGCTCGGCGGTCTCCGTCCGGAGGCCGTTGCGGTTGAAGTACCAGAAGACGTCGCTGGCGATGTCGTCCAGCAGGCCGAGGTCGGGCAGCTTGCCGGCCGACAGCAGGCCAGGCACGCCGACCCGGGCCCCGACCAGCGCGCCGGCGATCGCGCCGGCCACCGGGCCGGACCGCGCGGCGAGCCGGATCGCGGCTTCGGGGTCGTGGCCGCGCTTGGCCGCGGCGAACAGCGCGCGGCCGAGCACCGACCGGACGCTCCGGCCGTCGCCGATCGACTCCAGCTGCGTCACGTCGTCCGCCTCGCGGTCCGCGCGCAGCGCCAGCGTCGACGTCGCCAGATCACCGCCCACCTCGTGCAGGCGGACGTGCACCGGCAGCGCGAACGCGTCCCGCGTCAGCAGCGCCTGGAACAGGGAGATCAGCAGGTCGACGCCCTCGGTGACCTCGGCGCCCGCCGCGCTGCCGGTCAGCTCGCGGGCGACGTCCTTCGCGTACTGCTCGCCGTCGACGTCCGCCACGGCGACCGCGCCGGCCGGGGTCGCGGCCAGCGCCGTGGCCAGCAGTGCGGAGAACTCGGCGGGCGCGGGGCCGGCGTGCCGGGTGGCGACCGCGAGCCAGCCGACCGGGTCCGGCTCGGGCAGCGTCGCCGGGACCTCGCCGGTCGGCACCGGCGGCAGGCCGCGCAGCACGATGTCGGTGTGGAACAGCAGGTGCCGGGTCAGGCCGCCCAGCGGGAGCTGACCGACCGGATCCGCTCCGCCGCCGAGGGCGTCACCGATCGCGAAGCCGACGTACGCGCCGAGGATCCGGTGCCACGCGAAGCGGTCGGCGAGCGTGCCGAAGGCGGTGAACTTCCCGAACGTCCAGGGCACCGGCCGCGGCCGCGCGTCCTCGTCGACGTGCGCGATCAGGCCGTTCGCAGCCAGGTCGGCGGGCCATTCCGGGGCTTGGCCTGCCCGGCGGCGGACGCCGTTGCGGTACTGCCAGGCGAACCCGCGCAGGTACCGGACGCACTCGCTCGGTGTCAGCTCGAAGTGGTGGTCGCGGGCCTGGTCGAGGGCGTACCGCAGGTGCCGTTCCAACAGGTCGGGCGGCTCGACGCCGAACTCCGCGACCAGCGCGGGCAGCGCCTCGGCGACCTCGGGCCCGGCTTCCGGCGCCGGCTCCACCACCCGCGGCCGGGCCTCGCCGCCGGTCGTCCCCAGCTCGGCCGCGGTGAGGCTGCGGACCAGCCCGGTGCCGGGGTCGAGCGTCAGCCCCGATGACGGCGGCAGGTCGCGGACCGGCACCCGCCACCGGCGCGGGTACCGCCCGGGCACCTTCGCCGACGAGCTGTAGGCGATCACCTCGCGCTCGCGAGTGCCGGGTACGGGACGCAGCAGCGGCTCCCCGGATTCGAGCAGCGGCACCAGGACTTCGCAGTCCCGCAGCGCGCGGACGAACTCGGCGCGGCCGATCCAGTTCGCGGCCAGGTAGTTCAGCAGCTTTTCGGCGTCGGTCGCAGGCACCGGGAACCCGCGCCAGACCGGGCCGGGCGCGTACTGCTCGTTGCGGCGGTACTCGCCGTCCGCGCCGGTCCAGCCGCGGACGGCCCGGACCGGGAGGTCCAGCTCGGGGAACGCCTTCTCGTCGAACTCGGGGTCGACGTCCGGCCGCCACGCGGCTTCGGCGGGCGTGCTCGCCATCGCCGCCTGGTCGTACCGGATCTCACCCTCGTCCGGCACCAGGACCACCGGGCCGGGGAACAGGCCCGAGCCGATGTCGGTGCCGTCCAGGTAGCCGGCGGTGTTGACGGTGAAGCGCCAGCCGTCCGGGCGGCGCGTGGTGAGCTCCGGCCGGATCCGCAGCCGGTCGCCGCCGGGCCGCGTGCGCAGCCACTCCCGCGCGCGGGTGACGGCTTCCTCTTCGTCCATTCTCCCCATCCTCGCGCTAATGCCGCGGGTACCGCTCGATCCACGCGTCGCCGAGCGCGCTCAGCGCCGAGTGCCGGTCGAAGTGCCAGTACGCGTCCGAAGCGACCTGCTCGACCAGGTACCGCAGCTCCAGCTGGTCGACCCACTTCTGCGGCAGGCCGGGGATCCCGGTGCGCGCGCCGAGCAGGGCACCGGCGATCGCCCCGGTGAGCGCGCTGCGGCCGGAGTGGTTGACCGCGCGGAGCAGCGCTTGCTCCGGGTAGTTCTCGAAGCCCGACAACGCGGCGAAGGCGCGGCCGAGCACCGACAGCGTGGTCTTGCCGTCGCCGATCAGTTCGGGCATCCGCAGGTCGGGCAGCCCGTGCTCGCCGAAGAACGGCACCGACTCGGCGACCATGTCCTTGATCGCCGACCACTCCGGGCCCTGCTGGAACTGGTTGTCCGGGTTGAGCACCTCGCGGCTGGTGTTCCAGATCGGGAAGCTGAACGCCTCCTTGGTCAGCGCGTGCTCGAACAGCCAGGTCAGGTAGGTCGCGGCGGCCAGGTCCTGCTCTTCGGGGTGGGTGACGCCGGCCAGCTCCCGCACCGCCTGCCGCGCCCCGCCGGAGAACCCGCTGCCGGGCCCGGCCATGGTCAGCGCGGCGGGCAGCGCCGGGATCAGCGCGGCCGGGCCGCCCATCGGCGGCGCGCCCGCCGCCAGGGTCGCGAGCTGGTGGTAGGCGTTGAGCTCGGCGTCGTCGATGTCCCGCCGGGCGTGCAGGTCCGGGACCTGCACGAGCCAGCCGTCCGGCGCGTCCATCGGCGCGCCCTGGGTGCGCAGCCAGCGCTGCAGCGCCCCGCGGACGACGTCGGGGAACAGCTGCTCGGCCTCGCGGGATTCCGGCTGCTCGCGGTGCGGGCTGCGGATCGCCGCCTCGGTGTAGAAGAGCAGCCGCTGCGTCAGCGAGCCGATCCGGCCGGGCTGGTCGTACGCCGGAATCAGGTCGGTGACGCCTTCGATGCCGAACTTCGCGTGGATGTCGTGCAGCATCATCCGGTCGACGGCCGCGCCGAGGGCCTCGCCGAGCGCGAAGCCGACGTACGCGCCCGTGACGCGCTGCCAGCCGTAGCGGTAGCCGTCGAGGTTCCGCTCGAAGTACTTGCCGAACGTGTCGAGCCGCGGCACCGTGCGGCCGGCGTTGTCGTACGCCGGGGCCAGGCCGTTCGCGCGCAGGTCGTTGGGCTTGCTGCGCGGCGGCTCCGGCATGCTCAGCCGCTTCAGCCACGACTCGCCGAGCACGGTCTTCGCGCACTCCTCGGCGGTCAGCTCGAAGCCGCGCCGCCGGGCCTTCTCGGCCGCGGCCAGCGGCGGCTTCACCGGGTCCGGCAGGCCCATCCGGGCCGCGGTCTCGGTGGCGACCCGGATCAGGTCTTCTTCCGCCTCCGGGCAGCGGCCGTGCACGTCGATGCGCGGCTCGTGGCGCGGGAACCGCTGGACGATCTCCGCGAGCTCGCCGCTGGAGACGTCCTCGATGGTCGTCGGGCCGCCGTTGATCACCAGGTTCGGCGGGTGCTCGAACTCGGCCAGGGTGGCGACGTCGACCTTCCACCAGCCGTGCTCGCGCGCGGGCAGGTGCCGGGTCGAGCTGAACACCTTGAGCTCGTTGCGCTCCTCGGCGAAGTAGAACCGGTCGGTCTTTCCGGTCTCCAGGTCGAGCGGGACGTACACCTCGCACCGGATCAGCCCGATGAGCAGCAGCTCCCGGGTCAGCCAGCCGACGCTGCCGAACGACAGCAGCGTCTCCAGCGTGTTCTCCGGTTTCGGGTAGCCGCGGCGGATCGGCCCGGCCTTGTACTCCGGGTTCTCGCGCTCTTCGCCGGTCTGGTTGCCGTCGGCGTCGACCTTCACCCAGCCGGCGACGGCCTGCAGCGGCACGCCCAGCTCGCCGAGCCCGGCCTTGACGTACTCGGGGTCGACGACCTCGCGCCAGTTCTCCTGGCCGGGGAAGGCCACCGGCACCGACAGCCCGCCGGGGTGCGGGTGCGCCTGGCGCAGCTCGCCGTCCGGCTCGCGCACGACCACCGACGGCGGCGGGAAGATCTCCTTCTCCGGCCGGCCCTCGTCGAGGAAGGCGATGGTGTTGTAGGGCACCGACCAGCCCTCGGGGATGCGCAGGACCTTCTCGGTGTCCACCCGGAGCCCGGCGGGACCGGAGACGTCCGGGCCGTGCACCGCGCGCAGCCACTGGCCGACCTTGGCAATCGCTTCCGCCGCTTCCACCTACTCGATCCTCTCCAGGCTTCCGTCGGACTCGTGCTCGGCGATCGTCTTCGGCAGCACGAAGGCCACCGCGCCACCCGGCAGGTTCGCCCACGGAACCGTGATGCCGGTGATCACGTGCAGGGGGCGTCTGAGCCGGTAGCTCCGCCGCACCCGTTCGCGTTCGAGCGGCAGCGACGTCGTGGCGAACCGTACCTCGCCGTGGTGAACGAGGTTGCCGGGTTCCTCGCCGAAGCGCAGCACGACCGTACCCGCCACCAGCCTGGTGATGCGCTTGTTGCGGAGCAGGGTGAGGGGAGGCTCACCCGGCGCCGGGTGCACCGGCCAGTCGTCGAGCTCCTTCGCGGTTTCCAGCGGTGTTTCGTGCCCGGCGGTCATCCGGGCGGGGTGCAGCAGCAACGCGCCCAGCAGCTGCTGGGCGGCGTACTCGAGCCGGGCGAAGTACTTCGGTTCACGCGGCTTCCCACCGGCGTAGGCGGCGACCTCCCAGCCGTCGGGCGTGTAGTTGAGGCACCAGGCGCCGTCGGCCCGCTCGCCGACCCGGTACGCCTCGGGCCACACCCCGTGCTCGCCGAGCCGCTGCACCAGCACGATCAGCAGCTCTTCGTCACCGAGCTGCGGGTCCGGCGTGGTCTCCAGCTCGGCGGCGACGTCACCGGCGGTCTTCTTCACGTCGGCGCGGCCCGGCTTCGGCCGCGGCTTGCCCAGCAGGTCCGCCTCGGCGGTCCGCCGGACCAGCGGCTCGACGTACGGCGGCTGGAAGTGGTGCCGCCGGATGTGCGCGACCAGGTCCGGCTCCGGCGGCACGCCGTGCTTCGCGAGCAGCAGCGGGACGGCGTCGGACCAGATCCACGTGCCGTCGGTGTGGAAGCGCTCGTCCTCGGTTTCGTGCACGACGGCCTCGCGCTCGAGGTACTGCAGCACGAGCGGCACCTCGGTGTCGGTCAGCGGCGGCCGTTCGACGTCCGGGCCGCCGGTGTCGGCGTGCCGGAACACCACGCCCAGCGGCAGCTGCGCGCGCAGCCGCCACCAGTCGGGGATGTGCTCGTCGGCCCGCGGGAACGCGGCGAGCTCCTCCGGCCAGGCGGCCGGCTCGGGCGCGTCGGTCCACAGCGGATCGTCGTCGAGCGCGAAGTCGAAGTCGAAGCTGCCGTCCGGGTTCAGGGCGAACCGCGCCTGCAGCCAAGTGCCGCGGCCTTCGGTGTACATGCCGGCCCGCAGTTCGGTGAAGAGGCCGATCAGCTCGTCCGGTGTCGCCGTGTTGTGGCCTGCGGTTTCGGTGTGCTTGCCGACCTGCCGGAAGTCCGCGACGGCGGGGACGGCGGCGTTGACCCGGTGCTCGCGCACGAGCTTTCCCAGCCGCACCAGGAGAGTGCGCTGCTCGTCGGGCGAAAGTCGATGTTCCACGTGAATCATTGCGCCAAGGTCGAGGTGTAGCCGAAGGTCGGCGGTTGCCCGGCGTCGAGGCGCGCGAACTCGTCGTCCCACATCCGGAAAGTGCGGCGGTACAGCGAAACCTTGAGCGCGGCCTCCTCCCGGCCGAGCGGCCGTCCCTGCTCGCGGGCCACCGAGTGCATGGCGCTGATCGTGTCGTAGAGGGCGAAGATCGGGCCGTCGCCGCGGAGGTACTCGCGCCGCAGGTCCTCGGTCCGGATCACGAACTCCTGCTCGGTGAGCGGGCCGATGTCGCCGGCCTGCGCGAAGAGGACGTCGTCGATCTTGGTGTTGTCCTCGACGAACCGCCCGGTCCGCCAGTCCAGGATGGACCCGGCCAGCCCGCCGTCGGCCGTCTTGTCGAGCCGGTACGGGCTGTCGTGGTGCCGGAAGTACGCCGGCGTCTCGATCGTCATTGCTCCGGCCTCTTGTTCAGCGCTTCCCAGAACTTCTCCCGCTCCCGCTTCAGCAGGGCGTTGATCAGGGCTTGCTCTTCCGCGGTGTACGGCCGCGCCCGCTTCTTCCCGGTTTCGGGATCGGGCCCGGGACCTTCGTCCACGGCCCGGGCCTTGATGTCCCGGCGCACCTCGTAGAGCGCGTGATCGTAGGCGGACACGGCGTCGACCGCCTTGAGGTGCAGCCGGAACTCGGCGACGTGCCCGTCGATCCGGACCTTCATCTGCAGGTCGCTGTACCCGGCGGGCTGCGGCTTCACGAACCGGTCCTCGAACTCGACGATCTCGATGTCGTCCCGCGCCCGGATCTTTTCCAAGGCGGCGTACAGCATCTCGATCTTGTCGAAGCGGACGATGCCGCCGGCGATGTCGGTCAGCCGCGACGGGTCACCGCCGTAGTTGGACTCGATCTTGTCCTCGGCGCGGCCCCGGCCCTTGAGCGTCTTGCGCAGGTCCGGCTCGCCTTCGGTCTCGGCCGCGATGTCCGGCACGACCTCGCGCAGCTTCGCCATCGCGACCTCGGCGCGTTCGTAGACGTTGTCCAGGTACTTCTTGAACTCCGTCGCGTTGCCGAGGTGTTCCCGCGGGTACGGCGGCTGACGGCGGTCGGCGTCCTCGTACCGGGCGTTGTCCGCGGTCGCTTCCTCGGACACCCGCCGCTCGGTCTCGCCCAGCTCGATGTGGTGGGGCTCGGCCGGGATCTCCTCCGGCAGCGTGCCGTGCTCGCGCTGCTCGTGGACGTCCTGCAGGGATTCCTCGAAGATCCGCACGGCCTCGTCGTGCGCGAGCAGGTTGCCCAGCGCGAGCGGGCGCTGGGCCAGCGAGTCGGCGATGTAGGCGTTGGCCTCGTCGCCGAGCAGCCGGACCAGCTCGGGCCGGTTCGGCAGCTGCGCTTCGAGGTAGTCCTTGAGCGGGCCCAGATCGTGGGCGCGGCCGAGCTCGTCCTTGGCCTCGACGTGCGCGTTCGCCAGGTCCGGGTGGGCCAGCGCGGCCTGCAGGTCCTCCCGGGCGAGGAAACGCTCCGCTTCGGCGTGCGCGCCCACCGGCTCCGCGGCCCCGTAACCGCCGCCGTGCGCCTCTCCCGGGTCGTGCTCGCTGTGGCTCTCGGTCCGGGCGTGCACCTCGTCCGGCGTCCCGATGTGCATCAGCTTGACGCTGTTCGCCGGCTGCGGCAGGTGCATCAGGTCGCCGGACTGCGGGTCGATGAACGCGACGCCCTCGCGGGTGTGCACGACCATCGCCACGTGCCCGTACTCGACGCCGTTCGGGCCCGGGTACTTCACCGCGACGACGGCGTGGTGGTCGACCGGCATCCCGCGCATCTCGCGGATGACGTCGTCGTAGCTGCCGCGGGCGGAGAACGTCTGCCCGAACTCGCCCTCGAGGTGTTCGAGCGTGCCGCGGCTGCCCATTTCGTGCGGCAGGATCGGTTCGGCCGTCGTGTCGACACCGCGCAGCTGGTCCATGTACGCCCGTGGACCGCGCGTGCAGTTCGTCATGTAGCCGTTTTCGAGGGCGCCCGGCTGGTGGAAGCCCGGGTTGACGTCGCGCAGGTGCGGGTGGCGGTCGTGCACGTAGGCCGCGCGCTCCGACGGCGTCGTCCCGCCCGCGTGGATGGCGGGCTCGGCGGGCGGGTTCGTCGCACGGGCCAGCCGCGAGTAGTCGTGCACCGACACCGGAGGCGGCGGCGGTTCCGCGGGCGTGTCCTGCACGTCGTGAACCGACGGCTCGTGTGGCGTGACGTGCTCGGGCTCGCCGAGACCGCCGAGCCGTTCCATGATCGCGGCCTGCCTGCGGCGTTCGAACTCGGCGGCGTTGTGGTCGTTCTCGGCCCGGCGCTCGGCCATCTTCTCCCGCGCGGCCTCGGGCTCGAGGTAGCGCGGGTGGCCGGGCCCGATCTCCTCGGCCACGATGACCCACTTGCGGCGGCCGTCCGGCCCGATCTCCAGCCGCTTTTCGTGGACCAGCAGCTGGGTTCCGGGCGGCGACAGCGCCTCGCGCTCGCCCGGGTTTTCGGCGAGCTTCGAGATGTCGCGCAGGTTGTCCGACCGCACGTGCAGCTCGATGTCGTCGCCGAACTTCGACGTCGAGAACTCGTCGGTCTTGATCGACGCGCTGGAGAACGCGGGCTCGACGATCACCGAGCCCGGCTCGTACGGCCGGGCGACCAGGTCCGCGAGGTGCGGATCGCCGCCGACGTCGTAGGCGCGGATGGTCTCGCCGGACTCGGGCGTGATCTGGTTGAGGCCGTCCACGATCGCGCGGGTGTTCTGCTGCGCGAGGTCGAAGCCGGGGTGCCCGGGGCCGCGGCGCAGGGCCTCGTTGACGTCGTAGGCGTACTCGCCGCGGGTGTAGCCGTGCAGCGCGACGGCGCCTTCGTCGCTCACCGGCAGCCCGGCGGCGTCCCGGCGGGCCAGCGCGCGGTCGTGGACCTGCTGGTAGATGTCCTCGTCGCCGACCGCCCGGCGGATGCTCTCGTGGTCGGCCGGGGTGCCGCGGTGCTCGCCGTCGAAGAGGTAGCCCTCGTCGTGCGCGATCCGCTCGGCGGGCGGGTTGAGCCGGTCACCGATGGCGACGTGCTGCGCCTCCCCGCCGCCGAGCGGCGTGGTGTGGATCCCGGTGGCGTCGGGCGGCAGTTCGGCGAGCCGCCCGGTGACGGGATCGGCGAACAGCACCCCGTGCTCGGTGTGCACGGCGGCGATCAGCCGCGACTGCCCTTCGGGCGTCTCGAAGGCGACGGCGGACCGCGCGCCGACCGGACGTTCCCCGAGGTCACGGGCAACGTCGTCGAAGCTCCCCCGGCTGTCCCACTGCCCACCGAGGCTCTGCTGCCGGGCCGGCCCGGCCACGACGTCCTCGCCGTTCATCCGCCGATCGAAGGCGACTATCGCTTCGGCGGCGTTGGTCCGGTAGCCGTTTTCGAGGCCCTCGGGGCTGTAGTGGTTGCGGGTGTTGACCCCGGCGAGCTCGGGAACGGCGTCGCGAAGAAGACGCGCGTGCTGCTGCGGCGTCTCGACGGACCCGGCGTGCAGCACGGGCGGCCCACCGGGAGCGAGCGGCTCGGCAAGCCGAGCCCACCCACCTTCGGGCTCCCCGGTAGCCGGCGGCCGCCGTTCGGGCAGCGGTTCGGCGCCCGGCGGGTCGAAGGCGTTGAGCTTGCCGGCCAGGTCACCGCTGGGCTTGTACTCGGGGTGCTCGGCGTAGAACTGCTCCAGCTCTTCGTCGGCTTCACGCTGACGGCGTGCTTCGTCGGCGCGTTCCTCGGCCCGGCGCTGCTCGATGGCCTCCCGGGCATCGGCCTCACCGAGGTGCCCCGGCTCGCCGGGCGCGACCTCTTCGGCGTGCACGATGTAGTGCGGCTCGCCAGGCTGACGCGGGTTGGCGTTGGGGTGCCCGGGGCCTTCTTCGATGCCCGTGATCTTGAATTGTGTCCCGGCCTTGAAGAGGACTTCGTGCTCGTCCTTGATGCTGGCCAGGTCCTCGACGTCCCGCCCGGTCTTGGACTGGATCCGCATCTCGACTTCGCCGGGGAACCGGCTCCGCGGGTGCTGCGCGTCGACCTTCGAGGAGCTGAGGAACGACGGTTCGGTGATGTGCGCGCCCTCGTGGAACCGGGCAAGGAAGGCCTGCAGCCCCGAGAGATCGCCCTTGAAGTCAACCCGCCGCGACACGATCCCTTCGTGCGGCGGAAGTTCGTTCAGCCCGGAGACGAGCGCCGCGGCCTGAGGAGCGAGGTGCGGAAGCTCGGGGCTGCCCATCCGAAGGGCGTGGTTGAGCGGACCGACCATCTCGTAGCGCGTGTAGGCGTGCACGGCAACGGCCCCGGCATCGGACATGCCGGGGTGGGCGGCGTCGCGCTTGGCGAGCGCCTCGCGGCGAACCTGTTCGTGCCGCCACTCGCCATCGACCTGGCTGTGGCGCCCGGAGTCCATGAAGGTGTCTTCGATCCGCCTGATGCCGGCGGGATCATCGGTGTGGAACCGAGGATCGGTGAGGTAGGGCTCGTCCAGGCCGGGCTGGCCGTAGTCATGAGGCGTGGCGGGGTCTTGGCCGGCCGGGATTTCGTCGGCGTGGTCCTGCGGAGTTTCACCCCCGGCGGTGGCTTGCTCGCTCGGCCCCTCGTGACCGGGCGCGCCGTGATCGGCCGGACGTTCCGGCGCCGGTTCACCTGCACGGTCCCGCTCCGGCGTGTGCTGGTCAGGCCGCTCGCCTGCGGCTTGCTCTGCTGGGCGCTCGCGTCCGGCCGGGTTCTCGTCGGCCAGGTGCCCATCGCCAGGCGTTCGCTGCTCGGCCGCGTTTTCCGGGGCGCCTGCGCGATCTTGCTCGGGCGTGCGGCGATCCTGCTGCTCGCCAGCGGCCGAGTCGTCGTCAGCCGGCCGCTCGCCGGCAGGCTCAGCCGGGCGTTCCGGCGCCGGTTTGCCTGCGTGATCTTGCCCGGGCGCGCGCTGATCGGGCCGCTCGGCGGGCGAGTCCCGGTCGACCGGTCGTTCGTCGGCCGGCCGTTCTTGCCCGGCGGCAGGCTGCTCGGCCGGCGCACCCGAGTGCTGGTCCGTCTGCTCGACCGGCCTCTCGCGCACGGGCGACTGCTCGGCCACCGGCGGTTTCGCGGACTCGGCAGCAGGCTGCTGGGACGGCCGCGGCTGCTCCAGCGCACGATCCACCGGCCGCGGCGGCTCGAAAGGTCCCCGCGGAGGCAGGTGCTCCTGCGGCGGCCCGAACCGAGGCGGCGGAACCTGCGACCCCCCACCCGGCCAAGCCGACCCCACCCGAGGATCGTGCGGCGGCCGCCCACCCGGCGGAGGCGGCGTCGCCGGCCGTCCACCGGGATGCGACCCGGACCCCTGAGGACCACGAGGCTGATTCGGATACCCACCCGGCCGCTGCCCTCCGGAAATCGGCGGCCGAGGACCACCCTGCGGAGGCATCCCGGAGTGCGCTCCACCATGCGACGGCACCCCCGGATGAGGCGGCACCCGCCGCGCATCTTGCGGCGGCAACCCCGCCGCATGCGGCTGACCCCCAGGCCCAACCTGCCCAAGAGGCGGTCGCATCCCAGGCGCCAACGGAGGCTGCCCACCCGGCCCCGACTGCCCACCATGCGGCGGCACCCCACCGGCCGCCTGCCCACCAGGTTGACCGGCTTGCCCGCCGCGCGGCACGTGCCCACCAGCCTGACCGGCCGGTCCGCCATGTGGCGGCTGCCCACCGAGCTGACCGGCCTGCCCACCGTGCGGCGGCTGCCCGCCAGACTGACCGGCTTGCCCCCTGTGTGGCGGCTGCCCACCAGGCTGGCTGGCCTGGCCACCGTGCGTCGGCTGCCCGCCGGGTTGACCGTTTTGGCCACCGTGCGGCACCTGCCCGCCGGATTGACCGACCTGCCCGCCATGCGGTTGCTGCACACCGGGCTGGCCAGCCTGACTTCCGCCCGGCACCTGTCCGCCGGGCTGACCGGCTTGCCCACCGTGCGGCGGCTGGCCGCCCGGTTGCAGCCCGTGCGGAGGTTGTCCGCCCAAGTGATCCGCTCGCCCGCCAAGCGGCTGCCCACCGTGCGGTACTTGCCCACCGTGCGGCGGCTGCCCACCCAGTTGCGGCCGGTGCGGAGCCTGCCCGCCCGGGTTATTTGCCTGCCCGCTGTGCTGCGGTTGCCTGTGCGGTGGCTGGCCGCCGGGTTGGTTGGCGTGTCCGTTGAACGGGGGCTGCATGCCGTGGGGCGGCTGACCTGCGGGACCGAGCGGCCCACCGTGCCTCGGCTGTCCACCTGTCTGGCCGACATGCTGCTGGCCACCCGGTTGTGCGCCGTGCGGTATGGCTCCGGCGGGCTGCCCGGGGTGCGGTTGGGCACTCTGCGGCGACTGTCCACCGGCGTGCGGGTGACCGGCCGGCTGCCCAGGCTGCGGGGGGCGCGGCGGCTGGCCTCCCGGGCGGTACCCGCTCGGCGGCTGACCACCCTGCAGCATCCGGCGAGGGTCCGGTGGCTGGGCCCCCGCGACCGGCGGCGCACTCGGGCCGGGGCCACCTGGTCGTCCCGGGCCACCGCCGTTCGGCATGGCCGGCGGTGGTGGGAATCCTCCCGGTGATGGCGCCTGCTGCGGCGACGGCCCGTTCGGCAACGGCGCCTGCCCGCCATCCGCCGCGAACGGCTGGCTCTGGCCGCCCGCGAAACCTGCCGCTCCCACGTTGTCCTGCGGGCGTCCTGCGCTCAGGCGTCCCTGCTCCGGGCTGAACCCCGGTGGCGGGGCCATTCCGTAGCCACCCTGGGACGCGCTCGACGAGGCCGCCGGGGCCTCCCGCTGCTCCGCGGCCGGCCGGGACACCTCGGGCGCCGGCTGCCCGCTCTCCGCGCGCTGCGGCTCGGGCTCTCGCCGGACGTCCGGCTGCCGCGCCTCCTGGCCCCGCGAAGGCTCCGAGACCTCGCTGCGCGCCTCGGGACCGGAGCCGGCTTCATGACGAGCCGGCGGGGAGGCAGCCTCACTCCGCGACGCCGGCTCCGAAGAGGACTCACGACGAGACTCCGACGAAGCCCGATCCTCGGGCTCATTCCGCGGCCCGGCCTCCGAGGACTCGCGACGCGTTTCAGGCTGCGAGGAAGGCTCCCCCCGCGTTCCGGCCTCCGAAGATTCGGGCTGCGAGGAAGCCGCCTGCCGTGCTGAAGGCTCCGACGATTCCCGAGATCCAGACTCCGAGGAAGCCTCATTCCGCGCCGAAGGCTCCGAGGAGCCTTCATCCCGGCTGGACGGCTCCGACGGTGCTTCCTCCCGCGACGATGGCTCTGGAGAAGACTCATCCCGGCTGGACGGCTCCGACGGTGCTTCCTCCCGCACCGAAGGCTCCGAGGAAGCCTCATCCCGACCGGACGGCTCCGACGACGATTCCTCCCGCGCCGAAGACTCCCGAGACCCAGACTCCGAAGAAGACCCATCAGCCCGCGGGATGTTCGCCTCGTGAACCGAGTGCAGCTGCTCCTTCGCGCCCCCGACCGCGCCCCCCACCGCGCCGCTCGAAGCGCCCATCAACAACTGCTCCGGCGTCAACGACCCCAGATCGCCGGTCACCGCCGCCTGGCCGACCGTCTGCGCGACCCCCTCGACCGCGCCCCGCGCCCCCGCCCGCATCGCCGCGTCCGCGACCTGGCCGCCGGCGCTGTGCGAAAGCCCCTCCGTCGCCCCGCGGCCGATCGACCCCGATGCGGCTCCGACCACTCCGCCGACCGCTCCGGAGATCGCCGCGTCGGAGGTCTTCGACCAGTCCCAATCCTTGCGGTCACCCTTGGCCATCTGCAGGCCCTGGATGCCCGCGTCCATCCCGAGGTTGATCGCCTCGTTCTTCAGGATCTCCATGCCGATCTTCTTGAGACCCTGCTTGAGCAGCTTCTCCAGCAGCTCCTTCGCGACCTGCTTGAACCCCTGCTGCGCCAGCTTCTCGAGCAGCTGCCGGAACAGCATCTGCACGGTCATCCGGGTCGCGATCTGGGCCGGCGCGATGCCCGCCGTCGAACCGCCGAACGTCACGGCCGCCGCCGCGATCATCGCCGCGATCTGGGCCGCCAGGACGATCAGCGAAATGATGATCATGTACTTCGTGTACTCGACGTCCAGCGCCGTCTGGTCACACGAATCGCCCAGGGCCTTCGCCGCGTCGGTCAGCTGCTTGAAGTACGCCTCGTCGCCCTCGACGAACTTCTTCCACTGCTCCGCGAACGCGTCGGCGCCGTCGCCCGTCCAGTTGTCGCGGATGCCCGACGCCGCCTGGTTGCCCGTCTCCGCCACTGGCGCGATCGACGCCGACGCCGTGTGCCAGGCATCCCGCAGCGCGCGCAGCTTGGTCTCGTCGCCCTCGGGCCAGCTCTCCCCGACGACGATCGGCAGCAGCCACTTGACCGCGTCGGGCATCTCCATACCCACGCGTCAATGCCCCTTGCCGAGCTGGGACGTCACGTCTTCGTCGGCCCCCGACAGCGCCTTCATCGACTTGCTGACGTTCTGCTGCATCCCCCGCAACCCCGCGACGAGGTTGGTGAAGCCTTCGACTGCGCCCTGCGCGCCCGGCACGTAGTCCTTGGCGAACTCCTTGCCGGACTCGTCGCCGCCCCAGCACTCGCCCTGCGCGGCGAGCGCGGACTGCAGTGCCTTCGCTGCGTTGTCGAGGGCGTCGGCCGCCGTCACCAGGCCGTTCGACGCGCGCAGGACCGCGTCCGGCTCCGCGGTGAACCCGGAACCCCCAGCCGGCATCAGTCGCCCCTCGTCATCCAGGACGACGGTGGCTCCTCGTCGTCGTCACGCGGCGGGCGGACGCGCTTGGGAGCGGGCTTCGGGGCCGGCATCGGCGGCGCCTGCTCGTTGCGCAGGATCGAACCGCCGTCTTCGAACGACTCCGGCCGCGGCGCGGGCGGCGGTTCCTCGTCCAGGAACTCCGGGATCGGCGGCACCAGCCCGGCCAGCGACGGCGCGCCCTCGACCAGGTCGGCGAGGTCGGGCAGGCCTTCGGTGATCGGCGCCATCAGGTCGGCGATCTTCTGCTTGACCTGCAGCGATCCCTGGCGCACCAGCGTCTGGACGGTGTTCGCGAGCTGCGCGGGC
The DNA here is from genome assembly GCF_013364075.1 of Amycolatopsis sp. Hca4. Lineage (GTDB taxonomy): Bacteria > Actinomycetota > Actinomycetes > Mycobacteriales > Pseudonocardiaceae > Amycolatopsis. The sequence continues at coordinate 6,207,419 of NZ_CP054925.1, forward strand.
GTCGTGCGTTCGAAGGTGTTGGGGGCGAACTCGAGCTTGGCGAGGCTGCCGCCGGCGTCGATGGTGGCGCGGACCAGCCCGTCGGGCGAACTCACCTGTGCGGTGGTTTCGGCGGCCGCGGCCTGGGCGTCGCGCAGCTGCGCTGTCTGCCGCTCGAAGTTCTCCAGGAGGGTGTCCATCCGGTCCTTCATCGCGGCATTGCGTGCTTCCAGCTGCGCACGGTCGTCGCCCGCGGTGGTCACAGGTGCCCCCGGTGTCCCTCGAACCTACTAATGACTGCCCGTCACCCTAATGCCAATGGAGCAGTCATCGTGACCGGTTCGGGTGTTTGCGTCAGCGAATCGCGCGCCTCCGGGCGAGCGCGTACCCCGCTCCGCCGACGAAGTAGCAGACCGTCGCGGCGATGAGCAGACCCGGCGAACGGCCGTCGTCCGGCACGACCAGCGCGCCCAGGGAAACCGCCGCGACCTGCGTGATGTTGAACAGCGTGTCGTACAGCGCGAACACCCGGCCGCGGGCTTCGTCGGCGACGTCGAGCTGGATCGACGAGTCGACGCAGAGCTTGAGCACCTGCCCCGCCCCGGTGATCACGAACGAGGCGAGCAGCGCGAGCGGCAGCACCATCGGCAGGCCGAACGCGGACTGCGCGATCGCCGCCAGCAGCAACGCGCCGAGCACCGCGCGCAGCCTGCCGAACCGGCGGATGATCCGCGCGGTCAGCAGCCCGGCCAGCAGCAGCCCGGCGCCGGCGAGGACCGCCATCTGCCCCAGCCCGGGCAGGCCGGCGCGGAAGACGCCGTGGTCGGTGAAGTAGTTGCGCATCAGCAGCACGGTGACCAGCAGCGACACCCCGAACGCCGCCCGGTGCGCGAACAGCGCGATGAACCCGGCGGTGACACTCGGCGCGCGCCACGCGTGCCGGGCACCGTCGGCCAGCCCGCGAGCGACGGCCAGCACCGGGTTCGGCGGCTCGTCCACCACGGTCGGCCCGAGCACGCCGCGGGCGAAGCCGCGCGCGATCAACGCCGAGACCAGCGTGCCGAGCACCGCGAACGCCGTCGTCTCCGCCGAGCCGACGTCGTTGCTGCCGAACAGCGCGCGCAAGCCGATCGCGCAGCCACCGCCGATGACGGCGACCACCGAGCCGAGCGTCGTGGCGAAGGCGTTCGCCGTCACGACGCTCTCTTCCTCCACGACGTGCGGCAGGGACGCCGAAAGGCCCGAGCCGATGAAGCGGGAGATCCCTTCCGCGGCCAGGGCCAGCGAAAACAGGCCGATGCCGCCGAAACCGAGCCCGACGGCAACGGACGCGCAGGCGATCGCCAGCCCGCGCAGGAGGTTCGCGAAGATCAGGACTTTCCGCCGGTCCCACCGGTCCAGCAGCGCACCGGCGAACGGCCCGACGACCGAGTACGGCAGCAGCAGCGCGGCGAACCCACCCGCGATGGCCAGCGGATCGGCGGCACGTTCGGGGTTGAAGAGGACAGCGCCCGCGAGGCCTGCGCGGAAGACGCCATCGCCCCAGCTCGCGGCGAAGCGGGTGAAGAGGAGACGCCGGAAGTCGGGGTCCTTGAGCAGTTCCCGAGGGCCTCTTCGCACGGTCGCCGAGTGGGCGCTGATCGTCACGAAGCCAAGGGTAAGGGGCGCGCGTGGGAGATCGGTCAAGAGAACGGGTGGCGCAGCCGCCGAACAGGGGTGGCCGGCGCACTGAGGTCGCCTCTCGGCGGCTATGCGCAGTGTGGCTCCAGCCGGACGGTATTCCACAAAGGCGGTTCTTCAGTGAGCCCGGGGGACACGGAGTGCGCCGGCCACATGTTTCAAACGAGGCTCGTGGGGCGATTGTTCCCGAGCCGAAGTAATTCGCCGGGCCAAGGGTGGGATCATGGGTCGCGTGCCAGCGGACGCCGAGGTTGAACCGGGAACGCTCCTGGTCGCCGCCCCCACCATGGTCGACCCCAACTTCCGCCGGACCGTGGTGTTCGTCATCGATCACCGCGAAGAGGGCACGCTCGGCGTGGTCCTGAACCGGCCGAGCGACGTCGCGGTGCACGACGTGCTGCCCAACTGGGGTGGCCACGTCGCCGAGCCGCAGGCGGTGTTCGTCGGCGGTCCGGTCGAGAAGAAGACCGCGTTGTGCCTGGCCGCGCTGCGCACCGGGGAGACGGCGGCGAGCGTGCCGGGGGTGATCGCGGTCCGCGGCCCGGTCGCGCTGGTCGACCTGGACACCGATCCCGAAGCGCTGGTGCCGAAGGTCCGGGGCGTCCGCGTCTTCGCCGGGTACGCGGGCTGGGACTCGGGGCAGCTGGCCGGCGAGATCGAGCGCGACGACTGGGTCATCGTCCCGGCGCTGCCGAGCGACATCCTGGCCTCGCCGGACGGCGACCTGTGGAGCCAGGTCCTGCGCCGTCAGGGCATCCCGCTGGCGCTACTGGCCACCCATCCGGGCGACCTCCAACGGAATTAGGCCTCGTCCTTCTTGAAGACGCCGCAGCCACCGGCGCCGCACGCGCAGCCGCTGCAGCCGGCCGGCGCCGCGGGAGCCGGGGCGGGCACGGTCAGCGCGGCCCGGTTGCCCAGCACGCCACCGCCCATGACCAGCAGCACCAAGGCGAGCACGCCCGCCAGCGCGGCGGAGATCAGGCCACCGGTCGTCGGCATGGCCAGCCCGGCCAGCCCGGTGAGCACGGCGATCGCGCCCCCGGCCATGGTCGGCAGGCTCGCGACGCGGTTGGCCAGCTTGAACGCTTCTTCGCTGCGGAGCGCCGCCTCGGTGCGCACCCCGGTGCCGCCCTCGCGCGTCAAGCGCTCGCGGAACCCGAGGAACCCACCAAAACCGACGAGCAGACCCAGTACGACCGGAACCAGCGCGATAGCGAACACGGGTCAAGGATAAGCGTGACGTCCCGGCAACCTGCCGGATACCCTGATCGACTGTGCTACAGGCCATGTCACCGCGTGTACTGCCCACCGTCCTGGCCACTGCCCTGATCGGGGGAATCCTCGCCGCGGCTCCGGCCGAGGCCACCCAGAGTCACGAGCGGCCCATCCGGCTGCTCGGCGAAAAGATCGTCCCGAACGCCCTGCCGTTCCAGGGCACCACGGTCGGCGGCCTGTCCAGCATCGACTACGACCCGCGGACCGGCGGGTACGCCCTGATCTGCGACGACCGATCGGCGATCAACCCCGCCCGGTTCTACACCGCGACGTTCCCGGTCACCGCCCACGGCGTCGGCGACGTCACCTTCACCGGCACGAAACCGCTGCTCCGCCCGGACGGCACGCCGTACCCGCCGCTCGCGCAGAACGACCCGTCGAAGCCGCAGAACGAGCAGACGATCGACCCCGAAGAGCTGCGCGTCGACCCGTGGACCGGCGATTACTACTGGTCGCAGGAGGGCGAGCGGACCGCGACGACGTTGATCGACCCGTCGATCCGCGAGGCCCGCCGCGACGGAAAATACGTCCGCGACCTGCCGATCCCCGCGAACGAGAAGATGACGCCGACGGCCGGACCACGGCAGAACCTCGTGCTCGAGGGCATCACGTTCACCGGCTTCGGCTCGCTGCTGGCCAGCGAGGTCGAGGGCCCGCTGCTGCAGGACGGCCCGGAGGCGACCACGACCACCGGCGCGCTGTCGAGGATCACCCTGCAGGCGCGGTTCGGGCCGGTCCTGGCCCAGTACGCCTACCCGCAGGAGCCGCTGTTCGCCGCGCCCGTGCCGTCGACGGCGTTCGCCACCACCGGCGTCTCCTCGATGCTGGCCGTCGACCAGGCGGATCCGACGAAGTTCCTGATGATGGAGCGCTCGTTCAGCACCGGCGTCGGCAACAAGGTGCGCGTCTACGAGATCGACACGACGGGCGCGACGAACGTCCTGAACGTGCCGTCCCTCGCCGACGCGAAGCACGTGAAGCCGGTCAAGAAGCGGTTCCTCTTCGACGCGGCCGACCTCGGCTTGTCCACTGTAGACAACCTCGAAGGCATGACCTGGGGGCCGAAGCTGCCGGACGGCGAACGCAGTTTGATCTTGGTCAGCGACAACAACTTCTCCGCGACCCAGGTCACCCAGTTCGTCGCACTGGCGGTCCCCTCGGAACGGCTTTGACCAGCAAGTTACGATATGCACATGAACACGGCTCGGCTGCTCCTTAGCCTGCCGCGCTGACCGGGTCCGGCCCGGCCGGCGCGGCGACCCCTCATGCCCTGGTGGCTGAGGGGTCGAGTTGTTTCTGGAGCGATCGACGAAGGATGACGGCGATGACCGAGACACCAGGGACGCCCATCGACGTCCCGGCGCACCGCTACACGGCCGCGCTGGCGGGTCAGATCGAGCAGCGCTGGCAGGACCACTGGGCCGACCAGGGGACCTTCCACGCGCCGAACCCCGTCGGGCCGCTCGCCGTCGAGGGGCAGCCGGTGCCCAGCGACAAGCTGTTCGTCCAGGACATGTTCCCGTACCCGTCGGGCTCCGGCCTGCACGTCGGGCACCCGCTGGGCTTCATCAGCACCGACGTCTTCGCCCGGTACCACCGGATGATCGGGCGCAACGTGCTGCACACGATGGGCTTCGACGCGTTCGGCCTGCCGGCCGAGCAGTACGCGGTCCAGACCGGGCAGCACCCGCGCAAGACGACCGAGGAGAACATCCGGACCTACCTGCGCCAGATCCGGCGCTTGGGCCTGGGCCACGACGAACGCCGTCGTATCTCCACGATCGACCCCGAGTACTACCGCTGGACGCAGTGGATCTTCCTGCAGATCTTCAACAGCTGGTACGACACCGAGGCGGGCAAGGCGCGCCCGATCGCCGAGCTGGAGGCCGCCTTCGCGGACGGCTCCCGGCCGACGCCGGACGGCCGTGACTGGGCGTCGCTGAGCGCGTCCGAGCGCAAGAAGATCATCGACGACCACCGGCTGGTGTACATCTCCGAAGCGCCGGTCAACTGGTGCCCGGGCCTGGGCACGGTGCTGTCGAACGAAGAGGTCACCTCCGAGGGGCGCAGCGAGCGCGGCAACTTCCCCGTCTTCCGCCGCAACCTGCGGCAGTGGATGATGCGGATCACCGCGTACGCCGACCGCCTGGTCGACGACCTGGACCTGCTGGACTGGCCGGAGAAGGTCAAGTCCATGCAGCGGAACTGGATCGGCCGCTCGCACGGCGCCCGCGTCACGTTCAAGACCGGCGAAGACGCGATCGAGGTCTTCACGACCCGCCCGGACACGCTGTTCGGCGCCACGTACATGGTGCTGGCGCCGGAGCACCCGCTGGTCGACAAGCTGACTGCGGCTTCCTGGCCTGAGGGCGTCGACTCGCGGTGGACCGGCGGTGCCGCGACGCCCGCCGAGGCGATCAAGGAATACCGCGTCGCCGCGTCCCGGAAGTCCGAGCTGGACCGGCAGGAGAACAAGGAGAAGACCGGCGTCTTCACCGGCGCGTACGCGACGAACCCGGTCAACGACAAGCAGATCCCGATCTTCGTCGCCGACTACGTGCTGATGGGCTACGGCACCGGCGCGATCATGGCCGTCCCCGGCCAGGACGTCCGCGACTGGGAGTTCGCCGAGAAGTTCGGCCTGGACATCATCCGGACCGTCCAGCCGTCGGAAGGCTTCGACGGCAAGGCGTTCACCGGCGACGGACCGGCGATCAACTCGGGCTTCCTGGACGGCATGGACGTGGCCGAAGCCAAGAAGACGATCATCGACTGGCTGTCGGAGAAGGGCGCCGGCACCGGGACGGTCCAGTACAAGCTGCGAGACTGGCTGTTCTCGCGCCAGCGCTACTGGGGCGAGCCGTTCCCGGTGGTCTACGACGAGGCCGGCGAAGTCCACGCCGTCCCCGAGTCGATGCTGCCGATCGAGCTGCCCGAGGTCGCCGACTACTCGCCGGTGACGTTCGACCCGGAGGACCGCGACTCGATGCCGTCGTCGCCGCTGGCGCGCGCGACGGACTGGGTCGAGGTCGAGCTGGACCTGGGCGACGGGCCGAAGAAGTACCGCCGCGACATCAACACGATGCCGAACTGGGCCGGTTCGTGCTGGTACCAGCTGCGTTACGTGGACCCGACGAACACCGAGACGTTCTGCGCGCCGGAGAACGAGCAGTACTGGATGGGCCCGCGGCCCGGCGAGTACGGCGCGGACGACACCGGCGGCGTCGACCTGTACGTCGGCGGCGTCGAGCATGCAGTTCTGCACCTGCTGTACTCGCGGTTCTGGCACAAGGTGCTGTTCGACCTGGGGTACGTGACGTCCAAGGAGCCGTACCGGAAGCTGTTCAACCAGGGCTACATCGAGGCGTACGCGTACACGGACGCGCGCGGCGTCTACGTCCCGGCCGAGCAGGTCGAGGAGCGCGACGGGAAGTACTTCTTCAACGGCGAAGAGGTCACCCAGGAGTACGGCAAGATGGGCAAGAGCCTGAAGAACGTCGTCACGCCGGACGAGATGGCCGAGAACTACGGCGCCGACACGTTCCGGTTCTACGAGATGGCGATGGGCCCGCTGGCCATGTCGCGCCCGTGGGCGACCAAGGACGTCGTCGGCGCGCACCGGTTCCTGCAGCGGCTGTGGCGCCTGGTGGTCGACGAGACGACCGGCGAGCTGCGGGTGTCCACTGAGGACGCTTCCGAGGCGGACCGGAAGGTGCTGCACCGGACCATCGCCGGCGTCCGCGAGGACTACGCGGAGATGCGGTTCAACACGGCGGGCGCGAAGCTGATCGAGCTGAACAACCACGTCACCAAGGTGTACGGCGCGGCCGCGTCGACGCCGCGTGAGCTGGCCGAGCCGCTGGTGCTGATGCTGGCGCCGCTGGCCCCGCACATGGCGGAGGAGCTGTGGCACCGGCTGGGCCACGTGGACTCGCTGGTGCAGGGCCCGTTCCCGGTGGTGGACGAGAAGTACCTGGTGGAGGATTCGGTCGAGTACCCGATCCAGGTCAACGGCAAGGTCCGGTCCCGGGTGACGGTCGCCGCTTCCGCGTCTCAGGACGAGGTCCAGGCGGCGGCGCTGGCGGACGAGAAGGTCGCGGCGATGATCGGCGACGGCTCGCCGCGCAAGGTGATCGTGGTGCCCGGGCGGCTGGTCAACATCGTCCTCTAACGCGAGGGCGGAAAGGCGCCAGTACTCGGCGGTCATCCCCGATTTGATTGAGCTGTCAACGAAAGCGGCTCGATCGAAGGAGAACCGGGGATGACCCTCGACGGCAAGGTGGCACTGGTGACGGGCGGCAGCCGCGGCATCGGGGCGGCCACGGCACTGCGGCTCGCCGAGGACGGCGCGGACGTCGCGCTGACGTACCAGCACAACGGCACGCTGGCGGCCGAGGTGGTCGACAAGATCAAGAGCCTCGGCCGCCGCGCGCTGGCGGTCCAGGCGGATTCGGCGGACGCCGCGGCGGTTTCGGCGGCGGTCCGGGCGACCGTCGCGGAGTTCGGACGGCTGGACGTGCTGGTGAACAACGCGGGCGTCGGGTTCGTCGGCGCGTTCGGCGAGACTTCGCTGGAAGACGTCGACCGCGTCCTGGCGGTGAACGTCCGCGGTGTGTTCGCGGCGACCCAGGCGGCGGCCGGAGTCCTGGCCGACGGCGGCCGCGTGATCACGATCGGCAGCTGCGTCACCGACCGCGTGCCGGGCCCGGGCATGGCGCTGTACGCGACGAGCAAGGCAGCGATGGTGGGCTTGACCAAGGCGCTGGCGCGCGAGCTCGGCCCGCGCGGCATCACGGTGAACCTGGTCCACCCGGGCCCGACGGACACGGACATGAACCCGGCCGACGGCCCGTACGCGGCCGACCAGCGCGCCCTGACGGCGTTCGACCGCTACGGCTCGCCGTCGGAGGTGGCTTCGGCGGTCGCGTACCTCGCCTCACCCGGAGCCGAGTACGTGACGGCGGCGGTCCTGTCGGTCGACGGCGGCCACGCGGCCTAACCGGTGTAGAGCCCGATCTCCCGCGCGAGGTCCGCGAGCATCGCCTCGAACAGGACGTCCGGCTTGGCCATCGGGATCGGGTAGTTGCCGAAGACCTCGAGCGTGACGTGCCCGTAGATCCGGGCCCAGAACTGGATCATCAGGTACGTCACGCCGAGGTCGATCTTCTCGACCGGAACGCCTTGATCGGACTCGACGAGCACCGCGACCAGCGACTCCTGGAAGGTCTTCAGGTCGTCCCGCAGCTCATCGGGCACGCTGCTGGCCGAGGGCAGCACGACGTCGTGCCGCGCGAGCACCCGCCCGGCAGCAGCCAGGAAGATCCGCCCGAACGGCTCGTCGACCCGGCTCAGCGCACTCCCCGACGTCGACCCGATCCCGCCGGTCGGCGACGCGAAGACCAGCGTGAATTCCTTCGTGTGGGTGAGCGCCCACCGCCGGAAGCCCTTGCAGATGGCGAACAGCTGCAGCACCCCGTCGTCCGGCAGCTCGGCGATCTCCTCGGCGAGATCGTCCGCCAGGTCGGCGCAGACGTCCAGCCGCAGGTTCTCGACGAGGTCATCCCGAGACTCGTAGTACCGGTAGAGCGCGGGCGCGGTGATCCCCAGCTCCCGCGCGATGGCACGCAGCGTGACCGCCTCCGGCCCCTGCTCGACGAGCAGTCTCCGGGCGGTCCGCCGGATGTCCTGTTCGGTAGCCGCACGCGCGCGACCCCTCCGAGTGGGGTGGCTCATCCGAACAGTCTAAGTGCTTAGTACGACAGATCTTGCATTAACGCCATTTCCGCCGTAACGAAAAGGTGCAGCTCAGGCCCGCGCCTTGAGGTTGGTCAGCACCGTGTCGGCGACGCCCCGCCCGAGCTGACAAGCGTCCTTCCCTTTTTCGGCAGCGTCGTCGCCGAGGACCAACGAGAGCGAGTACGCGAGTTCATCGGAGACACCGACGACAAGCACGCAGCTTCGCTGACCGCTGGCTCCCACATCGACATAGCCGACGATCGGGTAGCCCTGGACAGGGTCCAAATCGTCGACCCAGCGGGAAGCCTTCGGCTTTTCGTTCTTGTAGGTGAAGCTGATGCCCTGCCCGGTCTTCGTTTCGTATGCGACGAGGATGCCGGCGCTACTCCCGGAAGTACTGGCCCAGTCGCACATGGGGCCGAGCTCGGAGTCTTTCGGTTCCGGCGCGCCGGGCTTGCCCAGATAGCCGGCCAGCTGCTCTTCGGTGAGAGCCGAGTCGCAGGGGCTCCCGTCCAAGACTTTCGCCGGCAGCGGGTCGTTCACCTTCGGCGCGCCGCTGTTCGGCAGCTCTGCGCTGCTGGCCGGCGCGGGCGATGCAGTACCCGGCGTGCGACGTTCACCGGTGCACGAGGTCAGCAGTGCTGTACCGACGACCACCGCGGTCGTGCCGATGAGAACCCGTCGAATCATTCGAGCGACCCCTTGATCGTTTTCGTCGAGTCCGCAGCCTGTTGATCCGCTGCTTCGGTGATGCCGAGAGCTTGCCTCAGCCGTCGAGTCAACTCTGTGTAGTAGTCCAGTTGGTACTGCAGGTGGCCCTGGTAATACCGCCCGGCCTCGTTGACACCGTTCGCGCCGTTCACCGCAGCTTGGCTGACCGGTTCCTCGGCCGGCGGCTTCGCCCTGCTCAGAATTTCAGCGTCGCGCAACTGGTCACTGATGGTGTCCTTCTGACTCTCTGCCTTTTGGAGCAGCGCTCGCATCTCCGCACTGCTCATTGCGAACCCCTGCCCACCGGCGGGCGACGGCCCCGCGCTCGGCAGGTCCGTCGCCCAGAAGCCGATTCCGCTGAAGATCGAGTTCGTCATCGTCCTCCCCCCAACCCGTTCAGGGTCGCGTACAACACTTCCGTCAGCGCACCCCGGGTCCCCGGCTGGAACCTGACCACAGGCTCGCGCCCCGCCTGCACGTACGTCAGCACCCGTCCGGTCCCGGCGATATCCACCGCGGTGATCGGCGCGCTGCGAGCACCCCGCTGCACGGCGTAGCACTGGTGCAACCCGGTCCGCCGAGCTGCCATCAGCCGGCGAGCCCACGGCAGCGGGTCCCGGCCACGATCGAGCGTCGGGTCGTCGAGGTCGTACGACTCCTCCACCGCCCGCCCCGAGAAGCGCGCCTCCGGGATCGACACCGCCGAAATCCGCGCGGGCGGCACCGGCGGCAGCACGTCCACCAGCGACTCCGCGATCCGCGACGGCTCCACGACGTCGATCCGGACCGTGTCGTCTTTCCGGATGAGCCGGAGCGCGTCCGATCCGGAGGCCGACACGAGCACCGCGCCCGATTCGTCCGCTTCGATGTCGCCCAGCCACGCCGTGAACTGGTGGGCGCCCTTCGCCAGGACGCGCAGGACGTCGCGGAAGTCCCGCGTCAACGTGCCGCCCGCCGCGAGGCGGAGCGAGGTCAGGACGTCGAGGACCTGCTCGTCGAGGCGCTTGCGGGTTTCGTCGCCGAGCCAGAGGTTGTCGGCGCCGAGGACCGGGGGCGGCGGGCCGTGCCGCTCCCACCCCCACGCGGTGAGCAGCGCGGTCTTGGGCAGGAAGATCACAGCCCGATCACCGGGGGTACGGTCCGCTCGTCGGACCCGCCGAAGATGCTCTCCGGATCGGCCTCCACCAGGTACGACGCGCGCTGGTGCTCGGTGTCCTCCTCGCCCTTGCCACCTTTGGCGCCGGGGCCCATGCCACCCATGCCCGGCGAACCCGGCTTGCCGGCCGGGCCGCCGCGGACGCCGGTCGCGCCCGGGCGTCCCTCGCCCGGCACGCCGGTTCCGGTCGAAGCGCCCGGACTGCGGGCACCCAAGCTCGCGCCGCTGCCCGAGCCGGTGCCAACGCCCGCGCCGGACGACGAGCCGGGCCCGAACCCGCCGCCACCAGGTCCGAACCCGCCACTACCAGGTCCGAAGCCGGGGCCGAACGCGTCGGAGGTGCCAGGACCGGTCCCCGGCAGCTGGTACCCCGGCGGCAACTGTGTCGACGGCGGCACGTAACTCTGCGCCCGAACGCTGTCATCCACGCCGGAGGTGTGCGGCGGCATGACGTGCCCCGGCGGCGTCACTTGCCCGGGTGGCGTGATCTGCCCAGGCGGCAAGACCGGCGGGTGGACCGCAGGCGGCGGCTGGACCTGGGCACCGATCGGCCGGTCGTCGTCGCCACCACCCGTCCGCGTCCGCCTGCGGGCCGGCGGCTCGACCGGCTCCTTCGGGTCCTGCACCGTGAAGTCGCCGCCGGTGTACTCGCGGAGCTGGCCGTAGTCGATCGTCCGGGCCGCGGTGTTCGCGCTGGACTGCTGCGAGTACGCGGTGTACCGCTCGACGTTCTCCTGTGCCTTCCGGTTGTACTGGTTGATCTTGTCTTCGGTGTCGGTGTCCCACGGCGTCACGACGTCCCAGGCGCTGCGCGTCGGCGGCTGGTCGGTGACGTCCGGGTGCAGCGAGTTCTTCATCCGGTGGAACTGGTCGATCTGCGCCTGGGCCAGCGTCGAGTTGCGGTCCAGCGTCGTGGACGCCGAGGTCGCGGACGCCGTCAACGGCTGGAGCCGCTCCCGCGCCGCGTCGGAAGCCCCGCCCGTCCACGCGGATTCGAGGCCGGCCGTCAGTTCCCGCGTGCCCTGCTCCAGCCGGCGCTGATAAGTCGACTGGTCGACACCCGCCTGGTGCACCTTCTGCAGCGACTCGGTGCCGGGCCCGCTCAGCACGGCCCGCACCAGCTGGCCGGGTGACAGCCCCGCGGCCTGCGGGTTCGCCGCCCCGCTCCCGGTCTGCGAGCCGACGTAGGCGCCCGCGACCGCGCCGGGCACCCCACCCGTGAGCAGGCCGACACCCGCGCCGGTCAGAACGTTGCCGAGCCGCTCACCACCCGACTGGACGGCGTGCGCGATCTCCGACCCGACGTGCTTGGCAGCGTCGAGCATGTCGCCGAACAACCCCACCGAACCGCGCTCCCCTCGCGTTCGATCTCCCCTCTTGCGTCACGGACAATACCCCACCGATTACCGGCCGTGTGAGAACCACACCAGGTCAGGCGACTGCACCAGCCACCCGACGAGCTCGGACGAGTGGGGAAAACCGGAACTCCCCCGGAACTGTCGGACCGGTGTGCCACACTCGGTCGCCGTACGGTTACCGACGTGAACAGGGGAGGTTCGCGTGTCGAACCCGGAGCAGTTGCTGGCGAGCTTCGACGCCAAGATCGCCGAGGCCAAGCAGCGAGGCGACCGCATGCAGGCCGAGATGGCGGCGGTCTCGGTCGCCGAGCGCAGCCAGGACGGCCAGATCGCGGTCACGGTGAACCACCTCGGCAACCTCGTCGGGCTGGAAATCGGGCACGCGGTGCGCGAGAAGGCGAACCTCGCCGAAGAGATACTGCGGACCGTCCAGCGCGCGCAAAGCAAGCTGGCGGACGCCGTGCAGACCGGGATTCCGTCGATCGCCGGCACCGCCACCATGGACGAGCTGGTCCAGCAGCTCCACCGCGAGTTCCCGGAACCGGAGCCGCAGGGCTTCGTGGAGGGAGGTCATGCGGCGCCCGCGAGCGACGGGTCGCGCTTCATCGTGGAAGAAGAGGCGCCGGCAAAGCCTGCACCTAAGCCGGCCCCGCCGCGTCCGGCGCCTGAGCCCGGCACCGACGACGACTACTTCAGCGACGGCGACTACTTGCGCTGACCAGGGCAACGAGGGAGGAGAACACCGTGAACAACCCGCAGCCGGACATCCGGATCAAACCGGAGCAGTTGCTGTCCCACGCGAAGAAGCTCGAACCGTTCGTCGACCGGTTCGCGAAGACCCTGGACGCGGCGGCCCAGGTCGTCGACCCGATGGCGTTCGGTCTCATCGGCCAGGCTTGCGGCCTCGGCACGCTCTGCGGCGTCGCCCAGACCTTGGGCAGCGACTCCATCGGCCACGCGAAGAACGTGGCCCAGGAACAGATCGACCGCGTGCGCACCTGGTCCCAGCACGTGGACTGGCGGGAGCAGGACGTCAAGGCGAGCTTGGAAGGCATCCACCTTGACTGAGAACGCATTGGTGACGGCAGCCAAGAAGAAGGTCGACGAAGGGTCTTCGGCGCTCGAAGGCGCCGGAATGGCTCAGGACTTCTGGGACGCGGCAACGAAAGCGGCCGACGACGACTGGACCGAAGGTCTGCTCAACCTCGGTTTCGGTGCTGCCGGCGTGATGGACTTCCTGCAGGACCCGATCGCCGGTCTGGCGAGCATGGGGCTCGGCTGGCTGATCGAACACGTCGAGGTCCTGCGCGCCCCGCTCGACTGGGTGACCGGGAACCAGGAACAGCTCGACGTCATGCAGGAGACGTGGAGCGGCATCAGCGACGAGATCGACGCCGTCGCCAAGGATCTCCTGGAGACGGTGAAGGCGGACAGCGAGGAGTGGCAGGGGCAAGGCGCGGACGCCTATCGCGCGTTCACCGCCGAACTCGGCGACATGTACTCGAGCGTTGCGGGCGGCGCAAAGGCCATTTCCGTCCTGATCGACGTCTGCAAGAGCATCCTGAACGTCGTGCGCAGTGTGCTGCGTGACCTGCTCACGGAGTGCATCGGCAAGCTGATCAGCATCCTCATGCGTTACCCGGGCCCCGCCGCACCGGCGGGCTTTGCCGGTGAAGGCACGAAGGAGATCGCCAGCTGCGGCAGGCGGATGTCGGAGTGGCTGCAGAAGCTCGTGCGTGCCTTCCGGAGGGGCATCAGCCAGTTCAACCACCTCAGCGGCCTCTTCCGGACCGTCGGACAGAAGCTGCTCGCCGCGCTGAAGGACGCGGTACACGCGGCACCGGGCGTGTTCAAGGACGGGCTGAAGGAGCTGCCCAAGGCAATCGGTGAAGAGGCAGGCAAGGAAGCGGGCAAGAAGACCGCGGGCGCCTACGACGAAGCCGACAAGAACTACCGCGAGAACCACTACAACGAGAAGAAACCCGCGGCCCCGGAACCGGTCTTCCGGCAACAGGGCGGCCAGCGCATCTCCGGGTCGATCTAGCGCCGTGGTGTCGACGACTCCCGGCGAGCCGAAAACGGCCGTGGTGCGGGTCCGGCTGCCGATCCACCACCCGCCGGCCGAACTGAGGACGGCCGTCGGGTGCGCCGCGTTCCTCGGAATCGTGCTCGCGAGCGCAGCGGGCCTGTTGGCCTGGTTGCGAAGCGGGGATCGGGTCGTGCACCTGGTGGCGCCCGTACTCGGCTTGCTGGCCCTGCTGTGCTTCTGCGTCAAGCCGATGTTGGGGCGCTACATCCGCCGACACGGCGCCATGGTGACGGCGCGGGTCGAGTTCGGCCCCGACGGATTCCGGCAGCCGCTCGAAGACAAGACGACGCTCGTTCTGCCCTGGGACGACGTCCGGCGATTCACCTTCCGCGAAGGGCAGCCCGGCGGCCGGGTCGCGCTGACCGTCTCCCTCGAAGACGAAGCTGCGAGCCGCAACCTCAACCGCGACTGCCGGCACAAGTCCGAAGACGGCTTCATCCTGTCCTCGGCGTTGGCCAGGGAAGAAGCCGAGAAAGCCCTGGCGGCGATCGAGCGGTACCGTCCCGGCCTCGCACGGTGGAACTCCAAGAACGTCCGACGCGGCGGCTTCGGGGTGCCCAACCCGGTGAAGCGGCTGGTCAAGCGCTGGAGTGCGGACCAGGCGCGCACGCTCGTCCGCGCCGAGCAGGCATCCGCCGGCAGGTTGTTCGTCCTGTGGGCGGCGTGGCTGGCCGTCATCGCCGACTTCGTGGCGCCGGCCTTCTTCGACATCCCACCGGGCATCCCGCTTCCGGTGGCGATCGCGATCTGGGTGTTCCTCTACCTGACTCGCTACCGAGGCGACTCCGGCGAATTCGTCATGACCGCCGACGCGATCACCTGGCGTCCCGAGGAAGGCGACCCGGTCCGCGTCCAGCGCACCGACCTCGCTCGGCTGACGGTCGAGCCTTCGGCGAAGAAAGCCACGCGTTACTACGTTTCGGTCCACGCAACCCTCCGCCGAGGCGGCGACCGGCCGCTGGCCGCGAAAGTTTCGCCAGGCGCGGCCAAGAACGTGATGCGGTTGGTGAAGGCATGACCGAGAGCGTCGTCGTGTCACGGACGGACGGACCGCACTGGATTCAGGCCGGCTTACTGCTCGCGGTCGGCGCCGGGATCATCTGGCTCGGCTTGTCTTCGGCCCAGCAGGGCCCGCGGCTCGCGGGCTGCGTCTTCGGCGGCAGTTTCGCGTTGCTCGGCCTGAACTTGGTCTGGCGGTCCTTGCGCACGCCGGTCCGGAACGAGCTGATCATCGACCCGGCCGGCATCTCCCGGGTGATCGGCGCCGTCGTCTGGGCCGTGCGGTGGGACGAGCTCGCCGCCGCGTCGGTCGTCGAGATCGGGAAGAAGCACAAGCATCCTCAGCTCGTGCTGACTCCGGCCCGTGACGACTTCGAAAGCCATCACCGCAGCCTGGTCCGCATCGGCGGCGGTGACCTCCTGGCGGCCGGGATCCCGCTGTACGAAAGGGAAGTCCCGCGGGTGCGCGAGTTGCTGGCGAAGCACGTCGGCGTCCGGGCCGAGCGCGTCGCCGACGTGCAGGTTCCCGCGTCACCACCGGTTCCGGCCGCGGTGTCCGGTTGGGTGCCACCGCCGCTGCAGCCGTCCGGTTCCGTCACGATCCACATGAACGGCGGGGATCGGGTGGTCTACCGCTGGCTCCGGTTCTTCGCCCTCGCGATCGAGCTGGGACTCGGCGCCGTGATCGAGTTCGGGCCGCGCAACGGGTTCCGCACCGCCTGCATCGTTCTGTTCATCGCGGTCTTCGTCGGCATGTCGTGGCGAGAGATCGGGTGGCAGCAGCGCAATTCCCGGAAGTTCCGGATCACGCTGGAGCTGTCGGCCGCCGGGCTCCGCTGGCGGTCCTACCACCGGCGGATCGAGGTCTCCTGGCCGGAAATCGCCGAGCTGCGGACACCCGCAAGGCTCGTCGAGTTCCTCCCCGTGAGTGACGACTTCCCGCTCCGCCGCCCGGAACTGGACGAACTGCGCCAGCCCGACGGCTGGTACCGGCTGCCGTCCACCATGAGCGCAACGGCGTCCGGCGAATTCGACGAGCACGTCCTCGAGGTGCTGCCGGTCGGCATCCCGTGGAGGAGATGACGGGACGACGGCGGTCCTGCTGCGGGAGGCGGGGGCGCCGCCGACGCCGATCACTCGGGGGGCTACGTGATCGGCGCCGGCGACCCGATGCCCTGCCCGGCTCGCGCCGGTTGGGGCAACGTCATCACGTCTCCGCGATGACGCACCTGGAGAGCGGGCCCGGGGTCACTAGGTGACGGCCGGGGGACGGACATCCCCCGATCGAGTGACGGGCATCCGCTGCTCGCATGATTGTCGCACTCAACGCCGGATAAGTTACAAAAACCTTCACTTTCCCCTTGCTTGCCGGTGCTGACCAGGCCGGGACGGGTTTTGTGGGACAGTGCCGGGATGAACTCGGACGTGCTCGTTGTGGGATCGGCCAACGCCGATCTCGTCGTCGCGGTGGATCGGCGGCCCGGCGGTGGGGAGACCGTACTGGGTGGCGACACCGTGCTTTCACCGGGTGGCAAGGGCGCCAACACGGCGGTCGCGGCGGGACGGCTCGGGGCCGACGTCGCGCTGCTTGGCGCCGTCGGCGATGACCCCTACGGCCGGCTGCTGCTCGACTCGCTCCGCGCCGCCGGTGTCGACACCGGGCTCGTGCGCACCAGCGAGCGGCCGACCGGCATCGCCTACATCACCGTCACCCCGGACGGCGAAAACTCGATCCTCGTCTCCCCCGGTGCCAACTCCAGCCTGGAGCCCGCCGACGTCGACGCCGTCTTCGACGGGGTGGAGGTCGTCGTCTTGTCGCTGGAGGTGCCGTTGCCGACCGTCGAACACGCCGTCGCGCGGGCCGCGGAAAAGGGCGTACGGGTGCTGCTGAACCTGTCGCCGGCGGCGAAGCTCTCCCCGGAGACGCTGGCCCGCCTCGACGTCCTGCTCGTCAACGAGCACGAGGCCGCCTGGCTCACCGGACCCGGCGCGGACTTCCGGAAGCTGCTCGACCTGGGGCCGCGGGCCGCCGTCGTCACGCTCGGTGCGGCCGGCGCGGTCGTCGTGGAACCCGACGGCACGACCGAGGTGGCATCGGCGAAGGTCGAGGCCGTGGACACCACCGGGGCCGGCGACGCCTTCGCGGGCGCGCTCGCCGCGTCGCTCGCCGACGGCGCCGACCTGGTCTCCGCAGCCAGGCGCGCGGCGCGCGTTGCGGCGTTCAGCGTGACCCGGCCCGGGGCCCAGCCGTCCTATCCCACTGCCGCTGAACTGGGGGAATGATCATCGAGTCGTCCGTGTTGCAGGTCACATGGGCGACTCGTTCGACTCGGCCTGGTGGCGCGGCTACGCAGCTCAGCTGCGGTCGATCGCGGACGCCCGCCGCCCGGACCGGCTCGCGATCATGCCGCTCGACGAAACCCTCAAGGCCCTCGGCAAGCAGACCGAACTCGACGAAGGCGTCTACGACGTGCCGGTGGAGGGCATCGTCGGCACGGTCGCCCGCGCCGGCGACTTCGACCGCGAGTTCCGGCCGCGCAACCGCGCGCTGCGCGAGCGCTGGGAGCAGCTGACGCGGACGTCGGCGGACCTGCCGCCGGTGCGGCTCGTGCGGCTTTCCGAAATGTTCTTCGTCGAAGACGGCCACCACCGCGTCGGCATCGCCCGCGCCCGCGGCGCCCGGACCATCCGCGCGCGGGTCCGCTGGATCAGCACGGTCGCCTGCGCGCTGCGCTGCCTGACGCTCGCCGACCTGCCGTCGAAGACCGCCGAGCGGATGTTCCTCGAGCGCGTGCCGCTGCCCGACGACGTCCGCCTCGGACTCTGGCTCGACGACCCGGCCGACTGGTTCCGGCTCGCCGACTCGGCCGAGGCCTGGGGTTTCCGCCGTATGCTGGCCGGACGGCCGGTGCGCAGCCGCGGCGAACTGGCCGGCTCCTGGTGGCGCGAGGAGGTCGAACCGGTGCTCGAACAGGTACGGCAACGCGGATTGTGCCCGCCACCACGAGATATCCAGACGTATCTGAGCTATGGTCTAGACCATGTCTGAGCTTGAAGCCGCCGCGGGGTCCCTGTCGGGGGTCGCCGTCAGCCCTGGTCGCGCGAGTGGTCCCGTCGTCCGCGTCGCGGAGCCGCTCGGCGAGCCCGCCGCCACGCCCGCCCCGGCCGACCCCGCCGCCGAGGCCGCCCGGATCGCGCCCGCCGCCGAAGCCGTCGCCGCGCGGCTGGAGAAGCAGGCCGAGACCGCGACCGGCGAGGCGGCCACGATCCTCATCACCACGGCCGCGATGGCCGCCGACCCGGCGCTCGCCGCGCAGGCCCAGCAGCTCGTCCAGACGCAGGGACTGCCCGCCGCGCGCGCTGTCCACCAGGCGGCCGAGGGCTTCGCCGAAGCGCTGGCCGCGGCCGGCGGGTACATGGCCGAGCGCGTCCAAGACGTCCGGGACGTGCGCGACCGGCTGATCGCCGAACTGCTCGGCATCGCACCGCCGGGCGTCCCCGAGCTGGCGACGCCGAGCGTGCTGGTCGCCCGCGACCTGGCCCCGGCCGACACCGCGGGCCTCGACCCGGCGAAGGTCCTCGCCCTGGTCACCGAGGAAGGCGGCCCCACCAGCCACACCGCGATCCTGGCGCGAGCACTGGGCATCCCCGCCGTCGTGGCGGTGCGCGGCCTGCTGGCACTGGACGCGCAAGCGCTTGCGGTCGACGGCGACACGGGCGTGGTCGAGGTCGCGGACCCGTCGGCCCCGGTCGTCGCGGCCACGGTGGCCCAGCGCGCCGAGTGGAACGGCACGGGCGCCACGGCGGACGGCCACCGCGTGAAGGTCTACGGCAACGTCGGCTCCCCGGCCGACGCCCAGGCAGCGGCGGACGCGGGCGCCGAAGGGGTCGGCCTGTTCCGCACCGAGTTCTGCTACCTGGACGCCGCGGACGAACCCTCGGTCGCCGACCAGCGCGCGGCGTACACGGCGGTGCTCGCCCCGTTCCGCGGCAAGCCGGTGATCGTCCGGACCCTCGACGCGGGCGCCGACAAGCCGCTGGCGTTCCTGTCCCCGGAAGCCGAGCCGAACCCGGCGCTGGGTGTCCGGGGCCTGCGCGTGGCGTTCGACCGGCCGGAGGTGCTCGACCGCCAGCTCGAGGCCATCGCGGGTGCGGCGGAGGATTCGGGCGCGGAGGTTTCGGTGATGGCCCCGATGGTGGCCACGGTGGAGGAAGCGGCCTGGTTCGCAGAGCGCGTCCGCGCGGCGGGCATCGCCCGGGCGGGCGTGATGATCGAGATCCCGGCGGCGGCGCTGACGGCTCGCGAGATCCTCGAAGCGGTGGACTTCGTGTCGGTGGGTACGAACGACCTCGCCCAGTACACCTTCGCGGCGGACCGCCAGCTGGGCGCGGTGGCGAAGCTGAACGACCCGTGGCAGCCGGGTCTGTTGCGCTTGCTGAAGCTGATCGGCAACGCGGCCAAGGCCACGGGCAAACCGGCCGGAGTGTGCGGCGAGGCGGCGGCGGACCCGAGGCTGGCGCTGGTCCTGGCCGGGCTGGGGCTGACGAGCTTGTCGATGAACGCTCCGGCGGTCCGCGCGGTCGGAGCCAGCCTGGCGGCGGCGACGCTCGCAGAGTGCGAGGCCCTGGCGGAGGCAACCCTGGCAACGGCGAACCCGGCAGCAGCCCGCGCGGCGGCCCGCCCCTGACGCAGGGACGGCGACCCGCCCGCGGCGCGGCCGGGTCGCCCAGGCGCGGTGTCGTGAGCCCCAGCCCGCTTGCTCGGCTGGGCTCGGGCCGGATCTGCCGCGGAGGTGAGCTGCGCTGATCGGGCGGCCTCCTCGGCTCGCTGCCGGCACACCATCGTAAGTTTCTTCCTGGCTTCGGCCGCCCCGCCAGCGCCGATCTCGCCCTACCAGGCTGTCCGCAAGCCCTCTGAACTGCCGATCTTGCTCCGCCCGCTCGTTTCGCCCCAGCGCGAATCATCCCCACCCGCAGGGGCGCCCCCCCCACTTTCAGTCTATCGGTCATCACCGACAGTTCCGATCTGTGCGAACCTGAACCAGCGTGGTTGTCCACATTGATCGAGGGGTGTGGGCAACCCGCCCGACCTCCCGAGGGCCGTCTCGAAGAACAACGGGGCGGCCTTCGCCGTGTTCAGAAAAATTCGCGAACGATGTCGATCCCACCGCCACCCACTCGACGACCAAGCAAGAGCCCCCAGTCGAGAGGACCGACCATGACCGCCACCACCACCGCCCCAGCCGCCGCCGGGGAGGCCGCGGATGTCAGGGCCGGGCGCCGGGAATGGGTTGGGCTGGCCGTTCTCGCCCTGCCCACCCTGCTCGTCTCGCTGGATGTCTTCGTCCTCGTCCTCGCCCTTCCGAAACTCGCGCTCAGCCTGCACGCCGACGGCACCGAACAGCTCTGGATCATGGACACCTACGGCTTCATGGTCGCCGGCTTCATGGTCACCATGGGTACCCTCGGCGACCGCGTCGGGCGGCGGAAACTGCTGCTCGCCGGGGCCGCCGCCTTCGGGGCCGCCTCCGTTGTCGCCGCCTTCTCGACCAGTGCCGGGATGCTGATCGCCGCCCGGGCCGCGCTCGGGATCGCCGGGGCCACCCTTGCTCCTTCGACCCTCTCGCTCATCGGGACCATGTTCGTCAACCCGCGGCAGCGGGCCGAGGCCATCGGGATCTGGGCCGGCTGCTTCACCGTCGGTGCCATCGTCGGGCCGATGGTCGGCGGGTTCCTGCTCGAGCACTTCTGGTGGGGTTCGGTCTTCCTGCTCGGCGTCCCGGCCATGGTCGTCCTGCTCGTCATCGGCCCGAAGCTGCTGCCGGAGTACCGGGACGAGACCGCCGGGCGGCTCGACCTGCCGAGCGTCGCCCTCTCGCTCGCGGCCATCCTGCCCGTCGTCTACGGCGTCAAGGAGCTCGCCCGGGACGGCTTCCGGCTCGTTCCGCTGCTCGCGCTCGCCATCGGCCTCGTCATCGGCTACGTCTTCGTGCAGCGGCAGCGGACGCTCGCCGACCCGCTCGTCGACTTCAGCCTCTTCGCCGCCAAGGCCTTCCGGACCGCGCTCGGCGGGATGCTGCTGTTCAGCATGCTCGGCGGCACCACCATGCTGTTCGTCGCCCAGTTCTTCCAGCTCGCGCAGCACCTCTCGCCGGTCGGGGCCGCTCTCGGGCTGCTGCCGGGGATGGCCGCCTCGACCGTCAGCTTCCTCGCCGCTCCCGTCCTCGCCCGGCGGGTCCGGACCGGCGCATTGATCGCGAGCGGGGTCGCCCTCGCCGCCGCCGGGATGGCGATCCTCGCCTTCGTCGACCCGGCGGCCGGACCGGTTTGGCCGTCGCTCGGGTTCGCCGTGACGTCGCTGGGGGTCGGGCCGATGGTCGCGCTCGGCACCGATCTGGTCGTCGGCTCGGTTCCGGTGCGCAAGGCGGGCGCCGCCGCTTCGCTGGCCCAGACGGTCAACGAGTTCGGCTACTCCTTCGGCCTCGCCACCGCCGGCACGCTGGGCAACGCCGTCGCCCGCGCGCACGGCCTGCCCGCCGGGCTGCACGTCGTCGCCGGGGCTGCCGCCGTCGCGTTCGCCGCCCTCGTCTGGTTCGCCGCGCGGAACCTGCGGCCCGCCGCCTGAACGAAAGCGAAGGCCTCCCCACCCGATGCCTGGGTGGGGAGGCCTTCTTGACGCCGGGGGCAGAGGGGCCCCGGCTAGCCGAAGAGGCCGCGCCTCGGGTGCCGGACCACCAGCGAACCGCCGTGGACCCGGCCGCTCAGCACGTACCGCGGGTTGCCCATTCGCCCGTTGCTGCGGGTCTTGTCCTCCATCGAGCCGAACTTGACGTCGCCGATCGCGTTCAGGTCCACCGCCGCGTGCTCCGGGATGATGATCTCGACCGAGCCCCACTTGGCGTCCAGCTCGATGTGCACCACCGGCGACTGCACCTGGGCCTCGGTGAAGTCGAGCTTCGTCGAGCCGTACTTGTTGCGCACCACCAGCTCGGACGGCACCACCCACGGCCCGCCGCGGTGCAGCGACGAGTACTTCGCGTTCAGCTCGACGCGCGGCCCGCCCGCGTAGCCGCTGTAGCCCGCAGGCGCCGCGTACGCCGGCGCGGCGGCCAGGGCCGCGGCCGGGTGGTAGAGGCCGGCGAGGTCGGCCAGCACCGCGTTCAGCTCGCCGCGCGTCCTCGACGCCAGCGCGCGGTCGGTGCGCTCGGTGAACTCGTCGAGGTCGATCATCCCGCGGCCGATCGCCTTCTGCAGCACGCCGACGACGTGCTCGCGTTCGTCGTCCGACACCCGGAGGTCGCGCTCGCTCAACGGCCTCGTTTCGGTCACCGATTCCGCCGCCGCGGTCTCTTCCTCGCCCATGTCCACGATGGTAGAACTGGATTTCTCCAGGGAGATCGGGGGAAAACCCTGAACGGACCCGTAGTCCGCGCCACCGCCGCTGTCGTGGCCGCCGTCCTGCTGGCCGGGTGCACCAACGCCGCACCCCCGCCGCCACCGCCGCCCCCGGGGCCGCTGGCGGAACTCTCCGGCGTCCAGGCGACCGGTGGCATCGGCGTCACCGCGCTCCTGCCGACCGTCACCCCCACCCTGTTCGACGCCGACCGCGGCCCGGTGGCCACCCCGCCCGGCTACCCCGGCGGTGACGTCCAGCTGGACGTGGTGCGCTCCGGCAAGCACGTCGTCCTGACGGTCCGCCCGTCCTACCCCAAGGACGCCGAGCCCTTCGAGATCCTCGAGTACACCGGGCCGTCGAGCCCGCCGCGGTCCCTCGGCCGCGCCTGGTCGGCGGGTCCCGACGCCGCCGGCGAAGGCGTGTGGTTGATCCGGCAGGACGCGCCGGACGACTGCCGGCTCCAGCACGTCTCGTTCGACGGCGGCGAGCTCGGCCGCGGCCAGCCCGCCAGCTGCCGCACCGAGGTGCGGACCGAGACCCGGCACGGCCTGCTGATCACCATCAACGCCGACGCCGCCGAATCGACCGACGCCATGATCGAACCGGCGACCGGCCGCACGGTCCGGCAGGCGCCGCGCATCCTCGGCGCCGCCGGCGACTGGCTGCTGCTCGACGGCCTGACCGACCTCACCCTGGTCGACCTGCGGGACGGCAGCAGCAAGAAGCTCAACCGGCCCTCGATCGGCTCGGCACCCGCCGTGGTGCCCTCGCGCGAAGGCTCGATCTGGGCCGTGGACTTCGCGAACCCCGCCTACCGCGCCACCAGCACGCAGACGCGGGACCTCTGGCTGCTGCGCCCGGACGGGCCGACCTGGGACCACGCGCCGGGGATGCCGTTCGTCACCGAGCACCTCAAGCGCGGCGGCGGCTTCGGCTGGTCGGAGGTCGGCGACCTGGTGCTCGCCGACCGCGTGCTGGCCGCCTGGCACCCCGGCGAACCGCAGTGGCGGCTGAGCAAGGCCGCCCTGCCCGCCGGTAACTGGTCGGGCTTCGCTGCCCTGCCCTGAGCGTCACTCCTCGTCGAGGCCGTGCTCGATCGCGTACCGGGCCAGCTCGACGCGGTTGTGCAGCTGCAGCTTCCGCAGCGTCGACTGCACGTGGTTCTCCACCGTGCGGTGGGACAGCACGAGCCGCTCGGCGATCTGCCGCGCGGTCAGGCCCTTCGCGACCAGGCGCAGGACGTCGGTCTCGCGCTCGGTCAGCCGCGGCGGCTCGGCGCCCTCGGCCGGTGCGTCCGCCATCCGCCGGTACTCGCCGAGCACCAGCCCGGCCAGGCCCGCGGTGAACACCGGGTCGCCCGCCGCGGTCCGGTGGACGGCGTCGACCAGCTCCACCGCGGACGCCGACTTGACCAGGTAGCCGGACGCGCCCGCCTTCACCGCCTCCAGGACGTCCTTGTGCTCGCCGCTCGCCGAGAGCACCAGCACCTTCGTCGACGGCAGCGCCGCGGTGATCTCGCGGGTCGCGTCCACGCCGGAGGTGCTGCCCAGGTTCAGGTCCATCAGGACGACGTCCGGCTGCACGGTACGGGCGATCCGCACCGCCGCGTCGGCGTCCGGTGCGGTCGCCCGCACGTCGAAGCCGTGTTCGGTGAGGTCGCGGGCGACCCCGTCCCGCCAGATCGGGTGGTCGTCGACCACCATCACGGAGATCCGCGGTTCGTCGCTCATCTCGCACCCCTCGTGCTCGGCACCCTGACCTCCCACTCCGTGCCCCGGCCGGGCCCGGTGTCGAGGGTCGCGCTCCCCCCGAGATCGCGGACCCGCCCCCGGATGGATTCCACCACGCCGAGGTGCCCGTCCGCGGCGGCTTGCTCGAGAACGCCGTCCGGTATGCCCGGTCCGTCGTCGCGGATGCTCACCACCACCTCGTCGCCGAGGTCCTCCAGCAGCACCCAGGCGTGCGCGGCCGGGCCCGCGTGCTTCTCCACGTTCGACAGGGCTTCGCGGGTCACCGCGACCAGCTCGCCGGCGACGTGCGCCGGCAGTTCGACGTCGTCCGCCGGCGTCGAGACCTGCACCGACGACGTCGCGAGCACCTGCAGCGCGGCCCGCAGGCTCATCGTGCCGCTGTCGCTCGGCTTGGCCGGCTCGGTCGTCACCAGCGACCGCAGCGCGATCTCCTGCTCGCCGGCCAGCCGGGCCAGCTCCGCCGCTTCGCCGCCGACCTCGTTGCCGCGCTTGCGGACCCGGGCCAGCACCTGCAGGACGCTGTCGTGGATCGACCGCGCCAGCCGCTCGCGCTCGGCCGTCGCCGCTTCCTTCCGCAACGCCTGCTCCAGCCGCGCCGCCGACCGGCGGGCCATCGTCGAAGCCATGCCGACCAGCAGGCCGGCGGCGGCGAGCAGGACGCCGTCGCGGGCGACGTCGAGGTCGAACTTCTCCCGCGCCAGCCCGGTCGCCACGCCGACGACCAGCCCGGCGAGCACCCCGCCGACCGCGCCGAACCGCGCGCCGGCGGCGACCGGCGGCACGGCCGCCCACACCGTGGTGATGAGCGGGACGTTGAGCGCGAACTGTTCGTCGCTGAGCACCCACGGCGAGGTCAGCAGCAGCCCGGTGCCCAGCACGAGGTCGAAGACGACCAGCCACGGCGGCCGCGTCCGCTCGCGCAGGTAGAGGAAGCTGCTCACCACCGACCACCCGGCCATCACGCCGAGGATCGTCCACGCCAGCCACT
Source organism: Amycolatopsis sp. Hca4 (assembly GCF_013364075.1). Classification (GTDB taxonomy): domain Bacteria; phylum Actinomycetota; class Actinomycetes; order Mycobacteriales; family Pseudonocardiaceae; genus Amycolatopsis. Next base: position 6,232,537 of record NZ_CP054925.1, read on the forward strand.
CACGGCGGTACGCGCCGCTCTGGACGATCACCGTGCCGCAGGCGAACCCCCAGGTGAGCACCCGGAAGGCGAGCACGCCCCGCCACATGGGCGTGACGGGGTCGGGAGACCGCCGGATGGTCACTTTTCGTCGTCGTCTTCGCCGCGGGTCGCCACCGTGGCCCCCGCGGAGCCGGGTTCGGCGTCGTTCGGCTGCGCGGCCTGGTCCTTGAGGACGTCCACCTCGGCCGGGTCCGGGTTGGTCTCGTGCAGCAGCGACCGGACCCCGGCGTTCAGCACGGCCAGCAGCGGCACGGCCAGCAGGGCACCGGCGATCCCGCCCGCGACCAGGCCGGCGGTGATGGCCAGGACGACGGCCAGGGGGTGCAGCTTCACCGCCCGCCCGAGCAGCAGCGGCTGCAGGATGTGGCTCTCCAGCTGCATCACGCCGATCACGATGGCCAGCACGATCACCGCGCCGATGAACCCGTTCGTCACCAGCGCGATCAGGACCGCGACGCCGCCGGTGATGACCGCCCCGATGATCGGGATGAACGCGCCGATGAACACCAGCGTCGCCAGCGGGATCACCAGCGGCACGCCCATGATCCACAGGCCGATGCCGATGCCGACGGCGTCGACCACGGCGACCGCCGCCGTCGCCCGCACGTAGCTGACCAGGGAGGCGAAGCCGCGGCGCCCGGCGACGTCGACGCGGTTGCGGACCCGGGCGGGCACCGCGCGGACCAGGAACGTCCAGATGCCGTCGCCGCCGCTGAGGAAGAAGATCGTGATGAACAGCGTCAGCAGGAAGCCGGTGAGGATCTCGCCGACGGTGCTCGCCGTGGTCAGCGCGGTCGTCGTGATGGACGCCTGGTTGTTCTGGATGAAGCCGATCGCCTGGTTGATGAAGTCCTGGATCTGCTCCTGGCGCAGGTGCGGCGGGCCGTTGAGCAGCCAGTTCTTGATCTGGTCGAGGCTCGCGTTCACCTGCTGCTGCAGCTGGGGCAGGCCGGAGGAGAACTGCGTGACGACGAAGGTCAGCAGCCCGCCCAGCACGGCTAGCCCGGCGATCAGCACGATCGCCGTCGCCAGCCCGCGCGGGAACCTCACCGCCACCAGCTTCTGCACCGCCGGCGCGAGCAGGGCGGACACCAGCAGGGCGATGGACAGCGGGATGACGACCACCGAGAGGTAGCCGATCACCCAGACCACCGCGTACAACGCGGCGGCCACCACGATGAACCGCCACGCCAGTGCCGCGCTGATGCGCAGACCCCGGGGGATCAGCCCGGTGACGTCCTCGTGCTCCGGCAGGAACGGGTCTTCGCGTCGCGCGTGGGTCACGGACTCACCGTAGCGGCTGGACCGCCCGATTCGGCCGTTTTCCGGCGGCCGCGTCCGACACGCGTGACGGCCAGGGACGATCACCCAACGTCAAGTCGAGTTACACCATGTGTCTTTCACACGATGGGGGCATCAAGTCGTGTCGAGGGTGCGCGCCGCGCCGCCGGTTTGATTAGGTCGCTTCCGCAACGACCGGATCACGAACCGAGTACGAGGAGACGACGAGTGGCGAACACCGCGACGAACGAGGGGCAGGGCGCGAACCGCGTCGGCCGTCTCGTGTCGCGTGCGCTGCTCGTCCTCGGTGGCGCGATGGCGGGCACCGCCGTCGCGTGGGTCGTCTCCGACGCCGCTGCTTCCGCCGACACCGTCCAGGTGGGCACCGCTTCCGTCACCCCGGTCACCGACGCCACGACCGCCGGCATCGGCGACGCGAGCCGCGGCACCGGGCACTTCGCGGGCGAGGTCGCCGGCGGGGTCGCCGACGCCGCCTGCCACCAGGACGCGACGACGTGGAGCGAGCCGCAGGCCCCGCGCTGCGGCCGCACCGACGCCGGCGCGGTCGGGCACGAGGTCTCCGAGACGGTCGACGCCTCGGTCACCGACCTCGCCGACGACGCGGTGCTGAGCCCGGCCCAGCGCACCCTCGGCGCCGTCGAGCACATCGTGCGCAAGCCCGAGGACACCCGCCAGGTCGTCGAGCAGACCATCGCCCCCGCGCCGGAGACCGACTTCGGCCGCCAGGTGTGGCAGCTGCTCGACCCGGCAGGCCACGGCGACCTGGTCCCGCTCCCCAGCCTCCCGGGCGCCGCCCCGGTCGAGGAGGAGCCGGTGACCTCCGGTCCCGGTGAGGTCGCGGGCGAGCCCGCCGTCTCCACCGTTGAACTTCCCGCCGCGCTGCGAGCCGCGCTCGCGATGCCGGTGGGTGGAGAGCACGACGGCACCGGTGCCGCGGGTCAGTCCCGCGACGGGCACCGTGACCTGCCGTCGCCGCTGACTCCGGCGCAGCTTCCGATCGCGCCGGCCGTCCCCACCGCCCCGGGTGGCACCACGACCCCCGGTGGGCACCTCGACGGGTTCAACTTCGGCGTCCCCTTCTGGACGACCGAAGCCGTCGACTCCGCTGTCGCGGCGATGAGCCGCGCCGGCCTGCGCCACTCGCTGCGCACCCCGGGCGAACAGCCCGGCGTCACTCCTGACTGAACACCTCCCTCCACGGGTCGCTGACGCACCCACATCCGTCCTTCTTTGACGGCTTGGCGTCCGCGCAATTCCCGTGACACGGCGGTGCGCTTTTTCGCGCCCGCAAGAAGTTCCACCTCCCCCTGGTGCGGCTCGGACTCATCCGTTTCGACGAGCGCACCCCCATGAACCCGCAAGGGAACCCGAAATAAAGGAGAAAAACCCCATGCAGACGTGGGCAAAGCGCGGACTCCAGACCGCATTTGTCACGGGTGGGTTGCTGATGCTGGGCACCGGCATCGCCTCGGCTGACGAGAACGTCAACCCTGACACCCCTGCCTCGCCGCTCGACCTGAACGTCACGGCTCCGATCCAGGAGTCCAACAACGCGGTCGGCACCCCCTTCGGCCAGCTGGACCTGCCCGCCGGGCAGACGGAGCTGAGCACCAAGCCGGTCACCGGCGCGGCGAACGACGCTGCCAAGCAGCTCGACGACGCGAGCCCGATCAGCGAGAGCACCCTCGGCGGCACCTTCTCGCGGGCCGGTGGTGGCGGCGGCGGTTTCACCCCGAGCCACAACAACCTCAAGGGCAACAAGGTCACGGGCGACGTCGTCGTCCCGATCCAGATCGTCGACAACGCGATCGGTGTCCTCGGTGACGCGACCGTCGCCGGCGGCAACCACTCGCAGACCTGGTCGCACGACCAGGACGTCAAGACGACCGGCCAGGACTCCAGCCTCGCCGGCAACGCCGTCGTCCTCGACTGGGCGCTCCCCGTCCAGATCGCCGGCAACGGCGGCGGGGTCGCCGGCGGCACCGGCCGGGTGATCGGCGGGTCGGCCAGCCAGAGCACCACCGAGACCGGGGACGTCGACACCAACGGCGACGGCTCCGCCCTCTCCGGCAACGTGGTGGCCGGCCAGTTCGCCACCCCGGTGCAGGTGACCGGCAACGCCGCTTCCTACCTGCTCGGCAACGGGCAGAGCCACGGCTACCACGCCGACACCGTCGCCACCTCCGGCGGCTCGCTGCTGAGCTCCGGCGACCAGGCCTCCGGGTCGGGCAACGTGGTCGGCGCGCCGATCGCCCTGCCGGTCAAGTTCAACTGCAACTCCGGTGCGGTGTGGGGCTCGCTGTCGAACTCCGACGGCTGCCACAACTCGGCCGACGCCACGGCCGGCGCCACCCGCAAGGGCAGCCTCGGCATCCCGACCTACCTCGAGACCAGCGGCGACGACTCGTTCCTGTCCGGCAACGGCGGGGCGGCCTCGCTCTCCCCGATCGCGAACGTCGCGGGTGTCGCGGGCTCGTGGATCGGCAACGCCTCGGCGGGCATCCCCTGCGCCGGCAGTTCCTCCAGCACTGTCGACTCGGGTGGCTTCGTCAAGACGACCGGTGACAACTCGAGCGGGTCGGGCAACGTCCTCAACCCGTCGGTCGCGCTGCCGGTCGAGGCCTTCGGCATCGGTGGCACGTACATCGGCCAGGCGAACGCGGTCCACGACAACACGACCGACGCCAACGCCGGCAACGGCAGCTACACCAAGGGCAACGACGCCTTCCTCGGCGGCAACATCGTCAACACCCAGGCCGCGGGCGCGCCCGAGGTCTTCGGCATCGGCGGCAGCCACATCGGCAACGCCACCGGCAAGGCGACCGAGGACAAGACGGTCACCGCCGGCGCGTACGACGGCACGCAGGGCGCCAACTCCTCCGGCTCGGGCAACATCGTCCAGGTCCCGGTGGGCCTGCCCGCCGAGGTCTTCGGCATCGGCGGCTCGTTCATCGGCCAGGGCTCCGGCGCGGCCGACGAGACCAAGGTCGTCTCCGGCGGCGGCGGTGGCAGCACCGTGGACGACGGCGGCTTCCTGAGCTCGAACCTGGGCACCGTCCCGCTGTCGACCCCGGTGCAGGCGGCGAACATCGGTGGCGCCCTCATCGGCCAGGGCCACGGCAAGGGCTCGACCGACACGACGTCCAACGCGGGCGGCGGCGTCAAGGCCCACGGCCCGGCGGGCGCCGGCGCGGGCAACATCATCGAGGCCCCGGTCGCGCTGCCGGTGCAGGCGATGGGCGTCGGTGGCGCGCTCGGCGGCATCGGCACCGGTGAGAACGACAACATCACCGACGCGACGGCGGGCGGCGACGCCGTGACCGACGGCCGCGACGGTGCGCTGACCGGCAACATCGTGAAGGCCCCGATCGCGGGCGCCGGCTCGGTCTTCGGCGACGGGATCGCCGGGGGCGCGCTGGGCACCGGCGTCGGCACCAACGACGTCAGCTCGGTGGCCGGCGGCGACGCCACCACCAGCGGCGACCGCGGCAGCGTGGCCGGCAACATCATCGGCGCCGACCCGCTGGCGGTGGCGCAGGTCTTCGGTGACGCCGTCAGCGCGGCGGGTGTCGCCAAGGGCGCCGGCATCAACATGACGGACGTCCGGAACGCGGGCGACGACACCACCTCCGGTGTCGAGGGCGCGATCTCCGGCAACATCCTCGACCTGCCGGTGACCGCGATCGCGCAGCTGTTCGGCGACGCGGTGACCGTGGGCGGCGTGGCGCACGCCGTCGGCGAGAACACGCTGACCACGCACAACGGTGGCAAGGCCGTCACCGCGGGCGACCAGTCCGCGCTGTCGGGCATCAACGGCTACCACGCGTTCGCGCTCCCGGTGCAGATCTTCGGCGTGCCGCTCGAGCTGCTCGGGGTGGCCACCGCCTACGCGACCGACGTGACCAGCATCGACGAAGAGACCGCGGACCCGATCGCGTTCCCGGCCGAGGGCTCGGAACTGGCGGCGGACGAGCTGCCGTCGCTGGCCGCGCTCCGCAGCGGCCTGCCCACCACCGGTGGCCTGCCGTCGGTGGACGGGCTGATGGGCAAGCTGCCCGTCGCCGGCCTGGCCGGTGGCCTGCCGTCGCTGGACTCGCTGACCGGTCTGCTGCACACGGCCAACCTGTCCACCGAGGGGCTGCCCACCCAGGGTCTGCCCATGCGGGGTCTCCCCGCGGTGAGCGGGCTCGCGAGCAACGTGTCGACCGCCGGGCTGCCCACCCAGGGCCTGCCCGCGCTGCCGGTCGCGGCTCCGCTGGCCACCGAGCGCGCCGACCTGGCGCAGCTGCCGGCTCCGGCCCTGCCGAAGCCGGCCCTGCCCACCGCTTCGGTGCTGCCCGCGGTGAACGGCCTGTCCTCGCTGGGCTCGCTCGGCGGCCACGGCACCGAGCGTGCGGACGTGCCGGCCGCGGGCCTGCCGGCCCTGGGTGGCGTTCCGGCGCTGCCGAAGCCGGCCCTGCCGGCGCTGCCCACCGCGCTGCCCGCGGTGAACGGCCTGTCGTCGCTGTCGTCGCTGTCCTCGCTGGGCTCGCTCGGCGGCCACGGCACCGAGCGTGCGGACGTGCCGGCCACCGGCCTGCCCGTCGCGGTCCCGGCCCTGCCGGCCGCCGCGCCGACCGCGCTGCCGGTGAACGCCAAGCTGCCGGTGCTGGACAGCACCCCGCAGGTCCCGGCCCTCTCGGGCCTGGACTCCACCGGCTTCCTCGCGAAGCTGATGGGCCTGGTGAAGCGCAAGTAGTGCGGTGAAGCCGGCGGGCTCTGCGGAGCCCGCCGGCCCACGAACCCCGCTGTCACGGCGGCCGGCGCTCCACCGCGCCGCGAGGGCGACCTCGCACGGAGCGCCGCTCCCGCCGCGACCGCGGCCGCGGGCCACCCGCGAACACCGAAGAGCTCTCCTTCCCTGGAGACGACGAGCCCCAGGAGCCAGCCGGCTCCTGGGGCTCGCTCGCGTCCAGGGTCAGGTCAGGAGAACTGAAGGGACCGCTTGGCCAGGCCGTGCCAGAAGCCGTCGATCACCGTGCGGCCGGAACTCTCCTCCGAGGTGGCGCCGAGGGAGACGAACAGCGGCGCGAAGTGCTCGATCCGCGGGTGCGCGAGCGTCGCCGCGGGGGCCTTGTGCCGGAAGTCCAGCAGCGTGTCGACGTCACCGCTGTGCAGGACCTCGGCACCCCAGTGGTCGAACTCGGCCGACCACGCGGGCGGTGTCCCGTCGGTGGCGCGGGCCATGCCGCTCAGGTTGTGGGTGAAGAAGCCGCTGCCGATGATCAGCACGCCTTCGTCGCGCAGCGGCGCGAGCTTGCGGCCGAGGTCGAACAGCTCCTGCGGGTCGAGCGAGGGCATCGAGACCTGCAGCACCGGGATGTCCGCGTCCGGGTACATCTCGACGAGCGGCACGTAGGCGCCGTGGTCGAGGCCGCGCTCCGGCGCGTCGTGCACCGGCGTCTCCGTGGTGCGGAGCAGCTTCCGGACCTTCTCCGCGAGCTCCGGCGCGCCGGGCGCCGCGTACTTCACCTGGTAGTAGCGCTCGGGGAAGCCCCAGAAGTCGTACACCAGGGGGACGGTCGTCGTCGCCCCGATGGTCAGCGGCGCCTCTTCCCAGTGCGCCGACACGATCAGGATCGCTCGGGGCCGCGGCAGCTCGGCCGACCACCCGGCCAGCTGACGGGTCCACGTCGTGTCGTCGGCGAGCGGCGGGGCACCGTGGCTGAGGTAGAGAACCGGCGTGCGGGTCATCGAGCGCTCCAGTTGTTGAAGTTTCAACTACTAGTGTATCCGACGCCGGAGCGTGCCGGGATATTCCTCAGGCGGCTTCGAGGTTCGCCGCGCAGCGCTCCAGGGTCCGGATCGTCGTGCGGTAGTCGTCGTCGCCGATCCCCTCGACGGCCTTCGCGCGAAACTCCTGTACGCGCGCCTCGACGCGGGCGTGGCCGGCCCGGCCTTCCGTGGTCAACGCGCCGTCGTCGCCGACCCAGCCGCGGGCGCGCAGGTCGGCCACCTTCGGGGCCATCGAGCCCTCGCCGGTCACGAACGGCGCCATCGCCGCGTCGACCTCCTCCGGCGTGCGGGCGCCGAGGGTGATCGTGTTGAGTACCTGCCAGTGCCGGCGGGTCAGCGACTCCGCGTCGAGGGCCTGGCCCATGGAGGATTCGAGAAGCTCGTGGAGGTGGCGCAGCCACCAGCCGAGGGGTTTCATGAGCACTCCGACATGTCGATAAACAATTACATGTAAAAGTACATGTAGTTCGGAGGTGGAGCAACCATGACGGACGCCGTGGCCGACGTCGAGCGGGCCATGATCGCGATCCGCCGCAGTCAGCAGCGGCGGGCACTGAGCCGGATCGGCAAGGCCAGGGGCCGTGGCGCGCACGACCCGGTGTACGAGCTGCTCGACGTCATCGAAGAACTCGCCGAGCGCGGGGAGCCCAGCACGGTGACGGCCCTGAGCGCGGCGATGGGCGTCGACCAGCCCCGCGCGAGCCGGCTCGTGGCGCGCGCGGTGGAGCAGGGGCTGCTGCGGCGCGAAGCCGATCAGCGCGACGGGCGGCGGGCGGTGCTCGTGCCGACCGAAGCCGGCCAGGCGCACCTCGACGAGCTGCACACCTTCCGCCGCGGGGTGTTCGCCGAGGTCATGGCGGACTGGCCGGAGGAGGACCGCGACAACTTCGGCCGGCTCCTCACGGCCTTCGTCCGCGGGTACAGCGCTCTCGGCTAGTCGTGCGACAGGTCGACGAACCGGCTGTAGTGCAGCTGGTGGGCGACGGTGATCGTCGCCGTCGGCCCGGCGCGGTGCTTCGCGATGATCAGGTCCGCCTCGCCCGCGCGCGGGTCGTCCCGCTCCCAGGCGTCCGGGCGGTTGACCAGGATGACGAGGTCGGCGTCCTGCTCCAGCGAGCCGGACTCACGCAGGTCGGACAGCATCGGGCGCTTGTCCGTGCGCTGTTCCGGACCACGGTTCAGCTGGCTGATCGCGATCACCGGGACCTCGATCTCCTTGGCCAGCAGCTTCATCTGCCGGGAGAACTCCGAGACTTCCTGCTGCCGCGACTCGACGCGCTTGCCGGAGGTCATCAGCTGGAGGTAGTCGAGGACGACGAGCTTGAGGTCGTGCCGCTGCTTCAGCCGCCGGGCCTTCGCGCGGATCTCCATCATCGTCATGTTCGGCGAGTCGTCGACGAACAGCGGCGCCTCGGAGACCTCGCTCATCCGGCGGGCCAGCCGCGTCCAGTCGTCGTCGGACATCTTGCCGCCGCGCATGTCGGCGAGGCGGATCTTGGCCTCCGCCGACAGCATGCGCATGACGATCTCGGTCCGGCTCATTTCCAGCGAGAAGATGACGCTGGTCATGCCGTGCCGGATCGAGGCCGAGCGCGCGAAGTCCAGGCCGAGGGTCGACTTGCCGACACCGGGCCGGGCGGCGACGATGATCATCTGCCCGGGGTGCAGGCCATTGGTCAGCTCGTCGAAGTCGGCGAAGCCGGTCGGGATGCCCTGTGACTGGCCGCCGCGCGAGGCGATCGCGTCGATCTCGTCCATCGTCGGCTGCAGCAGCTCTTCCAGCGCGACGTAGTCCTCGCTGGTCCGCCGCTCGGTGACGTCGTAGATCGCGGCCTGCGCGCGGTCGACGACCTCGTCGATGTTCGCGCCGTCGCCCGCCGCCGCGCCGTAGCCGTACTGCACGATCCGGGTGCCCGCCTCGACGAGCCGGCGCAGCACCGCCTTCTCCGAGACGATCTCCGCGTAGTAGCCCGCGTTCGCCGCCGTCGGCACCGTGGCGATCAGCGTGTGCAGGTAGGGCGCGCCGCCGACGCGGCCCAGCTCCCCGCGCCGCTCCAGCTCCGCCGACACCGTGATCGGGTCGGCCGGCTCGCCGCGGCCGTAGAGGTCGAGGATGCAGTCGTAGATCGCCTGGTGCGCGGGCCGGTAGAAGTCGTCGGGGCCGAGCGCCTCGATGACGTCGGCGACGGCGTCCTTGGACAGCAGCATGCCGCCGAGCACGGACTGCTCGGCCGCGATGTCCTGCGGCGGCTGGCGGTCGAAGCCGCCGGGCCCGGGGTCGCTCGGGCCCGGGTCGGACTCCGCGTACATCGGGCCGCGGTCGTCGGTCAGCGCCACCGTTCCGGACACCTCCTCATCATGTCGAACACCCGTTCGATTATGCCGGATCTTCGCTCTCGAAGCACGTGGCCGGTGCTCGTGCGGCCGGCCACCCGGGCTCGTCCCCCGATGATCGGCGACAACGCCGGACGGCTGCCGCAGACACGCGGAGCGCCACCGTGAGTACAGGCCCGAGCGGGCACGCTAGATCCCCCGGAAGGCCGATGGCAATTCAGGCTGGGGACCCTTCTGTGGACAACCTGGGGATGAACGGGGGTAACCAATCACAGGTGCCGCGAGAGCTGTGGACAAGTTGGGGACAAGCGTGATCGGCATTGGTTAATGCGCAGGTCAGAGGCTGTGTACAAGGTGTGGAGAACTTGCGGAAAACTCGTCCGGCGTGTCGCGGGAAGTCCGTTCTTCGGCGTGTCGTGGACCAGCTCGAACCCATTGGACCGCGCGGCCTGTGGATGAATATCACGCTGGGTAGACGCGCCACCCGGTGGGCTGAACGGCCCGCCGGTCAGGCCGCCGTGAGCCTTCCCTGTGCGCTGCGTAACCGGTCAGCGAGAACGCGCTGGTCGGCCGGGGTGAAGGCGATCCGGTTCTCGCCACGTCCCGGAATCTCCTCGGTCAGCCATCGGCCTTCCGAGGTATCGATGTAGTTCACCGGGCGTTCGATCCGGTGCCGCGCGCCGGTGCGGCTGCGGGCCGCGACGTAGAGGCTGCCGCTCCCCATCCGGCGCAACGCGAGGATCCGGCGGAGCTCCTCGACCTCCTGCGAACCCTCGGCCGGGCGGTCGCTGCGGAGCACGGCAAACCCACCCTCGTCGCTGCGGGCGGTCCCTTCGAGCTGGCCCTTCGGCACCGCGAGCGGGGTCCCGCGGCCGGGCGCCAGCTTCGGGATCTGGCCGAGGAAGTCGTCGAGCAGCTCGTGCGGCTTGGTCGACGCCAGCACGACGACGTCCAGCTCCTCGTGCTTGGCCAGCACGAACGCCTCGCCGCCGGCGCTGCCGGCCAGCAGCCGGTAGCTCACCGGCTTGCCCTGGAACCCGCCGTCGATCCAGCCGTAGTACTCCAGCTGCGGCCGGGCGATCGCCTCGATCGTCGCGACGAACCCGGGGTGCATGCCGCGCGAGCCGAACAGTCCGGCCTTCGCGAGCTCGGCGTTGGTCCGCTCGTCCTCGGCGCGCTGTGCCTCGTCGCTGTACCACGTGGGCGTCTCGGACAGCACCGTGTGCGGCTCGCCGCCCCGGCGCCGGATCAGGTTGATCAGGGTGCCGGTCGTGATCGTGACCTGCCTGTCCAGCACCGCGCTTTCCCCCAGTGGATCGTTGGTGAACCCGCAGGATCCGGGCGCGCCCATCTTGGCACGCACCCGGCGATCCCGCGTCCGCTACTCGCCGATGACCGGCGGCGCGGTCAGCTCGTCGGTTCCGAAGATGTCGTTCGGGTCGTCGCCGAGCAGGTACTTCGACGTGCGTTCCTCGTCGCCGCCGCCCTGGCCCTTGGCGCCGCCGGGGTGCATGCCGCCCATGCCCCCCATCCCGGAGGCACCGGCGCGGCCCGCCCCCGCGCCGCCGGCACCGACGCCGCCGGCACCCGCGCCGCCGCGGCCGGCGCCCGCCGCGTCACCGGCGCCCGGCATGGCCGCCCCGGTCGAGCCGCCGGGCCCGAAGCCGACGCCGCCCGGCCCGAAGCCCGCCGTCGGGTCGCCGATCCCGCCCGAGCCGCCCGGCCCGAAGCCGCCGCCCGGGATGGAGAAGTCGCCGGCGCCGCCGCCACCGCCGCCACTGGGGCCGAAGCCGCCGGCGCCGGGGATCTTCGGCGGGGTGAACCCCGACGAGTGTGTGCCGTCGGAGAAGTTCGGCGGCGTGTAGTTACCCACCCCGGGGATCTTGCCCGGGTCGTAGCTCCCGCCCGGGACCTTCGACGGGTCGAAGTTCGGCGGCCTCGACGGGTCGAAGCCCGGCACCTTGCCCGGGTCGAAGCTGCCGCCGGGGGTGTTCGGCTGGCCGGGGAAGGACGGGACGCCACCCGGTCCCGGCATGTTCACCCCGGGCACCGAGCCGGTGCCGTTGGGGTTCCCGTTGCCGTTGTTGCCGTTGTTCCTGCCGTCGTCGCCCGGCTTCTTCTTGCCGTCTTCGCCGCCGTCGACGTTGACGTTCTCCTGCTGGCCCTGCAGCGCCGCGTACGTCGGCATCTTCTGGCCGTTGTCGTTGCTCGCCTTGTAGTAGGTGTTGAAGGCGTCGACGTTGGCCTGGCCCTTGGCGTTGTAGTCGCGGATCGCCCGGTCGGTGTCGGTCGTCCACGGCGTGACCGCGTTGAGCAGGTTGTTCTTCGGCGGGTCCTTCGGCACCTGCTGGACCTGCGCGTGCACCGTGGTGAAGGCGTTGTGCTGCTCGCCGAGGTACTTGTCGGAGTCGGTCAGCTTGGTGCCCGAGTCCTCCATCCACACCCGCAGCGGGTGGGCCCCTGCCTTCTGCGCCGCTTCGGCGCCGCCGCCGGTCCAGGCCGCGTCCATCTCCTTGGCGAGCGCGTCGATGGTGCCGAGGCGTTCCTGATAAGCGCCCTTCAGCCGGCTCGCCGCGGACTGCCCGTTCTCGATCGAGCCGGCGCCGGGACCGGTGGTGATCTTCTCCCAGATGTCGTAGCAGTCGATCTTGCGGTCGCCCTGCACCGACGTGTGGTCGTCCGAATGCGTGGTCGCCATGTTGTAGGCGGCGAAGCCGCCCAGGAGCACCAGTTCCAGCATCTCAGCCTCCCAGGGTGCGGATCATCGACTCACCGAACTTCATCGCCACGGAGCACGGGTCCCCCGCCCCGGCACCGTTGTCGTACTGCACCAGGATGTTGACCACCAGCTGGTCGGTCACCGCGACGAACAGGCCGCACTTGCCGTTCTTGCGGTCGTCCGCCGCCGCGGCGTAGACGCCCGGGTAGCCGTAGGCCTGGGTCTCGCCCCAGTAGGCGTCGTTGGCCTTGGTGTCGTAGACGTCCTGGAGGCCGTTCTTGTTCGCCGTCACCGTGGTCACGTCGATCTGGTTGCCCGGGTCGGCGGACTCCTGGAACGTGCAGCTCGGACCGTTGCCGGTGCTGCGCGGCGAGCCCTCGCCGAGGCCCAGCGAGGAACGCCCGGACGCGTTCAGCGTCGCGCAGGCGTCCGAGGTGATCGACGCGGTGTTCAGCGGGCTGGGCACCTTCGGCGCGGTGTCGGCGGTGGACCGGCTGGTCTCGCCGGCCGATTCGGCCGTGGACGGCGCCGGGTTGGCGGTGCCGCGGGTCTTGCCGCCGCAGCCGGCCATGGCGAGCACGGCACAGGCCAGCGCCGGGACGGCGAGGAGTCGTCGGTTCACGTGGCCTGGTTCCCCCGCTTCGAAAGGTCGGTGTAGACGTCCGACTCCTTGGTGGTGATCCGCTGCTTCGCGGCGGTCAGCGCCTCGATGTAGTTCTTGACGTATTCCTGCATCTTCCGGTTCTGCTCGAGGAACGCCTTGCCGGACGGGTTCGCGAGCTTCTCCCAGTCGCCGCTGGCGAACTCCTTGCCGGGCGCCTTCACGTTCGCCATCAGGTTGGCGTCGGCGTAGTCGCGCTTCAGGTCGGCCTGCAGGTCCTGCCACTTCTTGATGACGCCGTCGATCTTGTCGGCGTCGAAGGTGAAGCCGCCGCCACCGCCGGCCGGCGCGGACATGTTGACCTCGTTAGCCATGCGATCCCATCCCCTTCGCGTCCTCGCCCATTCTCCTCCGACGCCGCCACGGTGTCCGAGGTTCCCCGGAAAGCGTGAAGGCGGGCCACCCACCAGGGGTGACCCGCCTTCCCAAGACGTACTGCCTTACTGCGCGACGGCCTTGACCTCGAGCCGCACGTCGACCTTGACGTCCGGGTGCAGCCGGGCGCCGACCGAGTGCTTGCCCACGGTCTTGATGTGGTCGCGGAGCTCGATGACGCGCTTGTCGAGCAGCGGGCCACCGGCCGCCTTGATCGCCTCGACGATCTCGCCGGCGGTGATCGAGCCGAAGAGCTTCTTCGAGCCCTCGGCCGCCTTGCCGGTCAGCTGGATGGCGCCGAGGCCCTCCAGCGTCGCCTTGATCTCCTTGGCGTGGTCGAGGTCGCGGATGCGACGGCTCTCCTGCGCGCGCTGGATGGTGCGCACGTTCTTCTCCGCGCCCTTGGAGGCCACGATCGCGTAGCCCCGCGGGAGCAGGTAGTTGCGCGCGTAGCCGTCCTTGACCTCGACGATGTCGCCGGGGCCGCCCAGGTTGGCCACGTCCGTGGTGAGGATGATCTTCGCCATTTCAGTGCCCTCCCTTAGCGCGCGGTCGAGGTGTAGGGCAGCAGCGCCATCTCGCGGGAGTTCTTGACCGCGATGGCGATGTCACGCTGGTGCTGGCTGCAGTTGCCGGTGACGCGACGGGCACGGATCTTGCCGCGGTCGGAGATGTACTTCCGCAGCAGGTTGGTGTCCTTGTAGTCGATCAGTTCCGGGCGGCCCTTCTTCTCGGCCTTGCAGAACACGCAGACCTTCTTCTTGGGCTTGCGGATGGGTGGCTTGGCCACTGTCTACTCCTGGTAATTCAAATCTTTGTGTGGATGTGTACGAGATCAGAAGGGGGGCTCGTCCGAGAAGCCGCCGCCACCGCTGCTCGCGGCGGGCGCGGAGCCCCACGGGTCGTCGGCAGGCATGCCGCCGCCGCCACCGCGGTTCCCACCGCCACCGCCGCCGCCGCCGAAGTCACCGCCGCCACCGCGGCTGACCTTGTTGACCTTGGCCGTGGCGTAGCGCAGCGAGGGACCGATCTCGTCGACCTCGAGCTCGACGACGGTCCGCTTCTCGCCTTCCTTGGTCTCGAACGACCGCTGCTTCAGGCGGCCCTGCACGACGACGCGGGCGCCGCGGGTCAGGGACTCGGCGACGTTCTCCGCCGCCTGCCGCCAGATGTTGCAGCGCAGGAACAGCGCCTCGCCGTCCTTCCACTCGCCGGACTGCCGGTCGAGGGTGCGCGGGGTGGACGCGACGGTGAAGTTCGCGACCGCCGCACCGGACGGGGTGAAGCGCAGTTCCGGGTCGGACGTCAGGTTGCCGACCACCGTGATGACGGTGTCTCCAGCCATCGGGGTTCCCCTCGGGCTCAGGCCTTGGCGGCTGCGGGCTTGGCCGCGGCGCGCTTGACCTCGCGACGCATGACCTTGGTGCGGAGCACGGTCTCCTGCAGCGACAGCTGGCGGTCCAGCTCCTTCACCGCGTCCGAGGACGAGTTCAGGTCGAGCAGGGCGTAGATGCCCTCGGCGTGCTTCTTGATCTCGTACGAAAGGCGGCGGCGGCCCCAGACGTCGACCTTCTCCACGGAACCGCCCGAAGTGCGGATCACGTTGAGGAAGTTGTCCAGCGTGGGGGCGACCGTGCGCTCGTCGAGCGTGGGGTCCAGGATGACCATTACCTCGTAATGGCGTGACACAACCACTCACCTCCTATGGGCTCGCGGCCACGGACTGTCCGTGGCAGGAGGGTTTGTCCAGGTAAGGCTACCTGGGGGTACCGACAGGGCCGGACGCCGGGGTCAGGCGGCCCGGCGGAGCACCCAGGTGCGCACGAGCCCGGCGGTGACGCCGGCGAGCACGATCACCGCGATCAGCATGGGCAGCTGCACGTCGTTCGACGCGCCGTTCGAGGCCAGCGACTGCGCGTTGCCCGCGTCGCGGATGTCCGCGCCCTGGCCGCTCTGGTCGCCCGCGCCCGCCTGCGGGGCCGACGCGTCACCGGGCAGGGTGCCGTTCGCCGGGTACCGCACGCCGGGGGCGACGGCCGTGCCGGCGGTCGCCGTCGGGATGCCGCTGTAGTCGCGCATCGGCGCGCTGCCGCCCGTGCCGCCCGCGGTGCCCGGGTTCAGGTTCGAGAGGTTGCCGGACGCGCCGCCGGGGCTGGTGCCGGGCGCGGTGCCGGTGCCGCCTTGCGGGGTGCCGGCGTTCGGCGTGCTCGGCGCCACGTAGTTGCCGGCGAGCAGTGTGAGGCCGCAGCCCTTGGCGACCGTGGTTTCCACGCTGTCCAGCGTCTTCTTCCAGTCGAGGCCGAGGCCCCACGTGCCGGAGTTGGACAGGGCGGTGCGCACCGCCTTGCCGATCGCGGCGCCGGTCGCCTCGCCACCTGCGGAATTCGGCACCTGGCCCACCGGGATCGAGTGGATCTTGGCGATGGAATCGCCTGCCCAGCTTCCGACCGCGAGGGTGCCGGCGTTGTTTGCCCCGTTGGTGACCAGCGTTTTGACCGAGGTTCCGTCGATCGCGACCTGGTCGCCCATCTGCCCGGTGACCGAGCCGGTGCAGCTGCTGCTGACGATGGTTGTCGCCGCGGAGGCCGTGCCCATGGAAAGGAATGCGCCGCCGGCGATGAACGCGGCGATGGCGGTGACGGTCAGGGTCTTCCGCACGAGCAATCCTCCAGGGAAATCACGGGGGCGTCGTTCCACTCGACATCAGGATGAACGACCGGGATACGCGAAAGATACTCGGCAGTCGGGTCAATTGGCAGCGGCCATTCGGCGGAGTACCCAGGTCCGGACCAGACCCGCGCTGACTCCGGAGAGTGCCAGAACCGCAATCAGCAGCGGCAGGTTCGACCCGTTCGTGAAGCCGTCCGATGCCGAGGGTAGCGCTTCCGCCTGTCCCGCGGTCTGGACGCCGGAGTTGCCCTGCGCCGCGCCATCCGGACCGGTGAGGCCGTACTGCGGGGCGTAACCCGGGATCTGGCTGCCGTACCGGATCGCCGGGGACGGCGTGAACAGCCCGGCCGTCGCGAACGGGATGCCGCTGTAGTCGCGCATCGGGGCGTAGCCCGTGCCGAGGGTGAACGGGAAGCCGCCGAACACCGGGGTGCTCGCGAAGCCGGGCAGGAGCGGGCTGTTGGCGTCCGGGATCGGCGTGCTGCCCTGCGGGGTGCCGCCCTGCTGCGGCGCGCCACCGGTTCCGCCCGGTGCCGGCGGCTGCTGCGGGTTGCCGCCCGTGCCGCCGGGCTGCTGCGGGGCGGGCTGGCCGCCGCCGGTGAGGGAGCGGAGACCCTGCTGGGTGCCGCCGGTCACGCCCTGCACGCCCTGGTTGATCGCGCTCGCCGCGGGCGCCCCGATCACCGGCACCGGCGAGACGACGGTGTTCACCACGTTCACGGTGACGTTGCAGAGCGTGCCGAGGACCGCGTTGATCGTCCCGGTCAGCACCTTCGTGGTTTCGGTGACGACGCCGAGGTTCAGCGGGAGGCCGAGCAGGGGCGTGGTGGCCTTGACCGTGTCGCCGGGCTTCGCGGTCACCGTGTCGCCGCACTTGGCCGTGATCGTGTCCGCCGAGGCGGTGCCGGGCAGGCCGAGCACGGCGGAACCCGCGAGGACGAATGCCGCCGCACCGACCGCCGTTGCCCTCCGTGTCCGATCCTGCATGCTCGCCGCCCCTGGTGTCGTCGCCTACTTCCCAGTACAACGACGCTAAGGCAGCCCGGTGACGCCCGCTCGCTCAGAAATGTCCGGCATTCGGGTGGAAGGGCACGTCACGGTGCGTCAGGCGGGGCTGCGGCGGATCCAGGCCCGGACGAGCGCGGCCGCGACGATCGTGAGCGCCAGCACCGCGAGCAGCACCGGCAGCTTCGCCGGCGGAGTCACGGCGGGCAGGGCCTCGGCGGTGCCGGACCTCTCGGCGTCGACGGTCGGCGGGACCTGCTGACCCGGGATGATCTGTGCGATCACCGGCGCCTGCACCAGGGTGCCCGGGAGCAGCGCGGCGTTGGTGAAGATGCCCGAAATCGCGTCACCCGGCAGGCCCGCGTTCCCCGGACCGGTGACGATCGGGCCGGTGCTGCTGCCCGGCGGGTTCGGCCCCGGGTTCGGCGGTGTCGGGCCGGGCGGGGCGGGCTGCGGCGGGTTCGGGCCCGGCGACGGCGGCAGTGGCAGCGGCGGCAGGTCGCCTGCCACGCCCTGGGTCAGGTTGCCGACGGCGTTGACCGTGCCCTGCGCGGCCGGGCAGACGCCCTTCGCCGCCGCGTCGCCGACCAGCGGCACCTGGCCGATGCCGAGCGCCTTCACCGTGTCGCCGAGCGGCAGCGTGAGCAGGGGTGCCGTGCCGTTCGTGTTCCGCGAGCTCGAGTCGAGGCCGACGGTGAGCCGGTTCGGGGCGTTCAGCGGAGCGCCCGCGTCGAGCGTCAGCCCGGACGAGCTCCCCTGCTGCAGGGTGGCCTCGCAGCTGCCGCCGAGCGTCGGGCTGGTGTCGGCGTTCGCCAGGCCCGGCACCGCGAGCACTGCCGAGGCGGCGATCGTGAACCCCAGTGCGGTGATCCGGGTGACGTGCTTCCCCATCTTGCCCTCCGGCAGTCGGACCGATCTGGATCACGGAACGCGCTCACGGTACTCCACGAGCGTCACCAACCGGGCTCACCGGCCGGAAATGGGATCCGGAGTACCGTTCTCGCCATGCTGATTGGCGCCCATGTCCGTGACGACGACCCGTTGACCGCGGTCGCCGACCGCAAAGCCGACGTCGTCCAGTTCTTCCTCTCCGACCCCCAGGGCTGGAAAGCCCCGAAGCCGCACCCGCACGGCGAGGCCATCGCGGCCGACCCGGTCGAGGTGTTCATCCACTCGCCGTACCTGATCAACGTGGCTTCGCTGAACAACAAGATCCGGATCCCGTCCCGCAAGAACGTCACGCAGCACGCGGACGGCGCCGCGGCGATCGGCGCGAAGGGCCTGATCGTGCACGGCGGGCACGTCGGCGCGAACGACGACGTCGAAGCGGGCCTGGACAACTGGCGCAAGCTGTTCGAGCGCGAGCAGGAGAAGGGCGGCTTCAAGGTCCCGATCCTGATCGAGAACACCGCGGGCGGCGAAAACGCGATCACCCGCGACCTCGACGTCATCGCCCGGCTGTGGGACAAGGTCGGCGAGTTCGGTGCCGGGTTCTGCCTGGACACCTGCCACGCCTTCGCGGCGGGCTGGGACCTGGCCACCGCCGTCGAGAAGGTCATGGCCATCACCGGCCGGATCGACCTGGTGCACCTCAACAACTCCCGCGACGAGTTCGGCTCGACCCGGGACCGGCACGCGAACGTCGTCAAGGGCGAGGGCACGATCGACCCCGAGGTGCTGGTCGCCGTCGCCCGCGCGGCCGGTGCCCCGGTCGTCGTCGAGACGCCGCCCGACGGCCAGGCCGCCGACATCGCCTACCTGCGCGAACAGCTGGGCTGAACGGCAGTATTCAAACGCTCACGGCCCGCCGGCGGCGCCGGGTGGCGTTCGGGATGATCACGTCCCGGGCGCCGTCGAGGAAGCCGCCGGCCGGGTCGTCGTCGCCGTCGGCCCGCACCAGGTCGGTGGCCGGGCGGTAGATCTCGCGGACCACCAGCACGCACAGCCCGGCGACGGCGAGGTCGCGGACCACCACCGTGCCCAGGAACCAGCCCTCGGGCAGGCCCTTGTGGTCGACGCCGAGGTAGTAGAACATCCGCGGCACCCAGACGACGGCGTCGATCAGCATCCAGCCGAGCAGCAGCCGCCAGCGCGGGATGGCCAGCACGGCCAGCGGGACGAGCCACAGCGAGTACTGCGGGCTCCACACCTTGTTCGTCAGCAGGAACGCGGCCACCACGAGGAACGCGAGCTGGCCGACCCGCGGCCGGCGCGGCGCGGCGAGCGCGAGGTAGGCGATCCCGGCGCAGCAGGTCAGGAACAGCACGGCGACGGTGATGTTCAGGTAGGTCGGCGTCTGGTTCTTCTGCAGCACGCCGTCGAACCCGGGCCAGCCGGTGGTGTACGAGAAGACGTTGTACAGCGAGTCCGGGTCCATCGGCCGCAGGGTGCTCATCCGGAAGAACTCCCACCAGCCGCGGGTCGCGGTGAGGATGAACGGCACGTTCACCGCCAGCCACGTCACGACGGTGGCGCCCGCGGTCTTCCAGAACGGCGTCAGCTTGCCCGCGCGCAGGCACAGGAAGAACAGCACGCCGACCAGGAAGAGCGGGTAGAGCTTCGCCGTCGCGCCCAGCCCGAGCAGCAGCCCGGCGAGCAGCGGCCGCTTGCGGGCCCAGGCGAGCAGGCCGGTGGCCGTGAACGCGGTCGCGAGCGCGTCGAAGTTGGTGAAGGCGTGCACCAGCACCAGCGGCGAGATCGCCACCAGGACCATGTCCCACGGCCGGCGTTTCACGGTCCGCCCGGTCGCCCACACGGTGACCAGCCACGCGATCGCCAGGAAGAACGCCGTGATGTCGAAGTAGATCGCCACCGGCAGCCCGCCCGGCAGCCAGCCGGACTGGGCGATGTTGTACCAACCGGCCGCGAGCTTCGCGTTCACCCACTGGAAGAGGCCGGTGAGCACCGGGTACTCCATGTACCGGGTGTTGTTCTCGGCGGTCTGCGAGCTCTCCTTCCACGACGTGTAGTACGGGAAGGTGCCCGGCCGGTCGAGCCGCTCGGAGCCGTACAGCGGCACGATGTCGGAGTAGCACATCGCGACGAACGGGCGGCCCGCGCGCCAGTCGAGCTGGGTCGCGCCGCTGGAGTCCTGGTACTGCTGGATGCAGGAGCCCTTGCCGAACCAGCAGAGCATCAGCGCCAGCGTGGCCAGCAGCAGCCCGACGCGCTGTGGCGACCAGAACCAGTGCCTGCCGACCGCCGCGTGCTCACCGAGTGGGCCGCCCAGCGGTCTGGTGACGGCCGCGGCGAGTGGCTCGTTCCAGCTCGGGACGACCCGGTCCGCCCGGGTCAGCGTCACGGGAGCGGGTTCCGCCTCCCGCGTGGTCTCCTCTGGCACGAGGCGGATGGTATCGGTGATCGGGGTGCGCGGCGGTGAAGCCGGTGATCATGCCGGATTCGCGTAGTACGAGGCCAGCACCTCCGCGGCCGCGCCGCGGGTGACGATCTCCTCGCCGGAGCCGTCTTCGACGACCTCGATCCGCTGCCAGTGCGGCAGCGGCAGCAGTTCCTCGAGCCGGGCCGAGACGGCTTCGCGGTGGACGTCCGGCTCGTCCCGGACCGCCCGCCCGGCCAGCACGATCCGCTCCAGGTCGAGCACCTGCACCAGGTCGGCCAGCCCGATGCCGAGGAAGCCCGCGGCCGCCCGGGTGTCCGGCGCGCGCTTGGCCATGATCTCGACGCAGCCGCGCCGCCCGCAGGCGCACTGCGGCCCGTCGAAGGCGATCGTGGTGTGCCCGAACTCACCCGCGTTGGTCCGCGGGCCGCGGTAGAGCCGGCCGTCGATCAGCAGGCCGACGCCGATGCCGGTGCCGACGAGCACCACCGCGGTGGCCGTCGGCTCGCCGTGCGGCCAGAGCCGGGCGAACGCGGCGGCGTTGGTGTTCTTGTCGAGCGTCACCGGTAGCCCGGTGCGCTGTTCCAGCAGGTCGCGCAGGGGCACGTCGTGCCAGCCGGGCATGTTCGTCGCGTCGCGGACCAGGCCGGCCCGGTGGTCCAGCGGACCGACCGCACCGAGGCCGAGGCCCAGCACGTCGAAGCCGTCGGCGAGTTCGTGCGCGGTGGCCCCGATGGCGTCGACGGCCTGCTCGGGCGTGAAGCCGGGCGGCAACAGGCCACCCGCCGTCTCCTCGACCTCGCCGACGAGGTTGACGCGCAGCACGTGGTACTCGTCGCGGTCCAGGCGCGCGCCGAGCGCGTGCTTGGCGCCCGCGCGGATGCGCAGGGCCGTGCGGGGCTTGCCGACACCGGTGGAGGGCTGGCGTTCCTCGTCCAGCAGGCCGGTGTCCAGCAGCTCGGGGACGATTTTGGAGACGGCCTGCTGGGTGAGGCCGGTGCGTTCGGCGAGCTCGACGCGGCTGAGGCCGCCGGCCCGCAGGATGTGGGAGAGCAGCAGGGCGCGGTTGTGCGCGCGCACGTCGCGCAGGTTCACCCCGGTCTCCGCCATGCCAGGATCTTCGCACGTCCGGTCAGTTAGGCAACGCTGTTGTTTTATTGGCGGCCGACGCGGTTTAATAACGGCATGGCGGACGACTTGCGCGTGGGCATCCTCGGGTACGGCATCGGGGGACGCGTCTTCCACGCGCCGCTGGTGGCGGCGACGCCCGGGCTCACCCCGGCGGTGATCACGACGTCGAGCAACGCCGCGCAGGCCCGCGCCGACCACCCGGGCGCCGAGGTGGTGCCGAACGCGGACGCGTTGTTCGAGCGCGCGGGCGACCTCGACCTCGTCGTGGTCAGCACGCCCAACCGCACGCACGTGCCGCTCGCGCTGCGGGCGATCGAAGCCGGCCTGCCGGTGGTCGTCGACAAGCCGTTCGCGCCGACCGCCGCCGAGGCGCAGCAGGTCGTCGACGCGGCGAAGGCGGCGGGCGTCGGCCTGACGGTCTTCCAGAACCGGCGGCTCGACTCCGACTTCCTCACCGTGCGGAAGGTCCTCGACTCGGGACGGCTCGGCGAGGTGTTCCGCTTCGAGTCCCGCTACGACCGCTGGGTGCCGAAGCCCAAGGACAACTGGCGCGAGTTCGGCGACCCGGCCGAGGCAGGCGGCCTGCTCTACGACCTCGGCGCGCACATCGTCGACCAGGCGCTGCAGCTGTTCGGCCCGGTCACCCGCGTCTACGCGGAGGTCGACCGCCGCCGGGCAGGCGTCCAGGTCGACGACGACGTCTTCGTCGCGCTGCACCACGCGAACGGCGTCCGCTCGCACCTGTGGGCGACCGCGCTCGCGGCCACCCTGAACCCGCGGTTCCGCGTTCTCGGCGACCGGGCGACGTTCACCAAGTACGGCCTCGACGTGCAGGAGCCGCAGATCAAGGCGGGCCTGCGCCCCGGCGACGCCGGCTGGGGCGCCGAGCCCGCGGGAGACGCCGGGAAGCTCGGCGTCGGCCCGGAGATCGAGACCGTGCCCACCGAGGTCGGTCGCTACGAGCAGTTCTACGCCGAGGTGCGCGACGCCCTGCGCGGCGAAGGCGAGTTCCCGGTCGACCCGGCGTCGTCGGTCGCGGCCCTGCGCGTCATCGAGGCGGCCCACCGCTCCGGCGTCGAAGGCACCGTGGTCGACCTCTGACCCCCTGACCGGCCGTGACCTCGGTGACCCCCAGCTCCGAGGTCACGGCCTCCTCCCCCGGACGGCTCGCCGCGCTCACGGGCCGTTGTTCGGCTGACCGGTGTTCGACTGGCCGGTGTCGTTCCCGTTGCCACGGCCGGGACCCCGGCCGTCGCGCCGCACCCGGTTCTGCTGCTGTTGCTGCTGCTGGTCCGGGTTGCCGCCGCGGCCGATGGTGAAGCGCTGCTCCTGCTGGTTCTGCTGTTGCTGCTGCTGGAACTGCTGCTGTTGCTGCTGGAACTGGAGCTGCTGCTGCAGCTGGTCGTCCTGCGGCGAGGTGATCGCCTGGACGCGGTCGAACCGCTCGGCCGGCTTCCCGGCCAGGTAGAGCTGCATGAACCGCTGCCAGACCGGGCCGGCCACCACCGACGGCGTCAGCGGCTGGCCGGTCGGGCCGCGCAGGTCCTTGTCGCCGTCGCCGCCCACCCAGACCGCGGCGGACACCGATGGCGTGTAGCCCACCATCCACGTCTGCGAGTTCGTGTTCGCCGCGGACGCCGGTTCGTCCGCGCCGGGTGTGTGCTGCTGGGTGCCGGTCTTGCCGGCGCACTCGTGGCCGGCCGGGCAGGTCAGCCGCGAGAACGGGATCACCGGCGCCAGCGCGGCGGTCACGTTCCCGGCGATCTGCCTGCTCTTGCCGCGGTCGTTGTCCGCGAAGGCGTCCGTCGCGCGCGTGTCGGCCTCGTAGGCGGTTTCGCCCGCGGAGTTCGTCACCTTCTGCACGAAGTGGCGGCTGTGCTGGACGCCGCCGGCGGCGAAGGTCGCGTACGCCGCAGCCATGTCGGCCGGGGTGACCGCGGTCTGGCCGCCGCCGATGGAGATGTTGTTGTCCCCGGTGAACAGCTCGCTGCGGCCACCGGTTTCCTTCGTGCGGATGCCCGCCTCCTGCGCGGCTTCGGCCACCCCGCCGGGCTTGGTCACGTTGAGCACCATGTCGTAGAAGACGGTGTTGGTGGACCGCTGCATCGCCTCGGCCACCGTGCACGTCTCCGAGCAGCTGCTGCTGGCGCCGGCGTTGCGCACCGGCAGCGGCACGTCGGGGAACGTCCGCGGCGAGCGGCCGTCGAAGACCGCGTTGAGCCCGCGGCCGCCCTTGAGGAACGCCGTGAGGTCGAACGGTTTCATCGACGACCCGGGGTTGTGGGCTTCGTCCGCCCAGTCGCGCCCGGCCAGGTCCTCGCCGTTGGGGCCCTTCACGATCGGCGCGCCGCCGTAGTAGGCGAGCACGCCGCCGGACTTCGGGTCGACGGCGACCAGC
Organism: Amycolatopsis sp. Hca4; assembly: GCF_013364075.1. Taxonomy (GTDB): domain Bacteria; phylum Actinomycetota; class Actinomycetes; order Mycobacteriales; family Pseudonocardiaceae; genus Amycolatopsis. The sequence continues at coordinate 6,256,286 of NZ_CP054925.1, forward strand.
GCGTCGAGGATCCGGTCGTCGGTCTGCCCGGCCATCCCGTCGGCCACGGCCTTCTCGGCGGCTTCCTGCGCCCGCGAGTCGATCGTGGTGAACACCTGGAACCCACCCGAGTAGTACTTCTCCTCGGGGATCCCCGCCGCGGCCAGCTCGGCCTTCACCTGCTTCCGGACGAACGGGTTGATCTTGGTGGCCTGCCGCGACTCCACGAGCGGGACCGGCGCCGGGAACTTCGCCGCCTTCCGGTCGGCGGCGGTGAGGTACCCGTTGCGCTGCATGCGGTCCAGCGCGGTGCCCCACCGGTCGCGGGCGACCGTCGCGTTCTCCGACCGGCCCGGTTGCTGGATCAGCCCGGCGAGCAGCGCCGCTTCGGAGTAGTTCAGCTGGGCCGCGTCCTTGCCGAAGTACGCCTGCGCCGCCGCCTGGATGCCGTACGCGCCGCGGCCGAAGTAGATGATGTTGAGGTAGGCGGTGATGATGTCCGCCTTGTCGTAGGTCTGGTTCATCTTGAACGACTTCGCGAGCTCGACCCACTTGCGCGTCAGCGTCGGCGCGTCGTCGCCGGAGGAGACCTTGACGTACTGCTGCGAGATCGTCGACCCGCCACCCGAGCCGCCGGTGACCTGGTTGTAGGCGGCCCGCGCGATGCCGGAGACGTCGAAGCCGGAGTTGGTCTCGAAGGACGCGTCTTCGGTGGCGATCACGGCCTTCTTGACCACGTCCGGGATCTGGCCAGGGGTCAGGATCTGCCGGTTCCCGCCGGTGGGCACGTCCTTGCCCATCTCGGTGCCGTCGGCGTAGAGGTAGGTGACCGCCTGGCCCTGCGACTGCGCGACCGTGGCCGGCGACGGCACGTCGACGGAGAAGTAGGTGATCACGAAGGCGACCGCGGGCACCAGGAAGAACAGGCCGGACAGCACGTACAGCACCCGGCGGACGGTCCGCCAGCGGCGGCGGCGCGGATCCGCCGCCGGGGGCACGGCGACGCCGTCGGCGGGTTCGTCCGGTCCAGCCGCGGGCGGGAGGGGCCGTCGTGGCTGGTAACGACCACGCGGCACCGGCCTCCGGCCGGACCTCGAGCGATTTCGGTCGGTGTACACGGGCCGTCCTCCGGTACGCCGGTGGGCTGCGGGCGCAGGCCCCTCGACACTCCACACGGACCACGGGCGGCGGTGGTTCACCGGGCTTCCTGAACGACGAAGGCCCCGCACTGTTTCCAGTGCGGGGCCTTCGGTCAGCCTTCGCCGGCGCCGGGTGGCCGGGCCAGCCCGTCACCGGGCAGTGGCGGCGTGGAGCCACCCGGGCCCGGCCGCGTCGGCCGCCCCGTCCGCGACGTTTCGGTCTGCGTCTCGGTCGACGTTTCCGAGGGCGTCGAGGTGGGCGTCTCCGTCGGCGTCTCGGTCGGCGTCGCCGTCTCCGACGGCTTGGCCTGGGTCGTGGTGACGTCGTTGACGTCCTTGCCGATCGGGTCGACCTTCTGGAACTTCTCCGGCGGGGTCCCGTCCAGGTAGTTCTTCATGAACTGTTCCCAGATGGGCCCGGAGATGGTGCTACCGAAGATCGGCTTGTTCTTGTTGTCGTGCAGCGGGATGTTGCCGTCGCCGCCGACCCAGGCCGCGGCCGAGACCGACGGGGTGTAGCCCACCATCCAGGTCTGGGCGTTGCGGTCCTTGTACGCCGCGGGATCGCCGTCACGCGGGTCGTACTGCTGCGTACCGGTCTTGCCGGCGCACTGGTGACCGGGCGGGCACTCCAGCTTGGAGTGGGCGATGACCGGGCCGAGCGCCATGGTCACGTTGCCGGCGATCTGCGCGGTCTTCTGCGCGTCGCTGTCGAACGCGGGCTTGGCCTGGTACTTGCTCTCGTCGAACTCGACCTCGTCCTGTGCGTTGGTCAGCTTGGCGACGAAGTGGGCCTGGCGCTGCATGCCGTCACCGGCGAAGGTGGCGTACCCCGCGGCCATGGCCTCCGGCGTCGCCACGGTGGCGCCACCGCCGAGCGCGATGTTGATGTCCTGGCTCATCTGCGGTGACGTCGGAACGCCCGCTTCGTTGGCGGCCTGGGCCACCTTCGCCGGCTTCGTGATGTTGTAGACCATGTCGTAGAAGACGGTGTTCGCCGAGATCTCCATCGCCGTGGCGACGGTGCACTGCGCGCTGCAGCTGGAACTCTCGCCCGCGTTGCGGATCGTCTTCGGCGGGTTGCCGAACTTCCGGTTGTTCTGCCCGTCGAAGGTGTCGCCGAGGCCCTTGCCCATCTTCAGGTACGCGGTGAGGTCGAAGGCCTTGAACGACGAACCCGGGTTCCGCGCCTGGTTGGCCCGGTCCTGGCCGGTCTGGTCTTCGCCCTTGTCGTTCTTCACGATGTCGGGACCGCCGTAGTAGGCGAGGATGCCGCCGGTCTTCGGGCTCACCGCGACCAGTGCGCTGAGGAGCCGGTCGTCGGTCTGGCCCTTCATCTTGTCCGCGACCGCGTCCTCGGCCGCCTTCTGGGCCTTGGGGTCGATCGTGGTGTAGACCTTGGCGCCGGTCGCGTGCAGCCTGGCGCTGTCGTAGCCCTGGTCCGCCAGCTCGTCGTCGATCCGCTGCTGGATGTGGAACGACATCGACTGGCCGGTGTCCTTGGCCGCCTTCGGGATCGGCGTCGGGAACTGGGCGCCCGCGCGCTCGTCGGCCCGCAGCCACTTGTTGGCCACCATCTGGTCCATCACGTACGACCAGCGCTGCTGAGCGTACTTCTGGTTCTCCGACTTGCTGGGGCCCTGGATGAGACCCGCGAGCAGCGCCGCCTCGGAGGGGCTGAGGTCCTTGGCGTCCTTGTTGAAGTAGTTCTTCGCGGCCGACTGGATCCCGTTGGACCCGCGTCCGAAGTAGACGATGTTCAGGTAGCCCGTGATGATCTCTTCCTTGGACTCCTGGTTGTTCATCTTGAACGACTTGGCCAGCTCGGTCCACTTGCGGGTGAGCGTCGGGGCGTCGTTTTCGGTGGCCTTCTTGATGTACTGCTGGGAGATGGTCGAACCACCGCCCTGGCCACCGGTGGCCTGGTTGAAGACCGCGCGGAGGATGCCGGTGACGTCGAAGCCGGAGTTCGTCTCGAAGGTCGCGTCCTCGGCCGAGTACACCGCGTGCTTGACGACGTCCGGGATCTCGCCGGGCTTGAGCAGCTGGCGGTCGCCGCCCTTGGGCAGCGACTTGCCCATGACCGTCTTGCCGTCGGCGTAGTAGTAGGTGACCGGCTGGCTCTGCAGCGCCGCGACGCTCTCCGGCGTCGGCACGTCGACCAGGAAGTACGTGATCACGAACGCGATCGCCGGGACGATGAAGAAGACACCGACGCACGCGTACGCGACCCGCCGGATGATCTTCCAGCGGCGCTTCTTCCGCTGCGCCGGCGTGAGGACCTTGCGGCCCTTCTCGTCGAGCTCCTCCTGGGGCCCGACGTCGTCGGCGAAGTCGTCGAACCGGTCGTCGTCGTACGGGTCGTAGGAGTCCTCGGTCCCGTTGTGCGCGTGGTGGGTGATGAGATCCGGCTCACGTGCCGGCTCCGGCTCCGGGCGGCGGCCACCGGGCGGCGGCTGCCGGAAGCCCTGCGGCGGCGAGCCGGGCGGGCCACCGGGACGGCGGCCGCCGGGCGGCGGCGGCTGGCGACGGCCGGCCGCGCCGCCGGGCGCCTGCGGACGTCGTGGCTGGTCACCGGGCCACTGCTGGCCACCTTCATCGCCGGACGGCCAGGCCGGGCCGCCCTGCCGGGGATTGCCGCGGGGCGGCGTGGCGCGCCGGGGCGACTCACCGGGCCACGCGGGTCCCGCTTCTTCACCCGGCCATTGGGCGCGACGGGGTGCGTCTGGCTCCTGGTTGGGCCAGGAGCGGTTGTCGTCGGTCACGGACGGTCCTCCCGGATCAGTACCCGCAGGGGCGCTGACCTGCGTGTTGCGATGGTCGTACGGTGGCTCACCGGCCCGTGGTCCTTCGCGGACCCGCCGGTTCCCCTGTGCCCAGGACGTATGACCGCACCAAGTGGTTCCAGTGGCACGCCCGGCACACTTCGACGTCGTACACGGTGAATTCGCCGAACGAGCCGGCCATCCTGGCCAGCTCCTCGGGGGTCCTGGCCGAGCCCGCGACGTGCTTGAGCTCGTCGCCGTAGACCCAGGACACCAGGGTCAGCGGTTCCTGGCGGCAGATCGGGCACGGCAGTTCGCCGTCCCGGCCGTGGAACTTCGCCGCCCGCAGCAGGTACGGGCTGGCGTCACAGGCCTCGTGGCTGCCGACGCGCCCGGAGCGGACTTCGGCCAGCAGCGCACGGCGCTGCAGCGCGTAATCCACGACCTGCCGCTGATTAATCACGAGGACAGAGTACGGGCTCTTCCTGTGACGTCCACGCCCCCTAGCGCCCATCGGTGTCTGACCGGCGCGGACACGCCGGGCGTTCGATAACTCTCCGGTGAATTTCCCCCACGACGGAGTGGGCGGCCCTGTTGGCTTCGCCACTTCGATGTATCGGCGCGATATAGTGGCTGAGTAGGTTGGATCGAGGCGCTCGTTCGGAGCAACGCGGGTCGTCTCGGTTTGTTCCCGAAAGGGGGTGCGGTGTGCTGGAGTTCGCGATCCTCGGTCTTCTGCACGAAGCGCCCATGCACGGGTACGTGCTGCGCAAGCGGCTGCACGAGACGCTCGGCACGTTCCGGACGTTCTCGTACGGCTCGCTGTACCCGACCCTGCGGAAGCTGCTGCGGGCCGGGTACCTGGTCGAGGAGCTGGACGAGGCCGACGACCGGGCGTGGTCGCGGCGCGGACGGCGGGTCTACAAGCTCACCGCGGAGGGCAAGGAGCGCTTCGGTGAGCTGCTCGGCGACGCCGGGCCGCAGACCTGGGACGACGAAGGTTTCGGCGTCCACCTGGCCTTCTTCTCGCGGACCCCGGCCGACGTGCGGATGCGGATCCTCGAGGGCCGCCGCCGCCGCGTCGAGGAGCGCCGCGAGGGCATGCGGGCGGCGCTGGCCAGGGCCGAGGAGAAGATCGATCGCTACACCCGCGAACTGCACCGGCTGGGGCTGGAGACCAGCGAGCGGGAGGTGCGCTGGCTCAACGAGCTGATCGCGCACGAACAAGCCGAACGGCAGGGTCCGGAGACCTGAGCCTGCCGGCCGGGCCGCAGCGTCGCGGCACAGACCTACTGAACAACACGGATTGAAGGAGAAACCCCCATGGGCGAGAACCGCCGCGTACGGGTGGCCATCGTGGGCGTCGGCAACTGCGCGGCGTCGCTGGTCCAGGGTGTCCAGTACTACCGCGACGCGGACCCGGCCACCCGCGTCCCCGGTCTGATGCACGTCGACTTCGGCGGCTACCACGTCCGCGACATCGAGTTCGTCGCCGCGTTCGACGTGGACGCCAAGAAGGTCAGCCGCGACCTGTCCGAGGCGATCTTCGCGTCCGAGAACAACACCATCAAGATCGCCGACGTGCCGCCGCTCGGCGTCACCGTCCAGCGCGGGCACACCCACGACGGGCTCGGCCGCTTCTACCGCGAGACGATCGAGGAGTCCGACGAGACCCCGGTCGACGTCGTCGCCGCGCTGCGCGAGGCGCAGGCCGACGTGCTCGTGTCGTACCTGCCGGTGGGCTCCGAGGTGGCCGACAAGTTCTACGCCCAGGCCGCGATCGACGCCGGCGTGGCGTTCGTCAACGCGCTCCCGGTGTTCATCGCCTCCGACCCGGAGTGGGCCCAGAAGTTCACCGACGCCGGCGTCCCGATCGTCGGCGACGACATCAAGTCCCAGGTCGGCGCCACCATCACGCACCGCGTGCTGGCGAAGCTGTTCGAGGACCGCGGCGTCCAGCTCGACCGGACGATGCAGCTCAACGTGGGCGGGAACATGGACTTCCTGAACATGAAGGAGCTCGAGCGGCTCGAGTCGAAGAAGATCTCGAAGACCCAGTCCGTCACCTCGCAGGTCGACCGCGACCTCGGCAAGGGCAACGTCCACATCGGGCCGTCGGACTACGTGCAGTGGCTCGACGACCGCAAGTGGGCCTACGTCCGGCTCGAGGGCCGCGCGTTCGGCGACGTGCCGCTGAACCTGGAGTACAAGCTCGAGGTGTGGGACTCCCCCAACTCGGCGGGCATCATCATCGACGCGGTGCGCGCGGCGAAGATCGCGCTCGACCGCGGCATCGGCGGCCCGATCCTGTCGGCGTCCTCCTACTTCATGAAGTCGCCGCCGGAGCAGTACGACGACGCGACCGCGCGCGACGCCGTGGAGAAGTTCATCCGCGGCGAGGTCGAGCGGTAGAGCTGATCTTCGGGGAAGGCCGTCACCGCTGGTGGCGGCCTTTTTCTCGTGGTGGACTAAACCGGTGGGGCGGGGCAGGCGTTGGCGGGGTGTGAGTGCGAGCGTGGGCGAGAGCGTGCCGGGGGACCTGGGCGCGCCGACCTTCCACGACCTCTTCCGCGAGTACTTCGGCCAGATGACCCGCTTGGCCCACCTGCTCGGCGCGGACGACGCGGAGAACATCGCGCAGGAGGCCTTCGTCAAGCTCCACCAGCGCTGGGACTCCCTGACCGACCACACGCGGGTGGCCGGCTACCTCCGCACGACCGTGGTGAACATGTCGCGGTCGCGGACCCGGCACCTGCGCGTCGTCCGGCGGACCCCGCCCGAACGGCCGCCGGACGAGCTGTCGGCCGAGGTCAGGGCGGTGGCGAACTGGGAGCACCAGCAGCTGCGGGCGGTGCTGGTCAAGCTGTCCCGGCGGCAGCGCGAGGTCCTCGTGCTGCGGTACTGGCTGGACTTGAGCACGACGGCGATCGCTGAGACCCTCGGTATCTCACCGGGCACGGTCAAGGCGACCACGCACCACGCGATGGAGAACCTGCGCAAGCACCTGGGGGACGACCCGGGAGGTGAGCGATGACCGACCTCGAACGCAAGCTGGCCGAGACGCTGCGGGCGCAGGCCGGGGAGGTCACGCCCAACCTCGAGGTGGCCTGGGCGGAGCAGCAGCGCCGGCAGCAGCGGCCACCGAGACGCCGCCGGGCCGCCGTGTGGGTGGCGCCGCTGGCCGCCGTGCTGGTGGTGCTGACCAGCGCACTGCTGGCCACCAAGCTGAACGTGTCCCAGCCCCCGCCGCAGCCCGCGAAGCAGCCGGGGCAGGAGCTGCTGCTCCCGAAGCCCTTGACCTCGCCGCCGGGCGTGACCCTCGTCGGTGAGCCGAAGGCGCTCACCGACTTCGCGGGGCAGATCGGCGCCTGGACCTCCTACGCCAGCGACGCGGCCGACGGCTCCGGGAAGCGCATGTTCTGCGTCGAAGCGCTGCCCAAGGGCGCGATCCACGGCGGGCCGGAGTCGAACTTCGGCGTCGAGTCGCCGTCCTGCGTGCCGGTGTCGTCGTCGCCCGTGAGCGCCGGGTACGTGGGCAAGGACGGGGGGCCGCTGCCCGAGGGCAAGGCGGTCTTCCTCGCCGATCCGACGGTGCGGGTGCTGCGCCTCTACGACGCGGACGGCAACCTGAGCTCGGTGAAGGAGGTCGGCACGCTGGGGTACGACCACCTCTTCCTCGCCGACGTGCAGCCCGGCTCGCCGCCGGTCCGCTTCGAGGTCAACCCAGTCCAAGCGCAGCCGGCAACCCGGTGATCTTCTCCACCACCGCCGTCGCCTGCGCCAGCACCTCGGGGGCCGGCGGGAAGTGCGGGTTCGGCACCGCGTAGACCGCCATCTTCGCCGCCAGCGCGGACCGCAGCCCGTTCGTCGTGTCCTCGACGGCCGCGCAGTCCTCCGGGGCCACGCCCAGCAGCTCGGCCGCCCGCAGGTAGACGTCCGGCGCCGGTTTTCCGGCCCCGACCTGCTCGGACGAGACGGCCGCGCCCACCGGCAGGCCGGTCACGTCGAGGAAGCCCTTGATCAGGATCACCGGCGACGAGCTCGCGATCGCCACCGGCCAGCGCGCCGACACCTGCCGGACGACGTCCACCGCGCCCGGGATCACCGGCGGCTCGGCGGCGTACCGGGCCGCCATCCGCTTGACCACGAGCGTCGCGATCTCCGGTGGCGACAGCCGTGCGCCCAGCTCCTCGACCAGGTAGCGGGCCCATTCCGGGGTGCTCATCCCCTGCAGCGCCCGGGTCGCCTCCTCGCGCCAGGTGCCGCCGTGCTCGGCGACGACCGCGCGCCGCACCTCGTCCCAGATCCGCTCGGAGTCCACCAGCACGCCGTCGAGGTCGAAGATCACCGCGTCCATGGCCCGAGCCTAGCCTGTGAGCGGACTTACTTAGCCACCCTTACTAATTTTTGTTAGCCTAGCTAAGTGACTTCCGCGATCACCGATCTCGCCCACCGGCTGCGGCCGCTGGTCTTCCGGCTCTACCACCAGGTCCGCCGGCAGACCCCGCAGCTGACGCTGACCCTCACCCAGGGTTCGGTGCTGAGTGAGCTGGTCAACGGCGGTCCGCGGCGGATGAGCGCGCTGGCCGAGTTCGAACGGGTCAAGCTGCCGTCGATGACCGACGTCGTCAGCAGGCTCGAACGGCTCGGGCTGGCGATCCGCCGCCCGGACCCCGCCGACGGCCGTGCCGTGCTGGTCGAAGTCACCGACGAGGGCCTGCGCTTTTACGCCGAACTGGTGACGGCTCGCGAGGAGTTCCTCCGCGAGCGGCTCATCGCGATGGACGAATCCGACCGCGCAGCGATCGATGCCGCCCTGCCCGCTCTCGCCAAGTTGCTCGTTGACACCAAGAAGGAGGAACTGATCAGCGATGAGCGCTGAACACCACTCGAGCCTGCTGGACGCGGTCAAGGGCCAGCCCAAGCAGGTGTGGATCACCGCGTTCGCCGCGGTCATCGCCTTCATGGGGATCGGCCTGGTCGACCCGATCCTGCTCTCCATCGCCAAGGGGCTGGACGCGACGCCGTCGCAGGTCACCCTGCTCTTCTCGTCCTACCTCGGCGTTCAGGTCGTCGCGATGCTGGTCACCGGCGCGGCCAGCGCCCGCTTCGGCGCCAAGCGCACGGTCCTGGTCGGGCTGACGCTGATCGTCGCCGCCACCGCGCTGTGCGCGGCCGCCGGGTCGATCGAGCAGCTCGTCGGGCTGCGCGCGGTCTGGGGCCTCGGCAACGCCTTCTTCATCGCGACGGCGCTTTCGGTGATCGTCGGCGCCGCGACCGGCGGCCAGTCCGGCGCGATCCTGCTCTACGAGGCCGCGCTCGGCGTCGGCCTGTCGGTCGGCCCGCTGCTGGGCGCGCTGCTCGGCAGCATCTCGTGGCGCGGCCCGTTCCTGGGCACCGCGATCCTGATGGCGGGCGCGCTGGTGCTGTGCGCGGTCTTCCTCAAGAGCGACAAGCACGAGCGCCGCGAGCCGATCAAGCTGCTCGACCCGCTGCGCGCGCTGAAGCACACCGGCCTGCTGCGCACCTCCGTCGCCTCGGCGCTGTACACTGCCGCGTTCTTCGCGGTGCTGGCCTGGTCGCCGTTCGTCCTCGGCTGGAGCGCGATCGCCGTCGGCCTGGTGTTCTGCGGCTGGGGCCTGTGCGTCGCCGTCGCCGGGGTCGCCCTCGCGCCGCGGCTGGCCGCCCGGCTCGGCGAGCGGCACGCCGCCGCGGCCGCCGTCTTCGGGTACGCCGTGCTGATGGTGGTGCTCGCCGTGCCGAGCAAGCCGGTGCTGGTCGCCGGGATCATCGTCTCCGGGCTGGTGTCCGGTCTGCTGAACACGCTGTTCACCGGCACCGCGATGTCGATCAGCGACGCCCCGCGCCCGGTCGCCAGCGCGGGCTACAACTTCTGCCGCTGGCTCGGTGGCGCGGTCGCCGCGACGCTCGTCGGGCACGTCGCCGAGTGGTTCGGCTCGCCGCAGGCGCCGTTCGTCGCCTCGGCCGTGCTGTGCGTCGTCGCCGGTGTGCTGCTCTCGCTGCGGGAGAAGAAGGCGGACCCGCACACCCTGCCGAAGGAAGCCGTGCTCGTCGGCGAAGAGTTCTGAGTCACACCCGTACGGAGCAGTAGTACACCCGCCGTTCACCTGTATGTCGGGAATGGCTGGTTTGGGAAGCTTACGGTCGGTTCGTTCCCGAACTCCCCACCATGGAGGCCTCGTGCCCGACCGCCTGCTTCCCCTGCTGCCCGTCCACCCCGGCGGCCGTTCCCCGGTCACCTGTGAGTACCGCTGCGGCAACGCGTGCGCCCACCCCGAGGCGAACGAGACCGGCAACGAGTACTTCGGCGACGTCGTCAAGGACATCTCCCGCCGCCGGGTCTTCAAGGCCGGCGCCGTGATGGCCGCCGCCGCGGGTGGGTTCGCCGCCCTCTCGGGTACGGCGGCGGCCGCGCCGCTCCAGAAGCCGCGGCCGCCGCGCCCGGTGCCCGGCACCGACTTCGACCCGGTCCCGCCGAACAAGCTCGACGCGGTCAGCGTCCCCGACGGCTACGCCCAGCGGGTCGTCGTCCGCTGGGGCGACCCGGTCGTCGCGGGCGCGCCGAAGTTCGACTTCACCAGGCAGACCGCGGCCGCGCAGGCCAAGCAGTTCGGCTACAACAACGACTTCGTCGGCCTGATCCCGCAGGACCCGCTCGGCCTGTCGAACCTGCTCGTGGTCAACCACGAGTACACGACCGAGGTCCACATGTTCCCGGCCGACCAGTACGACCCGGCCAACCCGACCGAGGAACAGGCGAAGATCGCCTGGGCGGCGCACGGCCTCTCCGTGCTGCAGGCCCGCCGCGACCCGGTCCACGGCGGCCTCGAGGTGGTCCCGAGCCGGTACGGCCGCCGGATCACCCTCGACACGATCTTCGAGGTCCGCGGCCCGGCCGCCGGCTCGAAGTTCCTCAAGACCGCGGCCGACCCGAGCGGGCGCAAGGTCCGCGGCACGCAGAACAACTGCTCCGGCGGCGTGACGCCGTGGGGCACGGTGCTCTCCGGCGAGGAGAACTTCGACCAGTACTTCGCCAACTCCGACAAGGTCACCGACCCGGTCGCGGCGGCGCGGCTCAAGCGCTACTCCGTCGGCAGCGGTACGAGCACCCGAAAGTGGGAGCGCTTCGACAAGCGCTGGGACGTCTCGCAGGAGCCGAACGAGCCGAACCGGTTCGGCTGGGTGGTCGAGATCGACCCCCACGACCCGAACTCGACGCCGGTCAAGCACACCGCCCTCGGCCGCTTCAAGCACGAAGCCGCGAACATCAAGATCACCGCGGACGGCCGGGTCGCCGTCTATTCCGGGGACGACAGCCGCTTCGAATACATCTACAAGTTCGTCTCGAAGGGCAAGTACAAGCCGGGCCACAGCGCGCACGCCCGCCGGCACAACTCGGCGCTGCTCGACGAGGGCACGTTGTACGTCGCCCGCTTCACCGGTGACAGCCCGGGCGAGATCGACGGCGCGGGCAAGCTCCCGGCCGACGGCGAGTTCGACGGCACCGGTGAGTGGATCCCGCTGGCCAGTGGCGACAAGTCCTTTGTGGACGGATTCACCGCCGAAGAGGTCTACGTCTTCACCCGCCAGGCCGCGGACAAGGTGGCGGCCACGAAGATGGACCGGCCCGAGGACATCGAGCCGAACCCGGTCAACGGCCGGGTCTACGCGGCGCTGACCAACAACAGCGACCGCGGCGCGGCGGGCAAGGCCGGCGTCGACGAGGTCAACCCGCGCAACGGCAACAAGAACGGCCACGTCCTGGAGTGGGAAGAGGACCGCGGCGACGCGGCGTCGACCCGGTTCGCCTGGCGGCTGCTGCTGGTCTGCGGCGACCCCGCGGCGGCCGACACCTACTTCGGCGGGTTCCCGAAGAACCAGGTCAGCCCGATCTCCTGCCCGGACAACGTGGCCTTCGACCGGCACGGCAACCTGTGGGTCGCCACCGACGGCAACGCGCTCGGCGCGAACGACGGCCTGTTCTCGGTGCCGGTCACCGGCCCGGAGCGCGGGCACGTCAAGCAGTTCCTGTCGGTGCCGGTCGGCGCCGAGACGTGCGGCCCGGTCGTCACCGACAACCTGGTCCTCGTCGCGGTCCAGCACCCCGGGGAGAACGCGGCGAGCTCGGCGAACCCGACGTCGCACTGGCCGGACGGCGGCACCGCCCAGCCGCGGCCGGCCATCGTGTCGGTGTGGAAGAAGGGCCGCTTCGGGCTGCCCGGCCGCATCGGCGAACGCTGACGCACGGTCCCGCCCGGCCGAGGTTCACTCTTAAGTGGACGGTCTTCGGCCGGTGCGGGCCCGCGCCGCGCGCCATAGTCGAAGGGTGATCTTCTCGGGGCGCACGGCGGCAGTGGCGGTGGTGGCGATCGCGGCGGCGGTCGTTCCCGCGTCGGCGTCCGTCGCCGAGGACGCGCCGCCGGTCTGCGGCGGGCTCGCGGCGAACCCGAGTGTCGAGGAAACGGCGAGGAACGGCGCACCCGACGGGTACGTCTTCAACCCGGCCGCGCCGGTCCCGCCCGGAACACCGGCCGCGAAGGTGCCGAGACTGGCGACCGAACAGCAGTACGCGGTCGACGGGCAGCGCGCGGCGGTCATCCAGACGCCGGACGGCAAGACCAGCACCGCGTACCAGACCGAGCGGTTCGTGCCCGGCGGCGTCTACACCCTCGGCGTCTGGACGGCTTCGATCGCGCCGCGCTACGAACCGGCCACCGGCCTGCGGTTCTACGACGCCACCGGCACGCAGATCCAGGAGACCAAGCTCGTCGCCGACCACTACGCCGGCGACGGCGCTCTCGTCCGGCAGGACTTCCCGGCCGCGACGGCGCCGGCCAAGGCGACGGCGGTGAAGTTCTTCGCCACGACCACCCTCGACCGGCTGCACTGGGACTGCGTCGACCTCCAGCTCGCGGCCTACTCGGTGAAGAAGGAAGTGCAGAACCCGGCGACCGGCGCGTGGGCCACGTTCGCGACGGTCACCGCGGGCGAAACCGCGCACTACCGCATCACCGTGACCAACGAGGGCACCCAGGACCTGACCGGGATCACCGTGCAGGACCCGTGGTGCACCGGCTCGTTCGAGCCGTTCGCGCTGGCGGCGGGCGCGAACCGGCAGCTGACCTGCGACCACCCGGAGCTCACGGTGGCCGACAGCGGGCACGTCAACACGGCGACGGTGACCGGCGTGCACTACGCGGGCGGCGCGGGCGGCGCGCTCGGCGACAAGACGGCGTCGGCGACGATCACGGTGTCGCCACCGCCGGCCATCGCGAAGATCGGCGACTTCGTCTGGGCGGACCGCAACCGCGACGGCCTCCAGGACCCGGCCGAGCCCGGCGTCGCAGGCGTCAAGGTGACGTTGAAGGACGGCGCGGGCGGCACGGTCGCCACCACGACGACCGACGACAAGGGCAAGTACGGCTTCGAGAAGCTGAAGGACGGCACGTACCAGGTCTGCTTCGCGGTCCCAGCGGAGTTCACGGTGACCCGCCGCGACGCGGGCAGCGAAGACCGCGACTCGGACGCCGGCCCGGACGGCTGCACCCCGCCGCGCACCGTCGGCGGCCCGTCCCACGAAGACTTCGCGGTGGACCTCGGGCTGCTCGCCCCGACGAACCGGATCGGCGACTTCGCCTGGACCGACACCGACGGCAACGGCCTGCAGGACGCGGGCGAGCCGGGCCTCGCCGGCGTCAAGGTGGTGCTGAAGGACGCGAGCGGCAAGGAAGTGGCGAACGTGGTGACCGGCCCGGACGGCTCGTACGGTTTCGACGGCCTGGAGGACGGCACGTACCAGGTGTGCTTCACTGCGGACGGCCACCACCCGGCCCCCAAGGACGCGGGCGACGACACCCGCGACTCCGACGCGGACCCGGCGTCCGGCTGCACGGACCCGCGCACCCTCGGCGCGGGCAAGCGCGAAGACCGCACGGTGGACGCCGGCTTCGCCGCTACGGTGGGGGCATGACGGATCTCCCCCTCGCGTTGGTGACGGGCGCGTCCCGCGGAATCGGCGCGGCGATCGCCCACCAGCTGTCCCCAACGCACCGCCTGCTGCTCGGCGGCCGCGACGCCGACGCGCTGGCAGCCCTGGCGAAGGAGCTCCCGGGGGCGAAGCCGTGGCCGGTCGAGCTGACGAACCCGGCTTCCCTGGCGGCGGCGGTCGCGGACATCGGGTCTTTGGAGGTCCTGGTCCACTCGGCGGGCGTCGCACGCCTGGGCCGCATCGAGGACGCCTCGGCGTCGGCGTGGCGCGAGAACTTCGAGGTCAACACCCTGGCGGTGGTCGAGCTGACCCGCCTGCTCCTCCCGGCGCTGCGCGCAGCCCGCGGCCACGTGGTGGTGATCAACTCCGGAGCGGGCTTGAACGCCCGCCCGGGCTGGTCCCCGTACGCGGCGAGCAAGTTCGCCGTCCGCGCCTTCGCCGACGCCCTCCGCGAGGAGGAAAAGGACATCCGCGTGACATCGGTGTACCCGGGCCGCACGGACACGGAGATGCAGCAGGAGATCTTCGCGGGTGAGGGCCGCGAGTACGACACAACGCACCTGCTGAAGGCGGACTCGGTGGCCACCGCGGTGGCGACGGCGGTGGCAGCCACGCCGGACGCCCACCCGACGGAGATCATCCTCCGCCCGCGTTAGGCCCGCAGCCGCGTCGCCGTCTCGGCCACCCGATGCTCGCGGATGTGCGTTCGCTCGCGGCTCGGTGCCCGCCACCCCGAAGCCCGATTGTGACTACGGCCGGCAGTACCGCGTCAAGGCGGGAAAGATGCCTTGACCCGGCACTGCCGGCCGTGTTCTGGCTTCGGATCGGGGTTGCGGGGAGGTCTGGGCGGTGTGCCGGTTCTGCTTCAGCGTTGCGATCGCCGCGGTCCGGCATGTGCGCCGCAGCCGCCAAGGCCCGGACAAACTCCCCCGCCCTCCCTGGGGGGCGTCCCCAAGTCCAGTCTATCGGCCCCCACCGACGAAACCGCCCGATCGCCGCCTCGGGGCCCGGGTTGTCCACAACCGCGCGCGCCTGTGGATCAAGCCCGCAGCCGCCGCTAAGCCCGCAGCCGCCCGCTAACCGGCAGCTGCCCGCTAACCGGCAGCTGCCCGCTAACCGGCAGCCGCCCGCTAACCGGCAGCCGCCGGCTAAGCCTGCAGCTGCCCGCTAAGCCCGCCGCTGCCCGCTAAGCCCGCCGCCGCCCGCTAAGCCCGCAGCCGTGCCGCCGTCTCCGCCACGCCGGCCTGTACCTTCGCCCGGTCCACCTTCACCGACTCCCCGTCGGCCACCACCTGCTCGCCCGCGACCCAAACATCCCGCACCCGCCGCGACCCCGCCGCCCACACCAGGTTCGACAGCAGCTGCACGTCCGGTACGTCCAGCCCGCACGCGAACGCCGGGTCGTCCAGGTCGATGTGCACCAGGTCGGCCCACCGGCCCGGCTCCAGGGCGCCGATGTCCGACCGGCCCAGTGCCGCCGCTCCACCCCGGGTCGCCAGCAGGAACACGTCCGCTGCCGTCAGGATCGTCGAGTCGCCCGTCGACAAGCGGGCGAACATCGCCGCCAGCTGGAGTTCCTCCCACAGGTCGAGGTCGTCGTTGGACGCCGGGCCGTCGGTGCCGAGACCGACCGGTACCCCGGCGGCGCGCAGGTCCGCGATCCGCGCGATCCCCGAGGCCAGCTTCGCGTTCGAGCCCGGGCAGTGCGCCATGCCGACGCCGTGGGCAGCGAACAGCTCGATGTCGGCGTCCGACAGGTGGATCGAGTGGGCCGCCAGCACCCGGCCGTCCAGCATGCCCAGCTCGCGCAGCAGGGCCGGCACCGAACCGTGCGTCTCACGCACCGCCGCGTCCTCGAGCGCCGCCTCGGCGACGTGGATCTGGACCAGTGCCCCGCGCGCGGCCGCCGACTCCGCCGTGGCGCGCAGGCCCTCGGCCGACAGCATGTACGCCGAGTGCGGGCCGTAGCCGAGCTCGATGCGGTCGCCGTGGCCGAAGCGGAGGCCGTCGGTGTCGATCCAGCGCTCGATGCCCGCCAGCTGGGCCTTCCAGTCCAGCCCCGGCAGCTCCATCACCGGCGGTGCGACCAGCACGCGGCCGCCCGTCGTGAGGACCGCGTCGACCAGCTGCTCGCCTTCGAAGTACATCTCGGCGCTGGTGGTGACGCCGTGGCGGAGCATCTCGACCGAGCCGAGGAGCATGCCGGTGCGGATGTCCTCGGGCCGCAGCTTCGCCTCGGCGGGCCAGATGATCTCGTTGAGCCACGGCAGCAGCGGCAGGTCGCCGCCCATGCCGCGCAGCAGCGTCATCGGGCTGTGCGCGTGCGTGTTGACCAGTCCGGGCAGCAGGATGCCGGTCAGGGTGGTGACCGGCGCGGCGGACTCGGGGGCGGTGGCCGCCGGTCCGCAGTGCGAAATGCGCCCATCGGCGTCGACGTCGACGACCGCGTCACGGAGAAGCGAACAGGACGGGTCGGCGGGGAGAACGACAGGGGCGTGGAAACGGCGTTGCATCTCTGGATACTACGCACCGGGAATTACG
Organism: Amycolatopsis sp. Hca4; assembly: GCF_013364075.1. GTDB lineage: Bacteria > Actinomycetota > Actinomycetes > Mycobacteriales > Pseudonocardiaceae > Amycolatopsis. Next base: position 6,272,719 of record NZ_CP054925.1, read on the forward strand.
AAACGACTCCGCTCCGCCACGCCCACGCCGCGGTCTCCACCCGGTTCCGCGCGCCGATCTTGCTCTGCACCGACGCCAGGTGCGTTTTCACCGTCGACAGCGACATGAACAGCTCCGCGCCGATCTCGGTGTTCGTCAGCCCGCGCGCCGCCGCCTTGACGACGTCGAGTTCGCGGGCGGTCAGCGGCTCGGACGGCGGCTCGGCCCGCCGCTTCACCGAGTCGGCCCCGTTGAAGTGCTTGAGCAGCCGGACGGTGATCTGCGGCGAGACCAGCGCGTCGCCGCGGTCGGCCGCGCGGACCGCCTCGATCAGCAGGGCCGGGCCCGCGTCCTTCAGCAGGAAGCCGTGCGCGCCGTTGCGCAGGGCCGTGTGGACGTACTCGTCGAGGTCGAACGTCGTGACCACGACCACCTTCAGCGGGTCGGTCACGTCCGGCCCGGCCAGCTGGCGGGTGACCTCCAGGCCGTCGAGGCCGGGCATCCGGATGTCGAGCAGGCAGACGTCCGGGCGCAGCTCGCGGGCCTTCGAGACCGCCGAGACGCCGTCCGCGACGTCGGCGACGACCTCGATGTCGTCCTGCGCGTCCAGGATCATGCGGAAGCCCATCCGCACCATCTCCTGGTCGTCCGCGATCAGTACCCGGATCACTCGTCCCCTTCCATGTCTTCTCCAGCCGTCAGCGGCAGCCAAGCTTCGACGCGCCAGCCGCCGTCCGGGCCGCGCCCGGCCGACAGCCGGCCCTTGAGCAGCGCGACGCGTTCGCGCATGCCGACCAGACCGTAACCGCCCGACCCGCCGGCGGGCCGGTGCGCCGGCTCGCGCCCGTTGTCCGTCACCCGCAGGTGCAGTTCACCGCCGGCCACCTCCGCGACGACGACGGCTTCGGTCGCGCCCGAAGCGTGCTTGCCGACGTTCGTCAGCGACTCCTGCACCAGCCGCAGCGCCGAACGGCCGACCTCGTGCGGCAGGTCCGGCGGCACGTCCAGGTGCATCGACGTCGGTACGCCGTGGTTGGCCGACTCGACCAGTTTCCGTAGGTCGGCGCCGAGATCGGTGGTGGCCTGCTCGCTGAACTCGCTCATCCCGGCCGGCGCGTCGCCGCGCATCGAGCGGACCAGCCGGCGCATCGCGGCGAGCGCCTCGACGCCGGCGTTCTCGATCCGCGCCATCGCCTCGACCGCGATCTCCGGCTTCTGCGCGGCCATCATCCGCGCGGCCTGCGCCTGCACCACGATCCCGGTGACGTGGTGGGCGACGACGTCGTGGAGCTCGCGGGCCAGCGCCATCCGCTCGGCCGTCTGCGCGTCGCTCACCGCTGTCTGCACCGCCTGGGTGCGCTGGGCGTCCCGCGAGCGCAGCATCAGGCCGACGGCGATGGCGATGCCCAGCATCAGCGTCGCGGAGAAGGCCAGCAGCGACAGCGTCTGGGGGTCGGTCTGCAGGCCCCGCGACGGGTAGGAGTTGAGGATCGCGGCGAGCGCCACCACGCTCGAGAGCACGGCGATCCGCGGCCAGGAACGGCTCAGCCCCTGGGCGCGGGTCAGGTTCACCACCACGCCCAGGCCGGCGATCACCTGCGCGGCAGGCACCCCGCCGGGCAGCACGTAGTCGTAGGACCGCAGGTTCAGGAACGGCGTGATCACCGCGGAGACGAGCATGATCCCGGCGAGGCCGAGCAGCGCGTCGGCGGGCCGCCGCGGGGAGAGCACCGCGATGACGGCCGCGACCAGCGAGCAGAACAGGATCGGGAACGCGCGGGCGTTGCTTGAATACGTGTAGCCGAACTCGAACAGCAGCGCGAACGCCAGCAGCCCCATCAGCGGCCATTGCCCCATCGCCAGCTCGTTCACCCGGTGCAGCCGGCGCGCCCGCGGATCGGCCTGCGGCCGGCGGTCACGCGCGGCGATGGCCGGCACCAGCGCCCCGCCGAGCAGCAGCACGCCGAACAGCAGCGCCTGGGTGCCCGTGCCGCTGTCGATGTCGCCGACACCCGCGTACCGGCCGAAGACGGCGACGAGCCCGGCGAAGACCAGGAAGCCGACCACGCAGAACGCCACGCCCGCACGGGCCCGGCGGGCCACGTAGTAGACCATCAGCACCCCGGCCACGACCTCCGTGATCGTCACCTTCGGCAGCACGCTGGAGTAGGGCGGGATGTGGAACGCGTGGATGAAGAGGGTGGAGAAGATCAGCACCGCGCCACCGGTCACCCCGGCGACCGCGGCGCGCTGCTGGGCCCAGAGCCCGCACGCGACCATGCCGAGGATGCCGGGCAGCAGGCCGAAGTCGACGAAGCGCGGCCCGTGCTCGTCGAGCGCCGCCTGCGTCGTGAAGACGAGGTCGAACAACAGCGCCGCGTACAGCACCGCCGAGGGCACGCCGATGCGCCGCACCAGGGCGGTGATGCGGGTGGAGAGCGTTTTCGAGGGGGGCGCGGCGGGCACAACGTGACGTTACGTGATTCCCCGGTCCCCGCACCTTGGCCGAGTGGCCCGCGCTCCCTCGGCCGATCGGCCGAGGCGGCCCGGCCCGGCAGTGGCCGTCTGCCCGAAGTGGACGCACCCCGATTTCCGCGAGGCTCGTCGGCGTCAAGATCCGACCGAGAGGGAGAACCTCGTGGACCCGAACACCCCACACGCGATGAACGGCGCGGTGCTCTCCGGCCGCGGGCTGGTGAAGCGCTACGGCACCCAGTACGCCCTGGCCGGCATCGACATCGACATCCAGCCGCGGGACGCCGTCGCCATCGTCGGGCCGTCCGGCTCGGGCAAGACGTCGCTGCTGCACGTGCTGGCCGGCATCCTCCGGGCCGACGACGGGCAGATCTTCCTCGGCGGGCAGCGGATCGACCACCTCGGCGAGAAGAAGCGCAGCGAGCTGCGCCGCACCGAGTTCGGCTTCGTCTTCCAGTCGGGGATGCTGGTGGCCGAGCTGTCGGCCGAAGAGAACGTGGCGCTGCCGTCGCTGCTGGCCGGGCTCGGGCGCAAGGAGGCCATCGACGCCGGCCGGGTCTGGCTGTCCCGCCTCGGCCTGGCCGGCAAGGAACGCCGCCGTCCCGGTGAGCTGTCCGGCGGCGAGGCCCAGCGCGTCGCGATCGCCCGGGCGCTGACCCACCGGCCGAAGGTCATCTTCGCCGACGAGCCGACCGGCGCGCTCGACACGCGGACCGGCCGCGAGACGATGGACGCCCTCCTCGGTGCCGCCCACGAAACCGGCGCCGCGGTGATCGTGGTGACGCACGACCGCGAGCTGGCCGAGTCGATGCCGAAGACCGTCGCCATCCGCGACGGCCTGATCGCGACGAGGCTGGCGGCGTGAACTCCCTCCAGATCGCCCTGCGGGTGCTGAAGGTCGACCGGCGGACCCGGACGTCGGCGATCCTCACCGCGGTCGGGGTGGCCGTCGCGACCGGGCTGGTCCTGCTGCTGGCGACGCTGCCGTTCGCGACGCAGAACCGCGAGCAGCGTGCCATCTGGCAGGGCGAACACCACGTCGGCTACCAGCTCGACGGCCAGCGGAAGATGCTGTTCAACGCCGCCACGGACTACTTCGCCGGACAGCAGATCGTCCGCGTCGACGTCGCGCCGGTCCCCGGTGCCGCGACCGGGTCGATCGCACTGCCGCCGGGGGTGCCGCAGCTGCCGGGGCCGGGGGAGACCGTCGTGTCGCCCGCGCTCGGCCGGCTCCTGCAGGCGCACCCGGCCAACCAGCTCGGCGACCGGTTCGGCAAGCCCGTCGGCGCGCTCGGCGAGGACGCCCTCCGCTTCCCGGAACAGCTCGTCGCGCTCGTCGGGCACACGCCGGACGCGATGCCGGAGAACGCGTACCCGCTGACGGGCTTCCCGGCGGGCAAGGCCAGCCCGGATCCCCTGCTCATGCTGCTGTCCTGGGTCGGGATCATCGTCCTGCTGGTGCCGAGCCTGGTGCTGGTCGCGTCGTCGGCGCGGCTGACCGCGGCCCGGCGGGAACGGCGGCTCGCCGCGATCCGGCTGGCCGGGGCGACGCCGGGGCAGGTCACGAACATGGTGGCCGCCGAGACGACGCTCTCGGCGGGCATCGGTGCGCTGCTCGGCCTGCTGATCAGCCCGGCGCTGCACGGTCTCGCGTCCTTCGTGCCGTGGGCCGGCGGGACCTGGCTGGCGTCCGACTTCGCGCTGCCGGTGGGCCTGACGGTGTTCATCATCGTGGCCATCCCGGTGCTGGTGGTGCTGGCCGGTGTCCTCGGCCTGCGCCGGGTGCTGAAGAACCCCCTGTTCGCGACCGGCGGCCACACGAAGAAGCCGCTGCACTGGTGGCGGCTGCTGGCGCTGCCCGCGGCCGGGGCGTTCTTCCTCGTCGCGGTGACGACGGCGAAGGAGTACGGCGGCATCGGGTTCGTCATGGCGGGGCTGTTCTTCCTGGTCGGCTCGGCCGCGATCGTCGGGCCGTGGGTGACGTCGGCGGTCGGCGGCACGTTCGTCCGGATCTGGCGGCGCCCGTCCGCGCTGCTCGCCGGGCGCCGCCTGCGTGACGACCCGAAGGGCGCCTACCGCTCCTCCGCCGGGATCGTGCTCGCGGTGTTCGCCGGGTCGATGGCGCTGACGCTGCTGCCGACGTTCGAATCGATGGCCGGTGGCGGGCGGTCCTTCGCCGACTCCGTGCTCTACGTCAACACCGACAGCCGGCACGCGGGCAGCATCGTCGAGCAGGCCAACGCCTCCCTGCGGAAGTACGGCCAGCCCGAGCAGGCGGTCGCGGTCGGCGACGTCTACCTCGTCCGCGGCGAGGCCCCCAACCGCTACGGCCACCGCGCGCTGGTGATGACCTGCGCCGACGCGGTCAAGCTGACCCGCTACGGCCTCACGCCGGAGAACTGCGCCGGCGGGCCGGCCGTCTTCGGGGCCACGCCGATCGACCTGGCGGCGTTCAAGTTCGCGTCCTCGTGGGAGGGGACGGCGGTGGCCCCGAAGTCGGGGACGCGGATGGAAGCCGTGCCGCCCCGCGACGCGGACCTGTCGGACACGCTGATCGTCGATCCCGCCGCGCTGCCGGCCGGGCTCGAGCCGGCCACCTACACCGTCGTCGCGCCGACCACCGACGCGAACCGCGAGATCGTCCGGACGGCGCTGGCCGGACCGGCGGCGGGCGAGGAGATCGGCAGCCGCGACCAGTACCTGTTCAACCAGCAGACCGAGCTGGGCGACCTGCGCCGGGTCACCGTGATCGGGCTGATCGCCGCCGGGATCCTGGCCGGCTGCAGTGCCGCGGTCGCCACCGCGGGCTCGGTGATGGACCGCCGCCGCACGTTCGGCGCGCTGATGGCCGCGGGCACCCCGGTGCGGGTGCTGGCGCGGGCGTTGCGGATGGAGGCCGCGCTGCCGGCGCTGGTCGCGACCATCGGCGCGGGAATCGTCGGGGTACTGGTCGGCGTTGGGCTGTACAGCATGGTCGACCCGCGGGGGATCGTGGTCAGCCCGTGGTTGCTGGCGCCGGTGGTGCTGGGCGTCGGGGTGGCCCTGCTCGGCGCGTCGGTCTGCACGCCGGCGCTGAAGCGGGTCCAGGCGGAACCGCTGGCCGACGAATGAGGCGTCCGCCGCTGCAGTCGAGGCAGCGGCGGATACCGGGGGTGGTGAGCTGAAGGGGACTCTCTCCGCAGGGGATCCGGGGAGAGTTCCCTTCAGCGCTTTTCGAAGATCAGGTCGTGCGAGACGCGGCCTTCGACGTCGGCGCGCTGCTCGAACTTGGTCACCGGCCGCCACTCCGGCCGCGGCGCCCAGCCGTCGTACCGGTTCTTCAGCGCCGGCTCCGCGGAGCAGACCTCGAGCATCTGCTCGGCGTAGTTCTCCCAGTCGGTCGCCATGTGGAAGGTGCCGCCGGGGGCGAGCCGGGACGCCACGAGCGCGGCGAACGACGGCGACACGATCCGCCGCTTGTGGTGCTTCTTCTTCGGCCACGGGTCAGGGAAGAACAGCCGGACGCCGTGCAGCGAGTCCGGCTCGACGTGCTCGGTCAGCAGCACGACGGCGTCGCCGTGCAGCAGCCGCAGGTTTTTCACGCCGAGGTTTTCGGCGCGCAGCATCAGCTGCCCGAGGCCCGGGTCGTAGACCTCGGCGGCGACGTAGTTCAGCTCCGGCGCTGCGGCGGCCAGCTGCGAGGTCGTCTCGCCCATGCCGGAGCCGATCTCCAGCATCACCGGCGCCTCGCGGCCGAACCACGCGGTGAAGTCGATCGGCCCTTCGGGCAGTTCGCTCACCGTGCGGCCCAGCCGCGGCCAGTGTTCTTCCCACGCCCGCTGCTGCCCGACGGTCATCCGGCCACCGCGCTTGACGTAACTGACCACGCTGCGCAGCCGACGTCCGTCCTCTTTCTCCACAGAGGCAATGTAGCCGGGCGCGTAGCGCCTCCGTTGAGGGTGGTGGCGGGGGCATGGATGGATTAACGAATGGCCTCGATCACCCCGAGACGCGACCGCAGTCCGGCCAGCCCGGCGATCGGGATCGGGTCCGGTGTCCGGCCGGTGTGCGCGGGCAGGACGTCGATCCAGCCCGGGTGCCGGTCGGTGTTCATCACCGTCGTGGGAATCGCGTGTCCCGATTTGCCGCGTTCGGACGGCATGAACTCCCAGTAGCCGGATTCGCCGTCCGCCGCCCACGGGACGAATTCCCACCCCGGGCGCCTGCCGAGCAGCTGCGCGATCCGGTCCTCGACGCGGAAACCCTGTTCCCGCGAATCGAGCGTGCCGTCGGCGACCGCGCGCAGCCACCACGGCGCGGGGATCGGGCCCGCCATCCCGGCCGAAGCGCGGAACAGGGCCAGGACGCTGTCCTCCGGGGCGCGGTGCACCCACGCCCGGCGGAGTTCGGCGGGAGTCGCCGCCGTCATGGCGGCCTGCGGGAGTTCGATCGCCCGCGACCATTCGAGGTCCAGCATGGGTTCGAGCCGGGGTGCGTCGTCTTCGACGCGGGCTCGGGGAATCGTGCCGCCCAATTCTTGCCCGGTGTCCACCGTCAAGATTCACCTCCAGGGGAGCTAGACGGTTCCGGTGCTCACTTACGAATATTGCCTGGTCATAGCAGTATGTCCGGTGCCTGTGAGACAGGCCACAGCTGTTTCACCTTTTGTTAACAAGGTTTTTTGGGGTATTGAGACCGCGGTCACGCTCAGGCGTCGCGCCGTGCCGTTACGAGTACCCCGGCCACGAACAGGGCAACGGTGATGGCCGCGAAGTAACCGAGGTACCCCCACGGCCCGAGCGGCGCCGACGGCAGCTGCAGCGAGCCGCCGGTGAAGCTCGCCGCGCCGACGAACTCGTCGGCCGCGTGGAAGGGCATCCACTGGTAGACGTGCTTGCCGAAGCCCGGGATGAAGAGGACGACGCCTTCCAGCACCTGTGTCCACACGAGGACGATGGTCAGGGCGAAGGCGACGCTGCGCAGCAGCAGCGCGACGCCGACCCCGGCGACCGCGGTGAAGAGGAAGACCAGGCTCTGGCCGAGCACCGAGCGCCACGCGGCGGCCGACTGCAGCGCGAGGTCGGCGTCCGGCTGCACCAGCGCCGCCAGCCCCCATGACCCGAAGCCGACGACCAGCCCGAGCACCGTGCCCAGCGCGGCGACGACCACGACCTTGGCGACCAGCGCGGGCACCCGGCTCGGCACCGCTTGGAACGTCAGGCGCATGGTGCCCCAGTTGAACTCCGACGCCGTCGCGAGCACGGCGAGGACGAGCAGCACGGACCGGCCGTTGCCGCTCGCGAGCTGGGTGTTGCCGACCGTCGGCGGGATCTCCGGGCCGGCCAGCGCGAAGAACAGCGCGGTGAAGCCGAGCGGCGCGACCACCGCGATGGCCAGGCACCACCACGGCGCCCGGGTGCTGAACAGCTTGATGCGCTCGGCGCGGAGGAGGTTGGCGATCATCGGGAGGACTCCGGGGACGGCACCGCGAACTCGACGGCGTCACGGGTGAGGTCGAGGTAGGCCTGCTCGAGCGAGCCGGAGATCGGGCTGAGCTCGTGCAGCGTCGCGCCGGCGTCGAAGGCGAGCTGCCCGATCCGGTCACTGTCCAACCCGGACACCACGAACGCATCACCCGATTCGGTGAACTCGGCCTGCCCGGTCAACGCCGTCCGCAGCCGGTCGGCGTGCGGGGTGCGGACGCGCACGCCGTGTTCACTCGTCTGCGCGATGAACTCCTCCATGGTGCCCTGGTAGATCAGCCGGCCGCGGCCGATCACCACGAGGTCCTGCGCGGTCTGCGCCATCTCGGGCAGCAGGTGGCTGGAGACGAACACGGTCCGGCCTTCGGCGGCCAGCGCGTGCAGCAGCTGGCGGATCCAGGCCATGCCCTCGGGGTCGAGGCCGTTCACCGGCTCGTCGAACAGCAGCACGCGCGGGTCGCCGAGCATGGCGGCGGCGATCCCGAGCCGCTGCTGCATGCCCAGCGAGTACTGCAGCACCCGCGTCTTGCCGACGCTGGTCAGCCCGACCAGCGCGAGCACCTCTTCGACGCGCTTGTCCGGGATGCCGTTGGTGGCGGCCAGCCAGCGCAGGTGGTCGCGCCCGCTGCGGCCGGGGTGGCGCCAGGTGGCGTCCAGCATCGCGCCGACCGTCCTCAGTGGATCTTCCAGCTGCCGGTACGGGACGCCGTCGACGAGCACGTGGCCGGCGTCCGGGCGGTCGAGGCCGAGGATCAGCCGCATGGTCGTGGACTTGCCGGCGCCGTTCGGGCCGAGGAAGCCCGTGACGCGCCCCGAGCGGGCGGTGAAGGTCAGCGCGTCCACCGCGGTGGTGGCGCCGTACCGCTTGGTCAGTGCCGTCGCTTCGATCATGGGCTCCCCGTCCGTCGTCGGCGAGCCTACTGCGAAACACCGGATCCGGGTCGCCCCCCGACAGCGCGACCCGGATCCGGTGTTCTCCCCTTTTCCCCTGTTACCCCCTAGGCGTCCCGCTTCTTCGCGACCCCGAGCGCGACGAGCAGGAACACGAGCGCGATGCCGGCGAAGTACGCCAGCGCCCAGCCCGGGCTGAGCGGCGAATCCGACGGCGGCGGGCCGTCGCCCCCGGCGGCGGCACCGCGCAGGAACTTGTTCGCCACGTTGAACGGCAGCCACTCGTGGATGTGGTGCCCGACCTTCGGGATGAGCTGCACCAGCTCTTCGACGGCCAAGTAGTAGATGAGCAGCAGGGCGATGGCGCCGGCGCTGTGCCGGACGAGGATCCCGAGCGCGACGGCGAGCACGGCGGCGACCGCGAACACCGGCCCGAGCCCGGCGACGTTCAGCCAGTCCTGCGTGGTGTGCAGGCCGATGCCGTCGTTCGGCCGCATCAGCATGCTGAGGCCGAGGGCGCCGAAGGCGGCGATCTCGCCGATCACCAGGGCCACGAGCGCGACGACGATCGTCTTGGCGACCAGCGCCGGCGAGCGGTGCGGCACAGCCTGGAAGGTCGTCCGGATGGTGTTGAAGCGGTATTCGGTGGTCACCGCGAGCGCGGCGAGCACCATGACGACGGCGATGCCGAACTGGGAGCCGCCGAACTGGGTGGCGGCCACGGAGACCGGTTCGTCGGCGGGCGACGCGCCGGAGAAGATGGCGGCGAAGCCGATGGCCAGTGCCAGGGTGATGAGCGCGCACCACCACGGCGAGCGGGTCGAGAACAGCTTGATGCGTTCCACGGCGAGCAGGTTCATGGTCTTGGTTTCCCCGGTTACTTGGCGGACTCGAGCACGTGCTGCGCCTCGGCGTCGAGGCCGGTGTGGTACTCGACGGAGTCGCCGGTGATCTGCATGAAGGCCTGCTCGAGCGAGCCGGTCTGCGGGCTCAGCTCGTGCAGCACGATCCGGTTGGCGGCGGCGATCTCGCCGATCTTGTCGCTGTCCATCCCGGACACCACGAGCCCGGTGTCGTCCCCGGTGACACCGGCGCTGGCGCGCTGCAGCGCGTCGCGGAGCTCGGCCAGCTGCGGCGAGCGCACCTTGACCGTGTTCTCCGCGGCGCGGGAGACGAACTCTTCGGTCGACGACTGCGAAATCAGCTGCCCGCGGCCGATCACCACGAGGTTGCTCGCGGTCAGCGCCATCTCCGAAAGCAGGTGGCTCGACACGAACACGGTGCGGCCTTCGTCGGCCAGCCGGTGCATGAACTTCCGGATCCAGAGGATGCCCTCGGGGTCGAGGCCGTTCACCGGCTCGTCGAACAGCAGCACCTCCGGGTCGCCGAGCAGGGCGGCCGCGATGCCGAGGCGCTGCGACATGCCGAGTGAGAACCCGCCGGCGCGCTTGCCCGCGACACTGGTCAGGCCGACCGTCTCGAGGACCTCGTCGACGCGGGTGGCCGGGATACGGTTGGACTTCGCCATCCACAGCAGGTGGGCGCGCGCCGAGCGGTTGGGGTGCACCCACTTCGCGTCGAGCAGGGCGCCGACGGTGCGCAGCGGCTCCTTGAGGTCGTGGTACTTCTTGCCCCCGATGGTGACCTGGCCGCCGGTCGGGTTGTCCAGGCCCAGGATCATCCGCATGGTGGTGGACTTGCCCGCCCCGTTCGGGCCGAGGAAGCCGGTGACCTGGCCCGCGGACACGGAGAACGACAGGTTGTTCACCGCCAGCGTCTTTCCGTACCGTTTGGTGAGGCCGGTTGCCTCGATCATGGCTGCTCCTCTTCCGCCCCTCGCTTACGACGCGTTCATCGTCGCGGGTCGGGGGTGGTTCGCGCGTCACCCTGGAGGCCGAACCCCTCCCCCTACCTGAGTAGTACCTTGCTGGCTCTTCGGCCGATGCGCGATCCGTGATGACCCTGAGTCAACCCTGATTCGACGTCATTAATGAACTGTGGTTCAATAACGGCGTGGCCCGGCCGAGGAGCATCACCGATGAGCGGCTGCTGGCCGCGGCGGAGACCGTGATCGGCCGCTGCGGCCCGGGTTTCACGCTGGCGCAGGTGGCGGCCGAAGCCGGGGTCTCGGTCGGCACGGTCGCGCAGCGGTTCGGCTCCAAGAGCGGTCTGCTGCAGGCGATGAGCCGGCGGGCCACGCAGCGGGCGGTCGAGCAGATGCGGGAGTGCGCCGAGCGGGCGGACGACCCGGTCGACGGCCTGCGCGCCGCGGCGGTCTCGGTCTACGCGGTGCTCGGTGACGCCGAAGAGGCCGCGAACCACCTGGGCCAGCTCGGCGTGGACATCGGCGACCCGGTGCTGCGGTCGCTGCTGGGCGAGCACTTCACGGCGGTCGAAGGAGAACTGCGGCGGCTGGTGCGGGCGGCGGCTTCGTCGCTGCCGCACGCGCCGAGCGTGCCGCGGGCGGCCCGCGCGGTGCTCGGGGTCATCAACGGGGTGTCGATCGACTGGTCGATCCGGCCGCACGGGCGGCTGGCCGACCGGCTGGCGGAGGACGTCGACGCGGTGCTGTCCGCGTGGCGGGGACGGGAGGACTCGTGAGTTTGCGGGGCAAGGTCGCCGTGGTCACCGGGGCGACGCGGGGCTGTGGGCGGGCGATCGCGGTGGAATTGGGCCGCGCGGGGGCGACGGTGTACGTCACCGGCCGCACGACGCGCGAAACCGTGTCGCCGATGAAGCGCCCGGAGACGATCGAAGAGACGGGTGAGCTGGTCGAAGCGGCCGGCGGCAAAGCGGTGGTCGTCCGCTGCGACTTCACCTCGCAGTCCGATGTGGACGCACTCAGGGCCCGTATCGAGTCCGAAGTGGACGGGATCGACATCCTGGTCGACGACGTCTGGGGCGGCGACATGTACTTCCACTTCGACGCGCCGTTCTGGGAGACGCCGCTGGAGGACGCGCTCACCCTGACGCACAACGCGCTGGACACGCACCTGATCGCGCTGCACAAGCTCCTGCCGCTGGTGCTCGCCCGCCGGGGCCTGGTCCTCGAGGTGACCGACGGCGACAACGACGACTACGTCGGCGCGGGCCTCCCCTACTACCTGGCCAAGTGCGGCATCCGCGCGCTCGGCCGAGCGCTGGGCGTGGAGCTGAAGAAGCACGACTGCGTCGGCCTGGCGGTGACGCCGGGCTTCCTGCGCTCGGAGTCGATGCTCGACCACTTCGAGGTCACCGAGGAGAACTGGCGCGACGCGGTCGGCAAGCTGGCCCCGGTCGACTTCAAGATCTCCGAGACGCCGTACCTGCTGGCCCGCGGCGTCGCGGCCCTGGCGCAGGACCCCGACGTCGGCCGGTTCGCCGGGCAGACGCTGGCCTCTTGGACGCTGATGAAGGAGTACGGCTACACGGACATCGACGGCGACCGCCCGGACTTCGGCCGCTGGCTCACCGAGGTCCGCCACGCGGGCAAGGACCCGGCGACCACCCCGCCGGACGGCTTCCGCTGAGTCAGGCGATGCCGGGGCGCGCGAGGCCGGTTTCGTAGGCCAGCACCACGGCCTGCACCCGGTCCCGCAGCTCCAGCTTCGCCAGGATCCGCCCGACGTGCGTCTTCACCGTCGCCTCGGAGAGGAACAGCGCCTCGGCGATCTCGAGGTTCGACATGCCCTTGGCGATGAGCACGAGCACCTCGCGCTCGCGGTCGGTGAGCACGTCCAGCTCGGCGGTGTCCCGCATCGGCGGGCCGCCGGTGCCGACGAAGCGGTCCAGGAGCCGCCGGGTCACCGACGGCGACACCACCGCGTCACCCGAGGCGACCGCGCGCAGGGCCGAGACCAGGTGGCCGGGCTGGGTGTCCTTGAGCAGGAACCCGCTCGCCCCGCCCTGCAGTGCCGCGTAGACGTACTCGTCGAGGTCGAACGTCGTCATCACGAGCACGCGCGCGGTGCCCGCGGCGACGATCCGCTTCGTCGCCTCGACGCCGTCGAGCACCGGCATCCGGACGTCCATCAGCACGACGTCGGGACGCAGCTGCTCGGCCAGCTCGATGGCCTGCGCCCCGTCGCCCGCCTCGCCGACGACGTCGATGTCCTCCTGCGCGCCCAGCACCATGCGGAACCCGACGCGCATCAGTTCCTGGTCGTCGACGACCACCACCCGGATCACTTGTCCAACCTAACCGGCAGGGCCGCGCGGACCTGCCACCCACCGCCCGCAGCCGGGCCGACGTCCAACGTTCCGCCGTACACGTGCGCGCGCTCGCGCATGCCGATCAAGCCGTTGCCACCCGGCAGCCGGGGATTGCGCCCGCCCGCCGCGACCAGCTGCCCGGCGCCGGCGCCGTCGTCGGACACCAGCACCTCCACCAGGTCGCCGGTGCGGTGCACCCGCACCGAAGCGGTCGCGCCGCGGCCGGCGTGCTTGAGCGTGTTGGTCAGCGACTCCTGCACGATCCGGTAGATGCCGAGTGAGACGCCGGCCGGCAGGTCGCCGAGCTCGCCGAGCTCCAGGTCCACCGGCACCCCGGCGGTGCGCATCCGGTCGGCCAGCTCGGCGAGGGCGTGCGCGTCCGGCTGCGGCACCCGTGGCTCGCCGTCCGCGTCGTCGCTGCGGAGCACGTCCAGCAGCCGCCGCAGCTCGCCGAGCGCGCCGCGGCCGGTCTCGGAAATCGTTTGCAGGGCCCGCTGAGCGAGCTCGGGGTTGCTCTGGATCGCGTAGGACGCGCCGTCGGCCTGCACGACCATCACGCTCACCGCGTGCGCGACGACGTCGTGCAGCTCGCGCGCGATCCGCCCGCGCTCCTCGGCCACCGCGATCCGGGTGGCCTGGTCCCGTTCGGTCTCGAGCAGGTGCAACCGGGCCTCCACTTCCACGTCGTAGGCGCGCCGGGCCCCGACGAACTCGCCGAGGGTCCAGCACAGTGCGATGCCGAACGCCAGGAACAGCGCCGCGATGACCAGCTCGTCCGCCGGACCGAGGGCCAGCTGCACGGCCGACCCGGCGACGACGGCACCGACGTACACCAGCCCCTGCCGCCGTCCGGCGTAGACGACGACCGAGTAGATGCTCATCGCCAGCGCGGCGACGCTGGAGATGCCGAGCTCGAGCGTGCCGTGGATGATGCCGATCACCAGCACGGCGTACGCCGACCACAGCGGCGACCGCCGCCGGAACACCAGCGGCGCCACCATGGCGATGTTCACCGGCACGGCGATGTACCAGGGCGGCATTTCGGCGATCTCGTCGAAGCCGTCGACGGCGAACAGCAGCAGGTCGAACAGGCCGAGCAGGACGGCCAGCACCGAGTCGCCCGCCATGGGGTGGGCACGCATCCAGAGGCTCAGCCGTCGCACCACCCAACCCTAGGTCGCGCGGTGGAGATCGCGCGTCGGTCGGCGGTACCACCTTGGGTGCGACCTCGGGATGAGGCGCATGGGACGATTCAGGAGTTGTCCGCACGACGGGGAGGGGGGCCGTGACGTCACCGGAGCAGGGCCGGCTCGCGGGTCCGCTGTCGATGTCCGTGGCCAACCTGTGCCACCGCCTGCAGCCGCAGGTCTCCGCGCGCACCGCCGCCGGGTTCGCCGAGGTGCTGCGGCGGCTCGGCGCGCCGCTGCAGGTGGCCGTGGCCGGCCGGATCAAGTCGGGCAAGTCGACGCTGGTCAACGCCCTGATCGGCCGCCGGGTGGCGCCGACCGACATCGGCGAGTGCACCCGGCTGGTGACCCGGTTCCAGTACGGCACGGTGGACCGCGTGGAGATCGTCTTCACCGACGGCCGCAAGCAGGTGCTCCCGTTCGCCGCCGACGGCATGATCCCCGCCGAGCTGGGCGTCGACATCGAGCAGGTCTCGCACATCGAGGCGTACCTGACCAACGCGGTCCTCCAGGGCATGACGGTGATCGACACCCCGGGTCTCGGCTCGCTCGACGCCGCTTCGGTGTCCCGCACCGAGCAGCTGCTGGGTGCGGCGAAGCACCGCAAAGAAGAGGACGAGGAGGGCTCGGACGAGCTCGACGACACCTCGCGCAACGCCGTCGCCGGCGCCGAAGCCGTCCTGTACGTCGTCACCCAGGGCGTCCGCGCGGACGACCAGCAGGCCCTCGCCGCCTTCACCGCGGCCACGGCGAGCCGCGAGGCAGGCCCGGTCAACGCGATCGCCGTGCTCAACAAGGCCGACACCATCGCGCCCGAGTCCGTCGAGGGCTCCGGCGGCGACGTCTGGAAGGCCGCGACGCTGCTCGCCGAGAAGCAGGCGTCGACGCTGAAGCCGCGCGTCGCCGACGTGCTGCCGGTGATCGGCCTGATCGCCGAGTCCGCGGAGTCCGGCGGGTTCACCTCCGCCGACGCCGAGGCCCTGCGGCAGCTCGCCGAGCTCGACGACGACGTCCTGCAGACCATGCTGATCTCGGCCGACATCTTCACGAGCTGGGAGTGCGACGTCCCGGCGGGCACCCGGCTGCGGCTGCTGGAGAAGCTCGACCTGTTCGGCATTTCGCACGCCGTCGAGGCCATCCGCAAGGAACCGGAGATCACGGCGGGCGCGCTGCGGCGGGCGCTGCTCGACGCGTCCGGCCTCGAAGCCGTCCGCCAGCGGCTGTCGATCGTGTTCGCCGCCCGCGCCGACGGCATCAAGGCCGCCGCCGCGCTGGCCTCGGTGACCGCGCTCGCGCACGCGTCGGCCGACCCGGCCGAGCGCCAGCGCGTCCACGACGCCATCGAGGTGCTGCTCGCCAAGCCCGAAGCCCACCAGCTGCGGCTGCTCGAAGCGCTGACGCTGGTCGCTTCGGGCGCGGTCGACATGCCGGAGGACCTGTCCGAAGAGGTGCTGCGGGTCGGCAGCAACGCCGACATCGGCGCCCAGCTCGGCAAGCCGGGCGCGCCCCGGCCGGAGCTGGCCGCGCACGCGCTCGAACGCGCGGGCTGGTGGCGCTCCTTCGCCTCCTTCGGGGCGACGCCGGCGCAGAGCCGCGTCGCGCATGTGGTCCACCGGGCGTACTTCTTGATCTGGCAACAGGTCCGCGAAGCGTGAGTTTGTTTCTGCTTGCCGACTTTCGCTGGTAGGGCCGTTTTCCCGCGTACTGTTGAGACGTGCGCCTAGAAAACACGACATCCTGGCGAGTCGGGTGGAGCAGCGAGACCGAGGTCGACGTCGCGCTGTACATCCGTGACGCCCTGGCACTGTCCGTTTCCGAAGGACAGGTGCTGCCGCCGGTGGAGCCGCAGGTCCCGGTGCACGTCCCGGCCGCGATCGACCGGGCCGCCGTCCAGGCGCAGTGGGCCGACTGGTGGACCGACCTGCTCGCCTTCCTGCGCAACCGCGAGGATCCGGACCCGCGCAGCCCGCGTTCCCGGTACGGCAGGCCCGCGCTGGCGCACGGGTCCGCGATGCGCCAGGCGCTCGACTTCTTCGCCCCGGCCGCCACCCGCCACTTCGCCAACGCCCGGGGCCCCGCCCTGCGCGGGACGAACGAGCCGGCGGGCGGCACCCCGTGGGCCCCCGGCTTCTACCGCCGCCAGATCGTCGCCGGCGAGCGGCTCGGCCAGCTGGTGCGCGAGGCCGAGGTCCGGCTGGGCCGCCGCGCGTACCCGTTCCGGTTGAACGTCATCGAGATCTCGGTCGCCGGCTCGATCTGGCTCCGCACGGCCGAGGACCAGCTCCTCGTCTCCTCCCGCCTCGCCGAAGACGGCCCCGGCCTGGAAGCCGTGCTCCGCGAGGTGATCGACCAGGTGGTGTGATGCCCCGCCCATCACGCGAGATGCGCACCCAATCACGCGAGATCCGCGGCTGATCACGCGGGATCCGCCCCGGGTTTCATAAACCGAGCGCGCGGTCTGATAATGAGCGGCATGGAGACGACCGTCGACGAGCCGTCGTGGCTGCGCACCGGGTCCTGGGTCGGCTGCCCGCTCCTCGGGGGTGCGCTCGGCGTGGGTGTCTGGGCCATCGCCGAGTGGGTGAGCGGCCTGCCCGCCTTCCCGTTCCAGGGCGTGTTCAAGGTGCTCACGAAGCTGCCGCAGCCGTGGGCGACGCTGGCCGCGGTCGCCGGCGGGCTGGTCCTCGGCCTGGTCTTCGCCGCGGTCTGGGCCCACGAACGGCTGGTCGTCACCGTCTCCCCGACCCGGGTCACCCTGGTCCGCGGCGACAAGACCCGCCGCATCGAGGCCGACCTCGAAGCCGTCTACCTCGACGGCAAGGAGCTCGTCCTGCGCACCACCGACGGCCGCGAGATCGCCCGCGAGAAGACGGACCTGCGCAACCACGAGCTGGCCCCCGCCTTCGCCGAGCACGGCTACCCCTGGCACGACGAACCACCGGTCGAGCGATGAGGACCGTCGACCCGGCCAAGCACGCTGCCAAGCGCCGGGCGATCGTCGACGCCGCCGCCGGCTGCTTCGCCGAGAAGGGCTTCGAGCGGACGACGACCGCGGACATCTGCCGGGCCGCGGGCATCAGCTCCGGCAGCCTCTTCCACTACTTCCCCAGCAAGCGCGCGGTCTTCACGGCGATCTTCACCGACGACGCCGCCGAGACGGCCGAACGCCTCGAAGCGGCGGCGAAGACGGACGATCCGCTGTCGGCGCTGCTCGACGTCGTCACCGAACTGGCCGGCCAGCTCGCGCACCCCGCGGTCGTCCGGCTCGTGCTGGAAGCCGCCGCCCAGGCCGCCCGCGACGACGAGTTCGCCCAGCTGATCCACCGCAACGACAGCGCCCTGCGCGACGGCCTGGCCGTGCTGGTCACCCGCGCCTCGGTGGGCGGGCTGATCGACCCCGGCGTTCCCCCGCGCGCGGTCGCCGGGTGGGTCGCCGGGCTGCTCGACGCGATGATTTCGCGGGCCAGTCTCGACCCCGGCCTCGATCTGGCGGCCGAACAGGCGATCCTCCGGACGATCCTGATCCGGTTCCTTCGCCCGGTTCCGCCCCCGGACGGCGGCTGAGTCCGCCACACTGGAGTCATGGCGTGGTTCCGCAAGGAGGGAACCGGCAGCGGCGCCGCCGCGTCGGACACCGATGTGCACCCCTTGCAGCAGGTAAGTGATCTCGAGCGCGCACTCGCGGATCGCCAGGCGCTGATCCGGATGTGCCTGTACGCACTGGACCGCGCCCGCAGCGGTGGCGTCGTCGAACGCCTGGAAGAGGGGCTCGCCGCGATCGGCGTCCATGCCCTGCGGCCCGACGGCGAGCGGTTCGACCCGGCCCGCCACGAAGCCGGCGGCGCGGTGCCGACCGAGGACCCGGCGCTCGACGGCATCGTCGCGGAAACCGAGGTCGCCGGCTTCGCCGACCACGACCGCCTGCTGCGCGCCCCGATCGTCACCGTCTACGCGAAGAAGAGCCCGTGAGCGCACCGACCGCGCCGAGCCTGCCCGCGCAGGTCGCCGCGACCCGAGACCAGCTGCTGACCGTCGTCCGCGAGGCCGATCCCGCCGCCGCGAAGTGGGTTGAGAACATCCGGAAGACCCGGCCGAAGAAGCCGGCCGTCGTGGTCGTCGGCGAGACGAACCGCGGGAAGAGTTCGCTGGTCAACGCCCTGCTCGCGATGCCGGGGCTGTCCCCGGTGGACGCCGACGTGGCCACCGCGACCTACCTGGTGTTCGACCACGCGGACACCTGGGGCGCGCAGGCCTGCTACCCCGGCCAGCTCGCCCCGGTGCCGATCGACCTCGGCCAGCTGATCCACTGGGTGTCCGCCGCGCACGAGCTGCCGCCCGGGCAGCTCCCGCCGCGGTACGTCGAGGTCACCGGGCCGGTGCCGCTGCTCGAACGCCTGTCGCTGGTGGACACCCCGGGCGTCGGCGGCCTCGACTCGATGCACGGTGAGCTCGCCAAGGAAGCCGCCGCGGGTGCCACCGCGCTGCTGTTCGTCGTCGACGCCTCGGCGCCGTTCACCTCGACCGAGCTGCAGTTCCTGCGTGACGTCGGCGAGCGGGTCGAGACAGTCGTGTTCGCGCTGACCAAGGTGGACATGTTCCGCGGCTGGCGCGAGGTCATGGAGGCCGACAAGCAGCTGCTGCGCGAGCACGCGCCCCGCTTCGCCGACGCCGTGTTCCACCCGGTGTCGGCGCGGATGTTCGAGACCGCGGCCAAGGCACCCAACGAGCAGATGGCCGCGATGCTGCGGGAGAAGTCCGGCGTCGCGGCGATCCAGACGGCGCTGCAGGAACTGCTCGTCGGCCGGTCGGCGATGCTCGGTGAGGCCAACACGCTGCGCGCGCTGTCCAGTGCGCTGGGCGAGCTCAAGGCGAAGCTGCAGGCCGAGAGCCGCGCGCTGTCGGCGGGCGAGGCCGAGGCCGAGCAGCTGCGCGAACGCCGTGACCAGCTGCAGGCCGAACGCCGGAGCTCGACCCGCGGCTGGCAGCTGAAGCTGCGCGGCGAGGTGCAGCGCACCCGCGTCGAGGTCGGGCACGAGAGCAGCCGGCAGATGCGGGACGCGCAGACCCACTTCCGCCAGCTGATCGACGCGGCCAAGCGCGACGAGCTGGCCGCGTTGCCGCAGCAGGTCGACATCGCGCTGCAGACGACGTCGCAGCGCGTCTCGATGCTGCTTTCGCAGCGGCTGAACCAGGTCACCAACGTTTCGCTGGCGGAGCTGTTCTCGCCGGAAGAGCTCGACGTCATCCGCGCGCAGTTCGCCAGGGCGGGCGGGCCGCCGGTGGTGCTGCGGCCGCCGGACAAGAAGCCGCCGACGGCCGAGGACAAGCTGCTCGTCTTCATGGGCATCTCCGGTGGTGTCGGGGCCGGCAAGGTCGCCGCGCTGCCGCTGGCCGGCGTCGCGATCCTGAACCCGGTCGTGCTGCCCGCGACGATCATCATCGGCCTCGGCGCGGGCTGGTGGATGGCCCGCACGCGCAAGCACGCGGCCGACAAGCAGCACATGAAGCAGTGGCTGGTCGAGGCGATCGCGGATGCCCGCTCGACGCTCGACCAGCTCGTCGCCGAGCAGCTCATCGAGGCCGAGCAGCAGCTGTCGATGGCGCTGGACGAGGCGCTGGGCCGGCGCATCGACGCGATCGAGGCCGAGCTGAAGGAAGTCGACAAGACGATCAAGATGGGCGCGCAGGAGCGGGCCAAGAAGATCGCCGTCGTGTCGAAGCGGCTGAAAGAGGTCAGCGACGGCCGCGAGCGCGCCGAAGCCTTCCTGACGCGGATCCGGGCGCTGCGGGACAAAACCGCCTGAGCACCCGTCCGGTTGTGGAGCGGAACCGAACGGGCCTACGGTGAGTCATACCCTCAGACAGCAGGTCGGAGCGTGTTACCCGGTTCGAAGGGGGAAGTCCCATGTGGGTCGACGAGAGTGGCGGCAGCGACACCGACGCGAGCAGCCCGGACGCGATGACCGTCCACGTCGACGGCCAGGAGTACCAGGCCGAGGTCAACTACGACGTGAACGAAGACGGGGTGAACGACACCGCGATCATCGAACACGACGACGGCTCGGCCCAGGCCTTCATCGACACGAACCACGACGGCGAGGCCGACCACTACGCCGTGCTGGACGAGAACGGGAAGGTCGTCGAGCAGGCGGTCTACGACGAGGCCAGCGGCCAGTGGGTCCAGGACGGCGGCTCCGGCGGCCACGACGACTCCGGCACCGGCCGGGACGACAGCTCCGGCGGCCACATCCACGCCGACCTGCCGGACGGCGAGGTGGACGCGGGGGTCGCGACCATCGACACCGACCACGACGGCCACAACGACACCGCCATCGTCGAGACGAAGAGCGGCGGCACCATCGCCTTCACCGACAAGGACGGCGACGGCGAAGCGGACATCGCGGTGCAGACCGAGTCCGACGGCACGACCACGACGTTCGAGCACTCCGGCCCCGGCCAGTGGACCGAAGTCTCCAGTGGACTGGTGAACGACGGCGACCCCGCCGCGGACGCGGCCTGGGGCGAGGCCGGCACGCAGACGCTGGAAGGCGTCGCGCGCATCGACTCCGGCACGGGGCAGTGGATTTCGCCGAACTGAAAGTGACCCACGTCATAGTTTGAAAGCCCGGGGCCGCGGCCCCGGGCTTTCTTCATGTCTTCAATGAAAACGAGCAGGTCACAGCTGTGTCGCGCGCCACCGGAAGATTTTCACCGAATGCACCGATCAAGTGACATCTGAATCGATTCCCTTATCGTTCTTGTGAGAGAACCTACACGTCAGCTCTCGGTTACTTGCCGGTCATGCGGCTACTCTCGGGGAATCCCAAAACATCCACACCGGTTCGCCAGCCGGTGTGCGAAGCCATTCGGTCGCCGGCAATGACGCCCGCACCGGGACAACGTCGTTCCGGTGCGGGCGCATTTGTCGTCGGAAGTCAGGAGTAGAGATGACCGCAGTCGCCATCCCCGGACTGGACACCGCGCCGACGACGCACACTGGCGTGCTGTCCTTCGTCCGGGAGGTCGCCGAGCTGACCACCCCGGACCGGGTGGTGTGGGTCGACGGGTCTGACGAAGAAGCCGCCCGGATCAACCAGGAGCTGGTCGACGCGGGCACGTTCGTGCAGCTCAAGTCGAAGCCGAACTCCTTCTGGGCCACTTCCGACCCCGACGACGTCGCCCGCGTGGAAGACCGGACCTTCATCTGTTCGGAGCGTCCCGAGGACGCCGGTCCGACCAACAACTGGATGGACCCGGCCGAGATGAAGGCCACGATGACCGAGCTGTTCCGCGGCTCGATGCGCGGCCGCACGATGTACGTCATCCCGTTCTGCATGGGCCCGCTCGGCGACGAGAATCCCAAGCTGGGTATCGAAATCACCGATTTCGCCTACGTTGTCGCGTCGATGCGCGTGATGACCCGCGCCGGCAAGGCGGCGCTCGACAAGTTCATCGCGCCGGATGGCAGCGAGCGCGAATTCGTGCCCGCGCTGCACTCGGTCGGCAAGCCGCTCGAACCGGGCGAGCAGGACGTTTCCTGGCCCTGCAACGAAACGAAGTACATTTCGCACTTCCCCGAGGAGCGCGCGATCTGGAGCTACGGCTCGGGTTACGGCGGCAACTCCTTGCTTGGCAAGAAGTGCTACTCGCTGCGGATCGCGTCGGTGATGGCCCGTGACGAGGGCTGGCTCGCCGAGCACATGCTGATCCTCAAGCTGATCTCGCCCGAGGACAAGGTCCACTACGTCGCGGCGGCGTTCCCGAGCGCCTGCGGCAAGACCAACCTCGCCATGCTGCAGCCGACCATCCCGGGCTGGCGCGCGGAGACCCTGGGCGACGACATCGCCTGGATGCGCTTCGGCGAAGACGGCCGCCTGTACGCGGTGAACCCGGAGTTCGGCTTCTTCGGCGTCGCGCCGGGCACCGACTGGCACACCAACCCGAACGCCATGCGCACGATCGAGAAGGGCAACACGGTCTTCACGAACGTCGCCCTGACCGACGACGGCGACATCTGGTGGGAGGGCATGGAGAACAAGCCCGAGCACGCCACCTCGTGGAAGGGCGAGGACTGGACGCCGGAGTCGGGCGAGAAGGCCGCCCACCCGAACTCGCGCTACTGCACGCCGATGTCGCAGTGCCCGATCCTCGCGCCGGAGTGGGACGACCCGAAGGGCGTGCCGATCTCGGCCATCCTGTTCGGCGGCCGCCGCAAGACCACCGTGCCGCTGGTGAACGAGGCCCGCGACTGGCAGCACGGCGTGTTCATGGGCGCCACGATGTCGTCGGAGACCACGGCGGCCGCGGCCGGCGCGGTCGGCAACGTGCGCCGCGACCCGATGGCGATGCTGCCGTTCCTCGGCTACCACGCCGGTGACTACTTCAAGCACTGGCTGACCCTCGGCAAGAACGCCGACGCGAACAAGCTGCCGAAGATCTTCTACGTCAACTGGTTCCGCCGCGGCGACGACGGCCGCTTCCTGTGGCCGGGCTTCGGCGAGAACTCGCGGATCCTGAAGTGGGTCATCGAGCGCGTCGAGGGCAAGGGCAACGCCGTCGAGACGCCGGTCGGCTTCGTGCCGCGCGCCGAGGACCTCGACACCGAGGGCCTGACCGAGCCGATCGAGGACATCCAGGCCGCCCTGGACGTCAAGCCCGAGGAGTGGCGCGAGGAGCTGCCGCTGATCGAGGAGTGGTTCGCGAAGATCGGCGACAAGGTCCCGACGTCGCTGCGTGACGAGCTCGACGCGCTGGCCCAGCGACTCGGCTGAACGCACTGAGGCGAGAAGGGGACGTCCCGAGGGACGTCCCCTTCTCCCTTTCCGGGTAGTTTCGCGGCCATGAGACCGTTCCGGTTCGGCGTGGCCTTGTACGTGCCCGGCTCGCGGGCCGAGTGGATGGCGAAGTGCCGCCGGGCCGAGGACCTCGGCTACGACGTCGTCGGCGTGGTCGACCACCTCGGCCGGGTCGCGCCGGTGCCGGCGCTGCTGCTCGCCGCCGAGGCCACCGAGCGGATCCGGCTGAACACCTACGTGCTCAACGCGAGCTTCTGCAACCCGGTGCTGCTGGCCAGGGACGTCACCGCGCTCGACGAGTTCACCGGCGGCCGGGTGGAGCTCGGCATCGGCGCCGGGTACGTCCGCGAGGAGTTCGAAGCCGCCGGGGTCGGCTGGGGCACGCCCGGCGACCGGTTCCGACGGCTCGTCGACGTCGTCACCGAGATCGAGCGGACCTTCGACGGCCGGCCGAGGCCGCCCCTGCTGCTCGGCGGCCGGGGCGACCGGATGCTGACCTTCGCCGCCGCGCACGCCGACACCATCGCCCTCACCGGCACGGCGCCGGGTGCGGCCGAGGGACGGCTGGCCTTGGCCGGTGCCGGCGCGCTGGCCGAGCGCGCCGCCTTCGTCGAGCGGGTGCTCGACGGCCGGGACGTCGAACTGAACCTGATGGTCCACTTCGTCCGGATCACCGACGACCGGCGGGCGGCGCTGGAGGAAGCCCACCAGCTGGTGCCGCACCTGGGCGTCGAGGAGCTCGGCGAGCTGGCGACGGTCCTCGTCGGCTCCGCGGAATCCGCGGCCGAGCAGCTGCTGCGCACCCGCGAAACCCTCGGCGTCAGCTACTTCACCGTGCTCGAAGACGATCTCGAGCGGCTGGCCCCGGTGATCGCCCGGCTTCGCTGAGTACCTTGGTCGTCATGACTGGGGATTTTCGTTTCGGTGTCAACATGATCGTGCCGGACAGCCGCGCCGCCTGGGTCGAGAAGTGCCGCAAGGCCGAGGAACTGGGCTTCGACGTCCTGTGCGCGGCCGACCACCTGGGGATGGCGCCGCCGTTCCCGGCGCTCGTGCTGGCCGGCGAGGTCACCTCGCGCGTCAAGCTGACCACCTTCGTGCTCAACACGCCCTTCTACAACCCCGTGCTGCTGGCCCGCGACGTCACCGGCACCGACCAGTTCACCGACGGCCGGCTGGAGCTCGGCCTCGGCGCCGGGTACGTCAAGGAGGAGTTCGAGGCCGCGGGGATGCCGTTCCCGTCCGCGCGCGAACGCGTCGACCACCTCGAACGGACGATCATCGAGCTCGAGCGGCGCTACGCCGACCCGGAGCACAAGCCCGCGCCCGTGCGTCCCGGAGGACCGCCGCTGCTGCTCGCCGGCCGCGGCGACCGGATACTGACGCTGGCCGCCGAGCACGCCGACATCATCGGCTTCACCGGGACGACGAAGACACCGGACGGCGCCGCGCTGGCCCCGGCGAGCGCCGAGGAGATCGAGGAGCGGGTCGAGTTCGTCCGCGCGAAGCTCGGCGACCGCACGGCCGAGTTCAACCTGCTCTGCCACTTCGTGAACGTCACCGACGACCGCGCGGGTGCGCTCGAGAAACTGGCCGAACTGACCCAGGGCCTGCTGAGCGCCGACCAGCTCGCCGAGGTCCCGACCGCGCTGGTCGGCTCGCCCGCCGCCGTTGCCGAGCAGCTCCACGCGCACCGCGAGCGGTTCGGCCTGACCTACTACACCGTCCTGGAGCACAACATGGACCAGTTCGCCCCGGTTCTCGAACACCTCAAATGATCGACGCGAAGACACTCGGCGTCCGGGCCGGCGAGCTGTGGCTGTTCGACGACCTCGACTTCTCGGTCGACCCCGGCGAATGCGCGGCGATCGTCGGGCCCAACGGGGTCGGCAAGTCGACGTTGATGCGGTGCTTCTACGGCATGCAGAAGCCGCAGCGGGGCCGGGTGCTCATCGACGGCAAGGTGCCGGACGAGCGGGACGTCGAGTTCCGGCGCAAGGTCTCGGTGCTCTTCGACGATTCCGACTTCTTCGCCGAGCTGACGCCGTTGCAGCACCTGGAGCTGCTGTCCGGCTCGTTCGGCGCCGACCTCGGTGACCACGAGGAGCTGCTGCGGGACGCGGGACTCGGCGAACGCATGCGCGTGACGTCCGGGCACTTCTCCGCTGGCCAGCGCCGGCGCCTCCTGCTGCTCGGCGTCACGGCCCGGCCGCACCGGGTGCTGCTGCTGGACGAGCCGGAACGCGCGCTGGACACCGCGGGCAAGGAGTGGCTGGTCGAGGTGATCGGCCGGTCGACGGCGGCCGGCGCGGCGGTCGTGGTGGCCACCCACCACCCGCCGCTGCTGGAGGCCGCGGACAGCGTGCTCGAACTGTGGTGACCGCGGCTCCGCGCAGGATGCGGATCCCGGGCCGCAAGCGGTTCGGCGGGGTCTTCAGCGGCGACACCGCCACCTTCGTCTTCCTGTTCGGCTTCGGGTTCCTGTTCACCGCGTTCTTCCACGTCGACGGCTGGCGGCCGGCTCTCTACGGGTCGTCCACTGTGGACTTCCCGGCCGTGCTCGGGCTGTTGACGCTCTGCTGCGCGGTCGGCTGGCGCGGCCTGCTGCGCCGCGGTTTCGCCTGGGTCGAACCGGCGCAGCTGACCTGGCTCGACTTCGCCCCGGTCGACCGCGGCCGGGTCGTCACGCTGCGGCTGCTCGGCGCGTGGACCGGCGTGGTCGCGGTGACCGGCTACCTGGCCGCGCTGCTGCTCGCGGTCGGCGGCGCCGAGCTGGACCAGTGGCGTGCGGCGGTCGCGATCGTCGTCGCGACCGGGGTGGCGGCCTTCGCGTCGGCGAGGCGGACGCCGGTGCGCGTCGACGCGCTCGGCCCGCTGGTGCTCGCCGTCCTCGGCCTGGCGATCGCTGCGCTCGGCTTGGGCCCGGCGGCCGTCCAGTTCGTCGCGGCGGGGGTGCTCGGCGCGGCCCTGCCGCTGGCCTTCGGCGGCGAGCCGGTGTCGCACGCGGGCCGGGCGGCGCTGCTGGCCGGGTGGGACGGCCGGGTGCTGCGCTCGGTCGCCGTCACCTTCCTCGATCCGATGATGCTGCTGCCGCCGTCCGCGCCGGTCGGCGGGTTTTCGCTGCGCCGCCCGACCCCGCTGCGGCTGGCCTTGGCGGGCACGCTCGGCCGGGCGCGGTACGCGGGTGCCGCGCTGCTGGTCGGTCTCGCGGTCGTCGTCGCGCACATCGCGGTGCCGACGGTGCCGGGCGCGGTCCTGGTCGGCATCGGCGCGTACGTCGCACTGACGCCGTTCGGCGGCGGGCTGGGCGAGCTGTGGCGCAATCCGGGCCGGCGGCGGTGGCTGGGTTCGAGCGACCGCGACCTGGTACTGGCCCACGGCCTGGTGCTCGCCGGCGTGGGTCTCGTCTGGTGGACAGCGCTCTTCGTGGTCACCCTCGCGGGTGGGACGTCGTTCGCCGCCGGTGCGTGGCTGGCCGTGCCGCTGTCGGTGCTGTCGATCCTGCGCACGGTCACCCGCACCGCCGTTGACTACGCGAATCCCGGGTTCGTCGACACCCCGATGGGCCCGATGCCCGCCAACCTGGCCCGTCAGCTCTTCCGCGGGCTCGACCTCCAGGTCGTCGGCATCGTGCTGCTCGCCGCCGCCGTTTGACCTACGCTCGTTGCGACGAAGGGAGCAGCGAGTGGGCGGCGGGCACGCACCGGGCGTCGGGCGCAGGGCGACCAGCGAGTTCCCGGCCGGCTGGACCGACGAGCAGATCATCTCCGTGGTCAAGGACGTCGCCAACGACCCCAGCGAGGCCCGGCGGCAGCAGCGCAACGGCCGCTGGCGCTGCGCCGGCGAGCGCTTCAACGTGCACGTGATCGTGCTGGTCGAGGACAACGGGCACGTGCACACTGCCTACCCGGTGGCGGGGCCCGGCGTGGTCCGCAACCCCGACACCGCCCGCGACCCGGCGAACCCGACGGTCGCCGACCTCAAGGGCAACCGGATCAGCTTCTTCGCCGACAGCGTCCTGACCATGATCGGCAACCGGCTCTCCCCCGAGGACTACACGCACTACCGGACGCTGCTGTGGGCCGGCGAGTGGGAGGAACTGGCCGACGTGCTGGCCGCACACGCGTACCGGGTCGGCTTCGGCTTCTCCGCCGACGAGTTCTCCGACTTCGAGAAGCTGCTGAACAGCTACGACCTGCCCGTGCCGGGCTGCGCGTTCCTCAACGACCGCGAGCACATCCTCAAGCAGCTGCGGCCGATCTAGCGGAAGTCGTACCCGCGGAACGCGGCGATCGGGACGTAGCCGAGGCGCCGGTACAGGGCGTTGCTCGTGACGTTGGCGGGATCGGTGTAGATGACCACGTCCGTCGCGCCGTCGGCGAGTGCGGCCTGGCTCGCCGCGACCGTCACCGCGCCCGCGTAGCCCCGGCCGCGGAACCGGGCCGGGGTGTAGACGGGGTCGATCCGGACCATGCCGGCCAGCAGCGGGGTCGAGCCCGCCATGGCGACCGGACCGCCGGTCTCCCAGAACGTGAACTGCTTGCCGGCGAAGTTCGAGGCGGCCCATGACCGCTCGTCGGCCACGGGCGGCTGCCCGACCGCGGCGGCGAACTCGCCGCACCAGCGCACGACCTCCGCGTGGTCCGGCGCGGTCGAAGCGCGGCCTTCGGGCATCGGGTCGGGCGGGGTGAGCGTGCCGAGCCGGTGGAGCCGGACCCGCACCCCGAGCACCGGCTCCGCATCGGTGCGCCGCTGCCACGCTTCGGCGAACGCGGTGGCGGTGTCGTCCTCCGCGGTCACTCCGGACAACGGCCGGCCGGCCAGTTCCGCGGCGAGCGCGTCCGCCGGTTCGGGGGCGACCGAGGTCAGGATCAGGCGTTGCGCCGGACGGAGGTAGCAGATCGCGTGGACCTTGCCGTCCTGTTCCAGCCGGCCGAAGAGGGTGCCGTCCTCCGGGTTCGTCCGCAGCTTCTCGAGCCGGGTCAGCTGCGAGGTGTGCAGGGCCGGCCGCGAGTGCAGGAAGTCTCCGGCCTCGGCGAGGAAGCCGTCGATGTCGCCGGTGAGGTGCCAGCGCATGTCCGGGCGGTCAGCTCGCCTGGGACAGCGGTGGCGACGCCGCGGGCGCGACGGCCGCGCGCAGCTCCTCCAGCGGCAGGCCGACGGCGTCGGCGATGGCCGCGACCGTGAAGAACGCCGGTGTCGGGATGCGGCCGGTCTCGATCTTCCGGAGCGTCTCGACGGAGATCCCGGCCTCGGTGGCGACGTCGACCATGCTCCGGCCGGCCCGCGCCGCTCGCAGCGCCTGGCCGAGGCGTTCGCCCCGCTCGCGCTCTTCATCCGTCAGTGGCACTCGAACCATGAACGGGATTCTAATACCACTAGTTGTCCACTGCCTGTGGACAACTCTGTGCACAGGTGTGGAAAAGCCCCGCCGAACCGGAGTTCGGCGGGGCTTCCACAACACCTGGTGGTGTCAGGCGCCCGCGGGCACCGGAAGTGGCATGCCGGGCAGGCTCTGGTCGTTCGGCACCACGCCGTCGACCAGGTAGGCCTCCACGACCTTGTCCACACCCGCGTTGCCGCCGGCGTAGATGCCGTGGTCACCTTCACCGGTGATCGTCAGCATCCGCGAACCCGCGAACGCCTTGTGCGCCCGCTTCGCGCCTTCGATCGGCGTCGCCGGGTCGTGCTCCGACTCGACGATCAGCACCGGCGGGACACCCTTGCCGTCCAGCACCGGGAGCGGGGACGGCGGCTTCTTCCAGAACAGGCACGGCTGGATGAACCAGCCGGCACCCAGGAGCGGCAGCTGCTTGTCGATCAGCTTCTGCGAGTCCTTGATGGCGCTGTTCGGCGAGCCGGTCCACGGACCCTCGTTGCACGGGATGGTCCAGAAGCTGGCGTCGTAGGCGTCGCCGTCGGCCGGCACCATCAGCGGCTGGGCGCCGTAGGTGACGGTGCTCTTGTCGGCCGCCTTGGCCTTCTGCGCGGCCGAGGACTTGGCCGCCGCCGAGGCGGTGCCCTGGGTCAGCGTGCGGACGCTGACCAGGTAGTCGGCCAGGCCGGGGAAGGCGCGCTTCGAGTAGATCTGCGACGCGATGAACGAGTCGAGCCCGTTGGCCGAGACGGTCGAGCCGTCGGGGAGGGTGACCGCGCCCTGGGTCAGGGCGTAGCGGACCTGCTCGTAGGTCTGGCGGGCCGCCTCGCCGGTGGTGCCGAAGTGGTAGAGGCTGTCGTACTTCGCGATCCACGGGAGGAAGTCCTGCCGCCAGCGGCGCTCGAAGCCGAGCGGCTGCCAGTCGAACGACTTCTGCCAGGTCGTGGTGAACTCGGTCGCCGAGTCGAGGACGAACCGGCCGGTGTGCGTCGGGAAGGCCTGCGCGTAGTGCGCGCCCATCCAGGTGCCCGCCGAGTAGCCGACCCAGTTGATCTTGTCCCGGCCGAGCAGCACGCGCAGCAGGTCGATGTCCTTGACCGTCTGGTCGGTGTTGATCAGCGGGCCCAGCTCGCCGGACTTCTGCTGGCAGGACAGCGCCGCGTACTTCGTCGCCTGCAGGATCAGGTTCAGGTTGCCGCGGTCGCGGTCACGCGGGTCGAGGTCCGCACCGGTGCCGATGGCGCCGCCGCAGGTGATGTTGGTGCTCTTGCCGGTGCCGCGCGGGTCGAAGCCGACGATCTCCTGGTGCTCGCGCAGCTTCGTCTGGTTGCGCAGGCGGGCCGGGAAGTTGCGGCCGGGCGCGCCCGGGCCACCGGGGTTGGTGACGACGCTGGCGGTGGCGTCCGACTTCGCCTTGAGCCGGCTGACCGCGATGGTCAGGTCGATCTGCGCGTTCGCCTGGTACCAGTTGCGCGGCGTCTTGTAGGTCGCGCACTCCATGTCCTCGGCGCCTGCGGGCGGGGCCGTCGGCAGCTCGGAGGGGACGGCGCACTTGTGCCAGTCCAGCTTCTGGTTCGCGTACTGCGCCGGGATGTTCGTGGAGTTCAGCGGCTGCTTACCGGCCGCGACCTCCTGACCTGCGAACGCAGGCGTGAACCCGGCCAGCAGGGTGCCGGCGATGGCCGGGATCACCACCGCGTAGCGGAGTCGTGTCATACGGTTGCCCCTTTTGGGTTTTGCGCGTGCGGAGTCGGCTATTGATATCGGGCCCACCGGGGCGGGGCAACCGACGTTGGTCGGCATCGCCGACCGGGGCGATCAAATCGATATCGGACAGACGTGACGGGCTGTCACTGAGGTTCTAAGGTCAGGCAGTCGGTTACGGGAGTGTTAGGTGAGGTCGATGTCGACTGCAAAGCACGACGGAAAGGTGCGCGGGTTTCAGTTCAGCCCGTGGAACCTGCTCCTGATCGTCCCCCTGCTTGTCCTGGTCACGCCACTGTTCAACCTGGACGGACCGCGGTTGTTCGGGATGCCGTTCTTCTACTGGTTCCAGTTCCTCTTCGTCGGGATCGGGGTGCTGAGCACCTGGATCGTCTACCTGATGACGCGGGACAAGCCCACCTCCGACGGCCCGGACAAGCTGAGCGTCGACGAACTGGACGAGGGGGACGCTCGATGAGCAACCTGCAGTGGCCCGAGCTGATCATCTTCACGCTCCTGTTCGCGCTGGTGACGGTCCTCGGCTTCATGGCCTCCCGCTGGCAGCGCGGCAGCACGCTCGACCACCTCGACGAATGGGGCCTCGGCGGCCGCAAGTTCGGCTCGTGGATCACCTGGTTCCTGCTCGGCGGTGACCTCTACACGGCGTACACGTTCGTCGCGGTGCCCGCGCTGGTGTTCAGCGCCGGCGCGCTCGGCCTCTACGCGCTGCCGTACACGATCGTCGTCTACCCGATCGTGCTGCTCCCGGCGTTGCGGATGTGGTCGGTCTCGCGGGTGCGCGGTTACGTCACCCCGGCCGACTTCGTGCGCGGGCGCTTCGGCTCGCCGATCCTCGCGCTGCTGGTGGCGATCACCGGCATCGTCGCGACCATGCCGTACATCGCGCTGCAGCTGGTCGGCCTCGAAGCCGTGCTGCGGACGATGGGCATCAACGGCTCCGGCATCGTCGGGCACCTGCCGCTGCTGGTCGCCTTCATCATCCTGGCCTTCTACACCTACCAGTCCGGCCTGCGGGCGCCCGCGCTGATCGCGTTCGTCAAGGACATCCTGATCTACCTGGTGATCCTGGTGGCGATCATCTACCTGCCCTCGAAGCTCGGCGGCTGGTCGCACATCTTCGACACCGCGGTGGCGAAGTTCGACAAGACGCCGGCGAAGACCGACGGCATCCTGCTCAACGCCAACAACCAGCTGCAGTACGCGACGCTGGCGCTGGGCTCGGCGCTCGCGCTGTTCCTGTACCCGCACTCGCTGACCAGCGTGCTGGCCTCGCGCGGCCGCAGCGTGATCAAGCGGAACATGGTCGCGCTGCCGGCGTACTCGCTGGTGCTCGGCCTGCTGGCGCTGCTCGGCTACGTGGCGATCACGGCGGGCGTCAAGCCGCTGACGAACGCGGCCACCGGCAAGGCGGACGGCAACACGATCGTCCCGGTGCTGTTCGACAACCAGTTCGCGTCGTGGTTCGCCGGTATCGCGTTCGCCGCGATCGGCATCGGCGCGCTGGTGCCGGCCGCGATCATGTCGATCGCCGCGGCGAACCTGTGGACCCGCAACATCTACAAGGAGTACATCCGCAAGAACGCGACACCGCAGGAAGAGGCGAAGCAGGCGAAGCTCGCTTCGCTGGTCGTGAAGCTCGGCGCGGTTGCCGTGATCATCCTGATCGACCCGCAGTTCTCGATCGACCTCCAGCTCATCGGCGGCGTGCTGATCCTGCAGACACTGCCGGCCGTGGCGCTGGCGCTGTACACGCGCTGGTTCCACCGCTGGGGCCTGATCGCGGGCTGGGTCGTCGGCATCGGCTGGGGCCTGATCATGCTGTACGGCATCCCCAACCCGGCCAACGGAAAGCAGCACTTCGGCGGTTCGGCGCTCTCGCTGGGCAACCTGTCGATCTTCGGCTGGCACCCGTTCGCGGGCTCGGCGGTCCAGATCTACGTCGGTTTCGTGGCGTTGATCGGCAACCTCGTGGTGGCGGCGATCGTCACGGTGATCGCCCGCCGGATGAAGGTGTTCAACGGCACGGACGACACCGAGCCGGAGGACTACCACACCGACGAGCACGACAAGAACCTGCGGCCTATCGGCGTCCACTGAGGACGATCGGCCGCGAAACCAGGTAGAGCACCAGGCCGTTGAGCAGGTGCCAGAGGAAGTGCGTGCCGACCGGGACGTAGTCACACACGTCCCGGTCGAGCGTGCGCAGGCTCAGTGAGAGCGCGAAGATCGCACCCGCCACGGCGAAGTGCGTCCAGTACGCGTCGCGCCGGAAAGCGAGCACCGCGGTGAAGACGCCGAGACCGATCAGCGCGGAGAGGTAAAGGCCTCCGCCCAGCAACGCGGTGGCCGCGGTCAGCACGAGGAACGCCGGCGCGGCGACCCACGCCCACCGCCGGCTCCAGTACTCCCGGACGAACACCACGGCGTACACCAGCGCGAAGACGAGGATGGCGCCCGAGTCCGCGACGGCCGCCCACCGCGTCGCGAGCAGGTGGAAGACGGTGCTCGCCACGAAAACGAGCCCGATCAGCCCGGCGAGCAGCCGGCCGGTCCGGTCCCCCGCGGCCAGCCGCCACACGAGCACGGTGGCAACGAGGAAGGCGAGGTTGCTGAGGCTGTTGAGCGGCTCTCCCCAGAGCCCGGGCGCAACGCGTTCGCAGTACCCGTCGACGTAGTCCGTCACGCGCCCACCCAACCACGGCCGGCTCCGCCGCTAGAACTCCAGGCGCCAGGTTTCGTCGGTGAGCGCACGCCCCCAGTCGTCGAAGTCCTTCTCGGTGACGAGCTCGAACCCGGCCGCGCGGTAGATCGAGCGGGCGGCGTCGAGGATGGAGACCGTCGACAGCTCCATCGCCCGGTAGCCGTGGGCCTTCGCGAAGGAAACGCACTCGGCCACCAGCCGCTTGCCGACGCCGTGGCCGCGCGCCGCCGGTTCGAGCAGCAGAAGCCGGAGCTTCGCGGTGTCCGCGTCCGGCCCGCGACCGCAGCCGATGCTGCCGACGCGTTCGCCGTCGAGCTCGGCGATCCAGAACGCCTGCCGCGGGTTGTCGCTGTTGTCGAGGAATTCCGCGGCGAGCCGGGCGACGAGCGCCTCGAACCGGGCGTTCAGGCCGTACTCGCGGGCGTACAACGCACCGTGGCGTTCCACCACCCAACCGAGGTCGCCCGGTCGTGGCGGGCGGAGGACGAGGGCCGGGTCGCGGCGGTGGTCACCCACCAAGTCGCTGATCGTGCGCATCGCCATCAGCAGGCGTTGCTGGTCTTCGTCGGCGAAGCGGCTCAGGAGGCCGCCGATCTGCTCGGTGGAGCGGCGGTTCAACACGGCGAAGGCGTCCCGGCCCGCGTCGGTCGGCCGGACGAGCTGGCGGCGGGCGTCCTCCTCGGACCGTTCGCGCACGATCAGCCCGCGCGACTCGAGGCGCGCGAGCAGCCTGCTGGCGTAACCGGCGTCGAGGTCGAGGCGTTTCCGCAGGTCCGTCACCGGAAACGGGTCCTGGTGGGCGAGCTCGAAGAGCACGCGGGCTTCCGGCAGCGAGTACTCGGCGTCCGCCGGGCCTTCGTCGAGCACCCCGATGACCGAGGTGTAGAGCCGGTTGAAGGCGCGGACTGCGGCGACCCGGTCGGCCGGCGGAGTGTCGTTCATTGACCACCTCAACAAGTTCGTTGACGAAGTCAAAGATTACTGCAGACCAGCGGCGCGGCAAGGGATTTACCGGAGAAATGGGAAACCCCGTGATGCTGCCAGGTCGGGGGTCCGCCAGCATCACGGGGTCGTACTGGGTATCGACGCCCCTTCGGGCAGCGTTACACCATGAGCACGATGTGGCCTAGGTCACTCGAATGGGCGACCGCCACGGGGTGAGAGATCAGCGCATGTAGCCCGAGCGAGCCTGCGCGATCGCGATGAGTTCCTGACGGACCGTCGCGGTGGCGGCGGTGTCGATCGCCCGGTTCAGCGCCCGGCGAGTGCGAGCCTCGGCGCGACGGGCACGGAGCTTGGCGGCGATGTTGTTCATCGGTTTCTGCATCCCCTTCGAGGGTCTTGGTGGCTTGTAGGTCTAGTATGCGCCTTTTTTCACAAGGATGCCAATGAATATCCGGTGACTTGGCGCACTTGCCGATGAATCATCGGAAAACTTGGGTATCGGCCGGAGAGATTCGGGGTGGCGGCGGTCACGGCCAGGCAACCCGCTACGGCTCTCTAAGAGCCTCTAGTAAAAAGCCAAGAGAGCCTTAGTCAGGCTCATAGACCGCGAGACAGGCGGAAAAGCCAAGGTCAGTCGCGTCCGAGCAGGTAGTGGCCGAAGTGCGGGACGGTGAAGGCGATCTGCCCGCGCTCGGCGGAGTAGACGAGGCCCTTCTTCATCAGGCTGTCGCGCGCCGGCGACAGCGACGACGGCTTCCGTCCGAGGAACACGGCGACGTCGGCGGTGCCGGCGGGCTCGTCGCGGCCCTGGGTCAGCGAGGCCATCGCCTGCAGGTACTCCCGCTCGGCCGGCGTCGCGCGCTCGTAGCGCGAGCCGAAGAAGCCGACGGCCAGCTCTGACTCCGCCTCGGGCGCCGCGACCTGCACGTCCTTGACGGTGATCGGGTCGGACGGTGCCGCGTCCCAGGCCGCCTTGCCGTAGGCCTGGATGAAGTAGGGGTAGCCGCCGGACGCGTCGAAGAGCGCGTCGAGCGCTTCCGGTTCGATGCCCGCGTCCTCGCGTTCGATCGGCGCCATCACGGCGAAGTCGGCGTCCTCGCGGCTGAGCCGGTCGATGCGCGCGTACCGGAAGAGCCGCTCGGAGTAGGACTTCGACGCCGAGAGCACCGCGGGCACGTGCGGCAGCCCGGCCCCGACGACCACGAGCGGCGCCCCGGACTGCGACAGCTCGTGGCAGGCCGCGCACAACGCCGAGACGTCGTCGGGCTGCAGGTCCTGGATCTCGTCGATGAGCAGCGCAACGCCGGTGCCGACGTCCGCGGCCAGCTCGGCGACGTCGGTGAACAGCTCGACGAGGTCGATTTCGATGTCCCCGGAGTCGGCCCGTCCCTGCGCGGCGGGCACGTCGATGCCCGGCTGCCACCGGTCGCGCAGCTTGGCGTCGGGCTTGTTGGCCCGCAGGGCGAAGGCCTTGAGCACCCCGAGCACCTCTTCGACCCGATCCGGCGCCCGGTGCCGCACGGCGAGGTCCCGGATGGCCCGGTGCAGGGCGGCCGACAGGGGCCGCCGCAGCTCGGCGTCCGGCCGGGCTTCGATCTTCCCGGCCCCCCACTTGTGCCGGAGCGCCATCGCCCGCAGCTCCCCGAGCAGCACGGTCTTGCCGACACCCCGCAGCCCGGTGAGCACGAGACTGCGTTCGGGTCTCCCCCGCGCAACGCGTTCCAGAACCACTTCGAAGGCTTTGAGCTCACGCTCCCGCCCGGCCAGCTCAGGCGGCCGCTGACCGGCGCCCGGCGCGAAGGGGTTGCGGATGGGGTCCACTCTGCCAAGCTATCGGCGTTTCTAGCGTGAGCCCGATATTCCGCCATAGACGGCTAGCGCGTGTCGCCCAGGTTCGACCGGATGGCCGTACATAGAGACGAACAGGTCTGCAGCCCTGCTCGTCCCTACCCCCAGTGCGCTCATACGACGCGTCACCGGTCGCTCAGGTTCCGTTCCGCGTAGATCTTCATCGCGTCCCGGACGAATTCCGCTCCGCCGCCTTCGAACCCGTAGCGCGGGTCGTCCGCATACAGCTGCCCGAGGCCCGCGAAGTACCCCGCCGACACTGACGAAACCGCAGGCCGCAGCCACTCGTGCAGCCGCCGCGTGATCGCCTGGACCTCGTCCGAATCCACGGCGAGGCCCGAAGCGCGCGCCGCGTCGAACGCCGCCGCGATGTCCCGCTGCTCCTGCTGGTGGGCTTCCTTCTCCGCTGCCGACAACGAACTCCACCACTGGTCACCCTGCTGGTACGCGTCAGCGCCCCAGCGTTCGGTGACCTCCTTCTCGTACCTCGTGTGGTCGAACCCGTCGAACACTTCTTCTGCCATCAGTCGTTCACCTCCCTTCAGTTTCCGGAGGGTCGTGCGGACCGACTCGATCTGCCGTCCGATCCGCCGCCGCTCGGCTTCGAGCAGCTCCAGGTGGGTTTCCAGGGCCGCGGCGCTGTCGCGCTGCCCGTCGAGCACCTCGGCGATCGCCGGCAGCCCGAGCCCGAGCTCGCGCAGCAGCAGGATCCGTTGCAGCCGGACGAGCGCCTGCTCGTCGTAGTAGCGGTAGCCGTTGCCGCCGATCCGGCTGGGCTCGAGCAGGCCGACCGCGTCGTAGTGGCGCAGCGTCCGGCTCGTCGTCCCGGCCGAGCGGGCGATGTCCTGGATCGACCACTCCATGCCGACGACGATAGAAGTTGACGCAGCGTCAAGGTCAACCGCTAACTCTTTATAGCGCTCTCTAGTGCCAGGACGATAAAGAGCCAGAAAGCGCGATGAGGATTCGAGCCCGGGCCGAGCGGGCACCCACGGAGTAGGTTCGACCAGGCACCGGCCCGTACGAGGAAGGCTATGACCGTGATACTCCGTCGAGTGGCACGTCCCCTGCTCGCCACGATCTTCGTGACGGGCGGGATCAATGCGCTGAGGCAGGCCGAGGGCCACGCCAAGGCGGCGGAACCGTTCCTCAACAGCGCGATCGACAAGTTCGGCGACAAACTCCCCGAGCAGATCCCGCGGGACCCGGTGACGCTCGTCCGGATCGACGCCGCGGTGAAGGTCGGCGCCGGGCTCGCGCTCGCAGCAGGCAAGGCGCCGCGGCTCGCCGCCGGGCTGCTGCTCGGCAGCCTGGTGCCCACGACGCTGTCGACGCACAGCTTCTGGGCCATCAAGGACCCGGGCGAGCGCCAGCAGCAGCAGATCCAGTTCTTCAAGAACGCGAGCCTGGCCGGTGGCCTGCTGCTCGCGGTGGCCGACACGCACGGGAAGCCGTCGGCGGCCTGGCGCGCGAAGCACGCCGCGAAGGACGTCGGCGCCGCGGCCGGGAAGCTGAGCCGCAAGGCCGAGAAGCGCGCGAACAAGCTCGCGAAGCGGGCCCAGAAGGCGCTCCCCAACTAGCACGCGA
Organism: Amycolatopsis sp. Hca4; assembly: GCF_013364075.1. Taxonomy (GTDB): domain Bacteria; phylum Actinomycetota; class Actinomycetes; order Mycobacteriales; family Pseudonocardiaceae; genus Amycolatopsis. Next base: position 6,309,882 of record NZ_CP054925.1, read on the forward strand.
AAAGGGCCGCCCCGGGTGAGGGGCGGCCCTTTTCGCGTGGGTTACTTTTCCAGGATCGCGGTGACGCCCTGGCCGCCGGCCGCGCAGATCGAGATCAGGCCGCGGCCGGACCCCTTCTCGTGCAGCAGCTTCGCCAGCGTCGCGACGATCCGGCCGCCGGTCGCGGCGAACGGGTGCCCGGCCGCCAGCGACGAGCCGTTGACGTTGAGCTTCGCCCGGTCGATCGCGCCGAGCGGCTCGTCCAGCTCCAGCTTCTCCTTGGCGAACGCCGGGTCTTCCCACGCCTTGAGCGTGGCCAGTACCTGCGACGCGAACGCCTCGTGGATCTCGTAGAAATCGAAGTCCTGCAGCGAAAGCCCGGCGCGGGCGAGCATCCGCGGCACGGCGTAGGCGGGTGCCATCAGCAGTCCATCCATGCCCCCGCCACCACCCTCAACGGAGGCGCTGTGCGCCGCTGGTCGACCTTTGTCGCCGTGGACGTAGTCGACGGCCGCGGTCTGCGAGAACGTCAGGTAGGCCAGCACCGGCAGCTTGTGCGCCTTGGCCCACTCGTCGGTGGCGAGCAGGACCGTCGACGCGCCGTCGGTCAGCGGCGTCGAGTTGCCCGCCGTCATGGTGCCGTCCGGGCCGCCGAAGGCCGGCTTGAGCTTGGCGAGCTTCTCCGCCGTCGAGTCCGGCCGCAGGTTCTGGTCGCGCGCGAGCTTGAGGAACGGCGTCACGAGGTCGTCGAAGAACCCGCGGTCGTAGGCGGCGGCGAGCTTCTGGTGGCTGCTCGCGGCCAGCTCGTCCTGCGCCTCGCGGGTGATCTCCCAGACCTTCGCGGTCAGCGCGGCGTGCTCGCCCATCGACAGGCCGGTGCGCGGCTCCTCGTTGCGCGGGATCGCCGGGACGATGTGCCCGGGGCGGATCTTCGCGACGAGCTTGAGGCGGTCGCCGAGCGTCTTCGCGGCGTTGAGCTGGATGAGGATCTGGCGGAGGTCCTCGTTGACGGCCAGCGGCGCGTCGCTGGTGGTGTCGACGCCGCCCGCGATGGCCGAGTCGATCTGGCCGAGCGCGATCTTGTTGGCGACGTTGACGATCGCCTGCAGGCCGGTGCCGCACGCCATCTGGACGTCGGACGCGGGCGTCGCGGGCGAAAGCTTGCTGCCCAGGACGCTCTCGCGGGCCAGGTTGAAGTCCTTCGAGTGCTTGAGCACGGCGCCGGCCGCGACCTCGCCGATCACCTCGCCCTGCAGGGAGAACCGGCTGACCAGGCCGTCGAGGGCGGCGGTGAACATGTCCTGGTTGGAGGCCTTCGCGTACGGGCCGTTGGACCGCGCGAACGGGATCCGGTTGCCCCCGATGATCGCGACCTTGCGCACGGCGGGCGTCTTCTTCGGTGGCATGACTTCACCTCTCTGGTCGTGTCCCTCACACTGTAACCTACTAGCGAGTAGGTTAGACTGCGACGTGACGCAGACTGCACGGGAGGCAACCGATGGCTGACAGGTACCAGCAGTTCACGAAAACCCCGCTGGGGAAGTTCGTGGTGCCGAAGCTCGGCCTGCCCAACCCCGCCACGTTGCGCCGCTACCAGCCCGGGCAACCCGCTCTCGAGGGTCCCGCACTCCTGGGCGCGGCGCCCGGCGGACGGCTCGAGAAGACCCTTCGCGACCAGCTGGCCGACGCCGGCATCGAGGTCGTCACCACGGCCGCCGACAGGCACGCGGCGCTGATCTTCGACGCCACCGGCGTCACCGACCCCGCGCGTCTGCGCGAGGTATACGACTTCTTCCACCCGGTGATCCGCAGCGTCGGCCCGTCCGGCCGGGTCGTCGTCCTCGGCACGCCGCCGGAGCAGGTCGAAGGCCGCGAGCGGATCGCGCAGCGTGCCCTCGAAGGCTTCATCCGCTCGGTGGGCAAGGAGCTGAAGCGCGGCGCGACCGCGCAGCTCGTGTACGTCGCCGAAGGTGCCGAAGAGGCGACGGAGTCGACGCTGCGCTTCCTGCTTTCGGCGAAGTCGGCGTTCGTCGACGCGCAGGTGATCCGGATCGGCACCGAAGGCAAGACGGCTTCGGCGCCGGCCAGCTGGGAAAAGCCCCTGGACGGCAAGGTCGCGCTGGTCACCGGCGCTTCCCGCGGCATCGGCGCGGCGATCGCCGAGGTGCTGGCCCGCGACGGCGCGCACGTCGTCGCGCTCGACATCCCCGCCCAGGGCGGCGACCTGTCGAAGGTGGCCAACAAGGTCGGCGGCTCGTCGCTGCAGCTCGACATCACTTCGCCGAGCGCGCCCGCGAAGCTCGCGGAGTACCTGAAGGAGCGGCACGGCGGCGTCGACATCGTCGTGCACAACGCGGGCATCACCCGCGACAAGACGCTGGGGAACATGAGCGAGAGCGCGTGGGACTCGGTGATCGCCGTCAACCTCGCTTCGCAGCTCGCGGTGAACGACAAGCTGCTCGCCGATCACGTGCTGAACGAGAACGGCCGGATCGTCGGCGTCTCGTCGATCGCGGGCATCGCCGGCAACGTCGGCCAGACGAACTACGCGACGTCGAAGGCGGGCGTCATCGGCATGGTCAACGTCGGCGCGCCGCAGCTCGCGGCGTACGGCGGCACGATCAACGCCGTCGCGCCCGGGTTCATCGAAACCAAGATGACGGCCGCGGTCCCGCTGTTCATCCGCGAAGCCGGGCGGCGGCTGTCCAGCCTCGGCCAGGGCGGCCTGCCGGTCGACGTCGCCGAGACGATCGCCTGGTACGCGAACCCGGCGTCGGCCGCGGTGAACGGCAACGTGGTCCGCGTCTGCGGCCAGGCCCTGCTGGGGGCGTGACGTGGCGATCCGCGAACTCGACAGCACGCCGAGCCTGACCACGCTGTACCCGAAGGCGCTGCTCGGCTTCCGCAAAACGGGCTCATCGCTGCCGGACACCGAGCTGGTCCGCACGGGCGTCGTCGTCGACCCGGCGCACCTGGCGGCGTACAACACGGTGTGCGGCTTCCGGCTGAGCGACGAGCTGCCGGCGACGTACCCGCACATGCTGGCGTTCCCGCTGCAGATGGCGCTGATGACCGAGCCGGGGTTCCCGTTCCCGCTGCTCGGCATGGTGCACGTGGCCAACCGGATCACCCAGCACCGCGCGCTGCGGGTGAGCGAGCCGCTGACCGTGCGCGTGCGGGCGGAGAACCTGCGCCCGCACGAGAAGGGCCGTCAGTTCGACGTCGTCAGCGAGGCCTGGGTCGGTGACGACCTCGTCTGGACCGACGTCAGCACGTACCTGCGGCGCGGCGGAGGCTCGGGTTCGGCTCGGCGGGAGCAGCTGGCCCCGCCGACCCCGGACGCGCTCTGGCGCATCCCGGGCGACATCGGGCGGCGCTACGCGGAGGTCTCGGGCGACCGCAACCCGATCCACCTGCACCCGCTGACGGCCCGCCTGTTCGGCTTCCCCCGCGCGATCGCCCACGGCATGTGGACGAAGGCCCACGCGCTGGCCGCGTTCGAAGGCCGGCTGCCGGAGGCGTTCACCGTGGACGTCCGCTTCAAGCAGCCGGTGCTGCTGCCGGCCAAGGCGGGCTTCACGTCGTGGGCGGTGGACGACGGCTGGGCGTTCGAGCTGTGGAGCAAGTCGAAGCCGCACCTGGAGGGCACGATCAGCTCACTCTGACGGCTTCCAGACCGCGCCTTCGATGAGGTCGTTGAAGCCGAGCCAGACGAGGTTCATCAGCCACGAGGCGAGCACGCCGTCGGAGATGTCCGGGTGGTCGAGGGCCCAGTCGGCCAGCGATTCGGCCCCGCCGACCAGGGACGCGGCCAGGCCTTCGCCGGAGAACTCGGCCTGCTCGCCGACGCCCTTGCGGGTGCCGGCGGACACCACCAGCGCGGCAACGAGCTGGATCGCGCGCGCCCGCATGTCGGTGATCTCCGCGGCGAAGGCCCCGCCGACGGTGAGGGCCTGGCGGTGCAGGACCGTCCACGACTCGCGGTACTCGGCGACGAAGCGGTAGAACGACCGCAGGCCGTGCCAGAGCTGCATATCCGGCGGGAGGTCGGGCTGCACGCCGGCCTGGATGGCCTCGAGCAGCCGCGTCGCCTCGCGGCGGATGCACGCGCCGAAGAGGTCCTCTTTGGAGCCGAGGTAGGTGTAGATCATCGGCTTCGAGACGCCGGCGACGTCGGAGATCTCGTCCATGGACGCGGCGTGGTAGCCGTGGCGCGAGAAGACCTGGACGGCCGCGTCCAGGATCTGCCGCTCGCGCACCGCACGCGGCAGCCGCCTGGCCCGTTCGGGCGGACGCTGATCTTCCTCTGACACGCTCGACCTCCTTGTTGCTGCCCGGAGACGGTACCCGGAGGCGACCCGTCAGAGTGATTTCGGCACGCTTGCCCGCCTACCTACTGGCGGGTAGCCTTACGCATGAGTAACTGGGAGAGGGGTGACCATGGCCGAAAACGCCGGGATGACCAGCGCCGATCGCATCGCGGACCTCCGCGGCACGGCACTGCTCGACGCCCTGGAGCGGCTCGACCCGCTGGGTCCGGAGGCCCACGCCCTCGACGTCAACGCGCTGGTGGAGGCGCTCGACCCCGCCGAACTCCGCAAGGACGACTTCCGCCGGTTCCTGAAGGCCCTGCTCGCGCTGGCGTCCCGGGCGCCGGCGTTCGACCTGAGCAAGGTCGAGCCGGGCCGGTTCGCGTCCCTGGTGGCCTCGGCGTCGCGCGCGCAGCTGGAGAGCGTCGTCGCGGACCGCGCGCTGCGCGAGCGCGTGCTGGACGAGATCTTCGTCCGCATGGGCGCGCACATCCGCCCCGACCGGGCCCGCGACCTCCAGGCGGTGGTCCACTGGCGCCTGTCCGGAGGAGCAGGCGAAGGCGGCTACGACCGCTACGAGACGGCGATATCCCATGGCTCGTGCACGGTGAGCCGCGAGATGCACGCATCTCCGCGAGTCACGATCACCATCGCACCCGCCGACTTCTTCCGGCTCATCACCCACCAGGCCACCCCGGCGGTGTTGTTCGTCACGGGAAGAATCAAAGTCAAAGGCGACCTGGCATTCGCGGCGGGCTTGATCGGTTTCTTCGACCTGCCGAAGCCCGTATAGTCCGCCCGTGCCCCGTAACGCGAAATGGCGTATCCCACGCCCCCACCGCATCCGCGGCGGTCACGTGGTGAACGCGTTCGCGGAGAAGCTGGTGATCAGCCGCCTGACGCCGGCGCAGTTCGTCCAGGTCCTGGAAACCCTGCACATGCTGGGTTCCGCGGGCGCCGGCATCGAGCTGAGCTCCCTGTCGACGGACGTCCTGGTGGACGTCGTCCGCCGCGCGTCCAGAGAGCAACTGAAGGCGATCGCTTCCCATCCGGAACTGCGCTCGGTGTTCTTGGACGAGATCTTCCGTAGAATGTCAGAACACTTTTCCCCATCGCGCGCCCGCCACGTCGATTTCGTGGTTTCCTGGCGCTTTTCCGAGGGATCAGGCGAGGACGGCTATGACCGTTTCCAGACGGTGATCGAGGACGGGATGTGCGTCTCGTCGACGGACCTGTCGAGGACGCCGGACACCACGATCACGCTGTCGGTGGACGACTTCATCAGAATGGCCACGGGCAACGCGGCGGTGGCAGCGATGTTCGTGACGGGACGGGTGAAGGTGAAGGGCGAGTACGCCCCGGCGGTGCGGTTCTCCAGCTACTTCGACATCCCCAAGCCGTCCGTGGACTAGTCGCCGTCCACCGGAATCTCGGTTACCCTCGCATCCGGGCTGTAGGCGAATGCTTACGGAGGGGTGCATGGTGCAGTTGACGGTCGATTTTTCCGTTTTGCGTACGTTGGTGGACGATCTCGGTTCTCACATCGACGACACGGACCGATGTCTCGACGAACTGGGAGAAATCGTCGCCGACCTGGCGACTTGCTGGACGGGAGCCGGTCACGACGCGTTCCACGAGGCAATCACCGAGTGGTTCGTTTCCGCTCGTGATTTGCGAGACCAGCTGCGCTGGATCCGCACCGTCGTGGTGAACGCGCACGACAATCATGCTGCGGCGGTGGACGCGAATGTCCGGATTTGGCGAGTCTGAGCCGTGACGGTGTTGGAACGCGGTCCGGACGGCGGGCCGAACAGTCCCGTGCGAGTCGAGCTCTCGGACTTCCACGTCGTCGCGCAGCAGTTCGTCGACGCGCAAAGCAGCCTCGACCGCATCCGGCAGGATTTGCTCGGCCACCTCGACCAAGCCGCCGGCGCGGCCGGCGCGAGCGACGGTGCCCACAAGTACCAGGACGGCTGGGCGGCAGCGCTCGACTGCATCCTGAACGACGGCTTCCGCACGGCTTTCGACTTGGTGGGCGCGATCGGCAGGGGCATCGACGTGTCCGCCCTCAACCACGCGACCGCCGACCGGAACAGCGTGCCCGGCAAACCCGACGGAACGGCCCCTTGGACCCCGGTTTCGCCGAACGGGTGGCCCGGCAACACGGACTTCGTGACTCTGACCGGTGATTCACCGTGGTGGATGCCGGATTTCCTGGAGCGGTACATCCCGACAGCCGACACCGGCCGCATCGATGCCGCCGCCCAGGCGTGCCGCGACGCGGCCGCCGCCGTTCGCGGTCTCGTCGGCGACCTGCACTCCCGGCTGCAAGGGCTGGTCGGCAACAACAGTTCGGACGATCTCGTCGAGCTGGAGCGGTTCTGGGTGCGCGCCGCCGGTGAGCATTCCATCCTCACCGGGTTGCCCCAGACGCTGGACGACGTCGCGAACAGCCTCGTCGACTTCCGGATCTGGAACAACGACACCCAGGAGCGGATCAAGGAGAAGATCAAGTCGATCATCGACGACCTGAGCATCGTCGGCTTGGTCCTGGTGATCGGCAGCGTCCTCACCGACGGCGGCCTGGACGTGCTCATCGTGGGTGTGATCGAAGCGCTCGACTTCTTCGGTGTCGAAGCCGGCGCCACTCTGGCGATTCCGATCGCCGAGGTCGCTGCCACCGCGGAAGCCGTCCTCGTCACCGCGGGCGGGGCGGTCGCGATCACCCAAGGTGTGGTTCCGGCTATGCAGGCCGCGATGAGCGGCACGCCGAACCCGGAGGTGGAGGGGGTCGACGCCGGGAAGATCAGCGACGAGATCAGCGGCCACACCGAACCCTCCCGCGTTCCGGACCCCAACGCGGCTCCTGGCGGCCACCCGACCAACATCCCGAAGGGCGCGGACCCGGAGACCGCGCGCTCGCTCCAGCGCGAGAACGAATCGGCCACCACCCTCGCGCGAGCAGGCTACGACGTCGAGCAGAACCCCTCGACCCTGCCGAACGGCCGGAATCCCGACTACCGCATCGACGGCAAGGTGTTCGACAACTACGCGCCATCGACCGGTCGGGCGCGCAACATCGCGGACGAAATGGCGAAGAAGGTCGCGAAGGAGCAGACGGATCGGATCGTCCTCAACCTGGCCGACAGTCCAGTGGACCTCGAAGCGATGCGCGCCCAGCTCCACGATTGGCCGATCAGCGGTCTCAAGGAAGCCATCGCGATCGACAGACAAGGCAATATACTTCACCTCTATCCCTGATTTACTGCGAGGATCAGCTCGAATGGCCATCTCTTACGATCTCGAAATGGCGACCTCATGGTCGCCGGAGCAGGTCGCGCGCGCACTGCTCGACGTCGGCCGTCCGCTGGAGCTCTTCGACGGATCGGTCACGCCCGAGCAGGTAGCCCGAGACGGTGCGGTCACCCCACTCCGCACGTGGGTTCGAGTCTACGAACGCAACGCCGCACCCTGGTCGCCGCTGGTCACGGACTTCGGAATCACCCCGACGGTGGCCGTCGGATTCGGAATCTACAAACACGACCGGATTCCCGAACAACAGGACGACCTGGTCCGGCTGGTCGCCGGCCTGCTGGACAAAGTCCCCGGCGACGCGGTGCTTTCCGGCATGGAGACGATCTGGCTCATGCGCCGCGACGGCGAGTTGATGGTGAACGAGCGGAGCGACATCTGGCCTGAGCACCGCATCACCGCGCTAGGCCGCCCCTACAAGCGGAAAGCGTTGGCCTTCTCCGAGGAGGAATAGCCGAACGGCGAACTGCCGTATTGCTCACGGGTGCGCTGAGAAAGACGCCTGAGCTCAGCGGCGCCCGCGAACTGCCGCGACGACCCGCTCCGCGGCGACTTCTACGGTCTCGTGTTCCCAGATCCGGACCGCCAGCCAGCCGGCTTCCTCGAGCCGTGCGTCGGTGTCGGCGTCTCGCCTGCGGTTCGTCTCGATCTTCTCGCGCCAGAACTCCGCGTTGTTCTTCGGCCACGTCGCGTGCTCCGGGCAGCCGTGCCAAAAGCAGCCGTCCACGAAGACCGCCACACGGGCTGGGCCGAACACCAGGTCCGCTTCGCGTCGCACGCCCTTCACCGGGCGGCGGTGGACTCGGTAGCGGAAGCCGGCGGCGTGGAGAGCCTTGCGCAACGCCATCTCGATCCCGGTGTTGCGGGACTTCTGCTTGCTCATCCGGATGCGCACCGCGGACGTGGTCTTCAGACGCTCCACGCGCTCATTGTGGCAAGGTTCGTGCGACCGGGCCGACCAGGTGAACTAGTTCTCGACGATCCGACCCTCGATCACCGTCGGCTGCTCCCGCCCCCGCGAAGGCTCCGGGGAAACGACCTCGCTGTCCACCACCATCACCGGCCCGCGGCGCTGGTTCGCGAACCGCACCGCGCGCCTCTCCATTCGCTTCAACCACATCCGCCGCGCCACCGCGCGTGTCGGCGGGAGGATCAGCAGCAGCCCCAAGACGTCCGAAACGAAGCCCGGGACCAGGATCAGCACCCCACCCAGCCCGACCAGCATTCCGTCGGTGAGTTCCTTCTCCGCCGGCCGCCCCGACCTGGCCGCGGCCGTGAACGCCCTCATGGCCTTGCCGCCCTCGCGGCGGGCCAGCCAGGAGCCCAAGATCGCTCCCGCCAGGAGGAGGCCCAGCGTGCCGAGCACGCCGACGGCCGAACCCACCGCCCAGATCGCGGCGATCTCGGCGAACACATACAGCAGGAACGCGACAGCCATACCCGTACAACGAACGACCTGTCCGATTTGCTCCCGGGCCGGTCAGCGCAGCAACGTCGCCACCATCGACCGCAGCCCCGCCGCCAGGCGGTCCGTCTCGCCCGTCTTCAAGAACCGCAGCATCAGGTCGCTGTGCAACGATCCCAGCAGCAGGTGCGCCGTCAGGTCCGCGTCCAACGCCGGTGACGCCGATGCGATCAGCCCCGACACGTGCGCGTGCCACGACAGATAAACCGGGCTGTTCAGGCGGTCCGTCGACGCCCGCTCGAAGGCCGCCATCACCTTCACGTTGCGAGAAGCCAGCTCGACCACGGCGTCGAAGAACGCCGCCAAGCGTGCCGCCGGGGGTGCGCCCGGGCCCAGCGGCGGCGGGCCCGAAGCCACGGCAAGAGACAGTGACTCGATCTGCGACTCCACCAGCGCCCGCATCAGGCCTTCGCGGTTGCCGAACCGGTGGAACACCGTTCCCTTTCCGACGCCGGCCGCGGCCGCCACGCGGTCCATCGATACCTCGGCCAGCTCGTGGGTCGTCAGCAGCTCCTCCGTCGCGCGCAGGATCGCGCGGCGGTTGCGGGCCGCGTCGGCGCGCTCCATGCAGACTCCTCGACAAGTTGACCGTCGGTCCATATAGTAGGCGACCATAAGTTGACCGACAGTCCAGTTAGGGGAACGCAATGCGCGCAGTGGTGCAGCACGGCACGGGTGGTCCGGACGTGCTCAAGGTGGCAGACCGGCCCGAACCGACCCGGAACCCCGGCGAAGTGCTCGTCAGGACCGAGGCCATCGGCGTGCCGTTCTACGAGACGCAGATGCGATCCGGGCAGATTCCGGCCGGTCCGGCGACGGCGATCTTCGGGCACGAGGCCGCCGGGATCGTCCTCGAGGCCGATGACGAAACCCTGCGCGGACAAAGGGTCGTCACCATGTCTTTCACCGGGGGCGCGTACGCCGAGGTCGTCGCCGCGAGCCAGTACAGCCTCGTGCCCGATGGCGTCACGGCCGAGCAGGCCGTCGCGGCCGCCGTTCCGGCCTCCGTGGCGCTCGGTCTGATGGACGCCGCGGATGTGAAAGCCGGGGAAACCGTGCTGGTCGAGGCCGTCTCCGGGGCCATCGGTGGCTATCTGGCCCGGCTGGCCGAGCGGAAAGGCGCTCGAGTCGTGACGACCGCCGGCAAGGGCAAGGCCGACATCGACCACGACGACCCGGACTGGCGGCAGCGGGTCCCGGAAGGCATCGACGTCGTCTTCGAGTCGATCGGCGGCCCGCGCGCGGCCGAGCTCATCGCGAAACTTGCGCCGCACGGCCGGATCCTCGCCTACGGCCTGCTCAGCGGCGAATTCCCGGCCTTCCCCGTCGCCGGCCTGATCTCACGCGGGCTGACCCTGATCGGCTTCGGTGGGCCGGACGCTTACGGGAAGCGGATCGCGGCCGTCCGCGCCGAGGCACTCGGCCTGGTCGCGGACGGCACGCTGACCCCGGTCATCGACCGCACCTACCCCCTCGCGGACGTCGCCGCGGCGCACGCGCGGGTCGAGAGCCGCGAAGGGGCCGGCAAGGTCGTGCTCGTCCCTTAGCCCGGCACCTCGTCGAGGTACGCCTGCGCCTGCAACGTGAACAGCTCCGCGTACCCCGCCTTGGCCGCCATCAGCTCCTCGTGCGTCCCGTACTCGGCCACCTTCCCGCGGTCCAGCAGCAGGATCCGCTCCGCCTGCCGGACCGTCGAGAACCGGTGCGAGATGTACAGCGTCGTCCGGCCCTCGGACAGCTCGCGCAACCGCGAGAACAGGTCGTGCTCCGCCTGGGCGTCCAGCGCCGACGTCGGCTCGTCCAGGATCAAGATCGGTGCCTCGCGCTGGAACGCTCGCGCCAGCGCGATCTTCTGCCACTCGCCGCCGGACAGGGAGACGCCCTGGTCGAACCACCGGCCCAAGGGGCTGTCGTAGCCGGACGGCAGCCGCTCGATGCGCTCGTCCGCGCCCGCCCGGCGGGCCGAATCCTCGATGTGCGGGCGGTCCTCGAGCCGGGCCAGGTCGCCGAGGCCGATGTTCTCCGCCGCCGTTCCCTGGTACGTGACGTAGTCCTGGAACATCGCGCTGATCCGCGTGCGCAGCTCGACCGGGTCGTACTCGCGGATGTCGACGCCGTCCAGCAGGATGCGGCCGTCCGTCGGGTCGTACAGCCGGCACAGGAGCTTGAACAGCGTCGACTTGCCCGCGCCGTTGCGGCCCACCACCGCCACCGTCTCACCCGGCCGGATCTCGAAGCTGACGTCCTCCAGGGCCGGCTCCTCCGAGCCGGGGTAGGCGAACGTCACCGAGTCGAACCGGATGTGACCCTCCACAGTGGACGGGAACGGCCGTGGCGACGCGGGTGCCGTGATCTCCGGCTTCGTGTCCAGGAACCGGTACAGCGTGTCCAGGTACAGGTTGTTCTCGTACATCCCCGAAAACGCGGTGAACAGCCCGGACACCGACGTCTGCACGGACGTCGCCGCGGCCGTGTACAGCGCCAGGTCGCCCAGCGTCAGCCGGCCGCCCACCGCCTCCAGGGCGATGTACAGCGCGATCGCCGAGCCCGCGAGCGTGCTCAGCAGTCCCCAGGACGTCGAGCTGATGTTGCGGTTGATCGTCAGCTTCCGCTGCCGCTCGTAGGAAACCAAGCCGAGCCGGCGGAAGCGGTCGACGAAGTACGGGCCGAGCCCGAACAGCTTCGTCTCCTTGGCGTAGGTGTCCGTGGTGACCAGCGACGACAGGTAGTCCATCCGCCGCTTGATCGGCGACATCAGGAACGTCAGCCAGAACGCGCGCGAGCCGTACTTGGACTGCGAGATGAACGCCGGGATCGGCGCCACCAGCGCGACCAGGGCCAGCAGCGGGCTGATCGAAACGAGCAGCGCGATCATGCTGCCGAAGGTGATCAGCGTCCGCACCAGCCCCAGTGCGGAGTTCATCATCGACAGCGGCCGCGTCGGCGCCTCCTGCGCGGCCTGGCGCAGCATGTCGTAGGACGCGGACCCCTCGAAGTACGCCAGGTGCAGCTCACTCGCGTGGGCCATCACCTGGTGGCGGATGGTCAGCGTCATGCGCTCCTGCAGCAGCGACTGCGCGATCGACGTCAGCGCGCTGCTGATCGCGGTCGCCGCGAGCACGCCGAACTGGAACAGCGCGACGTTCACGATGTCGCCGGTGGTGCCCTTGCCCTGGATCGCCGCGACGACCGAGTCGAGCAGCAGCTTCGCGACGTACGCGGTGACCGTCGGCAGCAGGCCCGCCAGCAGCGTGATCAGCGCCAGGAGGATGGTCAGGACCGGGCTGGCCTGCCAGGTCAGCTTGACGACCTTCGGCAGGCCGCGGACCGTGCCCGCCACGGACGTCTTCGCGCGCCGCAGCCGCGAGCGCAGGTCCTTGGGCTGGTCGTCCTGCTTCGGTTCGGGGATGTCGACGGGCCCGGTGAGCCCGCTTTCCGGCACTGTCACGGCGTGCCGGCGCCGGCCGCGCCGGGCCAGCATGAACTCCATGCCGCCCCCACCGCCCGGGATCACTTGGCCTCCACGGCGCCGTGCAGGAAGACGTCGACCACCTGGCGCGTGGTGGGCGCGTCGTCGACCGGTGCCATCCGGCGGCCGCCGAACAGCAGGGTCAGGAACAGGGAGGCCAGCTGCTCGGGGCTCAGCCGCAGCCGGTCCGCTTCGGGCTCGAACAGCTCGGTGATCGCGCCGCGCATGGCGGCCATCGACTCGCTGCGGCCGCCTTTCATCGTGCGGTTCTTCAGGCGCTGCTCGGGATCGCGCTGCTTGTGCCTGCCGGTCGCGTGCAGGGCGCCCATCAGCGCGCCCATCCGCTCGAAGTGTGCACCGAGCGCTTCGGCGGCCTCGACGAGCCGGTCCGCCAGTGGTTGTTCGATTGGGATTTCGGCGATCGCGTCGAGGACGTGGTCGGGGCGCAGCACCTCGGCGGTGCAGGCGTCGAAGAGCTCGTCCTTATCCTTGAACGCGCGGAAGATGGTGCCCTCGCCGATGCCGGCGGCGCGGGCGATCTGGCTGGTGGTGACGCCGGTGCCGTGCTCCATCAGGAGCGGCAGCACCGCGTGCACGATCATGGCGCGCCGGTCTTCGGCGCTCATGCTCGGCGCTCTGCGCCGGGTGTCGGGTGCTGGTGTCATGCCACCAGTGTGCGGAGTGAGTGCTCACTCCGTCAAATGAGTATGCTGACGGCGAAAACGGAGAGGGCCGCCCCGATGTCTCGGGACGGCCCTCTACCTGCGGAAACTCAGTACGTCATGGCCATCGCCGGGTCGGCCAGCAGCGCGCCGACGTCGGCCAGGAACTCCGAACCCTGCTGGCCGTCGACCACGCGGTGGTCGAAGCTCAGCGACAGCTGGAGCACTTTCCGGACCTTGATCTCGCCGTCGACCACCCATGGCTGGTCCTTGATCGCGCCGAGGCACAGGATCGCGGACTCGCCAGGGTTGATGATCGGCGTTCCCGTGTCGACGCCGAACACGCCCACGTTCGTGATCGTGATCGTGCCGTTCGCCATGTCCGCCGGGGACGTCTTGCCCTCGCGGGCCGTGTCGGTCAACGCCGTCAGGGCCTGGGCCAGCTCCTTCAGCGACATCGAGTCGGCGTCGCGGACCTTGGGCACGATCAGGCCGCGCGGGGTCGCCGCCGCGATGCCCAGGTGCACGTAGTCCTTGTAGACGATCTCCTGCGCCGCTTCGTCCCAGACCGCGTTGACGTCCGGCGTGCGCTTCGCCGCCAGGCACACGGCCTTCGCCGCGAACGTCAGCGGCGTGACCTTGACCCCGGCGAACTCCCGCGACTTCTTCAGCTTCTCGCGGAACTCCATCATCGGCGTGACGTCGATGGTCAGGAACTCCGTGACGTGCGGAGCGGTGTACGCGCTCTGCACCATCGCGGCCGCGGTGGCCTTGCGGACGCCCTTGATCGGGACGCGCCGCTCGCGGGACCCGCTGTCCACCACGGGGGCGGCGACCGGGGTGCCGTTGGCGGCCCGCTCGACGTCTTCCCGCGTGATGATGCCGCCGGACGCACTGCCGGTCAGCGCGTGCAGGTCGACGCCGAGGTCCTTGGCCAGCTTCCGCACCGGCGGCTTCGCCAGCGGGACGTACCCACCGCGCGGAGCAACCGGAGCAACCGGGGCCGGAGCAACCGGAGCCGGAGCGACAGGTGCCGGAGCAACGGGCGCCGGAGGAGCCGCAACGGCAGCTGCCGGAGCAGCGCCCTTCCGGGCCCGCCGCTGCGTGACGACGGCCTTGGAGCCGTACCCGACCAGCGGCTTCATCTCCTCTTCCTCGGCGGGCGCCGAGGCGGGAGCAGCAGCGGGCGCGGGCGCGGCAGCCCCGCCGGGGTCGACGTCGATGGTGAGGATCGGCGTGCCGACCTCCACCGTCTGCCCCGGCTCGACGTGCAGTTCCGTGACGACCCCGGCCCACGGGATCGGCAGCTCCACGGCGGCCTTCGCGGTCTCGATCTCGACCACGATCTGGTTCACCGTCACCGTGTCGCCGGGCTTCACGTGCCAGGACAGGATGTCGGCTTCGGTCAGCCCCTCGGCCGTGTCGGCCAGGGGGAATTGCTTGTACGTTGGCATTGCGCGGAAATCCCCCTTACCAGGCGAGCGAGCGGTCGACGGCGTGCAGCACCCGGTCCAGGTCGGGGAGGTAGTGCTCCTCGAGCTTGGCCGGCGGGTACGGCGTGTCGAACCCGGTCACCCGGAGGACGGGGGCCTCCAGCGAGTAGAAGCACTCCTGCTGGACGCGCGCGGCGATCTCCGACGTCAGCGACGACTCCGACGGCGCCTCCGACAGCGCGATCAGCCGCCCGGTCTTGCGCACCGACTCGAACACCGGGCCGAGGTCCAGCGGCGAGAGCGTGCGCAGGTCGATGACCTCGAGGGACTTGCCTTCGTCCTCGGCCGCGGCGGCCGCGTCGAGGGCGACCTTCACCGACGGGCCGTACGCGACGACCGTCGCCGTCGTGCCTTCGCGCACGACCTGCGAGGAGAACACCTGCGCCGGCGTGCCGGCCACGTCGATCTCCGCGCGCAGCGCACCCGAGTGATACAGCCGCTTCGGCTCGAAGAACAGCACCGGGTCGTCGGACCTGATCGCCTGCTGGATGCCCCAGTAGGCGTCGACGGCGTTCGAAATGGACACGACCTTGAGGCCCGGGATGTGCGCGAACAGCGACTCCGGCGACTCCGAGTGGTGTTCGACCGCGCCGATCCCGCCGCCGAACGGCACCCGGATCACGACGGGCATCTTGATCTTGCCCTGCGTCCGGTAGTGCAGCTTCGCCAGCTGCGAAGAGATCTGGTCGAAGCCCGGGAAGATGAAGCCCTCGAACTGGATCTCGCACACCGGCCGGAAGCCGCGCACGGCCAGGCCGACCGCGGTGCCGATGATGCCCGACTCGGCGAGCGGCGTGTCCAGCACGCGCTGCTCGCCGAAGTCCTTCTGCAGGCCGTCGGTGATCCGGAAGACGCCGCCGAGCTTGCCGACGTCCTCGCCCATGATCAGGACCTTGGGGTCTTCTTCCATCGCGCGGCGCAGGCCGAGGTTGAGCGCCTTGCCGATGGTGAGTTTCTGGAGGTCGGACATCAGTGCTCACCCGCCGATACGAAGCCGTCGAGGTAGGACAGGAACTCTTCGCGCTGCGCCTCCAGCACCGGGTTGCCCTCGGCGTAGACGTTGCTGAAGATCCGGTCCGGCGGCGGCTCCGGCATGTTGAACGTGTACTCGCGCAGGTCGGCGGCGAAGGCGTCGGCTTCGTCCTGGATCTTGTCGAAGAACGCCTGGTCGGCGTAGCCGCCGCGGGCCAGGTACGCGCGGACGCGCTCGATCGGGTCCTTGAGCTTCCACTCCTCCAGCTCGTCGGAGAGCCGGTAGCGGGTGGGGTCGTCGGTGGTCGTGTGCGCGTCCATCCGGTAGGTGAACGCCTCGATCAGGACGGGTCCGTTGCCGTGGCGGCACTCGTCGAGCGCCCAGCGGGACACCGCGAGGCAGGCCAGGACGTCGTTGCCGTCGACGCGGATGCCGGGGAAGCCGTAGCCGCGGGCGCGCTGGTACAGCGGCAGGCGGGACTGGCGCTCGGTCGGCTCGGAGATCGCCCACTGGTTGTTCTGGCAGAAGAACACCAGTGGCGCGTCGTAGACCGCGGCCCAGACGAATCCTTCGTGGACGTCACCCTGCGAGGTCGCGCCGTCTCCGAAGTAGACGATGGTCGCTTCGCCGTCGTCGTCACCGACCTTGCCCTCGAACTTCTGGCCCATCGCGTAACCGGCGGCGTTGAGCACCTGGTTGCCGATCACGATGGTGTACGGGTGGAAGCCGTGGCGCTGGTAGTCCCAGCCGCTGTGGTCGGTGCACCGGAAGATGCCGAGCAGGTCCTTCATGTCGACCCCGCGCGTGAACGCGACGCCGTGCTCGCGGTAGCTCGGGAAGGCCATGTCGTTGGCCTTGAGCGCCCGGCCCGAGCCGATCTGCGCGGCCTCCTGGCCGAGCAGCGGCACCCAGATGCCGAGCTGGCCCTGGCGCTGCATGGCGTTCGCTTCGCGGTCGGCCCGCCGGACCAGCACCATGTCGCGGTAGAGCCCGCGGAGTGCTTCGGCGTCGATGTCGTCGACGTACTTGTCGAACTGGGGCGACGGGACCCGTTCGCCTTCGGGGGTGAGCAGCTGAGTCAGCTCAGCGCCACCTTCGCTGGTTGCCCGCAATCCGGCGATCACCTGCTCGGGGGACGGCTGGGCCGCTACGGCGGCCGGCCCGTCTCCTGGCTCCGGGTGCGTCCACTGTTCGGACGGCATGCGCAGTACTCCTCGGTGTCGGTGCCTCTGGCGGCCGCTTGTGGCGACCACAGCGACTGCACCGGCGGGGACCAGCGCATCGGGTC
This sequence comes from Amycolatopsis sp. Hca4, assembly GCF_013364075.1. GTDB lineage: Bacteria > Actinomycetota > Actinomycetes > Mycobacteriales > Pseudonocardiaceae > Amycolatopsis. The sequence continues at coordinate 6,326,833 of NZ_CP054925.1, forward strand.
CGAAGCGCTCGGTCACCGTCGGCGTTGACGGTTCACGCCGACATCCTGGCACGAAGGCCCGCGCTTTGGTGAGTGGCGGATACTGATTTGTTGCTGAGAAAGGGGCTCTGAACAGGGAAAACGTTAGGAAGCCCGAGCATCGGACCTACGAGAGTAGGGAATCGACGCGCGCGTTCACCAGGCGTGGCGCCCCCGGGTGATCACGTGATCACCCGCGTCGGCTGCGCTGTTGTGATGTGCGGCACTGTCGGACCCCCGTGGCACGATGGCCACGTGGAGCAGAAATCCGTTCGTGAATCCGTAGTGGCGTCGTGGACCGGCGACGTCATCCCGAGCCTGTCCGGACTGGTGGCGATCCCCGCCTTGTCCCCGGCCTTCGACGCCGAATGGGCGAAGAGCGGCCACCTCGCCGCCGCCGTCGAGCACGTCCGCGAGTGGATCGCCGGGCGTGACCTGCCGGGCGCGACCCTCGAGGTCGTCCGGCTCGAAGACCGGACCCCGCTGCTGCTCGTCGACGTCCCGGCGACCCCGGGCGCGGCGGACAAGGGCACCGTCCTGATGTACGGCCACCTCGACAAGCAGCCCCCGGTCGGCGGCTGGTCCGAGGGCCTCGGCCCGTGGACCCCGGTGATCCGCGACGGCAGGCTGTACGGCCGCGGGTCGGTCGACGACGGCTACTCCGGCTACGCGGCGACCACGGCGATCGAGGCCGTGCACGCGGCCGGCGGCGAGCACGCCCGGATCGTCGTGCTGCTGGAGACCGGCGAGGAGTCCGGCAGCCCCGACCTGCCCGCGTACGTCGAGCACCTGGCCGACCGCATCGGCGAGGTGTCGCTGGTGATCTGCCTCGACGCCGGCGGCAGCGACTACGAGCGGTTGTGGCTGGTCACGAGCCTGCGCGGGATGCTGCACCTCGACGTCACCGTGCAGCTGCTCAGGTCGGCCCAGCACTCGGGCATCGCCTCCGGGGTCGTCGCCAGCTCGTTCCGGATCCTGCGGCACCTGATCGAACGCCTCGAGGACAGCGCGACCGGCGAACTGCTGCTGGACGAGCTCAAGGTCGACGTCCCGGCGAACCGGCTTTCGGAGCTCAAGGCCGTCTCCCAGGACTTCCCGGAGGCGCTGTCGAAGGCGTTCCCGCTGGTCGAGGGCGGCCGCGTGATCACCGAGGACGCGCTGGAGCTGATGCTCAACAACGCGTGGCGCCCGACGCTGTCGGTGATCGGCGCCGACGGCTTCCCGAAGCCGGCCGACGCCGGCAACGTGCTGCGCGAGAGCACCACGCTGACGCTGAGCTTCCGCCTCCCGCCGACCGCCGACGCCGAGAAGGCGCTCGAAGCCGTGAAGCGGGCCCTGTCCACCGACGTCCCGTATGGCGCGAAGGTGACCTTCGGCGACAACCCGCAGGCGGAGGACGGCTGGAACGCGCCGACCGAGTCGCCGTGGCTGACGACGGCCCTGCGCACGGTCAGCGACGAGGTGTTCGGGCAGCCGCACCGGGCGACCGGCATGGGCGGGTCGATCCCGTTCATGGGCCTGCTCTCGCAGAAGTACCCGGAGGCGCAGTTCCTGGTCACCGGTGCGTGCGGGGCCGACTCGAACATCCACGTGCCGGACGAGTGGCTCCACCTGGACTACGCGCAGCAGGTCACCGAGGCCGTCGCGCACATCCTGGACGCGCACGCCCGCGGCTAGCGGCAGGCTTCCCGGAACGCCTCGGTGGCCGCATCGAGGTAGGCCGGGAACTGCTGGTCACCGCCCGAGTCGATCCAGCGGTCGAAGGCGTCGCCGAGGATGGTCGCCGCGACCTGCGCCGCCGGTTTCGCCAGCTCGGGCGGTACTTCGCGCTTCTCGAGCGCGTCCCGGATCGCCGTCGTCATCGCCGCGCCCTTGCTCCGCTCGCGTTCGCGGAGCTCGGGGGTGGCGGCGATGACCGCCCGGCGCTGGGGAGACGGGTCGACGAGCTGCGTGACCTGCGTCCCGACCTCGGCCAACGCGGTGAGCGCGGTCCGCAGGGGTGATTCGCCTTCTTCGGCGGCGAGGACGGCTTCGAAGACCGCCGGCGGTAGCTGCTCCGCGCCCGCGAAGAGGACTTCGCGCTTGTCGGGGAAGTAGCGGAAGTACGTGCGGCGCGTGATCCCCGCGCGCTCGGCGATCTGCGTGATCGTCACGGCGTCGTAGCCGTGCTCGGCGTACAGCTCCAGCGCGGCTTTCCGCAGCCGGTCCGCGGTCCCGGGATCCCATCTGGCCACGGTTCAGCCTAACTGATGTCTCAGTGTGTCATTACCTGCTAGCCTCGGTGATGACACACTGAGACGTCACGGGAGTCGACATGGAGATCTGGGTACTCGGCGCTTTGGGCCGCACCGGCCGGGCCATCACCGCCGAACTCGAGCGCCGGGACGTGCCGGTCGTGCTGGTGGGTCGCAACCGGGAGCGCCTGGAGGCGACCGGCGCGAAGTACGTCGTCGCCGACGGTGTCGAGGCCATGGCCGCCGAGATCCGGCGGCAGCGGCCGGCGGTCGTGATCAACACGATCGGCGAGTACGCCGCCACGGCCGCGACGATTGCCCGCGCCTGCCTGCCCGGCGGCCACTACGTCGACATGGCCGCGGACCCGGTCGCGGTCCGGCGGCTGCTCGACCGGCACGAAGAGGCCCTGGCCGGCGGCAGCACGTTCGTGACCGGCGCCGGGTTCGGTGTCCTGGCGACCGAGGCCGTCGTCGCGAAGCTGTGCGAAGGGCGTGACACGCCGAGCCGCGTGCAGGTCGACGCGCTGGCCTCCGTCGCGTCCGAGGGCGGGACTGTGGGGGTCGCGCTGGCCGCCAGCATCGTCGACGCCCTGACCGCGGCCACGACCAGAGGTGCGAAGCCGCGCACCCTCGTCCTGCCGGACGGCGAGTCGGCGAAGGTGGCGGGCGTCGACTCGGGCGAGCTGATCGCGGCCCAGCGCGCGAGCGGCACGCCGGACGTCACGGTCTTCTCCGGCCTCGCCCCGACGGCCCCGGTGGTCCGGGCCCTGGTCCCGCTGCTCGGCCGGGTGGCGTCGATCCCGGCCGTGCGCCGCTTCGCCGTCCGGCGCCTCGCGGCCATCCGCACGAAACCGGCACCCCGCCCCCGCACGCACACGTGGGGACACGCGGTCGTGACGTGGCCCGACGGAACCACCCGCGAGGGCTGGCTCCGAGCGGACGAAGCCATGGACTTCACGGCGGCGGTCGTGGCCGAAACGGCAGCCCGCCTGGCCCGCGGCGAGGGCAAACCCGGCGCGCACACACCGGCATCAGCCCTCGGAGCGGACCTCGCCGAAGCGGCAGGCGGGACCTTCCTGCTCTAGGCGAGCCTGGTCAGGTGGACCGATACGTCCAAAGTAGACTGTCCACCCCCGGTGAAGATCCCCTTCAGCGGTGCCACATCCGCATAATCCCGCCCCATCGCCACCCACACGTGCCGCGGCCCGACCGGGATGCCGTTCGTCGGGTCGTACGCCCACCAGCCGCCCGTCCAGACGTCCACCCACGCGTGGGACTCGCCCTCGACCACCTCGCCGAGCTTCGCGTCCGGCTTCGTGTGCAGGTACCCCGACACGTACCGCGCCGGCACCCCGATCGCCCGCAGCATCACCAGCGTCACGTGCGCGAAGTCCTGGCAGACGCCCTCGCGCGCCTGCCAGGCGTCCGTCGCCGTCGAGTGGACGCCCGTGGTGCCCGGCTGGTACTTGAGCTGCTTGTTCACCCACTCGTTCACCGCCAGCACCGCGTCCGCCGGGTCCAAGCCCCGGCGCAGCTCGCGGGCCTCGCGCGCCAGCGTGACGTCGCGCGGGGTGTAGTCGGTCGGGGTCAGGTACTCGGTGCGGTGGTCGATCACCGTCTCCGACCGCAGGTCCTTCCACGACGCCGTGCGGATCGGTTCCGCCTCGTCCGCCGTCTCGACGACCGAAGTCGCCAAGACGGTGAACTCCGTGTGCGGCGCGTGGAGGTCGAACGACGTCACGACCGTGCCCCAGTAGTCCGTGTACCGGTAGGCGCGGGTGGCCGGGGTCGTCTCGATGCGGGTCGCCACCGTCGTCTGGCGGCGGTCGGAGCGCGGGGTCAGCCGGGCCTCGTTGTACGACTGCGTCGCCGGTGTCGCGTACCGGTACCCGGTCCGGTGCGCCACCCGCAGCTGCCACGTCACAGCGAAACCTCCGCGCCGCTCCACGCCACCCACGGCGACGTGCTGAAGTACTGCATCGAAACCGCTTCCCCGATGTCCCTGATCGACGTCTGCAGCCCCGCCAGCCGCCGCGGCAGGTCGGTGAGCAGCTCCGACGGGCGGAGGAACTCCAGCTCGCTGCGGGCGCGGCCGAGCTCGCGCAGGGCCTCGGACTTCTCGTTGCTGCGCGAGCCGCCGCCGGGGTCGAGCCGCTGCAGGCACTCCTCGGCCTGCCGCAGCGCGTGGAACACCGAACGCGGGAACAGCGTGTCGCGCAACAGGAACTGCACGACCCGGCCGGCGTCCAGCGCGCCCCGGTAGGTGCGCAGGTACGTGTCCTGCGCGCCGGCCGAACGCAGCACGGTGATCCAGCCGGGCGAGGACGCGCGGTCCGCGACCCGGGACAGCAGCAGCCGGACCACCATGTCGGCGCGTTCGATCGAGCGGCCGAGCACCATGAACAGCCAGCCGTCGTCCCGCGACATCGTCGAATCGGCCAGCCCGGCGAACATTGCCGCGCGCTCCTCCACGAAGGACAGGAACGCGTGCGGTCCGGCTCGCCGCGCGTAGCGCTGCCGGTCGGGCACCGCGTTCCACGTCGCGTTCAGGCACTCCCACAGCTCGGTCGAGACGACTTCACGAGCGCCGCGCGTGTTCTCGCGCGCCGAGTTGATCGAGCCGACGATCGACGCCGGGTTGTCCTTCCCGTACGCCACCAGCTCGGTCAGCTTCCACACGTCGAGGTCCTCCGCGCCCGCCGGGTCGATGCCCAGGACGGCCAGCAGCTGGCGGCTCGCGTGGTCCGGGTCGACGGTGGCGTCTTCGAGCAGCTGGTGGACCGAGACGTTGAGGATGCGGGAGGTGTCGTCGGCGCGTTCGACGTACCGGCCGATCCAGTACAGCGACTCCGCGTTGCGGGCGAGCATGCGAAACCTCCCTAGCTCTGCTGCTGCTGTTGCTGCTGCTGGGACGTCGTCAGCTCTGGTCCCTGCTCGGCGACCATCCCGTCCACAGTGGACATGGCGCCGAGTGCGGGCTGCTCCAGCTCGCGTTCGGCCGTCGACGCCCGGGACGCCAGCACCCACGTGTCCTTCGAGCCGCCGCCCTGCGAGGAGTTGACGACCAGGCTGCCCTCCGGCAGCGCCACCCGGGTCAGGCCGCCGGGGAGCACGAAGATGTCCTTGCCGTCGTTGACCGCGAAGGGCCGCAGGTCGACGTGCCGCGGCGCGAGCCGGTCGTCCACCTTGGCCGGCACCGTCGAGAGCTGGACCACCGGCTGCGCGATCCAGCCGCGCCGGTTCGCGCGCACCTTGCGCCGCAGCGTGTCCAGGTCCTTCTTGGACGCTTCCGGGCCGAACACGATCCCGTAGCCGCCCGAGCCCTCGACCGGCTTGATCACCAGCTCGTCCAGGTGCGCCATGACGTGGTCGAACTCGTCCGGCAGCCAGCAGCGGAAGGTGTCCACGTTGGGCAGCAGCGGTTTCTCGTTCAGGTAGTACTTCACCATCTCCGGCACGTAGGTGTAGACGAGCTTGTCGTCGCCGACGCCGTTGCCGATGGCGTTCGCGACCACGACGTTGCCCGCACGCGCCGCGTTCTGGACGCCGGCGATGCCGAGCACCGAGTCCGGCCGGTAGTGCACCGGATCGAGGAACTCGTCGTCGATCCGCCGGTAGATGACGTCGACCTGGCGTTCGCCCTCGGTGGTCCGCAGGTAGACGACGTTGTCGCGGCAGAACATGTCGCGGCCTTCGACCAGCTCGACACCCATCAGCCGGGCCAGCAGCGAGTGCTCGAAGTACGCCGAGTTGTGCACGCCGGGGGTGAGCACGACGACCGTCGGGTCGGCGACGTTCGCCGCGGCCGCCGCGCGCAGCGCCCGGAGCAGGTGCGACGCGTAGTCGCCGACCGGTCGCACCCGGTGCTGGGCGAACAGGTCCGGGAAGACCCGGGCCATCGTCCGCCGGTTCTCCATCACGTACGACACCCCGGACGGGTTGCGGAGGTTGTCCTCCAGCACCCGGAACGTGCCCTCTTCGTCCCGCACGAGGTCCACTCCGGACACGTGGATGCGCACGCCGTTCGGCGGGGTGATGCCGAAGGCCTCCCGGTGGAAGTGCTCGCACGAGGTGATCAGCCGCCGCGGCAGCACGCCGTCGCGCAGGATCTGCCGGTCGCCGTAGACGTCGGCGAGGAACGCCTCGAGCGCGCGGACCCGCTGGGCGACGCCGCGCTCGAGCTTCGTCCACTCGGCCGCCTGGATCACCCGCGGCACCAGGTCCAGCGGGAACGGCCGCTCCTGCCCGGACAGCGAGAACGTGATGCCCTGGTCGACCATCGCCCGGTCCAGCGCCTGCGCGCGCGAGTTCAGGTCGTGCGCGTCGAGGGCCGCGACCGACTCGTACAGCGCCCGGTACGGGCCGCGGACCGTGCCGTCGGCGGCGAACATCTCGTCGTAGGCGCCGGCGTGCGGCCGTTCCGGCGAGAGGTAGCCCTCGAACCGGTCTCCCGGACGGGTGATCCGGCTGGTCGCCGCCTTCCTCGCGCGTCGACCGGACGGGGCAGCCGCGGCGGGGTGGCGTTCATGGTCGACATCCTTACTCACTCCCCGGCTCGGACGCGATACCCGGCGGTACGACGAGCGCCGGTCTAAACATCGCCGTAACTTCCTGGTGCTGTGCTTTGGTATGGATGAGTGGCAATATGCGTGCTCTCAGAACCTGAGAACTACGAGGAGTGACGACGTGGCCCGAGGAACCCAGCTCAAGGCGATCGCCCTGCTGCCTGCGTTCGCCCTGGTCGGCTTGACCGTGGCGTGCGGCGCGGGAGGGAGCGGCGCGGGCAACGTCGGCAGCAGCAGCTCTGCTCCTGCCGCGGGCACCGGAACGGGTGACACGGGTGCGGTCGCCAAGGACGACGCGCTGGCCGCCCTGGTGCCCGCCGACGTGAAGGCGGACGGCAAGATCGTGGTCGGCCAGGACCAGAGCTACCCGCCGAACGAGTTCGTCGACAACGGCAAGCCGGCCGGCTTCGACGTCGACCTCGGCACCGCCATCGGCCAGGTGCTCGGCGTCCAGTTCGACTTCCAGAACGCCGCCTTCGACGGCATCATCCCGGGCATCGGGGCCAAGAAGTACGAGCTGGCGATGTCCTCGTTCAGCATCAACGCCGAGCGGCTGCAGTCGGTCGACATGATCTCCTACTACAGCGCGGGCACCTCGCTGGCCGTGCTGAAGGGCAACCCGGACGGCCTCAAGGCCGACGACCTGTGCGGCAAGAAGGTCGCTGTCCAGAAGGGCACCACGCAGGTCGAGGACCTCGACAAGAAGAACGCGGCCTGCACCGGCTCGGGCAAGCCCGCCATCGAGGTCACGCAGCTGCAGGCCCAGACCGACGTCAACCTGGCCCTCACCGCCAAGCGCGTGCAGGGCGAGCTGGCCGATTCCCCGGTCATCGACTACGCGGTCAAGCAGACCAACGGCCAGCTCGAGTCGGTCGGCGCGCCCTACGACACGGCGCCCTACGGCATCGTGCTGCCGAAGAACAGCGGTGACTACGGCAAGGCCATCCAGGGCGCGATCCAGAAGCTGATCGACAGCGGCGCGTACAAGAAGATCCTGGACAAGTGGGGTCTCAACGCCGCCGGCGCGGTCACCAAGTCGGAGATCAACCCGGCTTCCTGAGATAGGACGTAGTTCGTGAGTTCCTCCGAAGCGCCTCCGACCGAGGCGCCGATCGACGCCGAGCCCATCAAGGCCGTCCCGGTGCGCCACTACGGGCGCTGGGTGGCCGGGGTGGTCATCCTCTTCCTGGCGTTCATCGTGATCCGCAGCGTGATCACGAACGACGCACTGCAGTGGCCGGTCGTCGGGGACTACCTCTTCGACGACCGGGTGCTGCGGGGCCTGCAGAACACCCTGATCCTGACCGTCATCTCGATGCTGATCGGGATCGTCGGCGGGATCCTGCTGGCCGTGATGCGGCTGTCCCCGAACCCGCTGACCTCGGGGGCGGCGGCCATCTACATCTGGCTGTTCCGGGGGACGCCGCTGATCACGCAGCTGGTGATCTGGAACTTCCTGGCGCTGGCCTACCCGCGCCTCGGCCTGGGCATCCCGTTCGGGCCGGAGTTCGTCAGCTGGGACACCAACCAGCTGATCACGCAGTTCACCGCGTCCCTGCTCGGCCTCGGGCTCAACGAGGCCGCGTACATGGCGGAGATCGTGCGCGGCGGCATCCAGTCGGTCGACTCCGGCCAGCTGGAAGCGGCGAGCGCGCTGGGCATGAGCCGGACGAAGACCCTGCGGCGGATCATCCTGCCGCAGGCGATGCGGGTGATCATCCCGCCGACCGGCAACGAGACGATCTCCATGCTGAAGACGACGTCGCTGGTCGTGGCGATCGGGTACTTCGAGCTGATGGTCGCCGTGCAGACCATCTACTCGCAGAACTACAAGACGGTCCCGCTGCTCATCACGGCGGCCGCCTGGTACCTGTTCATGACCTCGGTGCTGACCCTGGTCCAGATCCAGATCGAGAAGCGCTTCGCGCGGGGCACTTCGCGGGACATCGCGCAGAAGACCGGGTGGGCGGGCCGGATGCTGGGCTTCCGGTTCGGCTCCGGCGGCAGCGGCGGAGGTACGCGGTAATGGCTCCAGTGGTTTCCGCGCAGAAGATCTGCAAGAGCTTCGGCAGCGTCGACGTCCTCAAGGGCATCGACCTCGAGGTGCACGAACGCGAGGTGCTCTGCCTGATCGGGCCGTCCGGCTCGGGCAAGTCGACGCTGTTGCGCTGCATCAACCACCTCGAGAAGATCGACGCCGGACGGCTCTACGTCGACGGCGTGCTGGTCGGGTACCGGCAGCGCGGCGACAAGCTGCACGAGCTGCGCGAGAAAGAGGTCGCGTTCCAGCGCAAGGACATCGGCATGGTGTTCCAGCGCTTCAACCTCTTCCCGCACATGACGGCGCTCGAGAACGTCATGGAGGCGCCGATCCAGGTTCGTCGCGAGCCGAAGGCCCGGGTCCGGCAGCGGGCGCACGAGCTGCTGGAGCGGGTCGGCCTCGCCGACAAGGCGAAGAACTACCCGGCGCAGCTGTCCGGCGGGCAGCAGCAGCGGGTCGCGATCGCCAGGGCGCTGGCGATGCAGCCGAAGCTGATGCTGTTCGACGAGCCGACGTCCGCGCTGGACCCGGAGCTCGTCGGCGACGTCCTCGGCGTGATGAAGCAGCTCGCCAAGGACGGCATGACCATGGTCGTCGTCACCCACGAGATGCAGTTCGCGCGTGAGGTGGCGGACAAGGTCCTGTTCATGGACGGCGGGGTCGTCGTCGAAGAAGGACCGCCCGACCAAGTCATCGGGAACCCGCGCGAGGAGCGGACCAAGTCCTTCCTGGCCCGGGTGCTGAACCCGAACGCCTGACGAAAGCTATTCGGATTCGCTATTTTGAAAGAGGGTGAGGGAGGGGGGCCGGCGTTTTGACGACCGAAAGCGCGCTGCCCCCTCTCGACCCGTTCGCGGGCATTCCCGATCGCCGTTACGAGGTCAAGGCCTCCGAGCTGCTGAAACCCGGCAACGCGGGCCTGATGCGCTGGCGGCGGCAGGCCACGAACGCCCCGATCGTCTACGTCGAGGACGCCTACATCACCGGCACGCTCGACCTGCGGGCCGCGGACCTGAAGTACCTGTTCCGGTTCGAGCGGTGCCGGTTCGAGCAGCCGCCGGACGTGCGCGAGGCGAACCTGCTCGGGCTGGTGTTCCGCAAGTGCTGGCTGCCCGGGCTCAAGGCCCGCAACATGCGCAGCCGCAACGACGTCCGGCTGATCCGCAGCGTCGTGCAGGTCGACGGCGACCGGCGGGAGATCGAAGAGACGACGGTCCAGCGCGGCGACGACCGCGAACGCGGCATGCCGAACGCCGCGGTCAACCTGACCGACGCGGTGATCGAGGGCTCGATGGTCCTCACCCGCACGGTGATCTCGCACCCGCACGGCAAGGCGATCCAGGCCGACCGGCTCGTGCTGACCGGCGCGTTGCTGGCCTACCGGATGGTCGCGAACGGCGAGGTCCGGCTCCCCGGCCTGCGGACCGGCGGTAACGTCAACTTTTCCGGCGCCACGCTCAACAACCCGGACGGCTTCGCGCTCAACGGCAACGGCCTGCACATCGGCGGCAGCCTGCTGTGCGAGGTGGACAACTACGGACCGGCCAGCCAGCGCAAGCGGTTCTCCGCCACCGGGATCATGTACCTGCCGAGCGCCACGGTGGACAGCGACATCTCGCTGCGCGAGGCGAAGCTGACGGTGTCGCAGCACGGGCCGATCGCCGTCGACGCGTGGAAGTCCAACGACCCGTACATCGACCCGCGGCCGGCTCTGGTCGCCGACCGGCTGCGCGTCGACGGCAACGTCGAGCTGTCCGACGGCCTGCAGGCGCTGGGCACGTTGCGCATGGTCAACGCCCGGATCGGCGGCTCGCTGCGGCTGGCCGGTGCCGAGATCCGCGTCGAGCGCGGCAAGACGGTCCCGTACTACGACCGGGCCCTGCACCTCGACGGCACCGAGATCGGCGGCGACATCGAGGCGACCAGCCTGCGCGTGCCGACCGGGCAGCTGCGCCTGGCCGACGTCACCGTTGGCGGCAACTTCCTGGCCTGGAACTCGATGTTCCGCCACCCCGGCCGGGACGTCTTCTCCGCCCGCCGCTCGAAGATCGCCGGCAACTTCCAGCTCACCGACGCCACCATCCACGGCACGCTGCGCCTGCAGGGTGTGGACGTCGGCGGCAGCATCAACCTGGCCGGCACCCGGCTGACCGACCCGGGCAGCCGCGCGACCAGCAGTTATTCGCTCGACGTCCGCACCGGCCGGGTCGGCCGCGACCTGACGCTGCGCGACAACAACGGCCGCCCGTTCGTGGCGGAGGGCGGCGTGAACCTCGACGGCGCCCAGGTCGCCCGCCGCGTGGACCTGCGCGGCTCCCAGCTCGGGTCGCTGCCGCCGTTCAACGTGGCCCTCGACGCGGGCGACGTCGCCTCGGACGAATTCATCCTGACGCCGAGCAGCCCCCCGGCCGGCCGGGTCGTGCTCCGGCGCGCCCACTGCGGAACGCTCAGCGACAACAAGCAGTTCTGGGCGGCGTCCGAAGGCATCGAGCTGGAGGACTTCCGCTACGACGCGTTGAAGAGGGGAATCCCCCTCGACGACGACAAGGCGCTGGACGAGCGCATCGAGCTGCTGCGCAGTGCGATGCGCGGCTACCGCCCCGGCCCGTACGACCAGCTCGCGCACATGCTGCGCGCGGCGGGGAACGAAGAGCACGCCTCGACGGTCGCCCTGCGCAAGCAGCAGTTCCGGTACGAGGCCCTGGCCCGCGGCTTCAAGTTCTTCGGGCCGGGCGTCCGGTTGTGGAGCTGGCTGCAGCGTTCGATGGTCGGCTACGGCTACCGCCCGGTCCGCGCCCTCGGCTGGCTGCTCGCGCTGCTGGTGCTGGGCAGCCTGTGGTTCGGCCTGGGCACCGACGACTGCGTGAACTGGAAGCCGACGGACCAGGCACACCAGATCATCGCAAACGGCGACCGGTGCGTGGTGAACCAGCAGGACACCGGGCTGCAGTGGAACCCCGTGATCTACACGGCGGACCTGCTGGTCCCGATCGTCGACTTCGGCAACAAGTCCCGGTGGTACATGCACGGAACGGACAACTGGGTGGCGGCCGGCTTCACGGCGTCCGGCTGGATCCTGGCGAGCACCGTGGCGGCGGGCGTGAGCCGCATGCTGCGCCGGGACAGCTGATCAGTCGATGAAGCGGGACCAGAACGGGATGTAGCGCGGGCCGTCCGGCGGGGCCGTGCTGATGCCGCCCGTCGCGAACTCGCGGTGCAGGTAATCGCGCAGGTCGCTGCCGTAGACGATGATGTCCGTCTGGTACACCGACAGCACCGGGTAGCCGACCGTGCCCGGCAGGCCGGGCAGGTACCGGTGGCCGCACACCGGCACCAGCTGCGGCACGTCGGCCAGGCGGTGGCGGGCCGCGCGCACCGCGTCCTCCGGGCCGACCGGGCGCGTGCCCCACTCGGGCAGCCAGAAGCCGTTGTGCTCGACGTCGTACAGGACGCCGTCGACGGGCCAGGCCAAACGTTTGCGCAGCTGCTCGGCGTTGCCGCAGCGCCAGTCGGGCCAGCGGTCGCCGATCGGGACGCCCGCGGACAGGAACGTCCGGTGGTCCTCGGCGAAGCGGAAGCCGAACCGGCGCTCGACGTCGTCGAGCTCGGTTTCGCTCAGCCCGGGACGCACGGGTTCCCGGAGGTTCTCCTGCAGGTGCCGCGCCTCCTCCGGGGTGAGGGCGCCGGCCGGTTGGACTGGGGTCATGACCCGAGCCTAAGCGGCCGTTCACGCGCACGCCCGTCCTTTTTCGACCACCCACAAGGGGTGAGTTTGTTCTCTCATCGGGCGGACCGCGGAACAGAGCGTGAGCGCGTGTAGTTCACTCATGCCGTGACTTCTCCACGACCGCAGAGCCGCGTGCGCGCCCCCGAGCTGCGCGGCGACGTCTGGCTGAACGCCGGCGGCCGCCCGATCACCCTCGCCGAGCTGCGTGGCCGCGTCGTGCTGCTGGACTTCTGGACCAGCGGCTGCATCAACTGCCTCCACGTCCTCGACGAGCTGCGGCCGCTGGAGGCCGAGTTCGCGGACGTGCTGGTCACCATCGGTGTTCACTCGCCGAAGTTCCTGCACGAGGGCGAGCGCGCCTCGATCGAAGCCGCGGTCCGCCGCTACGAGGTGCACCACCCGGTGGTCAACGACCCCGCGATGGAGCTGTGGTCGCAGTACGCGGTCCGCGCGTGGCCGACGCTGGTCGTCGTCGACCCCGAGGGGTACGTGGTGCACGTCGCCGCGGGCGAAGGGCACGAAGAGGCGCTTCGCCGCGTCATCGCGGACCTCGTCGCGAAGCACGAGGCGAAGGGGACGCTCCGCCGCGGCGGCAGCCCGTACGTGCCGGTCGAGGAGCAGCCCGGTGAGCTGCGGTTCCCGAGCAAGGCCGTCGCCACCGCCGAGGGCCGCGTGCTGGTCGCCGACACTGGGCACCACGCGATCGTCGAGTTCGCGTCCGACGGCGAGACCGTCATCCGCCGCTTCGGCAGCGGCGCCCGCGGTGGCCAGGACGGCCCGTTCGACATCGCGACCTTCACCGAGCCGTCCGGCATCGCGCTCCTGCCGTACGACATCGCCGAGCGCGTCGGCTACCACGCCGTCGTCGCCGACACGGCCGGGCACCGGCTGCGCGGCCTGGACCTGATCACCGGCGAGGTGACGACGGTCGCGGGCACCGGCGCCCAGTGGCGCAGCGGGCCGGACGCCGGCAAGGCCACCGAGGTCGACCTCACCAGCCCGTGGGACGTCGTCTGGTGGGGCCCGGCAGGCGGGATCGTCGTCGCCATGGCCGGCAACCACACGCTGGGCGTGTTCGACCCGGTCGGCGGCACGATCCGCCGCTTCGCCGGCACGACGGTCGAAGGCCTTCGCGACGGCGACGTCGGCGAAGCGTTCTTCGCGCAGACGTCCGGCCTGGCTGTGGACGGCGACAAGCTGTGGCTGGTCGACGCGGAGACGTCGGCGCTGCGCTGGATCGAGCCCGACGGCGAGTCGTTCAAGGTGCAGACGGCGATCGGCGTCGACCTCTTCTCCTTCGGCCACACCGACGGCCCGGCCGACGAGGCGCTGCTCCAGCACCCGCTGGGCCTGGCCGTGCTGCCCGGCGACAAGATCGCGATCGCCGACACCTACAACGGCGCGGTCCGCAGCTTCGACGTGTTCACCCGCCGGGTGACCACGCTCGCCACCGGCCTCGCCGAGCCGCAGGGCCTGCTGCTGCACGACGGCGAGCTGTTGGTCGTCGAGTCCGCGGGCAACCGGCTCACCCCGCTCGCGGCGGCCGAGCCGACGCTGGTCACCGGCGACGCGCACGCGGTCCGCCGCCCGCCGACGGTGCTCGCGCCGGGCGAGATCGACTTTTCGGTGGTGTTCACGGCCCCGCCGGGCGAGAAGCTGGACGACCGCTTCGGCCCGTCGACGCGGCTGGAGATCAGCGCGTCCCCGCCGTCGCTGCTGGCCGACGGCGGCGGGACGGGAACGGACCTGACCCGCAAGATCCGCTTGGCCGACGGCGTGACGGAGGGTGTGCTGCAGGTGGTGGCCCAGGCCGCGAGCTGCGATGACGGCGGCGAGCACCCGGCGTGCCGGATCACCCGGCAGGACTGGGGCGTCCCGGTCCGCGTCGAGGACGGCGGCGAGCGTGAATTGAACCTGGTCATGGCCGGTGCACCGCGGACCGGCGAGTAACATGCAGGCCGTGTCTGACGGGCCGAAACTCGAAATCCAGATGTTGCACGACCGGGTCCTCGTGCGGCTGTCCCCGGAAGAGGGCGAGCGCCGCAGCAGCGGCGGCATCGTGATCCCCGCAACGGCGCAGGTGGCACGCCGGCTGGCGTGGGGTGATGTACTGGGCGTGGGCAACAGTGTGCGGAACGTCAAGACCGGCGACCGCGTGCTCTTCAACCCGGAGGACCAGCTCGAGGTCGAGATCCAGGGCGAGGGGCACCTGGTGATGCGCGAACGCGACATCCACGCGGTGGCGACCGAGCGCACCGAGCACGGGACGGGGCTCTACCTGTAGGTCGGGTCCCGCGGAAGGCAGGCGCGTGGCAGACGAAGAGGCAGGCGAAGGCGCGGACGTCCGCGAACTCGCACCCGAGACGGCCGGAGCAACGGCTGCCGAGGTGTGGCCCGAGGCCGAGAGAGAGCTGCCGACCGCCGAGCCGTCGGCGGTGGCCGAAGGTGTTGTCGCCGACGCGCCTCCGCCACCTGCCGAGCCGGAGCCTGCGGAGCCGGTCGGTGGCGTGGCGCCCGGATGGCCCACGGCAGCCGAAGCTCCGGCGGCTGCTGCCGAGTCGCCGGTGGCCGATGCCGCCACCGATGTCGTGCCAGCCTGGCCGCCCGTTGTTCCCCCTCCGGCTGCCGAAATCTTCTCCGACGACCTGCTCGGCGAACTCCTCGAACACCCCGCGCCGCCACCCGCTCCGGAGACTCCCGCGCGGAAACTGCGCAAGGGCGTCGCCCGGACCATGATGTCCATCGGGATCGCTCTCGGCCTCTTCGTCATCCTCTACGCGATCGATCTCGCCGTCAGCGCCGGGGACGTGCCGCGTGGGGTCACCGTCGCCGGGATCGATGTCGGCGGGCTCAGCCACGCCGAGGCCGAGGCCAAGCTGCGGAAGGAGCTCGAACCGCGGCTGATCCGGCCCGTCGTCGTCCACGGTGGGGATGTGCAGGCCGAACTCGTGCCCTCGCGATCCGGGCTCGGGCTCGACTGGCCGAACACCCTCGGGCTCGCCGGGCACCAGCCGCTCAGCCCGATCACCCGGATCATGTCCTTCTTCACCAGCCGCGAGGTCGGCGTCGCCACGCGGACCGACCAGAACCAGATCACCCAGGCCGTGCGGGAGCTGGCCGACGGCAAGCTGAACCACCCCGCCACCGAAGGCTCGGTCGGGTTCACCCCCGTCGTGGGCAGCGACGGCGGCGTCACCGCCTACCCCGTCCTGCCGCGGCAGGGCCAGCAGCTCACCGATCTGGCCGGCGCCGTGCACACCGTCACCGACCACTGGCTCGACCCCGGCGGGGTCAAGCTGGCCATGGCTGTCGAGCCCGTGCGGGCGACCGCGGCCGGGGTGGAGGCTGCCTGCCGGCAGATCGTCGTGCCCGCCGTCGCGAAGCCCGTCGTCGTGCACGGAGAAGGCAAGGACGTCCCGCTGAAGCCCGCCACGATCGCGTCCTCGTTCCAGTTCGCCGCGGTCGACGGTGGTGCCCTCGAGGTCCGCATCGACCAGGGCAAGCTGCAGGCCGCGCTCCGGGACCCGCTCGCGAGCACCGAGACCGACGGCAAGGACGCCCAGATCGTCTTCACCGGCGACCAGCCGACGGTCGAGCCCTCCGAGGACGCCCGCAAGGTGAACTGGGAGAAGACCTTCCTCCCCCTGATCGACGTGCTCAAGAAGACCGACGGGCGGGACCTCCCCGTCGTCTACAGCGCGTCGTCGCCCAGCGTGACCACCGACGCCGCCAGCGCGCTCGGCATCAAGGAGGTCGTCGGCGAGTTCACCACCTCCGGCCTGACCGGCCCGGCCGAGACGAACAACCGCACGCTCGCCGCCCGCGTGTCCGGCACCATCGTCAAGCCCGGCGAGACGTTCAGCCTCGGCGGCCGCTCCGGCCCGCGCACCGCCGACGCCGGCTACGTGCCCGCCCCGGTCGACGAAGACGGCACCGGCCCGGACGTGGTCGGCGGCGGCGTCTCCCAGCTGGCGTCCACTTTGTACAACGCCGCCTATCTCGCCGGCCTGGCCGACGCCGGCCACCTCGAGCACGACCACTACCTCGACCGCTACCCCGCCGGCCGCGACGCCAAGGCCGTCAACGCCGACGGCAGCCCCGTCGAGCTCAAGCTGACCAACGACTCGGCGACCGGCATCGCCATCCAGGCCAGCGTCTCCGGCGGCTCGGTGACCGTCCGGATCTGGGGCACCCGGCACTTCCGCGTCGAGGGCCAGACCGGCGCCCAGGTCCCCGGCGACCCGCCGCCCATCCAGTTCGGCTCCGGTGGGGCGGGCGAGTGCCGTCCGTCGATCGGGACGTCCGGCTTCAGCGTGACCGACACGCGCGTGCTCTACGACCTCGGGAGCGGTACCGAGCTCCGGCGGACGTCGCACACCGCGACCTACGGCCCGCGTCCGACGATCCTCTGTTGAGTTGTCAGCGAAGGACCATGCACCCCGCCTCCTCGAACTCGCGCAGCCACGCCGGCTCCCGGAGCTGCTTGTTCCACCGCAGATCCAGCTTGTCCAGTTTGGACAGCTGAGCGAGCGACGCCGGCAACGTCGTCAACGCGTTCTCCCGCAGATCCAGCTGACGCAGCTCACCCAGCAACCCGATCGACGAAGGCAGCGACGTCAGCCGGTTGCCGCGCAGGTGCAGCTCCCGCAACGCACCCAGAGTGCCGATCGACTCCGGCAGCTCCGTCAGTTCGTTGCGGTACAACCGGAGTTCCCGCAGCGCGGCGAACCCCGAGAGGTCCGGCGGCAGCGACGTCAGCCGGTTGTCCGTGCACCCCAGGTACCGCAAGCGGCCCAGCCGGCACCAGGCTTCCGGGAACTTCGCCAGCCGGTTGTCGCTGACGTACAGGTATTCGGTGAGCCCGGCCAGCTCGCCCAGCTCGTCCGGCAGCGACTCGAACCGGTTGTGCCCCAGGTCGAGCGTGTGCAACGACGTCAGCGCCGAGATCCCCGGCGGCAGCGAGGAAATCCGGTTCGCCGCCAGGTTCAGCACGCGCAGCCCGGTCAGCGACCACAACGACCGGGGCACCTCCGAAATCGAGTTCCGGTACAGGTCGAGGTGCGTGACCCCGGACGGCACCGAGGGCACTGACGTCAGCCCCTGACCGCTCAGATCCAGTGCCGTCATGACGCCGCCAACCGGGTCAAGGGCAGCAATGCCCACGTCGACGCGTCGTCCGGAGTGGACACCTGGATCCGCAGCCCCGGCGCCTCGGAGACCGCCAGCTCGGTCAGCCGCAGGCGCATCCGGCCCGCCCGCGGGTGCTGGAACTCCCGCAGCCGCGGCCGCGGCTCCGCCACCTCGTGGCGCGCCCACAGCTGCGCGAACTCGGGGCTCAGCGCGGACAGCCGCCGGATGTCCTCGTCCCACGACGGGTCACCGACGTGCCTGCCGTATTCGGCGCGCATCCGCGCGACCATGTGCGGCACCTCTTCGTCGTAGTTCAGCAGCATCCGCCGCGCGTTCGGCTCGGTGACGCAGCACCACAGCAGGTTCTTGTGCAGGCACGGCAGGCTGTGCCACTCCCAGAACAGCTCCTCCTGCGCCGCGTTCGACTCGAGGATGTCGAACCGGCCGTTGACCACCGTGGCCGGCAGCGGATCCAGCGCTCGCAGCACCTCGCGCACCGCCTCCGGCACCTCCTCGGCCGTCGACGGCAGCCGCGACGGCGTCAGCTCCGCCAGCCGGTACAGGTGCTCCCGCTCGGGGTGGTCCATCCGCAGCGTGCGCGCCACGGCGTCGAGCACCTGCGCGCTCGCGTTGATCGGCCGCCCCTGCTCCAGCCACGTGTACCAGGTGACGCCGACGCCGGCGAGCAGCGCGACCTCCTCCCGCCGCAACCCGCTCGTGCGACGGCGAACCCCGGGCGGCAGCCCGACCTCCTCCGGGCCGATCCGCGCGCGGCACGCCTTGAGGAACTGGCCGAGTTCCTCCCGGCGGCTGGTGTGGACCTGCGTCGACGTCATGCGGACCATGGTGCCCGAGGGGTACGACAATTTTCGGCGAAGCAGGTGCTGCCAGTACCAGCACCGCCAGGCTCTCTCCGGGAAAGAACGAAGAACCCCAAGGTCGGAGCCATGACTCTGACCACCGAAGCCCCGGCCGTCCCGGACCGGGCCGCGCGGCCGTGGTTCATGCTGGCCGTCCTGCTCCTCGGCCAGTTCATGGCGCTGCTCGACGTCACCGTCGTGAACGTCGCCATGACCGACATCCGCACCGACCTGCACGCGTCCGGCGCCGCGCTGCAGCTGGTCGTTTCCGGCTACACCGTGGGCTACGCGATGCTGCTGATCACCGGCGCCCGCCTCGGCGAGCTGTTCGGGCGGCGACGGCTGTTCGTCGCCGGCGTCCTCGCCTTCACCGTCTGCTCGCTGCTTTGCGGCTTCGCACCCGACCCGGCGACGCTGGTCGTCGCGCGGATCGCACAGGGCGCCGGCGCCGCGCTGATGATGCCGCAGGTCCTCAGCGTCATCCAGGCGCAGTTCACCGGCCCCTCGCGGGCCAGGGCGCTCAGCGCGTACACCGCGGTCATCTCGGTCGCGTTCGTGTCCGGCCAGGTGCTCGGCGGGGTGCTCGTCGGCGCGGACCTCTTCGGGGCGGGCTGGCGGCCGATCTTCCTGGTCAACGTGCCGATCGGGGTGCTGGTGGCCGCGCTCGCCGTCAAGCTCGTGCCCGGCGGGGCCGCGCGGGCGGGCCGCCGTCTCGACCTCGCCGGTCTCGCGCTCGCCGTGCCCGCCGTGGTGCTCGTCGTCCTCCCGCTCGTCCTCGGGCACGAAACCGGCTGGCCGGCGTGGACGTTCGGCTCCCTCGCGGCGGGCGTGCTGCTGGCGGTGCTGTTCGTGGTCGTCGAACGCCGGGTGCGCGACCCGCTGGTCGACCTCCGCGTCCTGAAGATCCGCGGGGTCGCGCCGGGGCTGGCCGCGCTGGCCACCGGCGTGGCGTCCTACGGCGGGTTCCTGTTCTGCGTGGCGCTGCACCTGCAGGCCGGCCTCGGCGAGACGGCGCTGGCGGCCGGGCTCACCATGGCCCCCGGCGGCGTGGTCTTCGGCATCTGCGGGTTCTTCTGGCCCAAGCTGCCGCAACGCGTCCACGCGGCGTTGACGCCATGCGGATACGTGGGGTCGGCGATCGCGTACGCACTCCTGGGCCTGAGCCTGAAGGACGGCGGAAAAGGCGGCACGCTGTTCTTCGCCGCGCTCCTGTTGTTCGGCCTCTCGATGGGCCTGGCGTTCGGGTCCCTGATGGCGCACGCCCTCACGCACGTCCCGCTCGAACGCGCGGCGGACGCCAGCGGCCTGCTCACGACGACGCTGCAGCTCGGCCAGGTCGTCGGGGTGGCCACGTTCGGGAGCCTCTTCCTGACGCTCGCCGTCGATTCGTCCGCGCACGCCATCACCACGACGATGACCTGGGCGGCGGTGCTGCTGGTGGTGGGCGCCGGGTTCGCCGTCGCGCTCGCCCGCGCGTCGGCCCGGCGATAGCCGCGAAAAAGGCCCGGCCGGTTCACCCGAAGGTGGACCGGCCGGGCCGCAAGCTGGGAAAGCGTTACCTGGTTACACCACGACGGCCGTAGGCGCCCGCGGCGATGCTGACTCCGATCGCGGCCAGCACGACCTGGGTGAGGATCTCCAGCCAGTCGATGCCGTTCGTGTCGGCGTAGCCGAGACCACGCGCGATGGCCGTGCCGATGAAGGCGGCGATGATACCGATCACGATGGTCAGCCAGATCGGGATGTTCTGCTTGCCGGGAGCGACCAGCCGGCCCAGAACGCCGATGATCAGCCCGACGATGATGGCGCTGATGATGCCGGCGACAGTCATCACTTTCTCCTCTCGGTGGTCGCGGGGCCGGCCACTCGGTCCCGCGAGCTCGCAGACGGAATTCCCCGGCTTCACCGGCCCGAAACGCCAAAAGGCCCCCTCCCGGTCGGGAAAGGGGCCTTTCGGCGGAACGCTTTGATCAGAATGCAGCTTCGTCGAGCTCCATGAGCGCGTTGTCGGCGGCCTCCACGATGGCGCGGCGGGCGGTCAGCTCCGGCAGCACCTGCTTCGCGAAGAACGACGCCACGGCGATCTTGCCCTCGTAGAACGGGGTGTCCTTGGCGGACGCGCCCGCGTCGAGCTTGCCGATCGCGACCTCGGCGTGCTTGAGCAGCTGCCAGCCGATGAGCAGGTCGCCGACCGACATCAGCAGGCGGACCGTGTGCTGGCCGACCTTGTTGATGCTCTGCGGGTCCTCCTGCGACGCCGTCAGGTAGCCGATCAGCGAGCCCAGCATGCCCTGGGTGTCCTCGAGGGCCTGCTTGAGCAGCGCACGCTCGTTCTTGAGCCGGCCGTTGCCCGCCTCGGACTCGATGAACTTGGTGATCTCACCGGCGACGTAGGCGAGCGACTGGCCCTTGTCGCGGACGATCTTCCGGAAGAAGAAGTCCAGCGACTGGATGGCCGTGGTGCCCTCGTACAGCGAGTCGATCTTGGCGTCGCGGATGTACTGCTCGATCGGGTAGTCCTGCAGGAAGCCGGACCCGCCCAGGGTCTGCAGCGACTGCACGAGCTGCTCGGTGGCGCGCTCGGAGCCGACACCCTTGACGATCGGCAGCAGCAGGTCGTTGACGCCGTGCGCGAGCTTCTGGTCGCCTTCGCCGGTCCACAGCTGGTCCTGGAACGACGCGGTGTAGAGGTACACCGCGCGCAGGCCCTCGGCGTACGCCTTCTGCAGCATCAGCGAGCGGCGGACGTCCGGGTGGTGCGTGATGGTGACGCGCGGGGCGGTCTTGTTCAGCATGTTCGGCAGGTCGGCGCCCTGGACGCGCTCCTTGGCGTACTCGAGCGCGTTGAGGTAGCCGGTCGACAGCGTCGCGATGGCCTTCGTGCCGACCATCATCCGGGCGTACTCGATGACCTGGAACATCTGCGCGATGCCGTCGTGCACCTCGCCGAGCAGCCAGCCCTTGGCCGGGGTGCCGTGCTGGCCGAAGGTCAGCTCGCACGTCGTCGAGGCCTTGATGCCCATCTTGTGCTCGACGTTGGTGACGTAAGCGCCGTTGCGCTCGCCCAGCTCACCGGTCTTCGAGTCGAAGTGGAACTTCGGCACGAGGAACAGCGACAGGCCCTTGGTGCCCGGCTTGGTCTCGATGCCGGGACCCTCGGGGCGAGCGAGCACCAGGTGCATGATGTTTTCGCTCATGTCGTGCTCGGCCGAGGTGATGAACCGCTTCACACCGTCGATGTGCCAGGAGCCGTCCTCCTGCTTGGTGGCCTTGGTGCGGCCCGCGCCGACGTCGGAACCGGCGTCCGGCTCGGTCAGCACCATGGTGGCGCCCCACTGCCGGTCGATCATGATCTGGGCCCAGTGCTTCTGCTCTTCGGTGCCGTTCTTGTTCACGATCATGGCGAAGTTCGGGCCCGCCATGTACATGAACAGCGGGGCGTTCGCGCCGAGGATGAGCTCGGAGGCGGCCCACTGGACGGTCGGGGGAAGACCGAAGCCGCCGAGGTCGTTGGTCAGGCCGAGGCGCCACCACTCGCCCTCGATGAGCTGCTGGTAGCTCTTCTTGAAGGGCTCGGGGATCTTGACGCTGAAGGTCTTCGGGTCGTACACGGGCGGGTTGCGGTCCGCGTCGGCGAAGGACTCGGCGAGCGGCCCGGTCGCAAGCTTGTTCAGCTCGGACAGCACGCCGCGGGCGGTCTCCTCGTCGGATTCGGCGAGCACGCCCTTGCCAAGGCGCTCCTGCACGCCGAGTACCTCGAAGAGGTTGAACTCCAGGTCTCGGACGTTGCTCTTGTAGTGGCCCATCGTCACTCCAATGTGTTCGGCTCCCCGGCCGGGCACATGTTCGCCTTACTCGCCGGTAACTTCAGGATATTACCTGCGGGTAACCAGGGCAAGCAGATCCGCACTTCCGGGTACCGGAAATCCACCCGAATGTTGCCTTCTGCCTGGGGAACGGCCGTCAGCGGTGGCCCGGGATCGCCGTTGTGTCCGCCGTCACCGGGACGTACCCGTCCTCGGGCCGGGCGATGAGGATCCCGCTGCGGAAGGCGATCGTCACCGCGTGTGTCCGGTCCCGGGCCGAAAGCTTGCGCAGGATGCTCTTCACGTGGGTCCGGACGGTTTCGACCGACAGGAACAGCAGCTTCGCGATGGCGGAGTTCTCGAGGCCTTCGGCGACGAGCTGGAGCACCTGGTACTCGCGCCTGGACAGCGGCATCGCACCCCGCGGCGACGGCGGGCTGTCGTGCGCGAGGTCGCCCTTCGGCGCGGTCGTGCGCTTCGGCCGGGCGGTCAGCGCGGCCAGCGCCGGGTCGATGTACCGGCGTTCGCTGTGCGCCCGCCGGATCGCTTCGGCGAGCCGTCGTGAATCGATCGACCGCGGGACGATCGCGTGCGCGCCTGCCGCGATCGCGGCCGCGAGGTACTGCTGCGTGCGATTCGTGTCACGGATCAGGGTGACCAGGATCAGCGCCGGGTCGCCGGCGTTGAGCAGCTTGGTCAGGTGGCAGTTCGGGTCCAGCGCCGAGTCGAGGACGACGACGTCCGGCTTGACCTGCTCGCACAGCTGCAGGGCGGCGTGGTGGCTGGCGGCCTGCCCGGCCCAGTGCAGCCCCTGGCTGCGGTGCACGAGCGCGGCGAGACCGTCGCGGAAGATCGGCACCGGATCGACGACCGCCACGCCGAGACTGCGCCCCCCGGCTCCGGCGGGCCCCGCGGGCCTGCGGGTGGGCTCGATGCCGTGCATCGCGGGCCTCCGTCTCTGCGCCGTCGCTCCCGGGGTGCCGGACGTCTCCGGTACCGTCCGGTCCTCCTGCTTGGACCGGCCGGGAGCAACTCCTCCTGCTTGGTACGAGTCGCGATTGCGCAGCTCATGACGCCAAATCCCCCTCATGGCCCAATCCGCCGGTCACAGCAAACTTTCCGTAGAAGTGGATCTTGGAGAGCTGGCTCGGCCGGGCGGGATGGGACCTGTTGGGGCAGTCGGCGCTACTGAGGGTGGCCCGCGGTCCGTTCAACGATTTCGACAGTCCTGAGATGCGGTCCGCAGCAGAGCGAACTCGGTCGCCAGGCCGGCGGGTGTCCAGTGCGCGTTGAGCCCGCTCGGGTTCGGCAGCACCCACACGTGGGTGTCCCCGATCCGGTGGTCCTGCCGTCCGACACGCGCCTTCGGGAACCCGAACGCGGTCCGGTAGGCGGTGATCCCGACGACGGCCAGCCACCGCGGCCGGTACTCGAGGACCTTGGCGGCGAGGATCTTCCCGCCTTCGCGGAGTTCGTCGTCGGTGAGTTCGTCGGCGCGGGCGGTGGTCCGGGCGACGACGTTCGTGATGCCGAGACCGAGGTCGAGCAGCTTGTCTTGTTCGCTCGGCTCGTACCGCCGCGGGGTGAAGCCGCCCCCGTGGAGCGCGGGCCAGAAGCGGTTGCCGGGGCGGGCGAAGTGCTGCCCGAGCGCGCCGGAGTAGAGGCCGGGGTTGATGCCGCAGAAGAGGACGTCGAGGCCGGGGGCGATGACGTCGGGGATGGTGGCGTTGTGCGCCGCGGCCAGCTGGTCCTTCGTGGGTCGGGTGCTCACCGCTCCAGTTTCCGGCACGCTCGGGGCATGGAGGTCACCGCGGACGGCTCCCCCGTCGACGTCTACCTGCTCCTCCCGCCCGACGGCGAAGCCGAGATCGTGCACGCCGCGGTCCCGCCGCGCGCCTCGGTCCTCGAGCTCGGCAGCGGCGCCGGCCGGGTCACGCACCCGCTCGTCCAGCTGGGCCACGAGGTCGTGGCGGTGGACGACTCGGCGGCCATGCTCGCGCACGTCCGCGCCGAGACCGTCCGCGCCCGCATCGGTGACCTCCGGCTCGGCCGCACGTTCGACGCCGTGCTGCTCGCCAGCCACCTGGTCAACACCGCCCAGGACGCGGACCGCCACGCCATGCTCGCCGCCGCGAGCCGGCACCTCGCGCCCGGCGGGCGGCTGATCGTCCAGTGGCACCCGCCCGAGTGGTTCGACCGCGTCGAATCCGGGCAGGGCGGCCGGCTCGGTGAGGTCGGGGTCGAGCTGACCGACGTCGTCCGCGATGGCGATCTGCTCTCCGCCACGGTCCGGTACGCGGCGCGCGGCCGGCACTGGCACCAGGAATTCACCTGCCGCCGCCTCGACTTCGAAGACCTCGGCGACCTTCTGACCTCGGCCGATCTCGCCTTCGACGGCTGGCTCACCGCCGACCGGGCCTGGTTCGCGGCCCGGCCTGGTCGCATGGGGTAGCGAATTCGGTACTGACCTGCGTAACCTGTGTGATCTCCCGCACAGCGTCGTACCGAGGAGGATTTCGTGCAGCTTCCGATCGTCCTCGGGCTGGTCGCGCTGGTCCTGGCCGTCGCCGCGCTCGTCGTCGTCCTCGAAGACCGGCGGGCCGCCAAGCGGGCCGCGCTGCAGCGGCAGGCCCGGCTAGCGCGTCTGGGCGAGGTGGACCCGCTCGCTCCGGGCCGGCTCCACGTGGACCGTTGACCGGGAGAGAGCCAGCAGCAGCGCCCCGAACACCCAGCCGACCACGGCTCCGAGCGTGTTGTTCATGAGGTCGTCGACGTCGAAGATCCGGTAGGCGTACGGTGCCGTCCCGAAGTTGGCCGTGAGCTGCGCGATCTCGATGAACAGCGACGCCGTGAAGCCGATCAGCGCGGTGCCGGTCAGGCCGCGGCGCCACAGGATCCGCGCGAACACGCCGAGCGGCACGAACAGCAGGACGTTCAGGCACGCCTGCTGGAACGTCTGCGTCAGGAACCAGTCCCCGCCGTGCTTGAGCAGCTCGGTGTGGATGTCGGCGATCCACTGGAACGGGTGCAGCTGCACGGTCTGCGCCAGCCGGCGGGTGCCGGGGCCGGGCAGCGGCAGGAAGACGACCGCGAGCGTCATGCAGCCGTAGAGCAGCACCGCCGCCGTGGTGGCGAGGCCGCGCAGCCGCAGGCCGCCGTGCCGGGCGAGCTGGGTGAGCAGCTGCGGCACCAGCACCACCGTCCACAGCGCGAGGAAGGCGATGAAGCCGTACTGCAGGGCTGTGAGCTGTGCGTTCGTCATGCCATCGACGCTATGGATCTTGCCGGGGGTGCCGCTTCGGTCGAAGAGCCCGCCCTCCTCGGCCACTCGGCCGACCCGGGCGGGGCCGATCGGCGGCACGCGGGTGACCGATGTCATGCCGGCGTAACCGGATGCGGCTTGCGTCGACCCGGGAATGAGCACGACGCTCGGCACGTCGAACTCTGTACAGGCAACGGAAGGAACGCTCATGGCACCGGTCCGGGTCGGCATCGTCGGGCTCAGCGCGAACGGCGGCTGGGCCGCGACCGCGCACGTGCCCGCGCTGGCCGCGGTGGACGGCTACGAGCTTCGCGCGCTCGCCGGGAGCAGCGCGGAGACGGCGCGGGTGGCCGGCGAAAAGTACGGCGTGCCGTTGACCTTCGGCGACGCCGGCGAGCTCGCCCGGCACCCGGAGGTCGACCTCGTCGTGGTGGCCGTGAAGGTGCCCGAGCACCGGGCCCTGATCGAGCCCGCGCTGGCCGCGGGCAAGCAGGTGCTGAGCGAGTGGCCGCTGGGCGTCAGCCTGGCCGAGACCGAGGCGCTGGCCGAGGCCGGCCGGGGGAAGACGACCGCGGTCGGCCTGCAGGGGCGCTCGGCGCCGGCGTTGCGCTACCTGCGTGACCTCATCAAGGACGGCTACGTCGGCCGCGTGCTTTCGACGTCGCTCATCGCTTCGGGCGCGAACTGGGGGCCGAGCGTGCGGGCCGGCCGCGACTACCAGCTGCACCCCGCGGGCGGGGCGACCATGCTGACCATCCCGTTCGCGCACACCGCCGACACGGTGGCCATGGTCCTCGGCGGCTTCGCCGAGGTCTCGGCGACCATGGCGACCGTCCGGCCGCGGGTGCGCGACGAGGTCACCGGTGACTCCGTCGAGATGACCGCGCCGGACCAGATCGCCGTCACCGGCGTGCTGACCGGCGGCGCCGTCGCGTCGCTGCACCTGCGCGGCGGGACGTCGCCGGCCACGAACTTCCACTGGGAGATCAACGGCACCGAGGGCACGCTGGTCGTCGAGGCGGCGGACCCGCTGTTCTGGATCGCGAAGCTGACGCTGCGCGGCAGCCGCACCGGGACGCTGGAGAAGCTGACCGTGCCCGCGCGGTACGAGCTGCCGCAGCTGGCCGGCCGAAGCGCCGAGCCGTCCTACAACGTGGCGCACGCCTACGCCCGGCACCTCAAGGGAGACCTGCCGGACTTCGCGCACGCCCTGCGCGTGCACCAGGTCCTCGACGCCGTCCAGCGGTCGGCCGACAGCGGGTCCAGGGTCCAGGTGGACGCAAAGTAACTGTTACTGCTGGTCGTAGGTTTCCGCTACCCTCGGGTGATGGACGACGTTGTCTACGACCGAGCGGGCCGGGGCGAGCCGCTGGTGCTGATCCACGGCATCGGCCACCGCCGCCAGGCGTGGGCGCCGGTGTTTCCGCTGCTCACGGCCCATCGTGACGTCATCGCCGTCGACCTGCCCGGCTTCGGCGAGTCGCCCGAACCGGCCCGCGGGTACGGCGTCGAGCCCGCGCTGGTGATGTTCAAGGAGCTGTTCACCGACCTCGGGCTCGACCGGCCGCACGTCGCCGGCAACTCGCTCGGCGGCCTGCTGTCGCTGGCCCTCGGGCAGGCAGGGCTGGTCCGCAGCGTCACGGCGTTGTCGCCCGCCGGGCTGTGGACCCGCCGCCAGAAGCTCTACGCGATCGCGACGCTCAAGGCCCACCGCGCCCTGGCCCAGCGCACACCACCGCACGTCGTGCGCCGCATCGCCGCCACCGCGTCCGGCCGTCGTGCCCTGACCGGGCTGATCGTCGGACGGCCCGAGCGGCAGACGCCGGACGCCGTCGTCGAGGACGCCCGCGCGCTCGCCACCGCGCCCGGCTTCGAGCCCACCGCCGCCCAGTCGCGCGGGGACTTCCGCTTCACCGGCCCGGTGACCGGCGTCCCGGTGACCATCGCGTGGGCCGAGCGCGACCGGATCCTCGCCCGGCCGCGCGTCGCCGACCTGCGGAAAGTCGCGCCGGACGGGGTGTTCCGGCTGCTGCCGGGCTGCGGGCACGTGCCGATGAACGACGACCCCGGCCTCGTCGCGCGGGTGCTGCTCGAGGGAAGCCGTTAGGTGACATTCGCTTTACGTCCGTCTTTTGACCCTGGTAGGTGACTGCTTCGCGAGGCAGAATCCTCCGCCGTGCGCCCGTTCGGGGACCTTGGGCGCGAATCGGAGGAAGAACACTCATGAGGCTTTCGACCCGGCTCGCGGTATTGGCCGCGGCCGCGCTGGCTACGACGGCGGTGACCACCGCGCCCGCGTCCGCGGGCCAGCGCCCGGATCCCACCACCGACGTCCGGATCATCGGGTTCAACGACCTGCACGGCAACCTGGAACCGCCGTCCGGCTCCAGCGGCCGGGTCGTCCAGTCCGACGGGACCACTGTGGACGCCGGCGGTGCCGCCTACCTGGCCACGCACGTGAAGCAGCTGCGCGCGCAGGTGCGCAACTCGTTCGTCGTGTCCGCCGGGGACAACATCGGCGCGTCGCCGCTCACCTCGGCGCTCTTCCACGACGAGCCGACCATCGACTTCCTGAACTCCCTCGGCGTCACCGCGTCCGTCGTCGGGAACCACGAGTTCGACGAGGGCTACAAGGAACTGCAGCGCATGCAGTTCGGCGGCTGCCACCCGACCGACGGCTGCCAGTTCCAGAGCACCTTCGACGGGGCGAAGTTCCCGTTCATCGGGTCCAATGTGTACTTCACCAACGGCCTGCCCGCGCTGTTGCCGTTCACCGTCAAGTTCGAAGGCGGCGTCCCGATCGGCGTCATCGGCGCCACGCTGAAGGACCTGCCGTCCGTCGTCACGCCGGAGGCCATCAAGGGCCTCAAGTTCGGTGACGAGGTCGAGGCGATCAACCGGACGTCGAACCTGCTCGACTACTTCGGCGTCAAGGCCCAGGTCGTGCTGATGCACCAGGGCGACGGCACCGAGGTCGAGGGCCCCAACGACTGCAAGCTGCGCCCCGGCCCGGCCGCGGCGATCGCCGCCGCGGTGACGCCGAAGGTCGACGCCTTCTTCACCGGGCACAGCCACCAGCAGTACAACTGCGTGATCAACGACCCGGCGGGCCAGCCGCGGCCGGTCATCCAGGGCTCGTCGTTCGGCAGGCTGCTCTCGGTGGTGGACCTGAAGATCAGCCTGAAGACCCGCGACGTCGTGCGCTCGCAGACCAAGGCGTTCAACGAGATCGTCACCCGCACGGTCACGCCGGACCCGGCGGTGGCCGCGCTGGTCGCCGAGGCCAAGACCAAGTCCGCGCCGATCGCGAACAAGCAGGTCGGCACCATCACCGCCGACCTGCCGGCGGCGGGCAACGCGGCGGGTGAATCGCCGCTCGGCGACGTCATCGCCGATGCGCAGCTGGCCGGCACGCAGTCGAACAACGCGGTCGTCGCGATCACCAACCCGGGCGGCATCCGCGCCGACCTGACGTACAAGTCGTCGCCGAACGGCGAGGGTGACGGCGTGGTGACCTACGGCGAGGCGTTCACCGTGCAGCCGTTCTCGAACATCATGCAGACGATCACGCTGACCGGTGCGAACCTGAAGAACGTGCTGGAACAGCAGTGGACCGCGGCCGGCACGAAGATCCTGCAGATCTCGAGCTCGCTGCACTACTCGTACTCGGCGGCCGCGCCGATCGGCTCGCGGGTCTCGAACATCACGATCAACGGCACGCCGGTCGACCCGGCCGCGTCGTACCGCGTGTCGGTGAACAACTTCCTCGCCGCCGGCGGGGACGGCTTCGCCGAGTTCACCAAGGGCACCAACCTGTCGGGTGGCCCGGTGGACCTCGACGCGCTGATCGCCTACCTGGGTTCGCACCCGAACCTGGCCCCGCCCGCGGCGGACCGGATCACCCGCCTGCCGTAGTTCCCGTTTTTGCAAGACACCTGGTCGACAATGGACCGATGACGACCTGGGAAGACGTCGTGCGCCTGGCCTCGGAACTGCCCGAGGTCGAGGCGTCGACGTGGTACCGAACGCCCGCGCTGAAGGTGGCGGGCAAGGGTTTCGCGCGGCTGCGCACCGAGGCCGAAGGCGGCCTGGTCGTGATGTGCGGGCTCGACGAGAAGGCCGCGTTGCTGGATTCCGGCGACGCGGCCTTCTTCACGACCCCGCACTACGACGGGCACGGCTCGATCATCGTCGACCTCGAACGGGTCGACGTCGATCAGCTGCGCGAGCTGCTGGAAGAGGCGTGGCGGCGGAAGGCGCCACGCCGGCTGCTCACTTGAGCTCGCCCTTGAGCATGCTCATCAGGATCATGTCGTGGCGCCGGCCGCCCTCGCCGACGAACGCCTCGCGGTGCCGGCCGTCTTCGGAGAAGCCGATCTTGCGGTAGACGTGCCGGGCGCGCTCGTTCTCGGCGACCACCCAGAGCGTGATCATGTGCAGGCGCATGAACTCGAAGCCGTAGCGGCACATCACGCGCAGGGCGTCGGTGCCGTAGCCGCCGCCGTTGCGGTATTCGGCGTCACCGATGTAGACGTCCAGTTCGGCGTTGCCGACCTCGGGCCGGGCGTCCCGGAGGTCGATGACGCCGATCAGCCTGCCGTCGGCCTTGGTTTCGATGCCGAGCACGACCAGCTCGTACGTGTTGAGCGGGCGTTCCTCGCAGCGCTTGCGGATCTGCGCGCGCGAGCGCGGGTAGTCGTTGACCATCCAGCGGCCGACCTCGGGGTCGTGCACCCAGTCGAAGATCTTGTCCGCGTCCTCCGGCTCGAGCGCGCGCAGCCGGACGAGTTCCCCCTCGATCATCCCTACTCCCGTTTCACCAGCAGAAAGTCGTTGACGGCCAGCAAGCCGAGGAACTGGCGCACGGGCGTCGGCATCGCCCGGCGCGACTCATCATGCACGAGTTCGGGTGAGTGCACGCGGTAATTTTTCCGCTGGGTGATGATGGTGCAACTCTCCGCGGCCAGCACGTTCTTCACCCAGTCGGTGTCCGGGCCGTAGGTGAGCGCGATGACGAAGCCGTCATCGGTGCGGAAGACGTTCAGCGGCGTGCGGTACTCCTTGCCGGATTTGCGTCCTTTGTGGACGAGCAGCCCGAAGCCCGGAGCCCAGTTCACGACGTACTTGTTGATCCGGTTGGTCACCACGCGGTTGAAGCGGGCGAGTCCCTTGGGCAGCACCATGAGCCGATAATATCAACGCGCGATGAATTTATCGAGCGGTGACCCCGGCTCGCGGCACGCGGTCGCCCGATGGTGGGATATGGCGCATGTCGACCGAATGGCCGCTGCGCCAGGACCCGGAAGGGCCGGTCATCATCGCGCTGGCCCTGGTGAACGACCCCGACGCGCTGGGCTTCGTCGTGCTCGACGACGAGGACGACTGGTTCATCAGCGACGGCACCGAGCTGTCCGATGACGTCGTGGTCAACCGCGAGAGCTTCGGCAAGATGTCGCTGCGCGAAGCCGTCGAACTGCTGCCGCAGCTGGCCGCGCTGGCGGACCTCCCGACCGGGATGGCCGCCGACTGGGACCCCGAGCGCCGCACGTGGCTGCTGTCGTCGGTGACCGGCTCCGACGACGAAGACGAGGACATCCGCCTGCTGGCCCAGCGCCGCGCGGCCTGGAAGTACGAAGGCTCGCCGGACGACGAAGCCCAGATCAGCAGCGGCCTCACCGAGATCCCGACCGGCCCGCAGCAGCCGGTCCGCGCGGTCCGCCAGGTCGTCCGCGAGCAGGACGGCACCTGGCTGTTCGTCGGGTTCGAGGTCCCCGAGGCGGAGGACTTCGAGGTCGAGGGCCTGGAGCTGGAGCACGTGGCGAACCTGTACCCGGACGTGCGCAGCGTGCTGAAGGCCGCGCCGGGCCAGGTCTACGACCGGGAGACACCGGATTCGGACTGGGAGCTCGTCGAGGGCTGAGAAAAGTTCCGCCGCGGTTGTCCAGGGGACGCCGGCGCTGTTCGTCCTTACAGTGAGGACCGGCGATCGGCGCCGGTCAGGACCCGCGAGGAGCACCCCCATGCCCAAGTACGCCGCGATCATCTACGCCACCGACATCGATCCGACCACGCCCGAGGCGACGGACATGATGAAGGACTACGACGAGTTCGGCGCGGGCGCGGCGGCGGTGATCCGCGGCGGCGCGGCGCTGTACCCGACGGCCACCGCGACGACGGTCCGCGTCACCGGCGGCAAGGGCGGCGACATCGTCACCAGCGACGGCCCGTACGCGGAGACGAAGGAGGCCCTGACCGGCTTCTACCTGCTCGAATGCGCCGACCTCGACGAGGCGGTCAAGGTCGCGGCCCGCATCCCGGGCGCCTGGGACGGCGCGATCGAGGTCCGCCCGGTCGTCGACTTCGGCAAGTGACCGGCGCCGGGGACGCGGTCGCGCGGCTGGTCCGGGACGAGGGCACCCGGGTACTGGCCACGCTGGTCCGCGTCACCGGCAGCGTCGACCTGGCCGAAGACGCGGTGCAGGACGCCGTCGTGCGCGCGCTCGAGACGTGGCCGCGCGACGGCGTCCCGGCCAACCCCCGCGGCTGGCTCCTGGTGGCGGCCCGCCGCCGAGCGGTGGACGTGGTCCGCCGCGAGGCGAAGCGGCTCGGCAAGGAGGCGGACGCCATGCCACCGGTGGACCCCCACCCAGACCCGGTGACGATCCGCGACGACCTCCTGCGGCTGGTGTTCACGTGCTGCCACCCGGCGTTGTCCCTGGACGCGCAGGTGGCGTTGGCGCTCCGGACGTTGGGCGGGTTGTCGACAGCCGAGGTCGCCCGGGGATTGCTGGTCCCGGAAGCGACGATGGCGAAGCGGCTGACGCGCGCGAAGCAGAAGATCGCGACCGCGCGGATCCCGTACCGCGTGCCCCCGGCGGAGGAACTGCCCTCCCGCTTGGCCGGCGTGGCATCGACGGTGTACTTGATCTTCAACGAGGGCTACACGGGCCGGGTTTCTCTTCTTTCCGAGGCCGTCCGATTGGCGCGGTTGCTGGCGTCGTTGATGCCGGACGAGCCGACGGCACTGGGGCTGCTGGCCTTGGTGCTGCTGCAGGACGCCCGCCGCGCGGCCCGCTTCTCGTCGGGGGCGCCGGTGTTGCTCGCTTCGCAGGACCGGTCGTTGTGGGACGCGTCGTTGATCAAGGAGGGTGTGGAGCTGGTGGGCCGAGGGCTCCGCCGGACACCGTCGATCCCGAACGCGTACGTGGTCCAGGCGGCAATCGCGGCGTGCCACGACCTGGCACCGTCATATGCGGAGACGAACTGGGACGCGGTGATTTCCTGGTACGACGTGTTGTTGACGGTCCAGGACACCGCAGTGGTCAGGTTGAACCGCGCAGCGGCGGTGGCGGAGCGGGACGGACCGGCTGCGGCGTTGGCACTGGTGGACGCGTTGCCGGGGCTGGAGGATTACTCGTGGTGGCACGCCTCGCGGGCGGAGTTGTTGCACCGCTTGGGTTCCGCGGCGGCTTTCGAGGCGTTGGTTCGCGCGGAGGAAACTGGCTTGCCCGCCGCGCATGTGGCGCATTTGCAGGGCCGGTTGAAATCATCACACTCAGTCACAGAATGATGGCATGGAGCTTCAGTTGCCGGCTATATAGTGAGTCAGCCGAGACTTCCACTCCGAAGAGTCACCCAACTCGCTAAGATCACCCAATCAGGTGACGAGCGACGTTGGGGACAGTCTTGGCTTTAGGCGACCTGACCGATCGCGACGCGGTGTTGCGCGCGGTGCAGAGGTACGACGAGCTCGGCTCCGAGCGATTCCTGAGCACTTACGGGTTCAAGCCGGCGCGAGAATACGTGCTTCAGGTTGACGGCAAGCTCTACGACTCGAAGGCCATCGTCGGCGTCGCGCACGGCCTGCAGCATCCCGAACTCGGCCCTCTGACAGCTGACCGCTTTAGTGGCGGCGCTGCGGGTGCTGCTCGCCGCCTGGAAAGACTTGGCTTCACGGTCTCCACCCCGGCGCGGATTCGTCCGCCGCAAGTCGGAGAAGAGCACCCCAACCGGACCGCTGTCCGTGAGATCTACGGAGGGAACGGCGTCACTGGTATCCTTCGGTTTCCCGGCGATGACGCTGTCAATGTCTTTTCCGACGAAGAGGGGCCATATGCCGACGAGCCCCCCGACCCCATTGCGCCGTTCGAATACCGCGGTGACGGGCGGCAAGGTCACCAGAAACTGATCCGGGGCAACAAAATGCTCGATACCGCTCGGCAGGAACGTCGAGCCGTGCGATTCTGGTATCGACCCGCCGGTGGCAGTTTCAGCTTCGTTTCGTGGGTCGCGGTGCTGGACCGGGCGCAGGTCTGGGCGCTCGATGACAACAAAGAGCAGCGGCTGGAATACAGCTTCCTCGTTGCCGCGGTTCCCGATCCGGACTCCGCGAGGTGGCCGGCACATGTTTTGGACCGCCTCAACGATCGTCACATCATCGACCAACCGCCTCCACCGGCGCCTCCCGGTGTTGAGGTCGACCCGGCTGCCCGGGCGCGTAGTTACCTCGACTACGTCGAAGGATTCGGGGACGAACCCGTTGCTGGCACGACTCGGGTGATCAAAGCATCGCGGAACAACTATCGTCGGAGTAGGCGAGCTCGAGATGCGGTGCTCATCCGAGCCGCCGATCAGTGCGAGAACGATCGATGCACTGGCATGCCCGCAGATACGACGGCGGCCGGAAATGCGATCCTCGAGGTTGACCACGTCGATGACCTGGCTCTTGGTGGCCCCGATCACCCGGCCCGCATGATTGCCCTTTGCCCCAACTGTCATGCGACAAAGACGCGCGGCAGGAATCGAGCGGCTCTACGACGCCACCTCCGCGTACGAGCGAAATCTTTGCACCGCGCAGCTCTCGGCCTTGCTTAGTCCCGACCCCGGATGAGCACGAGTCGCAGGATGGCCACCCGGGCCGTGATCGGCTGATGGCACGGGACAAGTGAAGGCTAGAGATAGGAAAAGCCCCAGGTCAACAGTAGACACCGTGTGACCTGGGGCTTCTCTATGAGAGCGGATGACGGGAATCGAACCCGCGTATTCAGCTTGGGAACCAGGGTGATCATGCTCGAAGGTGGCCCTGACCTGCGGACGAGCCTACCTCGTGGCACCCGCTGTTGACCTTGGTTGACCGGCCTGAATGGCACGCTAATGGCATGACCTGCGCCCCCGCCCAGACCTCCCCCATCACCCCGATACGAAGCCAGCACGCGGCCGGTGGTGCCGGGTCAAGGCACGCTTTCCAGCCTTGACGCGGTGCTGCCGGCCGTTGTCACGATCCGGCTTCGGGGTGGTGGGTCTACCGATCTGGGAGCCTGCGGCTGAGGGTGTACATGGCGTCGGTCAGGTCGGCCGCACCCTTGAGCGTGATCGAGTGGTCGTCCATGTCCTTGAGCTGATGAAAGATCGCCAAGAGTGCCTCGGCGGTCGCCAGGCTGATCGGATCGGCCTGGCTCTTGCCCTGCTCGATGGCCTGGCGTGCTGCTGCGGCGTGAGCGTCTGCGGCAGAGCGGTCAGAGGTCGACATGCCTTCGACCCTGCCAGCGAGCGTGTCAGCGGTAACTAGGCCGATGAGCTGATCGCTGCCAGCGGCGGCGCGCTATGCGATCGATCGATGCGGCGGGCCCACCCGGCGGCCGGCGGCCGAAGCGGAGCGGCAGGCCGTCCGTGCCGCGATCGGGTGGGACGCCGTACGACAGGTGACCTGCGCGCCGCCGCTGGCGGCGCCTTGATCCCATAGAGCCAAGTTCGGCAGCGAACCTATAGCCCGAAGTCGTGCGCTGTGCTGTTAAAGGTCGCTAGCTCAAGGCAGTCGATAACGTGTGCCTCGCGCTGCTCCTTCACGCACTAGTTCGCCTGTGGATACAAGATTTTCGAAGATCCTTCGTATCGTACGTTCTTGCTCGATTCCGGTTATCTTCCGAGCCTCTGAATTATTGATAGACCCGTTCTCTGTAGCGTATTCGACAATTACTTGCTCAGGGCTAGCTAGCGTTTCATGGCGGATGGTAACGACAACTCGATCGCCAAACTCGCGGATCTCTGGTCGTTGCAAACGTAAGGCTTCCATGGCCCTGAATGCAGTATTGAGCCCTTCTCCGACGTCCATGTTCGGAGGATCTGGAAATCGGTTGATTAGGCG
The DNA here is from genome assembly GCF_013364075.1 of Amycolatopsis sp. Hca4. Lineage (GTDB taxonomy): Bacteria > Actinomycetota > Actinomycetes > Mycobacteriales > Pseudonocardiaceae > Amycolatopsis. The sequence goes on from NZ_CP054925.1 coordinate 6,362,620, forward strand.
TACGATCGTAGGGTTTCGCGCAAATCTTTCATCTAGAATGTTTTGGGGTGTAACATGGGCCGGTAGGCGTCCGGGACTGTCCACTTCGACTCGATTATCAAAAATCCGAATGTGGACATCGTCATTAATGCCATAGTCGCGATGCAGCACCGCATTTGTCAAAATCTCGTGGAGGGCTTCCGGTGGGTACTCAACCTTCTTCATGCCCCCACCGGTCATTATTGGAATGGAGTCAACGATTTGACGGGTGCGCTCGACTGCCGAGAATATCTGGTCGTATAGACAGCCGTCTACGGTCTCGGGGACGCCGTCAAGATACTTACGCTCCGGTTGGCCGGTCGTCTTGTAGCGGTAGATCTTCACCCCGGACTTAGCGAGGTAAATCTGCGGCTCCTCGTGGAAAAGCAAGGTGCCTGCAGCTGTTGGATTGCCTTCTCTGTTGATAAGACCTTGTTTCCGTAGGAATCGCTCTGGCTCCACTAGTGGAACTATTGACAGACAGAATTCCAAGCATTTTTCAGAGTTCGAGATCTCGATCGGCGGGAAAAGAAGCGCTTGGTTTTCGTAGCTTACGACGCCTTTAGCTCTTTTTAGCGCTTCCAAATCTTCGCCCTTTACGGGAGTGCTGGAAGCGGCTCGTCGTACGAATACCTCGCCACTCAGGGTGGCGCAAACGCCCGGAGTTCTGCGGATCGAGATTAGGACAACTATTCCCGTTTCGTTCGGATGCGTTAGGAAGTCGACTTGAAAGTATCCGGGAGGCAGTACCTGTGCTGCGAAGTTTACGATATCGTTCGCGTCTTCGATCTTTTCGAAACCGATCCAGGAGCCATCGTCTTCGATGCCAATGGCAAGCTCTCCGCCGTCGGTGTTTCCAAATGCTGAAAGCGATCGACCGAGCTTGGCTGGCTGAATCCGGGATGATTTTCGGTCAAAAAACGGATCTTCGTCACGTCCGGTCAAACGGTCACGTTCGTCGTCTGTTAGCACGGACGTCACAGCCGCACCCCTCCTCGTTACGATCATGCAGAGCAGAAGCTCATGATGCCACCTAAGCGACGGGTAGGCCAGGTGACACCGACAGCGCAGGCGTTACACAATTAAATTGCTGTTTGATAACAGACTTGCGAGGCCGTCTCGGTGAGCCAACTATCTGCGTGGCGGGGCCCAGCGGGCTCGAACAGAACGGGCGAGCCCAGCGGTCACTCTCATACGACGGTCGCCAAGCCGGTAAGTGCGTCGGTGACTGCGTCGGCTCCGGCTGCGGTGAGTCGGTAGTCCTTACCCGGCTTGTTCGCGTAACCGATCGACCGGACGCCCGCGGCTTGCGCGGCTTCGATGTCGGTCGTCGAATCGCCGAGGAAGACGGCTTCGCCAAGGCTGACGTCGAGTGCGGTGATGGCCTGGTGCAAGAGGTATGGGCTCGGCTTGAGTAGCGTGGTATTCGCGCTGGTCCGCGCGGATACGAAGTTGATCGACGAGCGGAGACCGTAGAGGTCAAGGTAGGCGCTAATGGCCCGTGTGCCGTTGTTGCTGACGATGGCAAGCGGCCGACCGGAGCCGTGCCATGCGTCGATCAAGTCGTGTGCTCCGCTCGCTGGGCTGGCGCTGGAAATCGCCTCAACCTCGTGGGCGGTGAAGGCGGCTTCGACGTAGCGGCCCTCGTCTTCGCCAAGCATGGCGGCGTGCTGGAGCACGTCGAACGGATCGGTGCTGGTTGCAACCGCATCAGGGAGGTCAGTATGCCCGCCGTCGGCAAGAACGTCGCGGAGCTGATCGGCGACTGTCGAAGCCGGGATGCCAGCGAAGACGGAACAGACCGGCCCGTCGAAGTCGAGCAGCAGAGCGCGTGCGCGGGTGAGCAGGTCTGTGGCCTTCATCGCTGGTAATCCGTGGCGATGCTGTTCCACAGGCTGTCGAACCAGGTCTTGGCCTGGTCGACGTACTGCGAGCCGGTCGAAGTGTCGTCGTCGTTGATCGAGTGGTGGAAGAGGATCGCGTCCTTGCCCATGAGGTCGTAGATCGCCTGGGTCTCGCCGCCGAAGTTGATGACGTGCTCGCGGACCGGGTAGAAGCCGAAGAACGTCTCTTCGTTGTTGATCAGGTAGAGCTTGAACATCGGCGGCGCAGGGTGCACGCGGACCTGCGCAGTTGCCTTGTTGACCAGGCCAAGTTCGCCGAGTTCGGTCACCGAGTCGACGATGGCGAGGGTGTGCCGCCGCATGATCTCTTCGGCTCGCTTGCGGAACAGCGGGCTGTCGGCGTGCTCGTCCACTGTGACCGGGAGAGACCATGGCCGGGTCGGGTCCGGGACCAGTAGGCGGACGGTGATCGATTCTGGCCGGAGCCGGCCGATGCGGATCTTGTCGAGCGGTTCGGCGATGACGCCGTGGAGGGTCTCGCCGGAGAAACCGGCGAAGTCGATGGTGACGTCTTGGGCTTCAAAAGCCCGTTCGATGTGCGGTCGGAGCCCGACTGGGCGTTCCGTACGCTCGCGGACGAAGACCCCGCTGCCTTGGCGCGACACGATCAGACCCTCGTCGCGGAGTTCGCGGATAGCGTTCTGCACGGTCATCGGCGCCACGTTGTATGTCTTCGCCAGCTCGTTCCTCGATGGCAGCTTGTCGCCCGGAGTGAACTTCCTCGTCAGGATCGCTGCCCGAAGGGCGTTCGCCACCTGCACGTACGGCGGCCTCGGGTCGTCCGGGTCCAGGGCCACGGCTTGCCTCCGTCTCTGCACACCTGCTCTTTGACGCTTTGACCTTTTGACACTTAAGAGTCAAGTCTCTCGGATGTAGGTACAACCTGTCTAGGCGAGCTAGAGGCCTAGACCGTTTCCGTCTTGCTTGACTTGGCTAGGCAAGCTGGCTAATCTGTCCATGTCAGCCACGATAGGCAGCGCCGCGTGAGGCGCCTGACCAGGGAGAATCGACATGGCAGTACCGCGCGGAACGCGCTTCGACATCGATCACGACGCCGTGTTCCCGGCCGGGGCGGCGATCGTCGGCCCCGTCACTCCGGACATGGAGTACGTCTCCAACGAGGACAAGGCCCGGGGCAAGCAGCCCAAGCAGAAGATCGACGAGCAGACCGGCCTTCCGCAGTGGAAGGTCACCGTGACCGACCCGTCAGCGGAGAAAGACCGCGACAAGTCGGCCACCGTCACGCTGCTCGACCGGGTCCAGCCGGTCCCGCCCCCGGCCGCAATGCAGGGATTCGACTTCCGGCCGGTCGTGTTCGAGGGCCTGACGGTCGAGGCCCGGGTCATGGGCGAGAAGTTCAAGTACCAGGGCTGGGCGCTGCGAGCTACCGGGATGCGTGAACCGGGTAGCGGCGCTGGCTCGAAGCAGGCTGCGAAGACCCCGGCCGGCCAGAGTGGTCAGCAGAAGGCCGCGTGATGGCGGGGCGGCCGTCGCGTGAGGCGGTCGCTCGGTGGAACGAGGCGTACGCGGAGCAGACGTCCGCACTGTTCGCCGCGATGAGGTCGGCATCTGACGATCTGGCGGCAGTGCGGCGTCTCGCTCACGCCTACCACGCGGTCGCGATTGCGTGGCGTGCCTTGTCTGCCGATCTCGCTGCTCCGTTGTGGGCGCGGCACGCGTCGGCCGTGGCGGCCGAGGAGTTCGAGCGGCGGGCGCGCATGGAGTTCGACCGCGCTGATTCGGCCCAACGACCAGGGGAGATCACATGAGCCGGTGGGAGCGGATACGGGCTTGGGAGCTGGCCTACACGCGATACGCGGGCGCATCGGACGACGAGTTGCCTCCGGTGTCGCGGGCGGTTGCCACAGCTTGGCGTGATCTTGCGGCCGAGGTCCCGTTACCGGCCTGGGCGCGTGCGGCTGTCATCTCCGCCGCTGAGGCATTCGAGATTCAAGCCGACAGGTGGGAGACCCGCCTGCGGCGTGGGGAAAGTGTTCGGGGACATGGCGCACGACAAGAAGCAGGACGCGGCGAAAGCTGGGTGGGACGGGTTCGGCGTGACGTGGATCGTCGGGGCGGAAGCGGAACTGACGGTCGAGGAGACTGGTTCGGACCCGACGCATCCGCCGATGCTGGTGCTCGCGGGGGCGCCGTGCGTGGTGATGCTGCGACCGCCGGACGACCCGGCGATGTGGCCGGCGTGCGTGAGGTTCCTTCGCCAACTCCGCGACAGCGCGGAGGACATGGCGGCACTCCTCGAAGCCCGCGCGACGGATCGGCTGGTGCGTGATGAAGACGCCGGATAAGCCGCGCACCCTGCGGGACGCGCACGAGATCGCGACGGATCGTCGCCCGGCACCGGACGCGAATCCGTCCGTGTGGCTGGCATTTCGTCAGGCGAATGCGCGGATGTACGAGGCAGTCGCCGATGTCGACCGAGGTCACCACCACGAAGCCCTGTACTGGGCGGACTACGAACGACGTCAGGCGGGGGAGGTGTCGGCGAAGATCCAGGGCAGCAAGTCGAAGCCTGAATAGTCCCGTGTAGACGAACGGAAAGTCAACGATAGCAGCGAAAAACGCACGTTATGACGTGCGGCGATGAAACGCGTCCTCATGCGGGTGACGCGGAACCGTAAGGCGCAGAAGCGGAAACTCGGCTACCAACCATGCCGCTCCTGCGCTGTCCACAACCGCGAGGTGTGAACAATGCAGACGCTAGACGATGACAAGCAACCATCGCCAGTGGGGGGCACCCGCTCGCGATGCTCGGAATGCAAGAAGTTTGCTCGGCTGCTGCCGGGTGAGACCAAGTGCGCCCCGTGCCTGGGTGCGTTGCCGCTGGATCTCTCGGCGGTGCTGTGCGGTGGTCGGCGATGACCTCCCCCGGAATGCTCGTGATCGCCCTGGCCGGCCTCGGCCTCAGCGTGTGGGTGCTGGCCAAGATCGGACGCGCGCTGGCCTCGATGGCTGAGGCGCTGGCCGCCATGGTGGTCGTGTTCGTCGGCCTGTGGTGGGCGTGCAAGGTCGTGTTCTGGCTGTTCTCCCAGGTCGTGATCCACTGGCGCACCTCGCTGACGGTGATCGCGGTCTATCTGTGGTGCGTGTGGGTCGGCTGGGTCTGGCTCGTGGTCAACCTCGGCGGCCTGGCGCTGATCCTCGGCGTGTGGCGGCTTCTCGACGTGACCTCGTTCGATCAGTGGTGCGGCCGGCCGTTGCGGTCGTGGTGGCTGCGCTGGGCGGTCTACCACCTCAAGCTCCCCGGCTGGCTGCACGCCTGCGGCCTCAGCGTCCGGGACGCCGCGCTCCCGGTCGAGGTGACCGTGAACCTGGTCGGCCGTCGTAAGGCTTCGCGGGCGACGGCTCGGCAGTCCGGAGTGCAGGTCCCCAAGGTCCTCGGGGTCCGGTCGGGCCCGTCCTGGGATGAGGTGCGAGTGCGGCTCGTGCCCGGTCAGAAACCGGAGGACTTCGACGAGGCGGCCCGTGCGCTGGCGTCGGCGCGGAAGGTCGCGCGGTGTCAGGTGCGGGAGCTGGAGCCGAACGTGGTGTCGGTCGACTTCCAGCGGCGGGACCAGCTGGCGTCGCTCGTGCCCGCCCCAGCTGTTCCTGACCTGCTCGCGGTTCAGGAGTCCTCGGTGGACCTTCGTCGCGTCTGGGCCGGGCGCACCGAGTACGGCCACGACTGGCGGGTGCCGCTGCTCGGCTCCGGCGCGCACTGCCTGACCGCCGGTGCCTCGGGAGCGGGGAAGAACAGCGTGATGTGGTGCCCGCTGGTGTCGGCGGCCCCGGCGATCCGGTCCGGGCTGTTGCGCATGTCCGGGATCGACCCCAAGGGAATGGAGCTCGCCTACGGTCGCGGGATCTTCTCCCGCTACGCGGTATCGGGCAAGGACGCGCTCGAGGTGCTGGACGGCCTGGTGGAGGAGATGGAAACGCGGAAGCGGGAGTTCGCCGGGCGGGTTCGCACGATCCCCCTGTCCACGGAGTACCCGCTGGAGCTGCTGGAGTTCGACGAGATCGGCGCCCTGACCAAGTACACCGACCGCAAGACCCGCGAACAGATCGTCGAACGGGTGGCGCTGCTCAACACCCAAGGCCGCGCCTTGAATATCTCGGTACGCGGCTATGTGCAGGAGCCGACCAAGGACACCGTGCCCGTGCGGGAGCTGTTCACCCGCCGCGTCTGCCTCCGGGTGACCTCCAAGACGCACGTCGGCATGGTCCTCGGCGATGGCGCCTACGAACGGGGCGCGTGGGCCAACCGCATCGGCGACTCCGAAGCCGGGGTCGGGTTCGTGTGGGGTGAGGGCATCCGCGAACCCCTGCGTATCCGCGCCGGGTGGGTGTCCGACGAGACGGTCAAGGCCCTGGAGCACTACGTCACCAACGGCGGCGTAGCTCGGCCCGTGCTCGGCGGCGAGGGGGTGGCGGCGTGAACACGACCATGGTCTTCCTCGACGCGATCCGCGATCACCTCGACTTGCACGTGTTGGGTCCGGTGGCGTCGGTGAACGTGACCTCTGGCTCGGACCCGATCTGGGTGCAGCTCGGTGCCCGCCGGGAGCTGTCGGAGGTGGCATCGGCGCTGGTGACCTGGGCCGAGACGCTCGATGAGGTCTCCGCGCAGATCTGGCGGACACCCGCTGGAACGTCGGTGCATCTGATCGTCAGCGGCCGGATGCCCTGCGGGGTCCCGGTCCGCGTCTACGGCGCGGTCAACTTCTCCGAGGATCTGTTCCCGGACCTGCCCGCCGGGTCGCGGCAGGACATGCCCGTGTTCGTACTCCGGCAATGGACCCGCCCCGGGGAGGTGGCCGCCTGATGACCGACCAGGAACAGAGCCAGCCGGCCGCCGCTGGGACGCGGGCCGAACGGATGCGGACACCGCTGGCTGCCGACGTGATCCGGGCGACGGCGGAGAAGCACGGCGTGTGCGTCCGCCCGTTCACGATGGAGGTCGGCGACACCGAGACCGGCGAGCTTCGCTACGTCCCGGTGCCGTGCGGGTCCACGGTGGAGTCGGTGTGCCTGCCGTGTGCGCGGAAGGCGAAGGCGCTTCGGCAGGCCCAGTGCCGCGAGGGCTGGCACATGACCGAAGAACCCGTCCTCACCGCCGCCGAGGCTCCCTCGGAGGATCACAAGGAGTTGCTGACCTACCGCGCCGACTTGGTGGCGGCGTATCGGGAGGTGGTCGAGCACGACCAGGCCGAAGCCGAGGACCTGCGGGAGGAGGTCGCCGGGGTTGACGCGGAACTTCGGCAACTCGGGATGCGGGGCCGACTGCCCGCCCTCGACCTGCCGACCAAGCTTGCGGTGAAGAGGTCGACCCGTCGTCGGCAGGACGCGCCGAATCTGCCTCGGCAGAAGGTCGCGAAGACCACCGTGGGCCGGGAGTACGCGGGGAAGTTCCGGCCGTCCATGTTCGTCACGCTGACCTGCGACACCTACGGCCCGGTCCGCGATGGGGCACCGGTCGACCCGTCCCGGTACGACTACCGGCGGGCCGCCCGGGACGCGGTGCACTTCTCTGCGCTGGTGGACCGGTGGTGGCAGAACCTCCGCCGGGTCGTCGGCTGGGACGCGCAGTACTTCGCCACGGTAGAACCGCAGAAGCGCACGGCTCCGCACCTGCACGCAGCGATCCGCGGTGCCATCCCGCACGACGTCATCCGGCAGGTCACCGAAGCCACCTACCACCAGGTCTGGTGGCCTAACCACGACCAACTCGTCTACGTCGAGCGGCTGCCGGTCTGGGACGGCGACACCCGGGCGTTCCTCGACCCCGACACCCGCGAACCGCTGACCACCTGGGACGACGCCGTGGACCAGGTCGAGGACCCGGCGCACGTCGTCACCTTCGGGCGGCAGGTGCACTCGAAAGGCATCCTCGGCGGCACCGAAGAGGCCGGCCGCCACATCGGTTACCTCACGAAGTACCTCACCAAGTCCACCGGTGAAGTTGTGGAGGCGGACACGGCGCGGCTGCGGGATCACCACGACCGGCTCCACGCCGAGCTGTCGGTGACACCGTGCTCGCCTCGGTGCGCGGTGTGGCTGTTGTACGGGTTGCAGCCCAAGGGCGCGGGCAGCAAGACCACCCCGGGGCACTGCAAGGGACGGGCTCACCGCCGGACCACGCTCGGGCTGCCGGGACGGCGGGTGCTGGTGTCGCGCAAGTGGTCCGGGAAGACCCTCGACGACCACAAAGCCGACCGGAAGGCGTTCGTTGCGCAGGCGTTGGCCGCGATCGGGATCGAGAAACCGGAGCCGGATCCGGCCCGGCTGGTGTGGCGGAAGGTCGAGCAGGGAGACCCGCAGGTCCCGCCCCGGCCGCACCTGGTCATGCGGGCGATCGCGGAACGGATCACGTGGAAGGCCGAGTACGACCGGGCGCTACTCGCCGCCGCAGGACCACCAGGGAGTGAACCAGAAACTTCGGCAACTCAGCAGGCTGCTTAGACCCTGGGGAGGGGATCGCATGGAAACGAAGTACCTGACGGTTGATGAGGCGGCCGTCTACCTGAACACGGGGGTTCGGTTCGTGCGTCGGCTGATCGCCGAACGACGGATCGCGTTTCACAAGGCTGGAGTGCACGTCCGGTTCGCGTTGGAAGACCTGGAGAGCTTCATGCAGGCCGGCCGGGTTGAGCCGATCACGCGGGCGTCGGTCCGCCGGGACCTGGGAAGGGCGGCCTGACATGGCTAACAAACGAGGACACCGTGGGTTCGGAAGTGTTCGGCAACTTCCGTCCGGGCGCTGGCAGGCTCGCTATCCCGGTCCGGATGGGCTCATCCGGAACGCGCCGAACACGTTCAGCACCAAGCGGACGGCGGAACGGTGGCTATCGGCAGTGGAAACGCAGATCACGCAAGGCGAGTGGACCGACCCGGAACGTGCGAAGCGCAAGCTCGGCGACTACGCGGACCAGTGGATTGTGCAGCGTCCGGGACTTCGCCCGCGCACGGTCGAGCTGTACAAGTGGTTGCTGCGTAAGCACATTGCGCCAGACCTCGGCGGGGTCGAGCTGGGCAAGCTGTCGACGGCGGTCATTCGTCAGTGGCGGGCGGACCGGCTGACGGCGGGCGTATCGGAGTCGGTGACGGCCAAGGCGTACCGGCTGCTTCGGGCGATCCTGAACACGGCAGTCGATGAGGACAAGATCCTCCCGCGCAACCCCTGCCGGGTCCGTGGTGCCGATAAGGAGAACCCTGACGAACGGCCGGTCATCACCGTGGCCCAGGTGTTCGACCTGGCCAGCCGGATGCCGGAGCGGTTCCGGGCGCTGGTGCTGCTCGCCGCGTTCGGGTCGCTGCGGTGGGGTGAAGTGACTGCGCTGCGTCGGTGTGACGTGGCTGAGGATGCGTCGTGGGTTCGGGTGTCACGGGCGATGGTCGAGGTTCCCGGCCGTGGGCTCGTCGTCGGTCCTCCGAAGTCGCGGGCTGGCGTCCGGACGCTGATCATCCCGACTGCGGTTCGGCCCGACCTGCTGCGGCATTTGGAGACCTGGGTCAAGCCGGAGCAGGACGCGTTGCTCTTCACAGGTGAGCGAGCTGGGCACGCGGTCCGCCGGCCGAACTTCAGCCAGCGGACCCGGTGGACGGAGGTCGTCGAGAAGATGGGGCTCAAGGGGCTGCACTTCCACGACCTCAGGCACGCCGGGAACATCTGGGCGTCGAAGGCAGGCACGTCGACCAAGGACCTGATGGCGCGGATGGGTCACGACGACATGCGGGCGGCCCTGATCTACCAGCGGGCGACCAGCGACGCGGACAAGCAGATCGCGGACCGGCTGTCCAAGCTCGTCGACCGGCACCGCAAGGGCACCACCCCGGACGGCGACGAAGATCAGGATGGCCAACCGGTGCCAGTCGGCTAATGGCACATTAATGGCACGCGAGAAGTGAAGACCGAAGATAGAGAAAGCCCCAGGTCCACAGTAGACACAGTGTGACCTGGGGCTTCTCTATAAGAGCGGATGACGGGAATCGAACCCGCGTATTCAGCTTGGGAAGCTGATGTTCTACCATTGAACTACATCCGCAGTGCGTCGCCAGCATACACGGCGCGGTGATCCCCTTGTCCAGGACCCTCCCTCCTTGACTTGGGCGCGTCATGTGACAACACTCGTTGTCGACCCTGGAGGTGGCTGGCATGGATGAGCCCGAGCTGTTCCGGCAAGGCGGGTTCCGGCTGGCCCAGCGGCTGTTCATCGAGGGTGACATCCGAGGTGACGAACGCCAGATCGCGCGCGTCCGTGAGTTCGCCCAACTCCAGGACAAGCTCGCCGACGACGTTGTCGCCTGGATGGTGCAGCAGCCCAGCGGGCAGGGGCGCGCCCTCTTCGAAGCGGCGTTGCAGGGTCGGGGCCGGGCGACCGGGCCGCTCAAGGACTTCTTCGACCAGGTCGATGCCAAGCCCTACTGGGTTGATGACGAACGGCTCGAGCGGGGTGCGAAAGCCATCACGCGGGCCGGGCTGCTCGGCCTGTTCCCGCTCGGTGACATGTCGCTCATGGGCGGCTACCTCGCTTCGCGCGCCACGAAAGCGCTGGTCGGGACCGGTGAGATCGAACACAAGGCCACCCGGCGGCTCGTCGAGACCGCCGCCTGGTGGATCGATGTCACCACGCCCGGCGCGCTCAAGCACGGCGGTAAGGGTTACGCCTCCGCGCTGCGGATCCGGCTCGTGCACGCCCACGTGCGGGCCGCCATGAACCGGCGGGAGGACTGGGACTACGCCGCCTGGGATCGGCCCGTCAACCAAGTGCAGACCGCCGGGACCCTTCTGCTCTTCTCGCTCGTCTACGTCTTCGGGACGCAGCTGCTCGGACTGCGCTACTCCGCCCGCGAGCGCGGGGACATCCTGCACCTCTGGCGGTACATCGGCTGGCTCATGGGCGTCGACGACGAGCTGCTGCCCGCCTCCGAAGAGGACGCCTGGCGGCTTCTCTGGCTGCTCGCCGCCACCGAATTCATCCCCGACGACGACTCGAAACGGCTGGCCAAGGCGCTGATCGAGGCCAATGCCGCCGTTGGCGAGGGGCGTGGGGCCGTCGGGAAGGTGCTCGCGCACGTCTCCGTCGCCGTGCACTCCTCCATCAGCCGGCTCGTGCTCGGGAAGACCAACGCCGACTTCCTCGGGCTGCCGAACGATCCCGTGGCGCAGGCCGCGATCGTGGCCGTTGCCGGGGTCAACTTCGCCGCCGAGACCGTTCGGCGGTTCATCCCCGGGGCCACCGCGCTGCAGGAACGGATCGGGCGGGCCGGGCGCCGCGGGTACGTCAAGCGGCTCGAGAAGATCTTCGCGCCCGACACCACCTACGCGCAGCACATGCGGGCCGCCTGAACCCACCGGATAGGCTTCGGGCCGTGCTGCTCAGTGACCGTGACCTCCGCAAAGAGCTCGACGCCGGCCGGCTCGGCATCGACCCCTTCGATGCCGGCATGGTCCAGCCGTCCAGCATCGACGTCCGGCTCGACCGGTTCTTCCGCGTCTTCGACAACAGCAAGTACACCCACATCGACCCGCAGCTGCAGCAGGACGAGCTGACCTCGCTGGTCGAGAAGGAGGGCGACGAGCCCTTCGTGCTGCACCCCGGCGAGTTCGTCCTCGGCTCGACCTTCGAGCTCGTCACTCTCGCCGACGACCTGGCCGGCCGCCTCGAAGGCAAGTCGTCGCTCGGGCGGCTCGGGCTGCTCACGCACTCGACCGCCGGGTTCATCGACCCCGGCTTCTCCGGGCACATCACCCTCGAGCTGTCGAACGTCGCCAACCTGCCGATCACGCTCTGGCCCGGCATGAAGATCGGCCAGCTGTGCATCTTCCGGCTCTCCAGCTCGGCCGAGCACCCGTACGGCTCCAGCGAAGCCGGGTCCCGCTACCAGGGGCAGCGCGGCCCGACCCCGAGCCGGGCGTACAAGAACTTCCACCGCGTCGACACCTGGCGGTAGTGGATTCGCCCTCGGCGGGAAAAAGTTACCTCGGGCGCTAAACCGCGACTTTCTCGTCCCAGTCGATGTGGTGGTTCCACATGAAGCCGTTCGGGTCCTCGTCGAACGGCTTCGAGAACGCCCGCTTGATGAAGAAGTCGCGGACCACCCGCCCGACCGGGCCGATCACCTTGTCGTCGCCGTTGCGCTTGCCCGCCGCGACCACCGCTTCGACGCGCTCGCGGCGCAGGCCCTCGTAGGCGGCCAGCGCCTGCTCGAGGTCCGGCACGTCACGGAGGCATTTGCCCAGCGTGACGGCGTCTTCGATGGCCATCGAGGCGCCCTGGCCCGCCGCCGGTGACGTCGCGTGGGCCGCGTCGCCGATGATCACCATGCGGCCGCGGTGCCAGACGGGAACCGTCGGGAAGTCGTACGTCGGCCACGCCGGGTAGATCTTCCGGGTCGCGCGGATGATTTCGGTGGCCGGCGTCCGGTCGCGGGCCACCAGGCCCAGCAGCTCCTTCCGGAAGCTCTCCCCAGTGAGCGCCCGCAGTTCGGCCGCGGACGGCTCGGTCTTGCGGGCCGGGTTCGCGAACCACCAGACGCGGCCGTCCGGGCTGACGACGTGGCAGAAGAACACCCGCTTGCCGAACACCATGTTCAGCACGCCCGGCTCGTCGGGCAGGTCGAGCCCTTCGGCGAACCCGCCGGTGTTCAGCAGCCGGACGTACCGCGGCGACGGCGCGTCCGGGTCGATGATCGTGCGGACCCGCGAGCGGAGGCCGTCGGCGCCGATCAGGAGGTCGCCCTCGGCGTGCGAACCGTCCGCGAATTCCGCTCTGACGTGCGTTTTCGTCTGGCTCGCGCCGGTCAGGCGCTTGCCGTACTCGACGCGGATGCCGCGCCGGACGGCCTCGTCCCGCAACGCGACGTAGAGGTCGGAGCGCAGGACGGTCTGGCTCACCGTGCCGTCCGCGAGGGCGCCGCCCAGGGGGAATTCGGCGAGCCGCGTGCCGTTGCCGAGGCCGATCGACATCCGCGGCGAGTCGAAGCCGACGCCGCGGACGACGTCCTTCAACCCCAGCGGGAGCAGGGCGTCGAGGCCGTTGACGGCCAGCGTGAGGAACGCGCCGACGCCCTCGGAGTCGCGCTCGTACGCCTCGAAGACCACTGGCTCGTGCCCGGCTTCGTGCAGGGCGATGGCCGTGATCGTGCCCGCGACGCCGCCCCCGATGATCAGTGCCCGTGTCATGTCGTTCGTCCCCTCGAATGTCTTAGAAACTAATTCGTTCTTTCGAACTAAAGAGTGGGCTAGGCTGGTCGACGTGTCAAGCGAGCGAACGGAACTCGTCGAAGAAGTCCTGCTCAGGTCGCGGGAGCTGTCGACGGAGACGGTCATGTTCCACACCGCGATCTCCGAGACCCGGGGGCTGTCGGCGGTGGAGAGCAAGGTCCTGGACTACCTCGCGCGCTTCGGCGCTCAGACGCCGAAGGACCTCGCGCGGCTGTCGGGGCTCGCGCCGGCGTCGGTGACGGCGATGATCGACCGGCTGGAGCGCAAGGGCATCGTCAACCGCGAGCCGCACCCGGACGACCGCCGCAAGGTCCTCATCGCCCTCGACCTGCAGTCCATCGCGAGCGGCGTGCACCTGTGGGACCACCTGGTCAAGGGCATGTACGAGCTCTGCGCCCGCTACACCGACGACGAACTCCGGACGATCATCGGGTTCACCCGGGCCGCCACCGCGCTCACCCACGAGTCGACGGCGAAGCTGACCGAGTCCACGAAAGAGTGAGTTTGAAGGCGTAGAACCGGGTCACGTGCCACGCTCCCAAGGTCGTCTCGGCCCTGGAGGTGGCGAGGAGTGCCGTTGCCCGAAAGACCGCTTCGCCCGATTTTCGTGCTGGCACTGGTCTTCCTGGCCTCGGCGCTCGTGCCGGCGGCAGGCGCGGCCGCCGCCCCGGCATTCGCGGTCGGCTACGACGACGTGGTCTACGGCGACTTCGTCTACGCGGGCAACGGCGTCCTGCGCTGCCCGGTCGCCGCCGACGGCGCGCCGACCGCCGGGACGGTCGCGACCCCGGCGGCGTGCGCGAACACCGCCGACCGCAAGGACACCCTGGCCAACGACGACTTCTTCATGCAGTGGGCCGACGTCGACGCCGACCCGGCCACGTTCGACTCGGCGAGGGCGTCGGTGGGCGTTCCACCGGGAGCGCAGGTCGTTTTCGCCCGGCTGAACTGGGCCGGCAGCCTGACGTGCGGCCCCGAGGCGGTCGCGCCGCCCGGGACGCCCGCGAAGCAGAACGTCCGGCTGAAGGTTGGCAGCGCGCCAGCCGTGGACGTCGCCCCGTCCGGGTACGCCGAGGACGGCGGGTACTACTCGGCGCACGCCGACGTCACCAGCCGGTTCGCCGGCGTCCCCGCGCTGTTCGACGTGACGGTCGGGAACGTCTGGGCGCCGAAGGGCTTCGACTGCGTCGGCGGCTGGTCGATCGCGCTCGTCTACGCCTACCCGGAGCGCAACGCGGACTACGCGCCGAACAAGCGCAAGGTGGTCGTCTACGACGGCCACGTCCACCAGACCGCCGGCGCCCCGGCGACCGAAACGACGATCACCGGCTTCCGCGCGACGGCCGCCGACGCCCACCTCGGCGTCACGGCCTACGACGGAGACTGGGGTGCGTCCGGCGACCAGTTCCTGGTCGACGGCACTCCGGCCGCCGAGCCCGCGACCGGCGGCACGTCGAACTTCTTCGTCTCCAACGCCGACAACGCCGCGGCACCGGGTGCGAAGAACAACTTCAGGGTGGACGCGAAGGCGTTCAACGTCGACAGCATCCCCGCCGGCGCGACGAGCACGAAGCTCGGCATCGTCACCAGCGGCGACGCGATCCTCGCGCAGAACCTGGCGTTTTCGGTGCCGGTGCCCGAGCTGCAGATCGCCGTGCGCGCGACCCAGCCGAAGGTGCACGCGGGCGAGCCGGTGACGTTCGCCGTCGTCGTGACCAACCCGGGCGCCGTCCCGGCCTCCGAAGTCGAGGTCGCCGACGAGGCCGTCCCGGAGTGCGCCAAACCGCTCGGCACGCTCGCCCCGCGCCAGACGGTCAGCTACACGTGCACCGGAACCGCCCCGCCCGACGACTTCACGAACACGGTGAAGGCGACCGGCACGACGACGCTCGGCGACGCCCTCGACGGTGTAGCCAGCACGCACGTCGACGTCCTGCACCCGGCGCTGGGCATGACGAAGACAGCCGACCGGCCCGCGTACCGCGACGGCGACGACGCGACCTTCACCATCAAGGTCACGAACATCGGCGACACGGGCCTCTCCGCCCTCCAGGTCGCCGACCCGAAGACACCGTCGTGCACGCTGGCCGGAGCACTCGCGCCGGGCGAAAGCCGCACGACGACGTGCACGGCGAAGGCCCCGATCGCCGACGGCGTCAACACCGCGAGCGCCCAGGCGACCGACGAGCTCGGCAAGCAGGTCACGGCGACCGCCGCCGCGCCGGCGCCGACGATCGCGCCCGCGGTCGAGGTCACCAAGACCGCGGACCCGCCGGTGGTCCACGCCGGGGACGCCGTCACCTGGACGGTCGCGGTGCGCAACACCGGCGACAGCCCGCTGGCCCCGGTCGAGGTCACCGACGACACGACGACGGCGTGCTCCCGCACGTTCGCCGGCCTGGCCGCAGGCGCGACGCAGACGTACACGTGCACGGCCAACCCGCCGCGCACCACGACGTCCCGGGTGACGGCGGCCGGAACCGACCTGTCCGGCCGGCCCGTGACGGCCGCCGCGTCGGCGACGGTCACGGTGCTCACCCCGGCCCTGACGCTGACCGCGGAGGCCGCGCCCGCCATCGCCCGCGCCGGCGACCCGGTCACGTTCACGATGACGGTCGCCAACGCCGGCGACGCCCCGCTGACCGACGTGACGGTGGCCGACGACCTCCCGGCGTGCGCCAAAGCGATCGGCGCGCTGGCCCCGGGCGGGACGGCGACGTACACGTGCACCGCGCCGGCCCCACCGGACGACTTCGCCACCACGGCCACGGCCACCGGCACGGACCAGCTCGGCCGCACGGTGAAGGTCACCGACGACGCGGCGGTGGACGTGATCCACCCGGCGGTCAGCCTGGCTGTCCGCGCGACGCCGGCCGCGGTCCGCGAGGGCGACACGGTGACCTGGACGATCACCGCGGCCAACACGGGCGACGTGCCGTTGACCGAGGTCGCGGTCAAGGACGACCGGCTGCCGTCGTGCGCGAAGCGGTTCGGCGCGCTCCAGCCGCAGGCGCAGCAGGAGTACACGTGCACGACGGTCGCGGGCCCCGCGGGGTTCGCGAACAAGCCGACGGTGACGGGCACCGACCCGACCGCCCGCCCGGTCTCGGCGGCGGCCGAGGCGGGGTTTGCGGTCCAGCACCCGGCGGTCGCGCTGACGGCCGAGGTGACGGGAGGCCCGTTCCGCGAGGGCGACAAGGTGCCGTTCCGGATCACGGTCCGCAACACCGGCGACGTACCGCTGGCCGGACTCCGGGTCACGGACGCGCAGGCCGCGGGCGGCCGCGCGCTCGGCGGGCGGGCTGCCGCCCCGCTGGGTACCGGCGTGCCCGCCAGCGCTCAGCCCGGCCTCGGCAGCCACACCACCGCCCAGCCGGCCGAGCCCCCAGGTAGCGAGCCACACGCCAACCGCCCGCGAACCACGGACCAGGCCACCGGGTGCACGCAAGCCCTCGACGGCGCCCTCGCTCCCGACGCCACCCGGGACTTCGCCTGCACCACCGCCGCCCCGGCCGACGACGTCACCCGCAGCTTCCGGATCTCCGCCACTCCGCCCGTCGGCCCCGACGTCACCGCCGGCTCCACCACCGCCGTCGATGTCATCCATCCCGCCGTGGCGGTCGCCAGGACCGTCGACCCCGCCGTCGTGCACCCGCACGACACCGTGACCTCGACCATCACCGTCACCAACACCGGCGACAGCCCGCTCCAGGACGTCACCGTCGCCGACGAGCGAGCGCGGGACTGCACCAGAACCCTCGGCCGGCTCGAACCGCAGGCCAAGCAGACCTACAGCTGCACCCAAGCCGCCGGGGAAGACGACTTCGCCGCCGTTGTGCTGGCCACCGGAACCGACGCCACGAACCGTCCGGTGACCGCCACGGCCCAGGCTGCCGTCGACGTCATCCATCCCGCGATCACCGTCACCGACGCCGCCGCACCCGCGCGCGTCCGGCCAGGTGACACCGTCACCTTCACCGTCGTCGTCGCGAACACCGGCGATGTCCCGCTGACCGACGTATCCCTTGTGGACAGTCGGACGCCGGCGTGCGCTCAGTCCATCGGCACCCTCCTTCCCGGCGCCCGGCAGCGCCACTCCTGCAAGGTAGACGCCGGCACCGACAATTTCGTGAGCTCGGCAACCGCAACTGGCACCGATCCGGTGAAACGCCAGGTCAGCGCGACCGACGACGCGTCGTACACCGTCCTGCACCCCGCCCTGCGGCTCACCCAGGACATCCACGGCGGCCCCTTCCGCGCCGGCGACACCGTCACCGCCACGCTCACCGTCACCAACACCGGCGACGTCCCCCTGACCGCCGTCGACGTCCGAAGCGGCTCCTGCGCCAAGACCTTCGACCAGCTCGAAGCCGGCGCCACGCAAAAGTTCGACTGCACCACGACCGCGCCGGCCGAGGACAAGGCGAGCACGGCAAAGGCGACGGCCACCCCTCCGATCGGCCCACCGGTGACCGCGCAGGACGAAGACGAGATCGACGTCATCCACCCGGCCGTCAAGCTCACCGCCGACGCGAAACCCCAGACAGTCCGCGCCGGTGACGACGTCACCGTCACCGTCACCGTGACCAACACCGGTGACGTCCCGCTGACCGCGGTGTCCGTTGTGGACGAACAAATGACCTGCGCGAACAAGCTCGGCACCGTGGCCGCCGGAGCGGTGCGTACCTACACCTGCACCCGCAAAGCGCCCGGCGACGACTTCACGCAACCCCTGGACGTCACCGGAATTGACCCGACCGGTCGCACCGCGCAATCGACCGGTGACGCAAAAGTCGACGTCGTCCACCCCGAGATCGCCGTGATGAAAGACGCGGCTCCCTACGAAGTCCGCGAAGGCGGCACCGTCACCTTTTCCATCCTGGTCAAGAACACCGGTGACGTCCCGCTCGTCGACGTGCAGGTCGTCGACGACCACACGCCCTCCTGCGCGCACACCGCGCCCGAGCTGGCCGTCGATGCGGAAATCTCGTACACCTGCACAACCGTCGCCGGAAAAGTTGGCTTCACGAGCAAAGCAACGGCCACCGGTCAAGACCCGACCCGGCGTCCGGTGAGTGCCTCCGGTGAGTCGACGTTCGTCGTCCGAATAGGCTGAATGGAGTAACGAGGAAGCGTCCGATTGCCTCGAAATCCCTACCCGTCACCGACGGGAAATGTGACCAGTGCGTTCGTAGGGTTCTCGCCTTAATTGTTCCGTGATACGTTCCTGCGCCGTGTCCCCCATTGGTGAACGTGCTCACGTGGTGATGGTGTCACTCAGTGTGCTGCTCGGCGTTTTTTCCGCCGCGGCCGGCACCTGGATGGCCACCGCCGAAGGAAACACCGCCGAGCTCGGCGCCGCGGCGCTGGTCCTGCCGAACGCGCCCGCCGGCGCCGGCAGCGGCAGCGGAACCGACCTCGCCGGCGGCCAGGTCCAGACCACCACCCCCGGTCGGCCCGGCACGCAGACGACCTCCGCCGCCCCGACGACGTCGAGCGCGGCTCCCACGACGACCGAGACGTCCGCGAGCCCGCAGCCGTCGACGTCCGCGGCCCCGCCGCCGACCAGCACCAAGCCCGCGGCCCGGGTCGCCCCGTCCACGACCGCGCAGGTCATCTCCCTGGTCAACGACGAGCGTGCCAAGGCGGGCTGCGAGCCGCTGACCGAGGAATCGCACGTCACCAAGGCCGCGCAGGACTTCAGCGACAAGATGTCGGACGAGAACTTCTTCTCCCACACCAGTCCCGACGGCACGACGTTCGACCAGCGCATCAAGCAGGCCGGCTACCCGAAGCCGGGCGCGGAGAACATCGCGCGCGGGCAGACGTCCGCGGCGCAGGTCATGGACTCCTGGATGAACTCCGAAGGCCACCGCGCCAACATCCTGAACTGCTCGCTCAAGAAGATCGGCGTCGGCCTCACCACCGACGGCTGGTACTGGGTCCAGGACTTCGGGTACTAGGAGGGCTTGTTCCACCGCTCCGCGATGTCGCCGTACCGCGCCAGCACCGTGGCCCGCAGCTCCGGATCCGACCGCGGCACCGGCTCGATGAACACCTCGGTGACGTCGTGGAACGACTCCGTCAGCTCCGACGCGAGCCGCACGCAGGCGCGTTCGAGGTCCGCGGCGCCGAGCGAGTCGTCGAAGTCCACGCGGGTGCAGACCAGCACCTGGTCGGTGCCCATCAGCATGGTCTGCAGGTCCACGACGGCCTCGATCTCCGGGGCGCCGACGAGGTGCTCGCGGATCGCGCGGACCAGCCGCGGGTGGGCCTGCCGTCCGACGAGCAGGCCGCGGTTGGTCCGGCCGAGCAGGTAGGCCACGCAGGCGAGCAGCAGGCCGATGGCGATCGACGCGACGCCGTCCCAGACCTCCGAGCCGGTGAGCTGGTGCAGCCCGATGCCGCCGAAGGCCAGCAGCAGGCCGATCAGCGCGGCCGAGTCCTCGAACAGGACGGTCTTGGGTGTCGGGTCGTCGATCAGCCGCAGGTACGTGAACAGCGGCTGGTCCTCGGCCTTCGACTCGCGGACGACCTGGCGCACGGCCTGGATCCACGACGTCCCTTCGAGCAGGAACGCCACGGCCAGCACGATGTAGCTGAGCAGCGACGTGCTCTGCGCCTCGCCGTGCCCGAACAGCGTCGAGATGCCCTCGTACAGCGCGAACATCGCGCCCGATGCGAAGATCGAGACGGCGGCGAGCAGCGACCAGAAGTACCGCTCCTTGCCGTAGCCGAAGGGGTGGACGCGGTCGGCCGGGCGTTCCGAGCGTTTCAACGCCGTCAGCAGCAGGACTTCGGTGATCGTGTCGGCCACCGAGTGCGCTGCTTCGGACAGCATCGCGCCCGAGCCGGTGATGATGCCCGCGATCAGCTTCATCACCGCGATCGCCAGGTTCACCCCACCGGCGAGCAGGACGGTCAGGGTGCTTTCGCCACCGGAGCTACCGGAGTTCGCGGGTTCCTCGCTCACCTTGGTGAGCGTAGTGCTCAGAGGCGGCGCAGGCCGTGCAGAACGCGTTCCATGAGTGCCATCGCCGGACGGCCGTCGGCGCCGGTGCGGCTGTCGTGGATGGTGACCAGGCCCTGTTCGGCCATGTCGTCGAGCAGCACGCGCACGACGCCGAGCGGGACGCTCAGCGTGGCCGCGACCTCGGCGACCGAACGCGGGTGCAGGCACAGCGAGTGCACCGAGCGGAACTCGCCGGTCAGCCGGGCGCCGTCCCAGTGGGCGCCGGCCCGCGTGGAGACCATGGCTTCGATGGCGAGGTGCCGCCGCGACTGCGTGCGGCCGCGGGTGAGGACGTACGGGCGCACCAGCGTGCGTTGGATGGGGACGTAGTCGGCGCTGGGCCGGGTGTCTTCCGGTAGGGGTTGGAGAGCGTGTCGCCCGGTCGTGGTGGTCCGCCGGTCGTCGGCCATCCGTGCCGCCCCCTGTTTCTGTGATCGTCAAAGGTGCCTCGCTGGCGTCGGCGGCGGCGAGGAAAGGCCAGGATACGCCGCATGTCCAGGGTTCTGGCTGTCGTTTCTCCTTAACCTGATGGGCCATTTCAGTGATTATCATGAACTTTTTTCAGGAAAACGATTACCGAAGGAAAATCCCAGCTCGTGGGCGTGCGGGACAGGACAAACTTGTGACAACGGGTAGTGGAATGGCTACGAAATCCAGAAAGTTTCGATCACGGAAAACGGCCCCGGTCAGGGGTACTGACCGGGGCCGTGCGTTCTCCGAAAATGTGTCACTCCTCCGCGAGTGACGGCGCTCCGAGCGCGATCGGCTTCGGTTCCGGCTTGCGCTTGACCGCTTCCAGCAGCATCTGCGCGACGTCGACGATCTCGACCTTTTCGCTCGCCGAGCCGTCGCTCTGCCGGGCGGTGAGGCCGTCGTTAAGCATCACCTTGCAGAACGGGCAGCCGGTGGCGATCTTCGACGGCGCGGTGCCGAGCGCCTCGTCGACGCGCTCGATGTTGATCCGCTTGCCGATCTTCTCTTCCATCCACATCCGCGCGCCGCCGGCACCGCAGCACATCGACTTGTCGCCGTGCCGCGGCATCTCGCGCAGCCGCGCGCCGGTCGCGCCGACCAGCTCGCGCGGCGCCTCGTACACCTTGTTGTGACGGCCGAGGTAGCACGGGTCGTGGTAGGTGACGTCTTCGGCGACCGGCGCCACCGGCACCAGCTGCTTCTCGCGAACCAGGCGGTTCAGCAGCTGCGTGTGGTGCACGACGTCGAACTGGCCACCCAGCTCCGGGTACTCGTTGGCGAGGGTGTTGAAGCAGTGCGCGCAGGTCACGACGACCTTGCGGGCCTTGCGCTCACGGCCCTCGAACACCGAGTTCAGGATCTCGACGTTCTGCTGCGCCAGCATCTGGAACAGGAACTCGTTGCCGGCGCGGCGGGCCGGGTCACCGGTGCAGGACTCCTCCGAGCCGAGCACGGTGTACTTGACGCCCGCCATGTGCAGCAGCTCCGCGACCGCGCGGGTCGTCTTCTTCGCGCGGTCCTCGAACGCGCCCGCGCAGCCGACCCAGAACAGGTACTCGGTGTCGCCGAGCTCGCCGTCGAACACCGGGACCTCGAAGTCCAGGTCCTCGGTCCAGGCCAGCCGGTCCTTGGCGTTCTGGCCCCACGGGTTGCCCTTGTTCTCCAGGTTCTTGAACATGCCATTCAGCTCGCTGGGGAACGACGACTCGATCATCACCTGGTAGCGGCGCATGTCCACGATGTGGTCGACGTGCTCGATGTCGACCGGGCACTGCTCGACGCACGCGCCGCAGCTGGTGCAGGACCACAGGACGTCGGGGTCGATGACGCCGCCGTCGTCGCCGACCAGCGCCTTCTGCGACTCGGCGATCGCGAGGACGTCGATCCCGGCGTACATGTTGTCCCCGGACAGGCCGATCTCGTCCCCGGCCATGTCGCGCTTGCCGCCGGCCAGCAGGTACGGCGCCTTCGCGTAGGCGTGGTCACGCAGCTGCGTGATGACCAGCTTCGGCGACAGCGGCTTGCCCGTGTTCCACGCGGGGCACTGCTCCTGGCAGCGGCCGCACTCGGTGCACGTGGAGAAGTCCAGCCAGCCCTTCCAGCTGAAGTCCTCGATCTTGCCGACGCCGAAGGTGTCCTCGTCCGGGTCGGCTTCCTCGAGGTCGAGGACTTTGCCGCCGCTCATCATCGGCTTGAGCGCGCCCAGTGCGACGCCGCCGTCGGCCTCGCGCTTGAAGTAGATGTTGAAGAACGCGCTGAAGCGGTGCCACGCGATGCCCATGGTCATCGTCCGCGCGACGACGATCAGCCAGACGGTGGCGCTCATCAGCTTGACGAACGCGAAGATCGTCACCAGGTTCGGGCTGGCCGGCAGCAGCTGGCCGATCGGGTTCGAGACGAAGGACGCCCACAGCGGCCCCTCGTGCGTGTTCAGCGCGGACTTCGCGGCCCGGACGCCGATGATGCCGATGCCCTCGATCAGGACGACGGCCTCGATGAAGTACGCCCACTTGAAGTTGGAGCCGGCGAAGCGCGACTGGCGGTCGGCGCGGCGCGGGTGGTTGCGCTGCCGGATCGCCATCAGCACCAGGATGCCGACGATCGTGCCGAGCCCGAGCAGCTCCATGAGCAGCTGGAACGGCGGGAAGTCGTCGAGGATCGGCCAGCCCCAGGTCGGGACGAAGACCTCGCCGTAGGCTTCGAACAGGGCGAGCGAGCCCAGCAGGAAGCCCCACATGACCAGCCAGTGCGCGGGGCCGACGCTGCGCTTGCGGTTCATCCGCGTGTGCGCGGCGAACTCCTTGATCAGCGTCTTCATGCGCGGCATGAAGGGGCCGTTGCGCGTCGAGTCGGGCTGCCCGAGGCGGATCACCCGCACGAAACGGGCGATCGTCGCGGCGAACATGCCCCAGGCGACGAGGCCGAGCACGACGGAGATCCCGCCGAGCGTCAGTTGGAGAGCGCCCATCGTTCGGGTGCCTTTCGTCCGGGAAAAACTGTGGTGGTGCCGGGAGACTAACCGTCCTTACTGATGAGTAACCCGTTGAGTGGCCCTAAGTCCCACCGATGTGGTGTACGTCGCTCTTTGTTTTGGGACGATCGTTCAGGTAGTTTTCACCCTATGGTGAAGCTCCAAGTCGACGGCCGGAAGGCGCGCGGCGAGAAGCGGCGCACCGAGCTCATCGAGGCCACGCTGCGGATCATCGAGCGCGACGGCGTCGCCGGCGTCACCCACCGGACGGTCGCGGCCGAGGCCGGAGTACCCACGACGTCGACGACCTACCACTTCTCGTCGCTGGACGACCTCCTGGTCGCGACGCTGATCTCGTGCGCACGCGACATGGCGACCGAGGTCTACTGGATGATCGACCGGGCCCGTTCCCGCGGGTCACGTGGCGCCGAGGAGGTCGCGGCCCTGCTCGCCGAGGCGCTCGGGCCGCGGCGCGGGCGCACGATGGCGGAGTACGAGCTGTACCTCCTGGCCGCGCGCAAGCCCGAGCTGCGCCCCGCCGCCCGGCGCTGGCTGGACGTCCTGACCTCGATGGTCCGGCACGACGACGAGGTGGCCTTCCGGGTCTTCCTCGCGGGCATCGACGGGCTGCTCATCCAGGGCCTGATCGACGACGGGCCGCCGTCGGCCGATGAGCTGCGGCCGGTGGTGGACTACCTGCTGAAACCCCGTTGACCCCTCCCTTAGTTTCGGATCATGCGCACATTCGGTGACTACGAACTCGACGACGATCGCGCCCGGCTGGACCTCGACGTGGTGTGGAAGTTCCTCTCCACCGAGGCCTACTGGGGCCGCTGGCGCACGCGTGAGCAGGTCGAAGCCGCGATCGACGGCTCGTGGCGGGTCGTCGGCGCCTACCGCGGCGGCTCGATGGTCGGCTTCGCCCGCGCGTTCTCCGACGGCGTCTCCTCGGCCTACCTCGCCGACGTCTTCGTCGTCGACTCCGCCCGCGGCAGCGGTCTCGGCAAGGAGATCGTCCGCGAGATGATCGACAACGGGCCCGGCGCGCAGTTCCGCTGGATGCTCCACACCGCCGACGCGCACGGCCTGTACCGCCAGTTCGGCTTCGCCGAGCACACCCGGGGGCACTACCTCGAGCGCGAAGGGCCCAACGCGGCGAACTTCGTCGGCTAACGCAGGTCGGTGAGGAGGGCGTCCCACGATCGGGTGGTGATTTCGAGGGTTCCGCCCGGGCGGTCCTTCGTGTCGCGGATCCGCACCACCTGGGCGAGCGCCACTTCCACGCAATCGGCCTCTTGGCCGCTGTAGGTCGACTTCCGCCAGGTCACGTCAGGCCTCCAGTTCGGCGATCACCCCCTCGATGAACGCGCGGGATTCGTCCACGTCCAAGGCGAGGGATGTCACGGTCTTCGCGGCCGACTTGTAGTCCGCCACCTGATCCTCATCGTAGATGTAGGCGCTCCCGCGATGCTGGTCCAAGAAGACGATCGAGGGCAGGTCGGAGTACTGCAATACGGCGAAGGAACCGTTGAGGCCGGGGTGGAAATCGCCGCCGGACGGCACCACGCGGACCGCCAGCCGCCGCGGAAGATCGAGGAGGTGGCGCAGCTGGTCGGTGAGGGTCTCGGTGCCGCCGATCCGCTGCCGGAGCGCGACCTCGCCGAGCAGGAACGAGCAGTCCGGCGCGCGGTACTCGCGCATGGCCGCCTGGCGGATCGTGCGCACCCGCAGCCGCTGCTCGACCAGCTGAGGAGGGGAACCGCCGTAGGACAGGATCGCCCGGGCGTAGTCGGGCGTCTGCAGCAGGCCGTGCACCAGCATCGGCTGCCAGCTGAAGATCGCGGCGGCGGTGCGCTCGTACTCGGCCAGCGTCGTGAGGATCGCCGGCGCGTCCGGCATCTCCTTCTCGGCCCAGTTCGGCTCACGCGCGGTGCGAGTCAGCTCGAACAGCCTGTCCCGCTCCTCGCCGAGCACCCGCAGCTGCCCGAGCAGGAGCGCGACCTCCTCGATCTTGGGCACGCGCAGGCCGAGCTCCCAATTGGACAGTTCCGCCGCGTGCACGCCGGTGGCACGGGCCAGCTCGCGCAGCCCGTACCCGCGCGCCTTCCGCGCCTTCCGCAGTCCGAACCCCAGCGCTCTGGACCGGGGAGTCGCTATCGGTGGTGACATGAGCGCAGTGTGTCATCGGGGTCCGACAAAAACGGGCCCGGCTCCGTTGCCGATCGGCAACAGCGCCGGGCCCGGAAACCTCAGCCCTTGTTCTCGTACACCGGGGTGAGCACGGCGCGGGCCAGCGTGTGCCCGAACATGTTGAAGCCGAGGAGCGCCGGCGTCGCGTCCTCCGGCACCTCCAGCTTGTCCACGTCGAGGGCGTGCACGGCGAAGTAGTAGCGGTGCGGGCCGTGCCCGGGCGGCGGCGCGGCGCCGAGGAACTGCTTGACGCCGCCGTCCCCCTTCAACGTCACCGCGCCTTCGGGGAGGCCGGAGCCGTCGCCCGCGCCGGAGGCCAGTTCGGTCACCGACACCGGCACGTTGAACACCGCCCAGTGCCAGAAGCCGCTGCCGGTCGGGGCGTCCGGGTCGTAGCAGGTGATCGCGAAGCTCTTCGTCTCCGCCGGGAAGCCCTCCCACGCCAGGTGCGGCGAACGGTCATCGCCACCGGCGCCGAAGATGCCGGACAAATGGGGCGTGGCCAGGGTTTCGCCGTCGGCGACGTCGTTGCTGCGCAGGGTGAACGACGGCACTTCGGGCAGGGACTCGTACGGACCGGGTGCTTGCGGCATGGATCCTCCTGATCACGGAACTGCCGGACTCAACGTCAGGTTAGGCCCAGAGCGCCGCCCCTGCGTCTCAGGGAGGGATCTCAGGGTCTTTCGGGGGGTTACCCCCATGTACCGGCCGCTCACCCCGTCATAACGTTTCTCACGCAGAGGAAACAACACCGAGGGGACCAACGAGCATGGCGCGCCCGCTTCTGGCTGTGGGAGGCATCGTCCTGATCGGCGTCGGCCTGGCGACGGCGCTCGGCTGGGGCTGGGGTTCGGACTTCGAAAACACCGGGACCGTTTCGCAGACCATCCGGAGCGTGAAGCTGGAGGCCGACTCGGGCGCGGTGAAGATCCGCAAGGGCTCGGGGCAGACGACCGTGCGCGAAGAGGTCAGCTACCACTGGCGCAGCAAGCCGTCCGGGCCCTTCTACCGCGTCGACGGCGACCAGCTGGTGCTCGGCTCGTGCGGCACGAACTGCTCGGTCGACTTCGAGGTCATGGTGCCGGACGGAGTGCCCGTGACCGGGAACCTCGACTCCGGCGCGCTGGACGTCGCCGGGATGTCGACTGTGGACGTTCACGTCGACTCCGGGCGCGCCCAGGTCGAGGACGTCCCGGGTGCGGTGAAGCTGTTCATGGACAGCGGTTCGACCGACCTGCGCAACGTCGGCCCCGTGCAGCTGCGGAGCGAGTCCGGCGCCATCACCGGAGACGACGTGAACGGCCCGGTCGAGGTGACCTCGTCCAGCGGCAGCGTCGAATTCACGCTGGTGCAGGCGAACGACGTCAAGGTGCACGCCGAAAGCGGCAGCATCAACCTGACGGTGCCGGGCGGGGCCTACCGCGTCCAGGGCGGCAGCGACAGCGGGCACCGGGACATCGGCGTGCAGAACGACGGAACCGCCCAGCACGTGCTGGACCTGACGACCGACAGCGGCAGTGTCACGGTCCGCGCGGCCTGACTTTTCTTACGAGGGGGCATTTTTCGATGGGCAGGATCGAACGGCGGGTGCTGGTGGCCGCGCTGCTGGGGGCGGTCGCGATGTTCGGTGCCGTCGGCTTCACGCGGGGTGAGGCGGTGGAGACGCCGGCCCAGGGGGTGCCGGTCGCCGTGGATTCCCACTATCGAGTGACTTCCTGGGTGGGTACCCCGGCGGAAGTCGTTGTGCAGCAAGGAAGTCCGGATTTCTTCTTCTCCTCCTGGACGGCCCGCCGCTCCTGAACTGTCGGTGGCCGCTGTTAGGAAGGAAGCACGCCGAAGGCCGGCGTGCAGGGGAGGAAACAGCATCATGGACGTGCGCCGGATCATCGCGGTCGTCGCGGCGGTCGTGGTCATGGCGGCGGTACCGGCCGTCGCGTCGGCGTCGGGGGTGAGGTGGCGCCCGTGCGCCACGCAGCAGGAGCCGTCGGCGGAGTGCGCGACGGTCGAAGTGCCGATCGACCGCGCCCGGCCGGAGCTCGGGTCGGCGCAGCTGGCGCTGGCCCGGCTGCCTGCGCTCGATCCGGCCGGGCGGATCGGCTCGCTGCTGGTGAACCCGGGCGGGCCGGGCGGCTCCGGCGTCGGGTTCGTGCAGTTCGGCGGGCTGGCGTCACCGGAGCTGGGTGCGCTGCGGCAGCGCTTCGACATCGTGGGGTTCGATCCGCGCGGAGACTGGTTCAGCACGCCCCGCATCACGTGCGACGCGGCGACGCTGTTCGACCCGGCGCTGGACCGGTTCCCGTCGACGCGGACGGGGTTCGAGGCGCTGGTCGCGCACAACCGGAAGGCGGGGGCGGACTGCCTGGCCCGGACCGGGCCGCTGCTGGCCCACGCGGACACGCAGAGTGCGGCGGAGGACATCGAGACGATCCGGGCGGCGCTCGGCGAGCCGCGGATCTCGTGGCTGGGCCTGTCGTACGGCACCGAGCTGGGCGCGGTCTACGCGTCGAAGCACCCGGGCCGGGTGCGGGCGATGGTGCTCGACGGTGCGGTCGACCACGCGCGGCCGATGAACCAGGCGATCCCGGAAGAGGCCGCGGCCACCGAGGACGCGCTGGTCCGGTTCGCGGCCTGGTGCCGCGGCTCGGCCGAGTGCGCGTTGCACGGCCAGGACGTCCTCCGCTTCTACGACGACGTGGTGGCCCGGGCGGCCCGCGGCGGGATCTGGTCCGGCGACCTGGGCCGTCCGGCGACGGCGGACGAGGTGTCGGCGGGCGTGTACGGCCACCTCTACCTCCGTGACGACTGGCCTGCGCTGGGCAAGCACCTGGCCGCGGCCGGGGGCGAGTTCCCGGATGCTCGCGGGCTGACCGAGCGGAACCAGTTCCAGTCCGAGATCTACGGGGCGTACCGGGGGATCGGGTGTCACGACTTCCCGTCGCCGTTCCGCGGGCCGTCGGACGTCGGCTACCTGGCCGGCCTGGTTCGAAGGGCGGCGCCGCACAGCTGGCGGTACTCGGAGTACTGGGACTTCGCGAGCGGGTGCGTGGGGTGGCCGGTGCCGGCGAACAACCCGCCTCAGCCGCACCCGGTCCGCGGAGCCCCGCCGATCCTGGTGGTCGGGGGCGCTCACGACCCGGCGACGCCGTTGGCGTGGGCCCGCGGGCTGGCGGCGAGCATCGACGGCTCGGCGTTGCTGACCCGCACGGACGACGGCCACACGGGGCTGTTCAACTCCGCGTGCGCGCGGGCGGCCGAGGTGGCGTACCTGGTGGACCGGGTGGTGCCTGGCCGGGGCGCGGTGTGCCGGTGAACCGGGAGGGCTGGGGGCGGCGAGGCCCGGGGTCGGGCGAGGCGGCGATCGGCCCGTGGAGGGCTCGGGCGGGACCGGGTAGCGGGTGAGGCAGGGCTCCTCGGGCAGGTCCCGGCTGGGGCCGGGCAGCCTTGCGGAGGGATGGGCGGCCCGCTGGGGCTGGCCTGGCGACCGCCTGGCGGCGGTGGGTGGCCCGCTCGGGCGGGGGTCTGGCGACCGCCGGAGAGGCTGCCGGCGCCGGGGCCGCGGCAGGTCGCATGCCCCTGTCGCGGGCGGCGCCCCTGGTCACGGGCGGTCGGCCGGTGAGTGAGCGGCGTCACAACCCGGTCGGGTGCCGGACCCGGGAACAAGACGGCCGACCGCCTCGTTAGGCTGGGTACAGAGGTTGAGCGCAGTCGACTCAAGTCCGGCTTGACGAGGCTCGCGAAGGCCCGATAGAACTTGCCAGGGCCTCGCTCAAGACGAGAACGAACCTGCAGGTCACGAACATAGCAGCCGTAAACAGGAGGAAGCACCATGGCGCGAGCGGTCGGCATCGACCTCGGCACGACCAACTCGGTCGTCGCCGTCCTTGAGGGCGGCGAGCCGACGGTCATCGCCAACTCGGAAGGCTCCCGGACCACCCCTTCGATCGTCGCCTTCGCCAAGAACGGTGAAGTGCTGACCGGCCAGCCGGCGAAGAACCAGGCCGTTACTAACGTCGACCGGACCATCCGGTCCGTGAAGCGGCACATCGGTACCGACTGGAAGACCGAGATCGACGGGAAGAACTACACCTCCCAGGAAATCAGCGCCCGCGTGCTGATGAAGCTCAAGCGCGACGCCGAGGCCTACCTGGGCGAGACGATCACCGACGCCGTCATCACCGTCCCGGCGTACTTCGAGGACGCTCAGCGGCAGGCCACCAAGGAGGCCGGGCAGATCGCCGGCCTGAACGTGCTCCGCATCGTCAACGAGCCGACCGCCGCCGCGCTGGCGTACGGCCTGGACAAGGGCGAGAAGGAGCAGACCATCCTGGTCTTCGACCTCGGTGGTGGCACCTTCGACGTCTCGCTGCTGGAGATCGGCGAGGGCGTCGTCGAGGTCCGCGCCACCTCCGGTGACAACCACCTCGGTGGTGACGACTGGGACGAGCGCATCGTCAAGTGGCTGGTCGACAAGTTCAAGGCCACCAACGGCATCGACCTGACCAAGGACAAGATGGCGCTGCAGCGCATCCGCGAGGCGGCGGAGAAGGCGAAGATCGAGCTGTCCAGCTCGAACTCGGCCAGCATCAACCTGCCGTACATCACCGTGGACGCGGACAAGAACCCGCTGTTCCTCGACGAGACCCTCTCGCGCGCCGAGTTCCAGAAGATCACCTCGGACCTGCTCGACCGCACCAAGGCGCCGTTCAACAACGTCATCCGGGACGCGGGCATCTCCGTCGGCGACATCGACCACGTCGTGCTCGTGGGTGGTTCCACCCGCATGCCGGCCGTCGCCGAGCTGGTCAAGGAGCTGACCGGTGGCCGTGAGCCGAACAAGGGCGTGAACCCGGACGAGGTCGTCGCCGTCGGCGCCGCGCTGCAGGCCGGTGTCCTCAAGGGCGAGGTCAAGGACGTCCTGCTGCTGGACGTCACGCCGCTGTCGCTCGGCATCGAGACCAAGGGTGGCGTCTTCACCAAGCTCATCGAGCGCAACACCACGATCCCGACCAAGCGCTCGGAGATCTTCTCCACCGCGGACGACAACCAGCCGTCGGTGCAGATCCAGGTGTTCCAGGGTGAGCGTGAGATCGCCGCGCACAACAAGAAGCTCGGCATGTTCGAGCTGACCGGTCTCCCGCCGGCGCCGCGTGGCGTGCCGCAGATCGAGGTCACCTTCGACATCGACGCCAACGGCATCGTGCACGTGACCGCGAAGGACCTGGGCACGAACAAGGAACAGTCGATGACGATCACCGGTGGCTCCGCGCTGCCGAAGGACGACATCGAGCGCATGGTCAAGGACGCCGAGGCCCACGCCGAGGAAGACAAGAAGCGCCGCGAGGAAGCGGAGACCCGCAACCAGGCGGAGACGCTGGTCTACCAGACCGAGAAGTTCGTCAAGGACAACGACGACAAGCTGCCCGAGGACCTCAAGGGCAAGGTCAAGTCCGCGATCGACGAGGCCAACGAGTCGCTGAAGGGCACGGACTCGACCAAGATCCGCGAGGCGATCGAGAAGCTGAACGCCGCTTCGCAGGAGCTGGGCACCGCCCTGTACGCCAACGCGAACGCCGACGCGGCGGCCGGTGCGGCCGGCGGTGCGGGTGCGGCCGGTGACGCCGGTGCGGCCGGCGGCCAGGCCAAGGCCGATGACGTGGTGGACGCCGAGATCGTCGAAGAGGACCCGAAGAAGTGACCCACAGCTACGACGAATCCGAGAACCAGGGCCGAGGCCCCGAGGAGCCGGTGGTCGTGCGGGACCGGCGTCGGGTGGACCCCCAGACCGGGCAGGTCCGCCCGCCCGGTCCGGCCCACGCCGCGCCGGACCCCGACGAGGCGCCCGTGGAGCACGCGGGCCCCTCGCTGGGTGAGTCCATTGTGGACGAGTCGGTGGCGGTCGTCTCCGACGTGGAGAAGGAGCTGGCCGAGCGCACCGCCGACCTCCAGCGCCTCCAGGCCGAATACGCCAACTACCGCAAGCGGGTCGAGCGTGACCGCGAGGCGGTCGTGATCGGCGCGAAGGCCACCGTGGTGAACGACCTGCTGCCGCTGCTCGACGACCTCGAGCGGGCCGAGCAGCACGGTGACCTCACCGGCGCGTTCAAGGCCGTCGGCGACAAGCTGATCAGCGGCCTGCAGCGCGCGGGCCTCGAGTCGTTCGGCACCGAGGGCGAGGCCTTCGACCCGAGCGTGCACGAGGCCGTCCAGCACAACACCTCGCCGGACGTGGCGGGCCCGACGGTCACCGTGGTCATGCGCCGCGGGTACCGCTTCGGGGACCGCGTACTGCGGGCGGCGCTGGTCGGCGTGACCGACCACGAGCCCGGTGCGGCCCCGCGGGACCCGTCCGTCGGTGGCGAGCTGCCACTCGGCGGCGGAGTCGATGAGCAACAGCAGTAAGAAGAGGAACCAAGTGGGAGGAGGAGACGCCCGATGAGCGCACGGGAATGGATCGGTAAGGACTTCTACCGTGAACTGGGCGTCTCCTCCGACGCCACCGCGGACGAAATCAAGAAGGCCTACCGGAAGCTGGCCAAGGAGAACCACCCGGACGCGAACGCCGGCAACGCCGAGGCGGAGCAAAAGTTCAAGGCGGTCTCCGAGGCCTACGGCGTGCTCTCCGACGCGAGCAAGCGCAAGGAGTACGACGAGGCACGGCGGCTGTTCGGCGGCGGGGGCGGCTTCAACTTCCCCGGTGGCGGCGGCACCGGCAGCTTCGACATGGGCGACATCTTCGGCCAGGCCGGCGCCGGCCAGCAGGGCGGCTTCGGCGGGCTCGGCGACATCCTGGGCGGGCTGTTCGGCCGCGGCCGGGCGTCGGCGGGCGCGACGGCGAACCGGCCGCAACGGGGCGCCGACGTCGAGACGGACGTCCGGATCGACTTCACCGAGGCGGTCAAGGGCGCGACCCTGCCGCTGCGGCTGTCGAGCCCGGCGACCTGCGCCACGTGCGGTGGCAACGGGGCCCGGCCGGGCACTTCGCCGCGGACCTGCCCGACCTGTTCCGGGTCGGGGCTGGTCAGTCGCAGCCAGGGCGCGTTCGCGTTCTCGGAGCCGTGCCGCGACTGCCGCGGCCGCGGGACGATCATCGACGACCCGTGCCCCGAGTGCGGCGGCGAAGGCATCAGCACGCGGACCCGCACGCTGACCGTCCGGATCCCGCCGGGCGTCGACGACGACCAGCGCATCCGGCTGGCCGGTCAAGGCGAACCGGGCCGGGGCGGGGCGCAGGCGGGCGACCTCTACGTCCGGGTGCACGTGGCGCCGCACGCCCTGTTCGGGCGCAAGGGGCTCGACCTGACGATCACCGTGCCGGTGGACTTCACCGAGCTGGCGCTCGGCACCACGATCACGGTGCCGACGCTGGAAGGCAAGGTCTCGCTCAAGGTGCCGCCGGGCACCGCGACGGGCCGTGTGTTGCGCGTGCGCGGCAAGGGCATCGCCAAGCGCGACGGTGCACAAGGTGACCTTCTCGTCACCCTCCAAGCGGCGGTTCCCGCCAAACTGGACGATAAGGCGCGCGAGGCACTGCAGGCGTACGCCGAGGCGATGGCCGGGCACGACCCCCGGCCCGAGATCACCGAGCTGCTGCAAGGTAGGTGAGAGTGGTGTTCGGCGGGATTCCCCAGGAAGGGGACGAGGAGACCCCGGTGTTCGTCATCTCGGTGGCGGCCCAGCTCGCCGGGATGCACGCGCAGACGCTGCGCACGTACGACCGCCAGGGCCTGGTGTCACCGGGCCGCACCCCCGGCGGCGGGCGGCGCTACTCGATGCGGGACATCGCGCTGCTGCGCGAGGTCCAGCGCCTGTCGCAGGAGGACGGCGTCAACCTGGCCGGCATCAAGCGCATCATCGAGCTGGAGAACCAGGTCGACGCGCTGAGGGCCCGGATCACCGAGCTGACCGAAGAACTGGCCGCGGCGTACACGGCGGCCGAGCAGGCCGCGGCGGCGGCGCACGCGTCCTACCGCCGCGACCTGGTGCCCCTCAACCAGCAGACGGCAATGGTGGTCTGGCGGCCCAAGCGCCGCTGACCACGCAAGCGAACGAAGGCCTCCCCGGGCGACCGGGGAGGCCTTCGCGCGTAGGTGGGGCTTGGCGCCCTTCCGGGACCGGAAACTGTCGGTGTCTGCCGGTAGCGTGGAAAACGGGGGCTGCTCAGGCAGGTTCGCGCGCCCGGCGGACCCCGCAACGCCCAGCCACGCCCGGCCGGCGGGCGGCCAACCAAGGGGTGCACTCGCCCGGCAGCGGGCGACGAAGGATGCGCTCGACCGCGGCGGGCGACCGAAGAAAGCTCTCGGCAGGCGGCGGGCCCCCAAGGGGCAATCTCGGCCAGCGACGAGCGACCGAAGGGTGCTCTCGGTCGGCGGCGGGCAACCAAGGGGTGCTTTCGGCTGGGGCGGGCAACCGAAGGCCGCTCTCGCCCGGCGGTGGGCAACCGAAACGTGCGAAGACCCGGCCCGAGATGGGCCGCGAGCAGCCGGGAGGGGCTGCTCGCGGCCCCGCCGCGGGGTTACGCCTTCACGTTCAACAACTGCTTCACCTCGGCGGTCCGGGACTCGATCACCCGCCGCGCGAGGTCACGGGCCTGGGCGTTCACGCCGCCGCCCGTTCCGTTCTCCGTCTGGGCCAGCTCGACCGCTCCCTGTTGCTGGCCCGTCAAGACATCGAGGAACTTGCGGGTGAACTCGCCGTCCGGGGCGGTTCGCAGCGCTCCCACCAGGTCCGGCGAAGTCATCTTCATGCCGCCGTGGCCGGCGTGGGCCTGCGGGGACACCGTCTCGGGCTGGTTCCACTCGCGGAGCCAGCGCCGCATGTCCTCGACCTCGGTCTTCTGCGTGACCTCGATCGCCGCAGCCAGCTCCTTCAACTCCGCCTGGACCGGGCGGGCCGAAGCCAGCTTCACGATCTCGATCCCCTGCTCGTTCTGGGGGATCAGCATCTGCAGGAACATCACGTCGGCCGCGTTGTACGTGGGGGTGGCCGTCGTCGCGCAGCCGGTCAGGAGCAGCGCGACGACAGCCAAGACCACTCTCACTGGCGCTGCCACAGCGCCGGGGTGTTCGGCGGCTCCCAGCCCGCGATCGCCGTGTGCGGCTGGATGCAGCGGTAGCTCACGCCGTTGTACGTCACCACGTCGCCCACCTTGTACGCCGTGCCCGTCGACCACGTTCCGCTGGAGGGCGGGGTGGTCGTCGTGGTGGGCGGTCGGGTCGTCGTGGTCGTGGGCGGGGTCGTGGTGGTGGTCGGCGGCGGGGTGGTGGTGCCGCCCCCGCCGATCTGCAGGTCGATGCAGCTGTAGAACGCGTTGGCCGTGTCCGAGATGTTCCAGATGGCCAGCACCTTGATCCGGCCCGAGTAGCCGGCCAGGTTCACCGTGTGCGACAGCGTCGACGGCGGTTGCTGGTTGTTGCCGTTGATCAGCGCGACGCGCGTGTTGCCGACGTAGTATTCATAGCTCGCCGTCGCGTGCCGGGCGGTGAACACCCAGTTGAACGTCACCGTGCTGCCCACCGACTTGGCAGGCCACGGCTTCGACTCGTCGGCCAGCTCGGCGAACTGCGACAGGCCGGCGTTGCAGCTGCGCAGGCCCTTCGGGCCTTCGACGCTCTGCGGTTCGTAGACGATCTGCCCGCAGTTGGGGACCTTCCCGGCCGCGCAGTTGGCCTGCCGGCTGGGCGGGTCGGACACGTAACCGTGTGCGCTCGCGGAGGTGGCGGGGAGGACGACGACCAGCACCGGCGCGAGCAGGGCTCCGGCAGCGGCCGCGAAGAGCTTGCGTTTCCAGGTCATTTCGGCTCCTCGAAGGGGAACAGCTTTGTTCCGGAGGGGAGGACGAACGAGCACATCCGGGGAAGATGTGGTCTAGACCATAAGGCGATTCGGGCACAACGGTCAACGAACTACCGCCGTTCGACGAGTTCGCTGCTCCGGTCGGCTCAGTGCGAAGGTCGGGCCGGCTGCTGCAGGTGTTCGCCGAAGAAGGACGTCACTCGGCGCCACGCGTCTTCGGCCGATTCGTGGTGGTAGGTGAAGCCCACCACCTTGAGCAGCAGGTTCACCGGCGCCGCGGTGTCGATCTTGTTGGCGAACCCGTGGCTGGCGTCCGGGTACTCCTTGACGTCGTGCGGGATGCCGCGCTCGGTCAGCGCGGTCTCGAGCTTCGCCGCGGCGCCGCGCAGCCCGAAGTCCTTCTTGCCGAAGCTGGCGACGATCGGGCAGGCGTCGTCGAGGACCGAGAGGTTCTTCGGGAGCTGCCCGTAGTACGGCGCCGATGCCTCGAAGCCGCGGGAGGCTGCGACGAGCGCGAAGCCGCCGCCCATGCAGAACCCGGCGATGCCGATCCGGCCCGAGCTGTCCTCGCGGGTGGCCAGGAGCGTGCGGGCCGCCTCGATGTCGTCGAAGGTGCGGCCGCGGTTGGCGAACATGTCCGAGAACACCCGCCGCACGCAGCGGCGCATTCCGCCGCGCGAATACAGGTCCGGGCTGAGCGCGAGGTAGCCCTCGTGGGCGAAGCGGTCGGTGATGTTCTTCGTGTCCTGGCTCAGGCCGAACGCGTCGTGGATGAGCACCACGCCCGGGTGCGGTCCCGCGCCCTCGGGTTCCGCCAGGTAACCGCCGATGGTGCCGTCCGAAACCGGAATAGTCATCTCCATATCGGCGAAGATAGCGAGAAACCACCGGTCCGGCGCGGGTCGCTGAGAGTTCCTCAGCGCATTCCGGACAAAACTCAGTCCATGGTGAACGGGTCGTAGGATATTCGTTCCAGTTCGATCCCCTTGGCCAGCAGCTCGGCGACGGTCGCCTGGATCATCGGTGGCGAGCCGGAAACGAGGACGTCATGGTCGCGCCACGTGCCGCGCTGGGTGACGGCGTGGGCGAGGGTGCCGCGGTCGCCGCCGGCCAGCGCGCCCTGCTCGGTGACCGGAGTGACGGTTAGCCACTTCGACGTCGTGGCCAGCCGGCGCAGCTCCTCCAGCGCGTACAGGTCCTCCGGGCGCCGCCCGCCGAAGAACAGGTGCACGGGCGGGTTCCGCTTCCAGTGCGACAGGTCGTCGAGGATGGCCAGCAACGGCGTGATCCCGGTGCCGCCGCCGATCATCAGCAGCCGGCGCTTCGTGGCCGTCGGGCGCACGTCGAGCACGCCCATGGCCGGCCCGAGGCGCCAGACGTCACCCGGCGTGGTGTGGTTGACGATGCTGCCGCTGACCCAGCCGCCGGGCACCGCGCGCACGTGGAAGGTGAGCTGGCCGTCGCCGCGGGGTGCGTTCGCCGGCGACAGGTACCGCCAGAAGCGCGGCCGCTGCGGCACTTCGACGCTGACGTACCCGCCGGCGCGGTAGGGCAGCAGCCCCTCGGTGCGCACCTTCACGAGCGCGACGTCGCGGCTGAGCTTCCGGTGTTCGAGCACGGTCGCCGACCACGCCGCCGGCCCGGTTTCGGCCTGGGCGGCTTCGCGCATCGTCTTGGCGATGAGCCCGTAGGCGGCGGTCCACGCCGATTCGACCTCGGCTGTCCACTTTTCCTTCAAAAATCGTTTCAATGCGGCGATCAGCGCGACGCCGACCGCGTCGTAATGGCGCGAGACGACGGCGAACTTCCGGTGGTCGCGGCCCAGTTGCCCCAGGAAAGTGGCCAATTCGTCGGGCCGGTCCACCATCTGCACCACGTACACCAGCGCGCGCAGCAGCCTGCTCCGCTGCGCCGTCATGGTCACCGGGAACAGATCCCGGCAATCGGGGGCGACCACGAACAACGCACCGTAGAAGTACTGCGCCAGTTCATCTGCTTTCGGTTCGACCTCCGCAAAACTCTCACGAATCAACCTGGCCAGCTCTCGACCTTCCACGGCCGAAACGGGAAGCGTTTCGGGCACGGTGGAGATCTTCACGGATTCAGCGCTCATCGGGAACGGTATTCTCCAGTCGTGCCATGTCTTGGCGCCGTGCGTGCAGCGTCGCTGTGGCGGTGCCGCCCCCGAGGGTTCCCGACTGTAGGCGAATTCCCGTGCAGATGCGCGTGATTCCGCGCGGTCCCGCTCGAACGGAGCAATTCAGGTACGCCCGGTTAGCCCCGTCTGGCACAGCGTAAAAATGATCACGACGCCGGATTCATCCGTTACCGGTTGCCGATTTCCGAAGCATAACGAAATCAATCACCGGACGGCCGATCACCGCCGGTCGGCCGGGCTAGTCGATGGTGAACGGGTCGTACTGGATCTGGTCCAGCGCGCTGCCCGCGACGAGCATGCGCGACACCGTCGCGCGGATCATCGCCGGCGAGCCGGACACCAGGATGTCGTGGCCGGGCCAGGAGCCGTACCGCGTGACGGCCTCGGCCAGCGTCCCCTGCTCGAACCCGGGGATGCCGCCGCCGCGCTCGACCACCGGCGTGATCGTCAGCCAGGGGTTCGTCGCGGCGAGCGCGCGCAGTTCTTCGAGGTCGTAGAGGTCCTCGCGGGCCGGGCCGCCGTAGAACAGGTGCGTCTTCGGGTTCTCGCCCCACAGCGCGAGGTGGTCGAGGATGGCGCGCAGCGGCGCGACCCCCGTCCCGCCGGCGACCATCAGCACCCCGCGGGACGCCTCCCGGTCAACCGTCATCCGGCCCAGCGGGGGGCCGAGCCGCCAGACGTCGCCGGGCTGGGTGTGGCTGACGATGGCGCGGGAGACCCAGCCGCCGTCGATCGCGCGGACGTGGAACTCGATGCCGCCGTCCTCGCGCGGCGCGTTGGCCGGCGAAAGGTAGCGCCACAGCCGTGGCCGCTGCGGTACTTCGACGCTCACGTACTGGCCGGGGTGGTAGGGCACCGGCTGGTCGGGCACCAGCCGGACCAGGGCGAGGTCCCAGGTCAGCCGCCGGTGCTCGACCACGGTGGCCGACCAGGACGGCGGGTTCGTGTCGGAGGCGGCCGCGTCCTGCATGGCCCGCGCGGCGATGGTGAACGCCTCGGCCCACGCGCGTTCGACCTCGGGCGTCCACGCCGGGCCGAGGTGGTTCTTGAGCGAGGCCAGCAGCGCGGTGCCGACCGCTTCGTAGTGCCGCGGGACCACGCCGAACTTGCGGTGGTCGCGGCCCAGCTGGCGGAGGAACGGCGCGAGGTCGTCGGGCCGGTCGACCATCTGCACGATGTGCACCAGCGCGCGCACCAGCCTGCCGCGCTGGATCTCCATGTTGATCGGGAAGAAGTCGCGCGTGGTGGGGGCGAGGGTGAACAGCATCCCGTAGAAGAACTGCGAGATGTCCGCGATGTACGGCTCGGACCTGGCCCAGCTGTCCCGGATGAGCCGGACCATCGCGGTTACGGCCGCGGGGGCTTCACGCGGGGCCGAAGACCTGGGGAGCGGGCTTACCGAGTCGGCTGTCATGGAATGTTCACGAGTCCGGGGCGGTTGAACGGGGACACCCGATCATGCACCGCCGGCCCGGGTGCGGGGACGGCATTTCCGCGCACGGCCGCCTCCTGGGTCCATCGCCACTGCCTCCGCTCGTCACTCCTCGCGGACCGCGCGCGCGGTCCGTCCGCAGGGTAGCCGTCGGGCGCCCTTTTGCCCGCATTGTTGCTCCGACCGGGTGTATTGCGGCCGGCCGGGCGTGGGCGACCTCACCGGCGAGATGGTTGGCGGGCGCAAGTTTCCGGCAATATACTTGTATGGCGCAACCAAGGAGGTGCCCATGGGTTTCGACGACACCGACGACGACGTCCGGGTCGAGCTCATGCGCGAGCTGAAGACCGCGTCCCAGCTCCAGCACGCCTGGATCATGCAGGCCTGGCAGAGCGAGCCCGGGCTGCACCCGGCGGCCGCGATGCTGCTGTCGGACCTGGCGAAGCACGGCGAGACCCGCCCGTCCGAGCTGGCGAAACGCCGGTTCGTCGACCTCTCGGTGGTGAGCAGGCAGATCGCCCAGCTGTCCTCGGCCGGGCTGGTCGACCGCCGCCCCGCCCCCGAAGACGGCCGGGCGTCACTGGTCAGCGTCTCCGAGAAGGGCCGGGCCGAGCTGACCCGCTGGCGCGCCAACTACGTCGAGTTCATGGAGAAGGCGCTCGGCGACTGGGACGACGAGCGCGTCACCGACCTCACCGCCCGGCTCGCGGAGATGAACACCGACCTGCGCCGCGCGCTCGGCAGCGACGCCTGCCTGGCCGAGACGAACAAGTGACTCACACGAACAAGTGACAGGGCGGGGTAAAGGCCCACCGGAAGTGGCTCTTTCCCCTGGCGAGACTGGCCGTTCGGTCCTGACTCGGGGGCATTCGCCCGGGTTACCGTCGGTGGGGTGACGCGTGACCGGGTCGCGCTGCTGTGCGCGCTGGGGACTGACAACTTCGGCTCGGGGCTGTTCCTCCCGTTGGCTCTCGTCTACGTGACGCAAGTGGTCGGGGTGCCGCTGGCCGCGGCAGGCACCGCTGTCACGCTGGGCGCACTCGGCGGGCTCGTCGTGCCGCCGCTGGCCGGACGGCTCGTCGACCGCATCGGGCCGCGGGCCGTGGTGGTCTGCGCCCAGGTGCTGCAGGCGGGTGGGGTCGGGGCGTACTTCGTCGCCGGCAGCGCGGGCCCGGTGGTGATCGCGGCCGTCTTGCTGTCCACCGGGCAGCAGTTCTTCTACAGCTCCCTGTACGTGCTCATCGCGGACGTCGCCGGCGACGTCCCGAAGGACCGGCCGTTCGCCGAGGTCGGGATGGTGCGGGCTGCTTCCTTCGGCCTGGGCGCGCTGGCGGCGGGGGCCCTGCTGACGTGGCTCGGGAACACCGGCTACTTCGTCGCGCTGGCCGTGGACGCGCTGACGTTCCTGGTGGCCGCGTCGATCCTCGCTTTCTTCGTCCGGCTCGCGCGGCCGCACCGGCCGGTCCGCGAACGCTCGGTGCGCGTGCTGCGCGACCGGCCGTACCTCGGGCTGATCCTGTTCAGCGGGCTGTTCGGGCTTTCGCTGGACTTCTTCCTGATCGGCACGCCGGTGTTCGTGCTCGACCGGCTGCACGGCCCGGCCTGGCTGCCGGGGGCGACCCTCGCCCTGCTGACCGTGCTGACCAGCCTCGGCGGCACGCTCGCGCTGCGGCTCACCGCCCGGCTGACGCGGATCGCGGCGATGCGCGTCGGCTCGGCCTTGTTCTCTGCGTGGTGCCTGGTCAGCCTGGGTGTGCTGCTCGTGCCGGAGGGCTGGCAGGTGGTGTACCTGCTGGCGTCGACGCTCGTGTTCGCCGCCGGTGACCTGGTCTTCGGGCCCAGGTCGGGTGCGCTCGCCGAAGCCGCGGC
The DNA here is from genome assembly GCF_013364075.1 of Amycolatopsis sp. Hca4. Lineage (GTDB taxonomy): Bacteria > Actinomycetota > Actinomycetes > Mycobacteriales > Pseudonocardiaceae > Amycolatopsis. Next base: position 6,403,163 of record NZ_CP054925.1, read on the forward strand.
ACCTCCGGTCGCTCGCGGACGTTATCTCGCTGCGTACCAGTACGCGTTCACCGTGGCGCAGGTGATCGCGCCCGCGGTGGTGGCCTTGTTCTCGGTCGCCGACTGGTTACCCTGGGTGCTGGTCGGGGCGTGCGCGGCCCTCGCCGTGGCCGGGCTCGGCACGCTCGGTCCGCGGTTGCCGGCGAGCGCGGTGGCCCCCGGACGAAGTTGAGCGGAACAGACTCAAGTTTCCGTGCGTTAGAGATAGTGTCAGGCCACGGTCAGGGCCTGTCACCAGGACTTTCTCGCAGTACCGAGCATGAGGTGAGGGATGGACGCTTTCAACCCGACCACGAAGACCCAGCAGGCGATCTCGTCCGCGGCGCAGGCGGCCACCATGGCCGGCAACCCGCACGTGTCGGCCGCCCACCTGCTGGGCGCCCTGCTGGCGCAGGGTGAGGGGCTGACCGCACCGCTGCTGACCGCGGTCGGGGCCGACCCGGAGGTGGTGCACAAGGAGCTCGAACCGCTGATCGCCGCGCTGCCGTCGGCGACCGGCGCGACCGTGTCGAGCCCGCAGTTCGACACCTACGCGGTCAAGTCGCTCACCCGCGCCCAGAAACTCGCCACCGAGCTGGGCGACGAGTACGTCTCGACCGAGCACCTGCTCGTCGGGCTCGCCACCGAGGGCGGCCAGGTCGCCGACCTGCTCAAGCGCCACGGTGCCACGCCGGACGCGCTGCAGGAGGCGTTCGCCAAGGTCCGCGGCTCGGCCCGGATCACCAGCGCGGACCCGGAGAGCACCTTCAAGGCGCTCGAGAAGTACGGCGTCGACCTCACCGAGCGCGCCCGCGCCGGCGAGCTCGACCCGGTCATCGGCCGTGACACCGAGATCCGCCGCGTCGTGCAGGTGCTGTCGCGGCGCACGAAGAACAACCCGGTGCTGATCGGCGAGCCGGGCGTCGGCAAGACGGCCATCGTCGAAGGGCTGGCCCAGCGCATCGTCGCCGGGGACGTGCCGGAGTCGCTGCGAGGCAAGCGCGTCGTCGCACTCGACCTCGGGTCGATGGTGGCCGGCGCGAAGTACCGCGGTGAGTTCGAGGAGCGGCTGAAGGCCGTGCTCAAGGAGATCACCGACTCCGCGGGCGAGGTCATCACCTTCATCGACGAGCTGCACACGATCGTCGGCGCCGGCGCGACCGGCGAGGGCGGCGCGATGGACGCGGGCAACATGATCAAGCCGATGCTGGCCCGCGGCGAGCTGCGGATGGTCGGCGCGACCACGCTCGACGAGTACCGCCAGCACATCGAGAAGGACGCCGCCCTGGAGCGGCGCTTCCAGCAGGTGCTGGTCGGCGAGCCGTCGCCGGAGGACACCATCGCGATCTTGCGCGGGCTGAAGGAGCGCTACGAGGTCCACCACGGTGTCCGGATCACGGACGCCGCGCTGGTCGCCGCCGCGACGCTGTCCGACCGCTACATCACCGCGCGCTTCCTGCCGGACAAGGCGATCGACCTGGTCGACGAGGCCGCGTCGAAGCTCCGCATGGAGATCGACTCGCGGCCGGTGGAGATCGACGAGGTCGAGCGGGCCGTGCGCCGGCTGGAGATCGAGGAGATGGCGCTCGCGAAGGAGAGCGACGCCGCTTCGAAGGAGCGGCTCAACGCCCTGCGCGCGGAGCTGGCCGAGAAGCGCGAGACGCTGACCGCGCTGACCGCCCGCTGGCAGAACGAGAAGGGCTCCATCGAGCGCGTCCGCGAACTCAAGGAGCAGCTCGAACAGCTGCGCGGCGAGTCCGAGCGCGCCGAGCGCGACGGCGACCTCGGCAAGGCCGCCGAGCTGCGCTACGGCCGGATCCCCGCGCTGGAGAAGGAGTTCGAAGCGGCCACCGCGGCGAACGAGGCCAGCCAGCAGAACGTCATGCTCAAGGAAGAGGTCGGCGCGGACGACGTCGCCGACGTCGTGAGCGCGTGGACCGGCATCCCGGCCGGACGGCTGCTGGAGGGCGAGACCGGCAAGCTGCTCCGGATGGAGGAGGAGCTGACCAAGCGGGTCATCGGGCAGCCCGAGGCCGTGCAGGTCGTGGCGGACGCCGTCCGCCGCAGCCGGGCCGGCGTCGCCGACCCCGACCGGCCGACCGGTTCGTTCCTGTTCCTCGGCCCGACCGGCGTCGGCAAGACCGAGCTGGCCAAGGCGCTGGCCGAGTTCCTGTTCGACGACGAGCGCGCGATGCAGCGCATCGACATGAGCGAGTACGCCGAGAAGCACTCGGTGGCGCGCCTGGTCGGTGCCCCGCCGGGGTACGTCGGCTACGACCAGGGCGGCCAGCTGACCGAGGCCGTGCGGCGGCGCCCGTACTCGGTGGTGCTGCTCGACGAGGTCGAGAAGGCCCACCCGGACGTCTTCGACGTGCTGCTGCAGGTGCTCGACGACGGGCGGCTGACCGACGGCCAGGGCCGGACGGTGGACTTCCGCAACACCATCCTGATCCTGACGTCGAACCTCGGCTCGCAGGCCATCGCCGACCCGTCGCTCGACGAGCGGCAGCGGCGGGACGCCGTGCTCGAGGTGGTGCAGCGGCAGTTCAAGCCGGAGTTCCTCAACCGGCTCGACGACATCGTCGTGTTCCACTCGCTCGGCACCGAGCAGCTGACGTCCATTGTGGACATCCAGGTGGCCCGGCTCGCCAAGCGGCTGGAACAGCGGCGGCTGCACCTGGAGGTCACCGACGGCGCCCGCGAGTGGCTCGCGCTCAACGGCTTCGACCCGATCTACGGCGCCCGCCCGCTGCGGCGGCTGGTCCAGTCGGCGATCGGCGACAAGCTGGCGAAGGAGCTGCTGTCCGGGGAGATCCGCGACGGCGACACCGTGCGCGTCGACGGCCCGGACCTGGAGGCCGGTGACGCGCTGACGGTCACCCGCGTCTGACGGTTCGTGAAGGCCACCTCACCCGAGGTGGCCTTCACGGCTGTCCACAGTGGTTCGTGCCGATTTGTCGACCCGTGGTGGCGCAAAATGCTCCGAATGGGCCTGGCGACACGGGTACCGTCGATCATCCCTCCGGCGTAAGGAGCGATACCCTGGCCGTCGTGGGTATTCCGGCGTGGATCTGGTTCGTCATCGCGGCCGTCGCCCTGGTGGCGGGGCTGGGGCTGCTCGCGGCCGACCGGGCGAAGGAGGGCTCGCGCAACCGCGAGCGAATGCGCTGGGCACAGTTGCGCGGCTGGCAGTTCGTCGAGGAGGACGAGCGCCTGCCGCAGCAGTGGGCAGGCGGCGCGATCGGCTACTTCGGCGCGGACGCGGCCGTGAACGTGGTCGCGGGTTCGACCTTCACCTCCGACGGCCGCCGCCCGGTGTTCATCTTCGACATCGAGACCGAAGGCCAGATCCCCGCGGTGGTCGTGGCGGTCCGCTGCAACAAGAAGCACCGCATCCCGATCGAGATGTGGCTGTCCAGCGTCCCGTTCCAGCGCGCGGACATGCCCGAGATGCTCGGCCCGATCGGCGCCCGCTACGCGTTCGCCGACGACGCGGACGGCGCCCGCGTGGTGATCACCCAGGAACTCGTCGACGCGGCGGACCAGCTCGGCGGCGACGTCGGCGTGGCCTGGCTGGAGAACGAGTGGGTGCTGGCCAGCGTGGTCCCGACCGCGGGCCCGTCCCGGCTGGAGCGCCTGCTGCGCGACCTGGGCGAGATCGCCGACATCGTCGACCCGTTCGACGAGGACTACGACGCGGGCCGCCACCAGGCGAGCGCCCCGGTCCCGTCCGAGGCCACCGCACCCGCGGCGCCCGGCACCCCGGCGGCGGGGACGCCGGCGCAGCCCGTGGACCCGTCCCCCGAAAGCTAGAGGCCGAGCAACCGCTGGTCGAAGGCGCTGAGCGTCGCCGAGCGGTCCAGCTTCCCGCGCACCGACGTCGTGTTCCCCTCGGCGTGGACCACGTGCTCCACGCCGAGGTCGCCGCGGATCGAGCCCGCCGGGCCGTCCGGGCCGAGGGACTGGGTCGTCTTCGCGTAACCCCAGGCCGCGCCCAGCTGGCCGCCCAGCTCGTGGCTCTGGCCCGCGTCCAGCACTCCGCTGAGCTGGCCGGTCGCGTGCTGCTCGGACGTCACGCCGACCGCGCCGAGACGGCCGAGGTCCGCCGCCTGGCCCGAGTACCGGCGGGCCGACAGGGCTCCGTCGAGGTCGCCGGCGAACGTGCCGTACAGGCCCGTGTCCAGCTGCTCCGCGTTCTGGCTGAGCACGTCGACGCCGTCGGCGGGCCAGATGCCGTGGCTGGAGCCTTCGGCGAGGCCGAACCGGTGCTCGGTGCCGCCGCCCAGGGGGTCGAGCGCCAGGTCGCGGGCCGCGGCCTGGCCGACCCGCTGGTTGTTCGCGGTCACCGCGCGGACTCCGCCGAGGCGCAGCGTGTGCCGTCCGGTGCGGGTCACCGCCTCGGCTTCCCGTGAGGCCGCCGTCGTCTCCGCCTGCCGCTCTTCGCGCTGGGTGATCGCGGACTCGGTCAGGTCGTTGGTGAGCGCCGCGCCGGCGATGTCCTTCGCGAGGAAGTCGTGGCGGGTCGCCGTCAGCGTCTCGCGGACGACCGACGAGCCGTCCTCGCCCGACGTCGTGACGTCGCGCCGGAACGTGCTGTCGGCGCGGTGGTCGAGGGGCAGGGTCAGTTCGGCCGGGCTCGCCAGCGCCGCGGCCGGGGCCGCGAAGAGCAGCGCGACGGGCGCCGCGCCCGCGGCGACCTTGGGCAGATAGCCGCTTTTGCGCCTGCTGTGCTTACCCATGCGGCGGACGATACTTCCCCTCCGAATCGAACGCACGTCCACCCGTGACCAGCGAGTATGTTCACCCACATGACCACCACCGCCCTCATAACCGGCGCCACGGCGGGCATCGGCGCGGAGTTCGCGCGCCGGCTCGCCGCCGAGAAGTACGACCTGGTGCTCGTCGCCCGCGATGCCGCACGGCTGGAGGCCTACGCCGCTGAGCTGCGGGAAAAGCACGGCGTCGCGGTCGAGGTGCTGCCCGCCGACCTGTCCGAAGTGGACGGACGAACGGCGGTCGAAGAGCGGCTCGCCGCCGGTCCGGTCGACCTGCTGGTGAACAACGCCGGCTTCGGCCTGAGCGGCGACTTCTGGACCATCCCGCCGGACGCGCTGCAGCGCCAGCTCGACGTCAACGTCACCGCCGTCCTGCGCCTCACCCGGGCCGTCCTGCCGGGCATGATCGAGCGAGGTCACGGCGAAATCATCCAGGTCAGCAGCGTTGCCGGCTTCTTCAGCGGCCGCGGTTCGACGTACACGGCCAGCAAGAACTGGGTCACCTCTTTCACCGAAGGCATTGCCGCGTCCTTGCCGAAGAGTGTCCGGATGATGGCGCTCTGCCCCGGTTTCACCGCGACCGAGTTCCACCAGCGGGCCGGCATCGGCAAAGCCGGCCCGAAAATCGCCTGGCTGGGTGTCGAACAGGTGGTCGGCGAGGCGCTCGCGGACCTGCGCCGCGGCAAGGTGATCTCGGTGCCGAGCCTGCAGTACAAGGCCGTCGTCGCGATCGGCGGCCTGCTGCCGCGCGCGGTGCTGCGCCGGATCAGCGGCGGCCGCGGCCGCACCTGAAGTAGGGCTGTCCCCACCCGCGAGACGCACGCGCGCACCAGGGTGGTCCGGGGGCGCGCTCACTAGCGTTTTCCCCATGACAACTGGGTGGAACGAGGCAGCCGACGCGGTCCGGCTGGAGGCCGTGCGCAAGGAGTACGGCGACGGCGTGGTGGCGCTGGACGGGGTTTCGATCGGGTTCCCGCGCGGCGGGTTCACCGCGGTGATGGGCCCGTCCGGCTCGGGCAAGAGCACCTTCCTGCACTGCGCGGCCGGTCTCGACCGGCCCACGTCCGGCCGGGTGGTACTGGACGGCCAGGACCTCGACGGCAAGAACGAGACCCACCTGACGAAGCTGCGGCGCGACCGCGTCGGCTTCGTCTTCCAGTCGTTCAACCTGCTCCCGGCGCTGACGGTCGAGCAGAACGTCGTGCTGCCGCTGCAGCTGGCCGGCAAGCGCGCGGACAAGCGGCTGGTGGAACGGATCCTGACGCACGTCGGTCTCGACGGGCGCCGCCGGCACCTGCCGGGCCAGCTGTCCGGCGGCCAGCAGCAGCGCGTCGCGATCGCGCGGGCCCTGGTCACCAACCCCGCCGTGCTGTTCGCCGACGAGCCGACCGGCGCCCTCGACACCCGGACCGCCGCCGAGGTGCTCGGCCTGCTGCGCGACTCCGTCCGCTCCTCGGGCCAGACGATCATCATGGTGACGCACGACCCGGTCGCCGCCTCCTACGCCGACGACGTCGTGTTCCTGGCCGACGGCCGGATCGCCGGGCGGCTGGCGCGGCCGACCGCGGAAGCCGTCGCCGAGCGGATGACCCACCTGGGTGCCTGGGGCCGGGTGGCGGCCTGATGTACCGGCTCGCACTGCGGACCCTCCGCCTGCGCAAGGGCGGCTTCCTGGCGACGTTCGTCGCCGTGTTCTTCGGCGCGCTGGTCGTCTCGGCGTGCGGTGGCCTGATGGAGACCGGCATCCGGTCCGAGACGCCGGTGCAGCGGCTGGCCGCGGCGCCGATCGTGGTCGGCGGCCAGCAGACGCTCAAGCTGCCGAAGGACGACCCGGCGGCCCTGGAGCCCGAGGAGAAGCACAAGTTCGAGAACGCGACCCTGCCCGAGCGCGTCCGGCTCGACGCCGGCCTGGCCGGGCGCCTGCGCGCGGTTCCCGGCGTCACGGACGTCGTCGGCGAGTACAGCTTCCCGGTACTGGCCGGGCGGGCGAGCGCGCTCGGGCACGCGTGGGATTCCGCCGTGCTGACGCCGTACACGCTGCAGGGCGCCGCCCCGAAGCCGGGCGAAGCCGTCGTCGACGCCGGGCTCGGGCTCGCCGTCGGGGACACGCTGCCGATCGCCGCGCACGGCACCGTCAGCCCGTTCCGGATCTCCGGGATCGCCCAGGCACCGCAGGCCATGCGGGACGCGGCGGTGTTCTTCGCGCCTTCGGACGCCGAACGGCTGTCCGGGCACCCGGGCCGCTTCGACACCATCGGCGTCTTCGGCGGCGACGTGGCCGCGGTGACCGCGGCGGTGGGGGACGCCGGTGTCGTGGCGACCGGCGGTGACCGCGGCGCCTTCGAGTTCCCGGAGACGGGCAAGGGCGGCGAGAACCTGATCGTGCTGGCGGCCGTCTCGGGCGGGCTGTCGGCGCTGGTCATGGTGTTCGTCGTGGCCGGCACGCTGACGCTGTCGACGCAGCAGCGCCAGCGCGAGCTCGCGTTGCTGCGCGCGGTCGGCACGACCCCGCGCCAGCTGCGGCGGATGGTGCTCGGCGAGGCCCTGGTCGTCGCGCTGCTCGCCGTCGGCGCCGCGGTGGCGCTCGGTCCGGTGCTCGCGCGGTGGCTGTTCGGGCAACTCGTGGACCACGACGTCGTGCCCGACGTGCTGCGGTTCGAGCAGGGCTGGGTCCCGGCCGTGGTCGCGGCCGGCGCGTCGCTGCTGGCCGTCGTCGGTGCCGCCTTCGTGGCGGGACGGCGGGCCTCGCGGATCCGCCCGGCCGAGGCGCTCGCCGAAGCCGCCGTCGAGCGGCGCTGGCTGACGCCGATCCGGCTGGTCACCGCCATCCTCTGCTTCGGAGGCGGGACCGCGCTCGCGATCGTGACGGTCGCGGTGATGACCGGCCCGGTCGCGGCCAGCACGGCCGGACCGGCGGTGATGCTGTGGGCGTTCGGCCTGGCGGCGATCAGCCCCGGCGTGACCAAGCTGATGGCCGTCTTGCTGCGCTGGCCGGTGGAGGCGCTGACCGGGGTCAACGGCAAGGTGGCGCTGCGCAACACCCGCGTCGGCGCGGTCCGGGCGGCCGGCGCGGTCACCCCGATCATGCTCGCGGTCGGCATCGCGACCGCCAACATCTACCTGCAGACCACCCAGGAAGCCGCGTCGAACCAGGCCTACACCGAGGACCTGCGCGCGGACGCCGTGGTCGCCGGGCCGGGCGGCCTCGACCCGGCGGTCCTCGGCCGGGTGCGCGCGGTACCGGGCGTCGCCGGCGCGTCGGAGTACGTCACCAGCACGGTGTTCGTCGAGAAGCCGTTCGACTCCGGCCAGCACGACGACGGCCGGCCCGCGCTGGGCGTCAGCGAGCTGACCGGCAACACCGTCGAGGTGCCTTCGACGCTCGGCCACCACGTCGGCGACACGCTGTCTCTGAAGCTCGGCGACGGGACGCCGGTGGACGTGCGGGTGACCGCCGTCGTCAACCAGCGCCCCGGGTTCGAACGGCTCGTGCTGCCCGCGGACCTGCTGGCCCCGCACACCACGCTCGGCCTCGCGCCGCAGCTGCTGGTCCGCGCCGAAGCCGGGGTCGACAGTGCGACGCTGACCGCCCGCCTGCGCGAGGCGACCGCCGGGCTGCCGGTGCTCGTCGGCGACCGGGAGACGCTGATCGCGGCGCACGCCAAGGGCAACGAGGTCGGCGCCTGGGTCAACTACCTGCTCGTCGGGATGATCCTCGCCTACACGGTGATCTCCGTGGTGAACACGCTGGTCACGGCCACCGCGCGGCGGCGCCGCGAGTTCGGGGTGCAGCGGCTGAGCGGCTTCACCCGCGGCCAGGTGCTGCGCATGGCCGGCGTCGAAGGCGGCTTGATCGCGACCATCGCAGTGCTGCTCGGCACGCTCGTCGCGGCCGGGGCGATCGTGCCCTTCTGCCTCGTGGTCACCGGATCGGTGCTGCCGTCGGGCCCGGTGACGATCTACCTGGCCGTGCTCGCCATCGCCGTGGTGCTCGCGCTGACGGCGATCCTGGTCCCGGCCTGGGCCGCCACCCGCGGGCGTGCGGTCGATGCCACATCCGTCGGTGAGTGAGCCCGGCCGTGTGTAAGACTCACGGCCGTGGCGAACCCCGGGTTGGATCAAGCGGCGAAACTCGAACTGGCCAGGCTGGTCACCGATCTTTCCGTGGTGCACGGAAAAGTGACACTGGCGTCCGGCAAGGAAGCCGACTACTACATCGACCTCCGGCGGGCGACGCTGCACCACGCGGCCGCGCCGCTGATCGGCAAGCTCCTGCGCCAGCTGACGGCGGACTGGGACTACGTGGCGGCCGGCGGCCTGACCCTCGGCGCGGACCCGGTGGCGCTGGCGATGCTGCACTCGGCGGCCTCCGACGGCGTCGTGCTCGACGCGTTCGTCGTGCGGAAGTCGGTCAAGCAGCACGGCATGCAGCGGCGCATCGAAGGCATGGAGGTCCGCGGCCAGCGCGTGCTGGCGGTCGAGGACACGTCCACCACGGGCGGCAGCGTGCTGGAGGCGGTCGCGGCCCTGCGCGAGGCGGGCGCGAACGTGATCGGCGTGGTGACGGTGGTCGACCGCGACACGGGCGCGCGCGAGGCGATCGAGAAGGAAGGCCTGGAGTACCGGTACATCCTCGGCAAGGACGACCTGGGCCTGGACTGACCGGCCACCGGGGCGGATCGGTGGATTCGCCCCGGTGACGATCGTCACCCAGAATCACTGCGTGACCTTTTCCGCCCGCCGGTGTCCTCCCTGGGAGGAGGTGCCGTGACGACGACTACGCCGCTCGACGACGAGACGCTCGTCAGCCGCGCGCGGGACGGTGACGTCCGGGCCTACGAGCAGCTGGTGCTGCGCTACCAGGGCCCGATGTTCCGGCTCGCGGTCAAGATGCTCGCCCACCGCGGCGACGCCGAGGACGTCGTGCAGGAGGTGTTCCTCAACGCCTGGCGCAAGCTCGGCCAGCTCACCGAGGACGCCGCGTTCGTCGGCTGGCTCTACCGGGCCACCACGAACCGCTGCCTCAACGCGATCCGGGCGCGCAGGCCGCAGGCCGACGTCGACCTCGACACCGCCGAGTCGCCGCGAACCGACCTGCAGCCGGAGCGGGCCGTTCAGGTGAGCAGCCAGCTCGCGGCGTTGAACGCGGCACTGGCGCAGCTGACGCCCGAACAGCGGGCGTGCTGGCTGCTGCGTGAAGTGCACGGCCGGTCCTACGAGGAGATCGGCGAAACCGTCGGTGCGAACGCGACCGCCGTCCGCGGCCGGATCGCGCGCGCCCGTGCCCAGCTGGCGGAGGTGATGAAGCCATGGCGATGACGGACTACGAGCTGCCTTGCGAACGCGATGTCGAGCAGGTGTGGGAGCGGCTCGACGCGGTCGGCGCCGGGCTGGCCGACGAACACGAACTGACCTGCCCGCACTGCCGGGCCGCGCGCGAGAGCCTGCTGGCGTTGCGGGAGGCCACTTCGGAGCTCGCGGCCGAGGAGGACGTGCCGTCGGCGGACCTGTTCGGCCGGATCATGTCCGCGGTCCGGGCCGAGGTGCGGCGCGGCTCGATGGTGCGGCTGCCGTCCCCCGAACCGGGGTTCGTCGAGATCAGCGAACAGGCGGTCGCGGTGGTGCTGCGGTACGCGGCCGACACGGTCGACGGCATCCGCGCGCGGCGCTGCCGGGTGCGGACCGTGCCCGGCGGGATCGAGGTCGAACTCACCCTCGCGGTGAGCCTGCGGAACGTCGCGGGCGGAGCCGCGTTGGCGAAGGTGCGGGAGCGGGTGACCGCGGCGGCCGCGGCCCGGGTGGGCCTGACGCCGGCCAAGGTGGACCTGCTGGTCGAGGACATCTTCGAGGAAGACACTGCCGGGGAGCCAGGGGAATGAGTGTCGACTACGTCATCGCCGATCCGGTGATCGCCAGCGTGGCGGCCAGGGCGGCGATCACGACGCCGGGTGTGGTGCGTCTCGAGCCGGGCCTGCGCGGCCTGGTGACGGCGTGGACGCGCGCGGCCCGCCAGCGCTGGAAGGGGCTCGACCCGGCGCCGTCGGACGGCGTCCGGGTCCGCACCGCCGACGGCCGGGTGACGGTCCAGGTCGACCTGGTCACCGCCGGGGCCGACCAGGCGGCGGCGGTCGGCCGGGCGGTCCAGCGCGCGGTGACGAGGTTCGTGGCCGAGCAGACCGGCCTGGTGGTCGACGAGGTTTCCGTGTCCATCCTGGACATCGAGCCGGAAGCCCGGTGACCGCCGACGAAGCCGTCGAGAAGATCGTCGGCGCCCTCGCGGCGGTGCCCGGCCTGCGTCCGGCGACCCCGTCGTTGCCGCGGGGCTGGGACGGTTTCGCGGTGGACCTCGGCCCGGACGTGGTCCGGATCCGGCTGATCGCCACCCGGCTGCCGATCCCGCCGCTGCTGGACCGGGCGGCCGAAGCGGTGCGCCCGGTGCTGGCGGGCACGGCGTGGTCGAACGCACGGCTGCAGCTGGAGGTCACCGACCTCGACGGCGCGGCGTTCGGGAGACCCACGTCACAATGACGGTTTCCAGTCCTTTGTGTGTGTCCATAGCTACGAACAAGGCGAAAGCCTTGTCCCGCAGGACATCCAGGGAGGAAACCATGACCGCGACGGCCGAGAAGACCACCGAAACCGCCCTCGTCACCAAGCAGGGCACGACGACCATCGCCGACACCGTGGTGCAGAAGATCGCCGGCCTGGCCGCCCGCGAGGTCCCCGGCGTGCACGACCTCGGCGGCGGCGCGGCCCGCGCGTTCGGCGCCCTCCGCGACCGCATCCCCGGCGCGTCGGCCAGCGTCGGCCAGGGCGTGTCGGTCGAGGTCGGCGAGAAGCAGGCGGCGGTGGACCTGCAGGTACTCGTCGAGTACGGCGTGGCCATCGCGGAGCTGGCCCGCTCGGTGCGCCGCAACGTGGTGACGGCCATCGAGCAGATGACCGGGCTGGAGGTGGTCGAGGTGAACATCAACGTCACCGACGTCCACATCGCGGGTGACGAGGAGCCGGTGACCAGCGATCGCGTTCAGTGAAATCCGGCTGCTCCGGGGGTGGTCCGGGCGTACCGTCGGGGTATGGAGGAGCCGCCGGAACCGAAGCGCCCCATCGACCCGAACCGGACGAAGCCGGACGGTGCGCCCGACCAGTACCCGCACGAGCAGCCGACCGAGTACCCGCCGAAGCGCCCGCCCGAGTTCCCACCCGGGGTAACCCCTCCGTCACCGCCGAGGTGAAGGGTTGCTCCGCTGGGTTAAAAATCACAGGCTGGGGCACTCTTGAGGGCGGCCGAATCCGCGTGGCGGAGTAAAGTCGCTGGTAGGGGGATCGGTGGAGGGGGGTGCGATGGCGAAGTTCCTGGCCGACGTGACCGTCGTGGTGCACATCCTGGCCCTGCTGCTCATCGGGCTGGGGGGCTTCGTCGCCTGGCGCTGGCCCAAGCTGATCTTCGTGCACATGTTCGCCGCCGCCTGGGGGGTGCTGGTGAACGTGACGCCGGTGCCGTGCCCGCTCACCGCGCTGGAGAACTTCTTCCGGCACCAGCAGGGCCTCGGCGACCTGCCCGGCGGGTTCAACGCCTACTACCTCTACGGCACGGTCTTCCCGCAGTCGTGGCTGCCGGCGATCGGGATCATCGCGGTCGTGCTGGTCGCGTACTCCTACGTCGGCGTCTACCACCGGTGGCGCCACCGCCACGACGAGGAAACCCACGTGCGCCCGGTCCACCTGGGCTGAGCGACAATCGCCGGGTGAATTCCATCCCGGGTCCCACCGAGTGGGTGAGCCGCGAAGAGGTCGGCGTCGGCCCGTGGCCGGGTGCGTGGCCCACCGACGAGCGGTACGACCCCGAGCTGCTGCGCGAGGGCGACCGCCGCAACGTCGTCGACGCCTACCGCTACTGGCGCCGCGAGGCCATCGTGTCCGATGTGGACAGCCGGCGGCACCCGTTCCACGTGGCCATCGAGAACTTCCAGCACGACCACAACATCGGCACCGTGGTCCGCACGGCCAACGCGTTCGCCGCGGCCGAGGTGCACATCGTCGGCCGCCGCCGCTGGAACCGCCGCGGCGCGATGGTGACCGACCGCTACCAGCACCTGCGCCACCACGACGACGTCGCGACGCTGGTCGCCTTCGCGGCCGAGCGCGGGCTCGCCGTCGTCGGGGTGGACAACACGCCGGGCTCCCAGCCGGTCGAGACGGCGGAGATCCCACGCGAGAGCGTCTTGCTGTTCGGCCAGGAGGGCCCCGGCCTGTCCACGCCGGCGCAGGAGGCGGCCTCGCTGGTGGTGTCGATCGCCCAGTTCGGCACGACCCGCTCGATCAACGCCGGGGTCGCGGCCGGGATCGTCATGCACACCTGGATCCGGCAGCACGCCGATCTCGGCCGCGCTTGGTGAGCTAGAGGCCCCAGCCCCAGCGCAGCTGGACGACGCCGGACGCGTTGGTGGTCTCCAGGCCGCTGCCGCTCTGCCGGGTGATCGAGTAGGTGTCGCCGGAGCGCAGGCCGGGCCAGTAGACGACGCCGATCTGCCGTGACCGCGCCAGGTCCGTGGTGGCGGCGAAGTACGCGGTGAAGTTGTTGCCGTCCTGGTGCCCGGCCGAGTAGTCCAGGCCGGTCGTCATCGGGGCGCCGGCTTCGTCGATGATCGTGCGGGAGGAGTACGAGCCGAGGCGGTTGCCGAGGTTCGTGGTCCACGCGGCGCGGGTCGTGTCCGAAGCCCAGAAGCCGTAGAAGTGCAAGGACAGGAGCGTGCCGGTCAACGCGCTCGCCGCGCCGACACCCGTCACGTTGTCGTTGTAGCCGGTGCCGCTGATCAGCACCCGGCCGCGGGGGATGTCCGAGTGCCGGGACAGCCAGGTCGAGCAGAGTGACACCCAGTCGTTGAGGCTGTAGCCGAACGGTTCGTTCATCGGCTCGAAGTACACGTTGCCGTTGCCGCCGTAGTCGCTGGTGACCTTGTCCCACATGGTGTTCCAGGCGTTCGGGTCGTCGACGAAGCCGTCCTTGTTCGCTTCCCAGTAGCCGAAGATGACCTTCATGCCGTGGGACAGGGCCGAGTCGGCGGCGCCCTTGTACCGCCCCCACCAGTCCGAGTTGACGCTCTGCGGGTTGATCGGCAGCCGCACGGTGTTCGCGCCGAGCTTCTGCTGGAAGCCGGTGATGATGCCGTCGGCCTTGCCGCGGACGCTGTCGTAGCTGTCCCCGGCGGTGAGGCCGGTCGGGATCACCCAGCCGTCGACGTAGTTGTCGCGGGCGTCCGCCCAGTTGACGCCGCGGAAACCGTTCGTGGCGGCGGCCGCGCCCGGCGGGAGGGCGACGAGGGGAACGAGCAGGAGGACGAGCAGGCAGAGACGAAGACGGGCCATGCGAACTCCGATGTTCACGTAAACATGCCGGGTCGAGAATCCTCGACCGCCCCCGAACCGTCAAGGGTCAGACGGGGGTGACCTCGACCGGAATGCCGTTCAACACCGACGTTCCGGACGGCACGTCCAGCAGCGTCTCGTCGGCGACCAGGTTCGAGTTGACCCCGGGGTTCGCGCGCGCCACCCGCGTCCGGGCGCCGTCGACGTCGTGGCCCCAGCCGTGCGGGATGCTGACCACGCCCGGGCGGATCTCGTCCGTCACCTCCACCGGGACCTGCAGTTTCCCGGCGCGGGACGTCACCGAAGCGAGGCCGCCGTCGGTGAGGCCGAGGCGGGTTGCGTCGGCCGGGTGGACCTGGACCGTGCACCGGTTGCCGCCGCGGACCAGCGGGGCGAGGTTGTGCATCCACGAGTTGTTCGAGCTCAGGTGCCGCCGTCCGATCAGCACCAGCCCTTCTTCGGCGTCCTTCGCGAGTTCTTCCCGTAACCGCGGAACGTCCGCGACGACCGGCTCGGGGGCGAGCTCGATCCGGCCGGACGCGGTGCACAGCACCTCGGGGATCCGCGGTTGCAGCGGCCCGAAGTCCATCCCGTGCGGCGCCGCTTCGAGGTCGGCCAGCGTGACGTCGTACGGCCCGGCGCGCAGCAGCAGGTCGACCAGGCGCGCGGGCCCGGTGCGCTCGCCGGCCACCGCGACGTCGAGCCCGTTGCGCCGCGCGGTCTCCCCGGCGACGAAGTCGTCGAGCGCGGCGACGTCGGCCTCGGGGCCCTGACCGGCGACGATGCCGGTCAGCCGCAGCATGGTCTCCCACTCCTGCGGCAGCGCCGACGGCAGCGTCGCGGGCGTCCAGTTGGCGATGTTGCGGATGGACAGCTGGTAGAAGGCCAGGTCGAAGTGCGGCCGCTCGAGCGGCGACGGCCCGGGCAGGATGACGTCGGCGTGGCGGGACGTCTCGTTGAGGTAGACGTCCACCGAGATCATGAAGTCGAGGCTTTCGAGGGCGGCGGCCAGCCGTCCGGCGTTCGGCGTGCTGAGGCAGGGGTTGCCGCTGACCGTGATCAGCGCGCGGACCTGGCCTTCGCCCGGGGTTTCGATCTCGTCGGCGAGCGTCGCGACCGGCAGTTCGCCGACCACCTCGGGCAGGCCGCGCACGCGGCTGCGCCAGCGCCCGACCGCGAACGGGCGCCGGTTCCCGGTCGGCTGGCACGCGGCCAGCGGGAACATCGCGCCGCCGGGGCTGTCGAGGTGGCCGGTGAGCACGTTGAGGACGTCGACCAGCCAGCTCGCGATGGTGCCGAACGCCTGCGTCGTGGTGCCGATCCGGCCGTAGACCACGGCGTTGTCCGAGGTCAGCTCGCGTGCCATCCGGCGGATCTCGCCGGCGTCGATGCCGGTGCGCGGGGCGACGGCCTCCGGGGTGAACGGCTCGGCCAGCGCACGGACGTCGTCGAGGCCGTTGAGGTGCTCCGCGAGGCGCCCGGGGGCGACCAGGTTTTCCGCGAACAGGACGTTGACCAGGGCGAACAGCAGCAGCGCGTCGGTGCCGGGGCGGATGGCGTGGTGCTCGTCGGCGAACGCGGCGGTGCGCGTGCGGCGCGGGTCGACGACGACGATCTTGCCGCCGCGCTCGCGGATCCCGCGCAGCCGGCCGCGGATGTCCGGGGCGGTCATCAGGCTGCCGTTGGAGACGAGCGGGTTGGCGCCGAGGATCAGCAGGTGCCGCGTCCGGTCGAGGTCGGGCACCGGGATGGCGAGCGGGTCGCCGAACATCGTGCCGGCGGAGTAGTGCTTCGGCAGCTGGTCGACGGATGTGGCGCTGTAGAAGTTCTTCGTGCCCAACGCTTTGTAGAGCACCCGGCCGTAGAGCGTGAGGGCGATGTTGTGCACGCCGGGGTTGCCCGCGTACACCGCAACGGCGTCCCGGCCGTGCTGCTCGAGGATCGGCGGGAGGCGGCGGGCGATCTCGTCGTACGCCTCCTGCCAGCTGACCTCGACGAACTCGCCGTCGCGCTTGAGCAGCGGGGCGGTCAGCCGGTCGGGGTCGTGGTGCAGCGCGCCGAGCGACGCGCCCTTGGGGCAGATGTAGCCCCGGGAGAAGACGTCCTGCTCGTCACCTTGGACGCGCGTGACCTGCTGGTTCGCGTCGAGCGTCACTTCCAGGCCGCAGGTGGCTTCGCACAGCGGGCAGGTGACGTTGGCCGTCGTCATGACCACCGAACATACCGAGCGGTATGTGGATGGGCAAGGCACGATTGCGTCATGGACGTCTCGGCCGCGGAACACGCGGTGACTTCGCGCCACCTGCGGCGACTGTGGGGCCTGCCCGGAACGGCACTGGGCCGCAGCCGCTGGCCGGCGGCGGTGGACCAGCGGCTGCACTGGCACTGGAACTACTGGTGGCAGGCGCACCTGCTGGACACGCTGGTCGACGCCCAGCTGCGCTCTTCGTCGGCGTCCCGGCTGGCGTTGATCAGGTCTTTCGTGCGTTCGGTGCGGCTGCGCAACTTCGGCCGCTGGACGAACGACTACTACGACGACATCGCGTGGCTCGGCCTTGCGCTGCAACGGGTTTCGTCTCTGGGCATCGACGTCGGACCGGCGCTGGCGGCGATCGACACCCAACTGCTGTCGGGCTGGACACCGGCGACCGGAGGCGGCATCTGGTGGCGCCGAGGCGACGACTTCAAGAACACCCCGGCCAACGGCCCGGCGGCGATCTTCCACGCCCGGTCCGGGAATCTCGCCCGGGCGCGTGAGATGACTGCGTGGCTGACGTCCACATTGGTCGATCCATCGTCCGGTTTGGTCTGGGACGGGATCCGGGCGGACACGGGCGAGCTGGTGAAGCACATTTTCACGTACTGCCAGGGGGTGTATCTCGGCGCTTGCCTGGAATTGTCCTTAGTGGACGAAGCGGCTCGAACGGTGCGGGCGGTGGCGGAGCACCTCGCCCCATCGGGTGTCATCCGCGGCCAGGGAGGAGGCGACGGCGGTCTGTTCGCGGCGATCCTGGCGCGGTACTTGGCGTTGGCAGCGGTCTCGTTGCCGGGCCCGGAGGCTTCGGTGGCCCGGTCGCTGGTGCTGAGGTCGGCGGAGGCGTGCTGGTCGGGCGCTTTCGACGCACCGGAGGGACCGTTGTTCAGCGCGGAGTGGGACCGCCCGGCGCCTTGGCCGCTACCGGAGGACGCGCCGGAGCGAGACATGTCGGTCCAGGTGGGCGGCTGGATGCTCCTGGAGGCAGCGGCCACGCTGTCGACTTAGGATGCCGCCGAGGGCGGAAGGCTCGAGGCTTCCACTGCCGATCGGGCGCCCGTTCGTCGGCCGCATCCCGCAACACCCCGTCGTAATCCCGCAACCACCAGCCGTTCGCGGCGTCACGGAAGACGAGTGCGACACGGAACAAATCCTTGTCGAGGAGGTCTTCCCAATAGGAGGGTGGCTCGGCGAAGTGCTTCACCAGGACGTGCTGGGCCCGCGGAAGCGACCTGGGCCCGGTGGGACTGCCGAAGGAGTAGTGCACCGGGCAGGTACCGTCCGGAGTCGTCAAGAACAGGGTGAGGTTGTAGACCGGGAGCCCACTCGTATTCGTCCACCGTACCGTCGGCAGCCCGGATTCCTTGTCCAACGCGAGCCAAGCGGCCACCGATTCGGCCTGCCTGTGCTTGGCGTCGTCCGCTCGCCACTGTTCTGCTTGCTCCAAGCGGAGCAGTTGCCGGTCCTGCTGCTTCGTGGTCCGGATCGCTGCGCGCGCGGCGAAGACCGCCGCCACCAGGGCACCGATCGTGCCGAGGCTGGAGATGATCTCAGCGACGGATCCCCACTGCATGGCGACCTCCGGGCGTGTCGGGGCGCGTCCACAACGAAGTCCGCAGCAGTACGAGATGCGTTACAGACGCTGTCACCAGACGTCGCCGGCCCGCCAGTCGGCGGTTAGGTCGCCGTCGAGGTCGAGGGGTGCCGAGCCGGGGCGCACGTACACGCCGCCGTCCTCGTCCTCGGTGCGGCGGATGCCTTCCGGCGTCAGCGCGAACGTCGGGCCGCGCCACTGCTGCCAGCCGCGGCCCTCGTACAGCGGTACCGCTTCCGCCGCGCTCAGGGCGCCGATGTCGTAGCCGGGCAGCAGCCGTTCCAGCGCCTCCATCAACGCGCTCGCGTACCCGCGTCGGCGGTGGTCCGCGCGAACGGCCACCGCCTCGACGTACCCGGCGCGGAGCACTCGCCCGCCGTGCAGGAGCCGTCGCTGGACCAGCGAGGCGTGGCCGACCAGGTCAGCGCCGTCGAAGGCGAGCGCGTGCGTGCCACCGAGGGAGTTGTCCCAGTCGGTGTCGGTGAAGTCGTCTTCGAAAACGGCTTGGACCAGGGTGCGGGCGGCCGGGGGCAGGTCCGCGGTGGGAACGAGCTCGATCACTCCGCCGATTCAACAGCCACAGGACGCGCCGTGCAGGAACTTCGGGGTCAGCCATACCGACTCCGGTGGGCGGTCCGGGTCCGCCATGCGGGACATCAGCAGCTGGACCGCTCGGCGGCCCAGGTCCGCGATCGGCTGGACCAGCGTCGTCACCGCCGGGCTCACGCGGCGGGCCCAGTCCATGTCGCCGTAGCCCACCACCGCCAGCTCCGAACCGATGCGGATGCCTCGGCGGTGGGCCTCGTACTGGACGCCCACCAGCATTGACTCGTCCGCCACCACCAGGGCCGTCGGCGAGGGCCAGCCGTCCAGGAGCTTGGCCGTGGCTCGGGTTGCGCCGCCCGCGTTGGAAAACCCGCACTCCACCAGCTCGCGGTTGAACCTCAGGCCCGCCTGCTCCAGCCCGAGCCGGTAGCCGCGGATGCGCTCGCGGCTGACCTCCAGGCCCTCGTCGCCCGACACGAAGCCGATCTTGCGGTGCCGCCGGTCGGTCAGGTGCCGGACCAGTGAGGCCATCGCGTGCACGTTCTCCGTGCCCACCTGGTCGACGTCGTTGCGGGCCGCCACCCGGTCCAGCAGCACCGTCGGCACGCCCATCCGCACCAGGCCGTTGACCACCGCTTCGTCGCCGGCCGACGGGACCAGCAGCACCCCGTCCACCAGGTCCGCGCGCAGCGCGCGCACCACCGCCGCCTCTTCGCCCACCGTGTCTTCGGTGTCCGCCAGCACGACGTCGCAGCCCGCCTGCGCCGCGGCCGCCCGGACCGCGCGCAGCAGCTCACCCGAGTACGGGTGCGCGTTCACACCCATCGCGACGCCGATCCGGTAGGTGACCGGGGGGTCCCACAACCGGAGGTCCGGCGAAAGTGCGGTCATAAGCCCTCGCAGACGCTCAGCCGAAAGGTATCCGCTGAGCGCCACCGTCGAGGTATCAGGAACCCAGATTCACTGAAGTGAGTGAACCGGTGGGCAGCCGCAGGACTCACGGTGACGCAGAGTGGGTGCCAACCGCACCGTTTCGGCCTTGCGGGACGGGTCGTTGATCCGGGCCAGCAGCAGCCGCACCGCCTGCCGGCCGATCTCCTCGATCGGCTGGGCCATCGTGGTCAGCGGCGGGTCGACCAGGTCCGCCCACTCGACGTCGTCGTAGACCACCACCGGCAGGTCACGCCCGATCCGCAGCCCGCGCCGCCGCGCCTCGTGCAGCACGCCGACCATCATGCTGTCGTTCCCGACCACCAGCGCGGTCGGCGGCTCGGGCAGCGCGAGCAGCGTGCTCAACGCCAGCACGCCACCCTCGCGCGAGGAGTTTCCGCAGGCCACGAGGTCGGACGCCCAGGTCAGCCCGGACCGGCCGAGCCCCAGCCGGTAGCCGAGCACGCGCTCCTCGCTGGTCGACAGGCCGGGCACGCCGCTGATCATCCCGATCCGCCGGTGCCCGAGCGTGGCCAGGTGCGCGGTCAGCGCCGAGGTCGCCTGGATGTTCTCCGAGCCGACCTGGTCGACGTCGGTGCGGGTGGCCAGCCGGTCGATCAGCACCGTCGGCACGTCGAGGGACACCAGCTCACTGATCACCGGGCCGTCGCCCGGCGCCGGGGTGATGAGGAGGCCGTCGACGCGACGGGAGCGCAGCGCCCGCACGGTGTCACGCTCCGTGTCCGCCGCGTCGTGCGTGTCGGCCAGCAGGACGGTGTAGCCGTGCGCGGAGGCCTCCCGCTCGATCGCCTGCATCAGCGTCGCGAAGTACGGGTTCGCCACCAGCGAGATCGCCATCCCGATCGACCGCGTCCCGCCGGTGACCAGTGAGCGCGCGATGGCGTCGCCGGTGTAGCCGGTGGCCTCGATCGCCCGCAGCACCGCCGCCTTGGTGTCCTCCGCGACCGCGCGCGTCCCGTTCACCACGTGCGAGACGGTCGTGATCGACACGCCCGCGAGCTCGGCGATGTCCCGCTGCGTCGGCCGCGAAGACTTCGACCGGTCCATACCCGTCCTTTCCGGCAAGCGTTTGCGCAAACGCTTGCGCGCAGGGAGCAGTCTGTCTACCTTCCCGACCATCGGCAAGCCTCGACACGAAACAAAGGCTGGGAACCCATGAGACAGCGAAGTCTCACCGCGCTGACGCTGGCCGCCGTCCTCGCCGCGACGACCGGGTGCACGGTCGAGCGCCACTGGGGCGGCAACACCAACACGGGCGGGAGCGGCAAGGCGAAGGTCGGCCTGGTCACCAAGACCGACACCAATCCCTACTTCGTGGAACTCCGCAATGCGGCCAGAGCGGCCGCGCAGGCCAACGGCGCCGACTTCAGCGCGCTCGCCGGCCAGTTCGACGGCGACAACGACGGCCAGGTCCGCGCCATCGAAAACCTGCGTCAGCAGGGTGCGAACACGATCCTCATCACGCCGAGCTCGTCCACCGGCGTGCTCAAGGCGATCAAGGACGCCCGTGACGCCGGCGTCCTGGTCATCGCCCTCGACACCGCCACCGAACCGGCGGACGCGGTCGACGCCACCTTCGCCACCGACAACTTCGCGGCAGGCGAGCAGCAGGGCGCTTACGTCAAGGCCGCGCTGAACGGCACCCCGCCCAAGCTGCTCATGGTCGACGGGACCGCCGGCAGCACGGTCGACACCCAGCGCCACGGCGGCTTCCTCAAGGGCATCGGGCTGACCGACGGCTCGCCGGAGATCAAGGGCCACACCGCGGCCAACGGCGACCAGAGCCTCGCCCAGCAGGGTATGGAGAACCTGCTGCAGCGCAGCACCGACATCAACGCCGTCTACTCGATGAACGAGCCGATGGGCCGCGGCGCGTACGCGGCGCTGAAGGCCCGCGGGCTGACCGGGCAGATCGTCATGGGCTCGATCGACGGCGGCTGCGAAGGCGTCCAGAACGTCAAGGACGGCCAGTTCGCCGCCACCGTCATGCAGTTCCCGAAGAAGATGGCCGAGCAGGGGGTGCTCGCCGCCGTCGAGTACGCCAAGACCGGCAAGAAGCCGTCCGGGTTCGTGAACACCGGGTCCGCCGTGATCACCGACAAGCCCCTGCCTGGCATCGAAAGCCACGACTCCGCCTGGGGCCTGCAGAACTGCTGGGGAGGCCAGAAATGACGACGGTCACCGCAACCCACGCCCGGGAACGCGAATCCCTCGGCGAGTTCCTCCTCCGCGCCCCCGCGGTCGGCCCGGCCCTCGCGCTGGTCGTCGCGATCGTGGTGTTCTCGCTGGCCACGGACACCTTCTTCGACCTCGACAACCTGTCAACGGTGGTCCAGCAGTCCCTGGTCGTCGGGACGCTCGCGCTGGGCCAGACGCTCGTCATCCTCATCGCGGGCATCGACCTGTCCAACGCGGCCTCGATGGTCGTCGCGACGCTGATCATGGCGAAGCTCGCCGCCGCCGGGACCAACGGCTTCGTCGCCCTGCTCGCCGGGGTCGTGCTGACGATCATCGTCGGCATCTTCATCGGCGGCCTCGCCACGCGGATCAAGCTGCCGGCGTTCATCATCACGCTCGGCACGTTCACCATGCTGACCGCGGTGTCGAAGCTGATCGCGGGCGGCCAGGCCGTGCCGGTGACCGACGGGCTGCTGCAGTGGCTCGGTACCAAGCGCTACCTCTTCGGCGGCATCCCGATCACCTACGGCATGACGCTGGCGCTGCTGATGTACCTCGGCATCTGGTACGCGCTGACGAAAACCGCGTGGGGCAAGCACGTCTACGCGGTCGGCAACGCGCCGGAGTCCGCGCGGCTGTCCGGCATCAAGGTCAACCGCACGGTGCTGTCGGTGTACATCGTGGCCGGGCTGACCTTCGGCATCGCCGCCTGGCAGGCGCTCGGCCGGACGCCGAACGCCGACCCGAACCAGTTCCAGCTCGGCAACCTCGACTCGATCACCGCCGTCGTCCTCGGCGGGACGAGCCTCTTCGGCGGCCGCGGCTCGGTACTCGGGACGCTGATGGGCGCGCTGGTCGTGGCGGTGCTGCGGTCGGGCCTCACGCAGATGAACGTCGACGGCAACTACCAGGACCTCGCCACCGGCGCCCTGCTCATCGCCGCCGTCGTGGTGGACCGGATCGCGAGGAGGCAGCAGCAGTCATGACCGAACCGATCCTCCAGGCCCGCGGCCTGGTCAAGCGCTACGGCCGGGTGACCGCCATCGACGGCGCCGACTTCGACCTGCTGCCCGGCGAGGTGCTCGCCGTGGTCGGGGACAACGGCGCCGGGAAGTCCTCACTGATCAAAGCCCTGTCCGGCGCGGTGATCCCGGACGAGGGCGAGATCAAAGTGGACGGTCACACCGTCCACTTCAAGTCCCCTTTGGACGCTCGGCACTACGGCATCGAGACGGTGTACCAGGACCTCGCGGTCGCGCCCGCGCTCGACATCGCGTCGAACATGTTCCTGGGCCGGGAAAAGCGGCTCAAGGGTCCGCTCGGGTTGTTCCGCAAGCTCGACACCGGCGCCATGCGGGCCGAGGCCCAGCGGATCCTCGACGAGCTGGGCATCAACATCAAGTCGATCAGCCAGCCCGTCGAGACGCTTTCCGGTGGCCAGCGCCAGGGTGTCGCGGTGGCACGGGCCGCGGCGTTCGGCACCAAGGCCGTGATCATGGACGAGCCGACCGCCGCGCTCGGCGTCGCCGAGTCCGGCAAGGTGCTCGACCTGATCGGCCGGATCCGCGATCGCGGCCTGCCGGTGGTGCTGATCAGCCACAACATGCCGCACGTGTTCGACATCGCCGACCGCATCCACGTGCACCGCCTCGGCAAGCGCGTCGCGGTCGTCTCGCCGAAGACGCACTCGATGAACCAGGTCGTCGGCCTGCTCACCGGTGCCCTGCGGCTCAACGAGAACGGCGAGGTCGAAGAAGCCGCCGCGGCGACCCATGTGGCCGGCTTGAAGTGAAGGTGCTGCTGGCGGGCTTGTGCACGGTGGACGTCGTCCAGCGGGTCGAGGAGCTTCCGGCGCCGGGCGAGAAGGTGCAGTCGCTGCAGGTGGACGTCGCCGCGGGTGGGCCCGCGACGAACGCCGCGGTGACGGCGGCCGCGCTCGGCGCCGAAGCGACCCTGCTGACCGTCCTCGGTGCGCACCCGCTGGCGGCGCTGGCCCGCGCCGACCTCGAAACCCACGGCGTCCGGGTCGTCGACCTCGATCCCGCCCGGACCGCGCCGCCGCCGGTGAGCGCGGTCGCCGTCCGCGACCGCGACGGCGAGCGGACGGTCGTCTCCCGCAACGCGGCCGGGTCCGAAGCCGGCTGGAGCGGCACGGTCGACGCGGACGTGGTGCTCGTCGACGGCCACCACCCGAACCTCGCGCTTTCGGTCGCCCGCGCGGCCGGGGACGTCCCGGTCGTGCTCGACGCCGGGAGCTGGAAGCCCGTGCTCGACGACCTGCTGCCCCTGGTCGACATCGCCGCGTGTTCCGCGCACTTCAGCGCGCCGGGACCCGGCCTGCACGAGCGCGGCGTCCCCACCGTGATCACCACCGCGGGGCCCGGCCCGGTGCGCTGGTCCACTGCGGACGGCGGCTCGGGCGAGGTGCCTGTTGCGGGCGTCGAAGCGCGGGACACACTAGGAGCGGGCGACGTCTGGCACGGCGCGCTCGCCGTGGCCGTGACCCGCGAACGGACGGTGACGGACCGGATCCGCTTCGCCAACGAGGTGGCCGCCGAACGGGTGCGGCATGTGGGACCGCGGTCGTGGACGACCGCGATCGCAGGAAGGAACAGGACATGACGGCGTTCGACGACCTGCTGGCCAGGGCCGAGGGGCTGACCGTGCGCGGGCAGCGCAACGTGCTCGGGATCGTGGGCGCGCCCGCGTCCGGCAAGACCACGCTCGCCTGGGCGCTGGCCAACGCGCTCGGCTCGCGCGCGGCCGTGGTCGGCATGGACGGCTTCCACCTCGCGCAGGTCGAGCTGCGCCGGCTGGGCCGCACCGAGCGCAAGGGCGCCCCGGACACCTTCGACGCCGCGGGTTACTACCACCTGATCCGCCGCCTCGCCGAAGGCCGCGAAACGGTGTACGCGCCGGAGTTCCGCCGCGAGATCGAGGAGCCGATCGCCGGGGCGGTCGCGGTGCCGCCGGAGGTCCAGCTCGTCATCACCGAGGGCAACTACCTGCTGCTCCCGGACGACCCGTGGAGCGCGATCCGGCCGCTGCTCACCGAGGCCTGGTTCCTGGCGCCGGACGAGCCAGAGCGCATCGAGCGGCTCGTGTCGCGCCACCGCCGCTACGGCCGCTCGCTGGTCGAAGCCCGGCAGCGCGCGCTCGGCTCCGACCAGCGCAACGCCGACCTCATCTCGCAGACGCGGGACCGCGCGGACCTGGTTCTGGAGAACCTGCCGCTGGCCAACTTCGCGATTTGACGCTCGTCGTCACCGGCGGCAGCCGGGGCATCGGCGCGGCCATCTGCACGCTGGCCGCCGCGCGCGGCCACGACGTCGTCGTGAACTTCTCGGGTGAGGCCGCGCCCGCCGAAGCCGTCGCCGCGCAGGTGCGGGCGACGGGCCGGCAAGGGCTGGCGGTGCGCGCGGACGTCTCCAGCGAGGACGACGTCCGCGCCCTGTTCGCCGCGGCCGCCGAGCTGGGCCCGGTGACCGGCCTGGTCAACAACGCGGCGATCGTGGGCAACACCCCCGGCCGGTTGGAGGACTACGAGGTCGAGGTCGTCCGGCGCACCCTCGACGTGAACGTCACCGGGGTGTTCCTGTGCTGCCGCGAGGCGGTCCGCCGGATGTCCACCCGCCACGGCGGCCACGGCGGCGCGATCGTCAACATCTCCTCGACGGCGGCCCGCACCGGCTCGGCGGGCGAGTGGGTGCACTACGCGGCGTCGAAGGCGGCCGTGGACACGCTGACCTTCGGGCTCGCCCAGGAGGTCGCGGCGGAGGGGATCCGCGTCAACGCCGTGCGGCCGGGGATGATCCACACCGGCCTGCACGCGGCTGCGGGCCTGCCGGACCGGATGGCGGAGTACGCACCGCAGATTCCGATGCGCCGGGCCGGGCAGCCCGCGGAAATCGCCGAGGCGGTGCTGTTCCTGCTCTCGGCGGCGTCGTCGTTCACGACGGGCGCGGTACTGGACGTCGGCGGCGGCCGCTGATCCTTGTGAACCGGCATTTCCCGGCTTTCGTGTGGTGAGCGTTCCCGATACCGCGCGAAAGGTGAACAACCATGCGTACGTTCGAGCTGCCCGATTCGGTGAGCGGGACGACCGTTGACCGGATACTGGGCAGGCAGCTGATCCGGACCTGGGAGGAAGACGGGATCTTACAGGTCGCCGCCACCGCCGAGCAGGCCAGTGCCACCGGCGAAGCGCTCGCGGAAAGCCGGCGGTTCTTCGCGAGATCACTTCCGGAGAAAGCGAAGTTCGTCAGCGATCTGACCTACAGCGGTTACATCGCATCCGGCGAAGAAATGACCGCGGGCGAAGCCGACTACTCCGAAATCTTCACGGTTTGCCCGGACATCCCGCTCACCGACACCCGCGTCTCGGAGGGGTGGCCGTGTCACGGCCCGGTCCCGTGGCCGGACGAGGCGTACCGGACGGCGATGGAAGCCCACCTCCGTGAGGTCGGCGGGATCGGCGAGAAGCTGCTCCAGCTGGTCGCCCTCGGGCTCGGGGTGGAGATCGACCGGCTGACCCGGCTCACCCGCGACGGCTGGCACCACATGCGCGTGCTGCGCTTCCCGGCCCGGTCGGCGACCACCGAACGGGGGATCGGCGCCCACACCGACTACGGACTGCTCGTGATCGCGGCGCAGGACGACGTCGGCGGGCTGTTCATCCGGCCGCCGGTGGCCGGTGAGCCGCGGCGCCGGAACTGGCTGCCGGAGGAGAGCACGGCCGGGATGTACCAGGACGAGGAGCCCTGGCACTACGTCGAGCCCGAGCCGGCGGTGTTCACCGTGTTCCCCGGCGACATCCTGCAGTTCCTCACCGGTGGCAGGCTGCTGTCGACGCCGCACAAGGTCCGGCTCGCGGACCGCGAGCGGTACACGCTGGCCTACTTCCACGAGCCGGCGTTCGGCGTGACCGTGCGCCCGCTGGCCGGCGGCGACGAGACCATCCACTACGGGACGCACTTCACCAACATGTTCACCCGCTGCTATCCCGACCGGGTGACGACGAAGCGCATCCTCGCGGAGGGCCGCTTGCGGCTGCTCGACCGGTGACCATCACCGGCGGTCACCATCCGTAAGACGGGCGTGACCGCCGGTAGGTTCCGTCCGCGTGCTGGGACGGTCGGCGACGGGGAGATCACGATCGGACGCGGACTTGGTCACTCGCGTTTTGGCGAGCGAACGCTGTGCAACTCTGGGGAGCCGCACCGAGAAAGGACGGCTTCGGAAGCCATGGCGAAACTCATGTCCGTGCACCACCTGGCGCTCACCGTGACCGACGTGGACCGCAGCGTGCCGTGGTACGTCCGCGTCCTCGACCTCGAGGAGGTCACCCGGCGCGAAGAGCCGGACACGGGACTGCGCAAGGTCGCGCTGCGGTCCGCCGGCGACGAGTTCTCGGTGGTCCTGGTGCAGCACGCGGACACCGGGCGCCGCGGCTTCGACGAACGCCGCACCGGGCTGGACCACGTCGCGTTCCGCGTGCATTCGGCCGCCGAGCTGGCGGAGTGGGAGTGCAGGCTCCAGGAGTTCGGCGTCCACTACCAGGACGCGGCGCCGTCGCGCACGTTCGAAGGCTCGCGGGTCGTGGTGTTCCGCGACCCGGACGGCATCCAGCTGGAGATCTGGGCCGACCCGGAGCTCTGAGGCTCAGGCCCGCGCGTCGTCCCGCTCGTCCACCGGGCGCCGCATCTCCTGGCGGTACCGCAGCACGCCGTACCCGGTACCGATCACGAAGAACGCGATGCTGATCCACAGCGCCGCCGTCTTCAGCCACGGCAGGGCGTCCAGCAGGCCCGCGCCGTAGTAACCCAGCAGGACCAGCGTCGGCACCCACAGCAGGCCGCCGAGGGCCGTCGCCGCCATGAAGCGGCGAGGGTCCATCCGGGCGGCGCCCGCGATCAGCGGGGCCAGCGTCCTGATCCACGGGATCCAGCGGGCCGCCACGATCGCGAAGAAACCCCGCCGGTCCAGGAACCGCTGCGCCCGCTCGAGGGCCTGCCGGTTCAGCACCTTGCCGTCGCGGCGGGCGATGAGCTTCGTCCCGCCCGTGCGGCCGATGTAGTACCCGATCTGGTTGCCCAGGACCGCGACGATGAGCGCGGCCCCCGACAGGAACCACGCGTTGGCGTCCGAGCCGTGCTGGGCCAGCACCACGCCCGCCCCGAACAGGAGCGAATCACCGGGCAGGAACAGCCCGATGATGAGCGCGCACTCGACCAGCACGAAGCTCAGCACGATCACCCAGACGAGCAGCGGTCCGGCGGTGTCCAGCCAGCTCACGCCGACGCCCGCGGCCTCGATGCTCACGACGTTCACACCGCGAGCCTACGTGGCCCGGGTGAACGGGCCGCGGCTAACGGTCAAATCGAGCCCGCTGGAAGTTTCAGCTTTCACCAACGGTGAAGGCCCCCTCACCAGCGGTGAGAGGGCCTTTCCGCGAAAGCTCAGAACTGCGGCAGCGTCTCGCCCTGCACCGCTTCGACGTCCAGCTCGATCTTCACCGTCGTGCCGACCGCGGCGACACCGGCGCGGACCATCGCGCTGTAGTTGATCGCGAAGTCGTTCCGGTGCAACGTCGTCTCGGCGTGGAACGCGACGCGCACGCCGCCCCACGGGTCCGGGCCCCAGCCGCCGTAGGTCAGCTCGAGCTCGACCTCGCGGCGCTCGCCGTGCAGCGTCAGCTCGCCCAGCAGCGTCCACGAGTCCGGGCCGCGCTGCCGCAGCCCGGTGCTGGTGAACGTGATCACCGGGTGCACGTCGACGTCGAGGAAGTCCGGTGAGCGCAGGTGGTCGTCGCGCATCCGGATGCCGGTTTCGATGCTCGCCGCCTTGATCTCGGCGTGCACCGACGACCGCTCGGCCGGGCGGCCGATCTCGATCCGGCCGGAGACGTCCGGGAACCGCGCTTTGATGCTCGCGATGCCCAGGTGCCGCGCGGTCGCGACCACCGACGTGTGCATCGGGTCGATCACCCACGGCCCGGCGGGCGGCAGCTCGACCGCCTCGGCGACCGGGGCCAGCACCACGTCGCCGAGCGAGCCGCTGCCGTCCGAAGCGATCTGGGCCGTCCGCGCGATCGGGGTGTACCCGGCGGCCGTGACGACCGCCGTGTACGCACCCGGAGCGAGCGCGTCGGTGACGACCTCGCCGCGCACGTCCGCCGCCTGCCGGGCGACCTGCCGCCCGGCCGGGTCGGTGACGGTGAGCACCGCGTGCTCCACCGCCCAGCCCTCGGCCGTGCGGAAGGTTGCGCGCAGGCCGGTCATGACCGGTCGACCAGCTCGTCGAGGGCCTGGTCGTAGCTCAGCCGGACGTCGTGGTCCGCTTCGCCACCGGTCAGCTCCACCTGGCTGGTCGCCGGCGGGTAGCCGCTCGCGACCACGGTGTACGCGCCCGCGGGCAGGTCGCTGACCACGTACTTGCCTTCGCCGTCGGTCCGGGCCACGGCCGCGACGTTGCCTTCGGCGTCGAGCACGGTGATCCGCGCGTCGGGGACCACCCGGTCGCCCTCGGTGCGCGCGGTGCCGGACAGCAGCACCGAGCTCGC
Organism: Amycolatopsis sp. Hca4; assembly: GCF_013364075.1. Lineage (GTDB taxonomy): Bacteria > Actinomycetota > Actinomycetes > Mycobacteriales > Pseudonocardiaceae > Amycolatopsis. The sequence continues at coordinate 6,432,409 of NZ_CP054925.1, forward strand.
GAGCTCGACGTCGTGGCGCAGCACGCCGCTGTCGGGCACGGTGAGCGTCACCGCGAAGGGCCGGTAGCCCTCGCTGCTGGCGACCAGGGTGTACGCCCCGGCGCCGACCCCGACGAACGCGTAGGTGCCGTCCGTGGTCGTGATGAACGCGCCGTTCACCTCGCCGCGGCCGTCGGTCAGCGTCACCGTCACGTTCGGCAGCGGCTGGCCGGTCGCGGCCGCCCGGACGGTGCCGGTCAGCTCGCCGGACCCGGTGAGCGTGACGTCGACCGTGGCCGGCCCGTTGCTGATCACGACGCTGGAGGCCTGCGGCTGGTGGCCGTGCGCGGACACGATGAGCACGTACGCGCCCGGGCCCTGGCTCGGCACCGAGTAGCTGCCGTCGGCCGCCCCGGTGGCCCGCGCGACCTGGCGGCCGCGCTGGTCGATGAGGGTCAGCGCGGCGCCCGCCACGTGGCTGCCGTCCTGGCGCCGGACGTGGCCGGTCACCGGCACGCCGCCCGCGCCGACGGGGGTGTCGAGCTCGGACTCCGCAACGGAGTTCGTGATCGGCAGCGCACCCGAAACGGCCTGGTAGTCGCCGTGCCCGTTGGTGCTCAGCGCGTGCTTGCCGCCGCTGCCCACGAGCGCGGGTTCGCGGTCGACCGGGCGGACCGGTTCGACGATCTCGGTGGGCTCGTCGGCGTGGTCGTCCGCCTCGAGCAGCGCCTCGCCGCCCTCCATGGCCGCCGCGGCCGGGGCCGCGTTGGTCAGCGGGATCTCCTTCATGAACAGCAGCACCAGCGTGGCCAGCAGGGCCACCGCACCCGCGATGTAGAACACCGTGGTGATCGACTCGGTGAAGCCGATCAGCACCGGCGTCCGGATCGCCTCGGGCAGGCTCTGGATGCCGCTGGTGTTCTCCGACAGGTTGCCGATGCCCGCGCCGGCGCCGGCCGGCAGCTGCCCGCCGAACGCCTTGGTGATGTTCGGCAGCAGCGTGTTGAACAGGACGGTCAGGAAGATCGCGACACCGGCGGTACCACCGATCTGGCGGAAGAAGGTCGCCGACGCGGTCGAGACACCCATGTCGCTGCGCGGGCCCGCGTTCTGCACCGCGATGATCAGCGTCTGCATGCACTGGCCGAGGCCGAGACCGATGATGGCGGCCGCGACCAGCGGGTGCCACAGCGCCGAGTCGTACTTGACCTGGGCGAAGAGGAACGCGCCGCCGGCGATCATGATGGTGCCGATGATCGGGAAGATCTTGTAGCGCCCGGTCTTCCCGGTGATCCGGCCGGAGACGATCGAGCTGAGCATGATGCCGGCCATCAGCGGCAGCATCAGCAGCCCGGACTCGGTCGGCGTGTAGCCCTGCACGACCTGCATGAACTGCGGGATCATGGTGATCGCGCCGAACATCGCGACACCGACGATGACACCGCCGATGATCGCCACGGTGAAGGTCGAGTTCTTGAACAGCCGCAGCGGGATCAGCGCGGCGTCCTTCATCCAGCGCTCGACGACGATGAAGGCGATCACGCCGACACCGCCGATGACGTAGCAGAGGATCGACTTCTGGTCGCCCCAGCCCCACTTCTGGCCCTGCTCGGCGACGATCAGGAACGGCACGACCGCGACGACCATCGTCAGCGCGCCCCACCAGTCGATCTTGTGCTTGTGCGGCGTGTGCGGCACGTTCAGCACCCGGGCCACGACGAACAGCGCGATGACGCCGATCGGGACGTTGATCAGGAAGACCCAGCGCCAGCCGTGCAGGCCGGCCAGCGAGTCGATGCCCGCGAAGAAGCCGCCCAGCACCGGGCCGAGCACGGTCGACAGGCCGAAGACGGCCAGGATGTAGCCCTGGTACTTCGCGCGTTCACGCGGCGGCACGATGTCGCCGAGGATGGTCATGGCCAGCGACATCAGGCCGCCGGCGCCGAGACCCTGCACCGCGCGGAACGCGGCGAGCTGGTACATCGACGTCGCGAACGTCGAAGCGAGCGAACCGGCGACGAAGATGGTGATCGCGGTCAGGTAGAACGGCTTGCGCCCGTAGATGTCGGAGAGCTTGCCGTAGATCGGCGTGACGATCGTCGAGGTGATCAGGTACGCCGTGGTCGCCCAGGCCTGCAGGTCGAAGCCGTGCAGGTCGTTGGCGATCTTGACGATCGAGGTACCCACGATCGTCTGGTCGAGCGCGGCCAGGAACATGCCGCACATCAGGCCGCTCAGGATCGTGACGATCTGGCGGTGGCTCAGCCGTGGCGGTTGGCCCGCCTCGGGCTGAGCGGGAGCTTCGGTGGTGGAACTCATGCGTTGGCCCCCTTGGCCGGTGCACCGGCGGACGCGTGCGCGTCGGCCAGCTGTGGAGAGTGGTTCTCGATACCTGTGTTGAGGCGGCCGAAGAGGCGGTTCAGGGTGCGGATTTCCCCGTCCGTCCAGTCCCCGAGCACCTCGGCCAGCCACTGGTTGCGCTGCTTGCGGTTCTCTTCGAACACCCGCATGCCCTCCGGCGTCGGCGCGAGCAGGCAGGCACGCCCGTCTTCCGGGTCGGCCTGGCGCTCCACCAGGCCGTGCTGGACGAGCGAGCTGGACTGCCTGCTGATCGTGGAGATCTCGGAGTGCAGTGACTCGGCCAGCTTGCTGGTCCGCTGCGGGCCCTCGTGGATGAGGGTGAAGAGGATCGCGTACGCCGCCCGCTCGATGCCGTCCGGACCCTGCTTCGAGACCTGCGACTTCGCCTTGTTGATCAGGCGGACCAGGCGCACGAGCTCGTGCCCGAGCTGGTCGGCGAGGTCCAGCTCGGCGGTGGGCCGGGTGGTGTTCGTTGCCATCAATGGTCCTTCAAGGCGTTGGTTGGCAGCTGCAACTAGTTGCCTCAGGCAAGGATGTGCCTTCATCTGCGGTTGTGCAAGCGGAGTACCTCGTGATGTGGCAGAACACACTTTAGTTGTCGTATGCAAGCAAGATTCCTCCGGGCTGCTCGGAACAACGGCGGCCGCGGCGGGTTGAGAACGGTATGACCGACGACACAGCGTTGAAGGACTTCCTGGCCACCCACCGCCACGGTGTTCTCGCCACGATCCGGCGCGACGGCCGGCCGCAGCTGTCCACCATCACCTACCTCTACGAGCCGGAGTCCGCGAAGTTCATCGCGTCGATCACCGAGACCAGGGCGAAGACGAAGAACATGCGCCGTGACCCGCGGGTGACGTTCCACGTGGGCAGCGAGGACGGCTGGAGCTACGTCGTCGTCGAGGGCCGCGCTTCGCTCACCCCGCCGGCCGCGGCGCCCGACGACGACACGGTGGAAGCGCTGGTCGGCTACTACCGCCGGGCGGCGGGCGAGCACCCGGACTGGGCCGAGTACCGCGAGGCGATGGTCAACGACCAGCGGGTACTGCTGACCGTCCACGTCGAGAAGCTGCTGGGGCTGGTCCGCTGACTGCTCCGTTACGGCTGGTTTCGAAAGAACATTTCCGCAGTGCGGACTGTCCGGGCTTACGATGAGGCCATGAGCAACGAAGCTTTGGTCACCCGGCTCCGGGACCTGCTCGGCAAGGGCGCCGTGCTCACCGACTCCGACGTCACCGCCTCCTACGCCCGCGACATGATGCCGCTGGCGCCGTCGGGCACGCCGCTCGCCGTCGTGCTGCCCGCGAACACGGAGCAGGTGCAAGCGGTGGTGAAGGCGTGCGCCGAGGCGAAGGTGCCGATCGTGCCGCGCGGGGCGGGCAGCGGCCTGTCGGGCGCGGCGAACGCGATCGACGGCTGCGTCACGCTGTCGCTGACCAAGCTCAACGAGATCGTCGAGATCGACGCCGGCAACCGGCTGGCCGTGGTCCAGCCGGGCGTGGTCAACCTGGACTTCCGCAACGCCGTGGAGAAGCACGGGCTGTTCTACCCACCGGACCCGTCCAGCTACGACTGGTGCACGATCGGCGGCAACCTGTCGACCAACGCGGGCGGCCTCTGCTGCGTGAAGTACGGCGTGACGACGGATTCGGTGCTCGGCCTGGAGGTCGTCCTGGCCGACGGGTCGCTGCTGAAGACCGGCCGCCGCACCGTGAAGGGCGTCGCGGGCTACGACCTCGCACGGCTGTTCGTGGGCAGCGAGGGCACGCTCGGCGTGATCACCCAGGCAACGGTCCAGCTCAAGCCCCTGCCCCAGGCCCCGGCGACGCTGGTCGCGGGCTTCAGCACGACCGAAGCGGCCGGGGAGGCCGTCGCGCGGGTGGTCCGCGAAGGGCTGGTGCCGTCACTGCTGGAGATCATGGACGCGTCGTCGATCAAGGCGTCCGAGGCGTACCTGAAGACGGACCTCGGGGCGGGCTCGGACTGCCAGGCGCTGCTGCTGGGCCAGTCGGACGCGGGCGGCGAGGTGGCCCGCCGCGAGCTGGCGGCGCTGGAGCAGATCTGCGTCGACTGCGGAGCGGACCTGGCGTACACGACCGAGGACCTCGAAGAGGGGCGCATGCTCCTGCAGGCCCGCCGGGTGGTGCTGACGGCGCTGGAGACGTACGGCCTGTGGCTGACCGACGACGTGTGCGTGCCGCGGACGCGCATCGCGGAGCTGATCCGGGGCTGCGAGAAGATCAGCTCGGAGGTGGGGCTCCGCATCGCGGTGGTGGGTCACGCCGGCGACGGCAACATGCACCCGACGATCGTGTACCAGCCGGACGACCCGTCGGAGTTCTCGCGGGCGCAGCGCGCGTTCGACGAAATCCTCGAGGTGGGGCTGTCCCTGGGCGGGACGGTGACCGGCGAGCACGGGGTCGGGAAGATCAAGCGCGAGTGGCTGGCGCGGGAGATCGGACCGGTGGGGCTGCGGGTGCACCAGGAGATCAAGCGGGCGCTGGACCCGGAGAACCTGTTCAACCCGGGCTCGATGTTCTCGATGACCTGAGCTCAGTCCCGGATGCGGGGAATGCGCTGGGTGACCTCGGGGTCGGTCTCCGTGACGGCCTTCTTCTCGCGGCGCGCCTTCAGGTACTCGATGACGATCGGGACCACGGAAATCAGCACGATCAGGACGAAGATCGCATCGATGTTCTTGCCGATGAAGGGGATGTCACCGAGGAGGTAGCCGAGCACCGTGATGCCGGCAGCCCACAGGATGCCGCCGATCACCGTGTAGGTGAAGTAGGTCTTGGGACTCATCCGGCCGATGCCGGCGATCCAGGTGATGAACGTCCGGACGAAGGGCACGAACCGGGCCAGCACGACCGCCTTCGGCCCGTGCCTCTCCAGGAAGGCGTGCGTTTTGTCGACGTGTTCGCGCTTGAAGAACTTCGAGTCGGGCCGGTTGAACAGCTTCGGCCCGGCGAAGTAGCCGATGTAGTAGCCGACCACGTTGCCCAGCAGCGCCGAGACGGTCACGAGCACGCAGGTCAGCCACAGGGGGAACAGCTTGTCGTTCGCGATGAGCAGACCCGCGGTGAAGAGCAGGGAGTCCCCGGGCAACACCGGGAAGATGCTGCTCTCGATGAAGATCACGAGGCACAGCACCGCGACCGCGGGCCCGGCCACGCCGTCGAGCAGGACGTTCGGGTCCAGCCATGACGGCAGCAGGGACATCGTGTTGACCGTGCTCTGGGCGAGAATCACCTGGAAAACGGTACAGGGTCACCCTGAGTCGTGACTGAGACCCGCCTCAGACCAACGTCAGCAGGCCCACCACGGACCCCGCGGCGAGCCCCAGCAGCACCGCCAGCATCAGGATCCAGTACGCGGGCAGCTGGGCGGCCTGGCGCGGCGGCTCCGGGGGACGCGGGGCGAACGTCGTCGGCGCCTCCGCGTCCAAGGCCGCTCGCTCGCGCTCCAGGGAGTCCGCGCTCGCGCCCGACAGCAGCCCGTACGCCGACGGCAGCTCGTTGATCGCGCTGGTCGGGACCGCGTCCGTGACCGGTTCCGAAGTAGGGACTGCGGGCGACGACCCCGTGGCGGACGGCGACACCTGCGGTGCGAAGACGGCTTGCGCGCGAAGGGCGTCCGCCAGCAACTGCTCGGGGTCCTTCGGCTCGCTCATCTCCGCCCGTCTCCATCAAGTGGGGGATGCCCCCACGCCCCCGCCGGGGCTCTGCCCCGGAGCCCCGGGGTTCAGCAACGTCTACGTACTCAAGGTAGCCGTTCCCACCTCGGCGACCCATTCTCCCCGGCGCAGCACTTTCGCCGGCCGCAGGTCCTGGTCGAGGACCACGATGTCGGCCTGGTACCCGGCGCACAGCATGCCGGTGCGGTCCGCGATGCCGAGCAGCTCCGCCGGCCGCTGCGACGTCGCGTGCACCGCGTCGAGGATGCCGAGTTTCGCACCCCGGACCAGATTGCGGAAGGCGGTGTCCATCGTCAGGGTGCTGCCGGCCAGCGAACCGTTGTCGGCGAGGGTGGCGACGCCGTCGTGGACGTCGACCTCGAGGCGGCCCAGCGTGTAGCGGCCGTCCGCCGCGTCCGTCGCCGACATCGCGTCGGTGATCAGGACCGTCCGGTTGCGGCCCGCGTGCTTCGCCGCCAGGCGCACGACCGTCGGGTGCAGGTGGACCAGGTCGCAGATCAGCTCGATGGTGATGCGCTCGTCGTCCAGCAGCGCGCCGATCGGGCCGGGCTCGCGGTGGTGCAGCGGCCGCATGCCGTTGAACAGGTGGGTCGCCACCGTCGCGCCCGCGTCGATCGCCGGCAGCAGCTGCTCCTCGACGCCGTCGGTGTGCCCGATGGCCGCGATGACGCCGGACTCGGCGAGCTGGCGGACGGCCTTGACCCCGCCGTGCAGCTCGGGGGCGATGGTGACCATCCGGATCGCGCCCTGGCCCGCGCGCAGCAGCTTCTCGACCGTGCCGGTGTCCGGTTCGAGCAGGGTCTCCGGGTCGTGCGCGCCGCAGCGGGCCTTCGAGATGAACGGCCCCTCCAGGTGGATGCCCGCGACCTCGCCGTCCTGGACGAGCTCACGCAGGGCGGCGACCTGCTCGCGCAGGATGTCCACCGGGTCCGAGACCAGGCTGGCCAGCATGGTCGTGGTGCCGTGACGGCGGTGCGCGCGCACCGCCGTCAGGAGTTCCTCGGGATCGAGGGAGGTGAACGAGCCACCTCCCCCGCCGTGGCAGTGGGTGTCGACGAAACCAGGCACGACCAGTGCCCCGCCGACGTCCACGTGCTCGCCGGACGGCGGGGTCCCGGAACCCACGCCGGCGATCCGCCCGTCGGTGACGGCGACCCAGCCGTCGTCGAGTACACGGTCCGGGGCAGCGACCCGGCCGCCCATGATCACGAAATCTCCGGCGCCTCTCACGCACCCCAGCATATATTGGTCTGGACCAAGCACGGTGATACGACTCAGTGATCGGGATGGTCCACCCGGGTCACTGTGGGGCTTGCATGGCCTTCTGGAGTGCCTCGAGCGCCCGGCTGGCGGTCGACTTAACGGTACCCTTGGAAATACCTGCGGCCTCAGAGATCTCGGCCTCGCTCAGCCCGCCGTAGTAGCGGAGCACCAGCACTTCGCGCTGGCGGGGCGGCAGCTTCGACAGCGCGCTGACCACGGCCTGGTGCTCGCTGGAGAGCATCGCGAGGCTCTCCGCGGAGCGTGCGTTCACGGCGTGTGGCGGCACGTACTCGCGCGCGGTCTTGCGGCGGCGCAGCACGCTGCGCGACCCGTTGACCACCGCGGTGCGCAGGTAGCCGACCGCGGCCGCGGCGTCCCGGAGCCTGCCCCAGTTGCGGTGCAGGCCGGTGAAGGCCTCCTGGACCACGTCTTCCGCCGTCGCGGGCTCGTCGACCAGCAGAATCGCCAGCCGGACCAGCCGCATGCGGTGCTGGCGGTAGAGGTCTTCGAGGGTCAGGGGTGCGGCGGTCTGCGCCGGAGCCGGACCGTCCATGACCCGCAGGTGGCCGAGGGTCGCCTCGACACTGCGCTCCGCATTGCCCTCGAGCATGAACCCCTGCCTGTTCTCGACCCCGGTTTGCACGGTGTGCCGCGTCAGCAGGTTCACGGTATTCACAGCGCTCACACAGGTACTGACGCACGCCCAGCCTATCGGGTTCGGATGCCGGTGCCACAGATCGGATGCTGGTACAGAACCGTGACACGGGTAGCGTCGGGAGCAGTCCGTCCCGCGCCGACCCCGGAGATCCACATGGCCTGGTTCCTCGTCGAAATCACCTACGTCCAGGAGAAGATGCCGGACGTCCGGCCGCGTCACCGCGAGTTCCTGAGCAAGCTGGCCGCGGAGGGCCGCGTCGCGGTCGCCGGGCCGCTCGGCGACGGCACCGGAGGAGTCACGCTGTACCAGGCCGACGACGAGGCGCACCTCAAGGAGACGATCGACCAGGACCCGTACTTCCTGGAAGGCGTCATCGCCGAGCGGTCCGTCCGCGAGTTCAAGCCGGTGATCGGCGCCTGGCTGCCCCAGGAGTCATAGGTCCAGCACGGCGGGGCCGCGGTCGACGCAGATCCGCAGGGATCCGCCGTCGGCCGTGGGCACCGCGCAGGTCCCGCAGAAGCCCTGCCGGCACGAATACGGCGTGCCGGGCCGGGCCGCCAGCAGGACGTCGAGGGCGCTCCGGTCGCCCGGCACCTCCAAGACGCGTCCTGACCTGCGCAGAACCAGCCGGAACGGCTCGCCGGCGACGATCGGCGGCGGGGCGAACCGTTCGAAGTGGACGGCCTTGGCCGCGGTCAGGGCCAGGTCGGCGCGGACGCCGGTGATCATCGGCGCCGGGCCGCAGCAGTAGACGGACGCGCCCTCCGGCAGGCCCTCGAGCAGCTCGGCGCCGGAGGCCGGGATGCCGTACTCGGTGTCCGGGCGGATCCACACGCGGTCGTCGTCCGGCAGCTCGCCGAGGAACGGCATCGACCCGCGGCTGCGTCCGGTGTAGACCAGCCGCCAGTCCGCGCCCGCTGCCACGCAGCGGCGCACCATCGGCAGGATCGGCGTGATCCCGATGCCGCCGGCGACGAACAGGAACGGCCCGGCGCCGACGAGGGGGAACGCGGTCCGCGGGCCCCGCACGGTGACGCGGGTGCCCGGGGCCAGGGCGTGGACCTCGCCGGACGCGGTGCCGATCCGCCGGACGGCGATCCGGTAGTGCGTCCGGTCGTCCGGGTCGCCGCACAGCGAGTACTGCCTGACCAGGCCGGACGGCAGCACCAGGTCGATGTGCGCGCCCGGGCGCCAGGCCGGCAGCGGGGTGTCGCCACCGGCGAGCCGCAGGCTCACGACGTCATCGGCTTCGGGCCGGATCCTTTCGACGACCAGCGAAAGGTTGCGGTCCACGGCGCGCACGGGCGGCCGCCGCTGCCCGCTCAATTGCGACAACCGCCGGTAAACGCCCACCACACCGACCAAAGCGGACATCAGGTGATCGGTGCGCCCGCTGCCGTCGAGCCGGGTGGGGCGCCCGAGGGTCACCCCGCAGCCCGGGCCGCCGGCGAGCTCGCCAGGTAGGCCACGGCCTGCTCGGTGTTCCCGGTCTCCGCCGGGTGGTAGCCGCGGCGGAAGTAGGGCCGGATCTCCCGCACCAGGTCGCGCCCGGACGGCAGCAGCCCCCGCTTCGCCGCCCGGCGGTAGCCCCGCAGCGACGCGCGGCCGGGCACGGCCGGGTCGTGGCGCATCAGGTACCGCGTGCCACGGGCGAAGACCCAAGCCAGCACCGGCGTCACCGCCGCCATGCTGCGGACCCGCCGTCCGTACCGCCCGTCGAGGTGCACGAACAGGTCGAACGCCACCGACCGGTGCTCGACCTCCTCGGCGCCGTGCCAGCGCAGCAGGTCCAGCATCACCGGGTCGGCGCCCGCGGCCTCCAGGGGCGCGTCGAGCACCCACTGGCCGAGGAACGCCGTGTAGTGCTCGATCGCGGCGATGATCCCCAGCCGCTCGACCAGCCACTCTTCGGCGGCCTGCCCGGTCAGGTCGCGGTCGCCCAGCAGCTTCCGGAACAGCCACTCCATCTGCGCCACGAACGGCCGCACCGGCACGCCCGCCACTTCGAGGTGCGCGGCCGCGCCGTCGTGGGCCTCGGCGTGCACGGCCTCCTGGCCGATGAAGCCGAGGACGTCCTCCTTGAGCCGCTCGTCGCGGATCAGCGGCACCGCCTGCTTGAACACCTCGACGAACCAGCGCTCGCCCTCGGGCAGCGCCAGGTGCAGCACGTTGATGGTGTGCGTGGCCTGCGGCTCGCCGGGGATCCAGTGCATCGGCAGCGCCGCCCAGTCGAACTTCACGTCCCGCGCGTGCAGGACGAGCTGTTCGTCCGGGGACGTCACGACGCCCGGCCGGACAGCTCGTAGTCGGCCGGGTCGACCTTGCGCGTCTCGAGCCAGTAGCGCCAGGTGAAGCCGGGCCAGATCGTCCGGTTGACGCCCTTCGCGTCGAGGTACCAGCTCTTGCAGCCGCCCTGCGTCCAGACGCCCTTGACCAGCTTGTCCTGGATCTCGCGCTGGAACTCGTCCTGCACGCCCGGCCGGACGTCGAGGGCGGCGGCGCCGCGCGAATCGGCGAGCTTGATCGCGTCGACGACGTACCGCGACTGCGACTCGATCATGAACACGACGGAGTTGTGGCCCAGCGCGGTGTTCGGCCCGAGCAGGAAGAACAGGTTGGGGAAGCCGGAGACGGTGATCCCCTTGTGGGTCTGCATGCCCTCGCTCGCCCACTCCTTGGCGAGGTCGCGGCCGTCGACGCCGGTGATGGTGAGGTACTCCAGCGCGTCGGTCACCTTGAAGCCGGTGCCGTAGACGATGGCGTCGACCTCGTGCTCCACGCCGGCGGAGTCGACGATCGAGTGCGCCTTGACCTCGCGGATCCCCTCGGTGACGACGTCGACGTTCGGCCGGCCCAGCGCCGGGTAGTAGTCGTTGGAGATCAGGACGCGCTTGCAGCCCATCGTGTAGTCCGGCGTGACCTTCCTGCGCAGCGCCGGGTCCTTGATGCCCTTCGCGATGTTCCGCTTCGCGATCAGCTCGCCGGCCTTCATGATCGCCGGGTGGCCGTTGAAGCCGATGGCGCGGGCTTCGAGCAGCCAGTAGAGCGCGTTGCGGTACAGGCGCTGGGTGCCGGGCACGCGCTTGAACAGCGTCTGCGCCCAGCCCGGCATCGCGTGGTCGGGCTTCGGCATGATCCACGGCGGTGTCCGCTGGAAGAGCGTCAGCTCGGCGACCTCGGGGGCGATCTTCGGGACGAACTGGACGGCACTGGCGCCGGTGCCGACCACGGCGACCTTCTTGCCGCGCAGGTCGTACTCGTGGTTCCACCGCGCGGAGTGCCAGGTCTGGCCCTGGAAGTTGCCGATCCCGGGCAGCTCGGGGACCTGCGGGATGTGCAGCCCGCCGACGCCGGAGACGAGGAACTGCGCGACGAACTCGCGGCCGTCCCTGGTCGTCGCCGTCCAGCGGCGCTCCCGCTCGTCCCAGTGGGCACCGGTCAGCTCGACGCCGAAACGGATCTTCTCGCGCAGCCGGTACTTGTCCGCGACACCCTTGAGGTAGTCGAAGATCTCCGGCTGCGGCGAGAACGACCGCGACCAGCCCGGGTTCTGCTCGTACGAGAACGAGTACATGTGCGACTGCACGTCGCACGCGCACCCGGGGTAGGAGTTGTCGCGCCAGGTGCCGCCCACCTCGGTGGCCTTCTCCAGGATCACGTAGTCCCGGATGCCGGCCTTTTCGAGCTGGATCGCCTGGCCGAGCCCGGAGAACCCGGTGCCCACGATCACGACCTTGAACCGCTCGGTCATCTGTCGGCCTCCGCTGCGTCGAGTTGGCTGCCTAGATGACGTTACCTCAGGTAACAGTTACTTGGAAGTACTGCCTACCGATCAGTACGTCCCGCCGAGCTTGCCGTGGTCCCAGCTGACGACCTTGGTCGGCCGGAACACCAGCCCGACGCGTTTCGCGGCCTGACCTGCGATGAAAGCCTGCAGTTCGGCGGGCGCCGGGTCACCCGGCTTGGCGCCGGAGTACCGCTGCATCAGCGCGGTGCCCATCCGGGTGACCTCTTCGGTGTCCTCGACGATCACGACGTCGGCCTCGAACGAGACGCCGCGGAGCTTCTCGTAGCTGTCGCCGTCCTCGACCAGCACGGTCGCCTCCGGCAGCCGCCGGAAGTTCTTAGCCTTCTGGGACGTGCCGTACGTCCAGGTCGCGACGCCGTCTTCGTGCGGGAAGTACCAGAGCGGCGCGAGGTGCGGGCGGCCGTTCGGGCCGACGCTGGCGACGTTGATGACCTTCTGCTCCGCGAGGTACGCGCGGACCTCGTCCTCGGTCATCCTGATCTGGTCGCGACGGGACATCTTCACCCCTTGGTGGCAGCCCGGCCGCCGTGGCCGGTGACCGCCGACTCGAACGAACCGCGGGCCTCGATGTCGGCGAGCGCGGCCTTGTCCGCCGACGGTACCCGGCTGCGGGAGCCGATTTCGATCACCGGCGGCAGGAACGCGCGGAGCAGCTTGAGCCCGCCGACCCAGCGCGGCACGTGGATGGTCCGGGCGCGCTTGAGGATGCCGGCTTCGAGGTCGTCCAGCGCGACGTCCAGCGGGTAGGTCTTGCCGATCAGGCCCGGCATCGACGCGCGGAGCTTACCGAACACCGGGTGCGCGTCGGCGCTCTCGACCAGGTCGGTGCGGATCCACGTCGGGTGCGCGACGCCGACCTTGACGCCCAGGTGGGCGACCTCGGCGCGGAGGCTGTTCGAGAAGGCCTCGACGCCGGCCTTGGCGGCGGCGTAGTTGGCCATGCCCGGCGCGTGCGTGATGGCGGCGAGGCTGGAGATGGCGAGCAGGTAGCCCTTGCGCTCGATGACGTGCGGGAGCGTGACGCGGAACGTGCGCCAGACACCGAGCAGGTCGACCTCGATGACCTTCTCGAACGCGGCCCGGTCGACCGAGCGGACGAAGCCCGCGGTCGCGATGCCGGCGTTCGCGATGACGATGTCGATCCCGCCGAAGTGCTCGACGACCCCCTTGGTGGCCTGCTCGAGGGCGTCCCAGCTGGTGACGTCGGCTTCCCAGGCGTGGGCGTTGGGCCCGATCCGGTCGGCGACCTTCTGCTGCTCGTCGGCTTCGAGGCCGACGAGGGCGACCTTGGCGCCGCGGGCGGCCAGCCGCTCGGCCAGCCCGGCGCCGATGCCGCGGGCCGCGCCGGTGATCAGCACGACCTTGCCGTCGACCTTCTTGGTGCCGCTCAGCAGCGAAAACGGGTTGGCCACGGTGCCCTCCTAGACGTCACTTGAGGGCACCGTACCTCACCTTACCCGCAGTAAGCTACCCATGAGTATGTTCAGGCCGCGGCCTCGCTCAGTGCGGTGAGCTCCGATCCGGTGAGCTCGAGCGAGACCGACGCGACCAGGTCGGTGAGCTGCTCGGGCGTCCGGGCGCTGGCGATCGGGGCGGCGACCGTCGGCTGCTGCCGCAGCCACGCGAGCGCGACCGTGGCGACGGAAACACCGTGGGCCTGGGCGAGTTCGTCCAGCGCGGCGAGCACGCGCTCGCCGTTTCCGTCCAAATAGGACGCGGCGCGGGCGGCGCGCGGGCTGTCGCCGAGCTCGTCCTTCGAGCGGTACTTGCCGGTGAGAAAACCCTTCGCGAGGGCGAAGTACGGCAGCGTCGCGAGGCCCTCGCGCGCGACGAGGGGTGCGAGGTCGTGCTCGTAGTCCCGCTCGACCAGGTTGTAGTGCGGCTGCAGCACGGCGAACCGCGCGAGCCCGTTCTGGTCCGAAATGGACAGTGCGGCGGCGAGCCGCTCGGCGGTGTAGTTCGACGCGCCGAGGTAGCGGACCTTGCCCGCGCGGACCAGCGCGTCGAACGCTGCCAGCGTCTCCTCGAGCGGGGTGTCCGGGTCGTCGCGGTGGGCGTAGTAGAGGTCGATGTGGTCGGTCCGCAGGCGGCGCAGCGAGTCCTCCGCCGCGGCCTGGATGTTCTTCGCGGACAGGCCGGGCCGGTCGTCCCACATCCCGACCTTGGTGGCGACGACGACGTCGTCGCGCCGGCCGCGCGCGGCCAGCCAGTTGCCGATGATGGTTTCCGAGCCACCGCCGCCGCCGTAGAGGTCGGCGCTGTCCAGGAAGTTGCCGCCGGCCGCGGTGTAGGCGTCGAGGACGGCGAAGGACTGCGGCTCGTCGGCCGTCCAACCGAAAACGTTGCACCCGAGGTTGAGGCCGTACACGTCGAGGTCGGTGTTGCCCAGCTTGGTCATGGTTCCGACATTAGTTGCCGGTTCCGGGAGGAAAACCGGCGTCTCACGCGTTGGAGTGTTCCATGGCTATCGAACTGGGCAAGCTCGGAATCTGGCGGCACTACTCGGGCGTCGACGCGGACTTCGCGGCGGAGGCGGAGAAGCTCGGCTACGGCGCGATCTGGTTGGGCGGTTCACCCGGCGGCGACCTCGAGTACGTCGACGACCTGCTCGGCGCGACGGACTCCCTGGTCGTCGCGACCGGCATCGTGAACATCTGGCAGGACGAACCGGCGTCGATCGCGAAGGCGTACGAGCGCATCGCCGGGAAGTACCCGGACCGCTTCCTGCTCGGCGTCGGCGCCGGCCACCCCGAGCACACGCAGGAGTTCAAGAAGCCCTACGCGGCGATCGTCGAGTACCTGGACGGCCTGGACGCGGCGGGCGTCCCGGTGGCGGGCCGCGCGCTGGCCGCACTGGGCCCGAAGGTGGTCCGGCTGTCCGGCGACCGCACGGCGGGCGCGCACCCGTACCTGGTGACGCCGCAGCACACGCGCGAGGCGCGGGAAATCCTCGGTGACGGCAAGCTGCTGGCCCCGGAGCACAAGGTGGTCCTCGGCACCGACGCGGCCGAGGCCAGGGCGATCGGCCGCACCACCGTCAAGTTCTACCTCGGGCTGTCGAACTACGTCGCCAACCTGCGGAAACTCGGCTTCACCGACGACGACCTCGCGGGCGAAGGCAGCGACCGCCTGGTCGACGCGCTGGTCCTGCACGGTGACGCCGAGACGATCGCGGCGGGCCTGCGCGAGCACTTCGAGGCCGGCGCGGACCACGTGAACATCCAGGTCCTGAACGAGGACCCGTGGCCCGCCTACCGTGCGCTGGCGGCCGAGCTGCTGTGACGTCCGTCCGGCCGCCGGCGCGCCCGGCGGCCGGGCTCCTCCTTCTGAACCGATTCCACGTGCGGAGAAGTTTCTCCCCGGGGACCGGTGTGCGTCGGCGGTGCACCTCGTACGATGCGGTCGGGACCACCCTGTGCCAAGGAGGAGTCAACGATGCCCATCGCCACCCCCGAGGTCTACGCGGAGATGCTCGACCGGGCCAAGGCGAACGAGTTCGCCTACCCGGCCATCAACGTGACCTCGTCCGAGACCGTGAACGCCGCCATCCGCGGCTTCGCCGAGGCGGAGAGCGACGGCATCATCCAGTTCTCCACCGGTGGTGCGGAGTTCGCGTCCGGCCAGAAGGTCAAGGACATGGTGACCGGCGCGACCGCGCTGGCGGAGTTCGCGCAGGTCGTCGCGGCGAAGTACGACGTGAACGTCGCGCTGCACACCGACCACTGCCCGAAGGACAAGCTGGACGGCTTCGTCCGCCCGCTGATCGAGATCTCGGCCGAGCGCGTGAAGAACGGCCAGAACCCGCTGTTCCAGTCCCACATGTGGGACGGCTCGGCGATCGACCTCGACGAGAACCTCGAGATCGCCGCGGAGCTGCTGGCCAAGACGGCGGCCGCGAAGATCATCCTCGAGGTCGAGATCGGCGTCGTCGGCGGCGAAGAGGACGGCGTCGAGGCGGAGATCAACGAGAAGCTGTACACGGCCGAAGGCGACTTCCTGAAGACGATCGACGCGCTGGGAGCCGGCGAGAAGGGCCGCTACCTGCTGGCGGCGACGTTCGGCAACGTCCACGGCGTGTACAAGCCGGGCAACGTGAAGCTCCGCCCGGACGTCCTGAAGGGCGGCCAGGAGGCGGCGGCGAAGAAGCTCGGCCTGGACAGCGGCGCCAAGCCCTTCGAGCTGGTCTTCCACGGCGGCTCGGGTTCGCTCCCGGAGGAGATCCGCGAGGCGGTTTCGTACGGCGTGGTGAAGATGAACGTGGACACGGACACGCAGTACGCGTTCACTCGCCCGATCGTGGACCACTTCTTCAAGAACTACGACGGCGTCCTGAAGATCGACGGCGAGGTCGGGAACAAGAAGGTGTACGACCCGCGCTCGTACCTGAAGGCGGCTGAGGCCGGGATGGCGGCTCGGGTCGTCGAGGCCTGCCAGGCTCTGGGCTCGGCGGGGACGAAGCTCAAGTAGGTCTTTTCGCGCGAAGGGCCGCCACGGTGTTCCGTGGCGGCCCTCGTCGTGTTCAGACTTCGACGACTTCGAGCAGGTTCTCGAGGCCGCGGAAGTCCTTCGCGTTCCGGGTGTACAGCGGCAAACCGTGCACGGAGGCGATGGCGGCGATCATCAGGTCCATCCGGCGCGGCCGTGGTGACCGGCCCGCGGCGATGGTCAGCGCAACCAGCGTGCCGTATCGCGCGGCGGCTTCGCCGTCGAACGGCAACGGCGTGAATTCGACGATGGCGGCGCCCAGCTGCTCGTTCCGGAGCGCCTTCGTGGCCGCGTCCGCCGTCATGACGACGCCCTGGTGCAGCTCGGCCATGGTGACCGCGGTGATCTCCGGGAACTCCGGAAGCCGTTCCGGGTCCAGCGAGCCGAGCTCGATGTAGGTGCAGGTGTCGAGCACGCCGGCGGCGTGGCGTTCAGCCACGCTTGCGCTCCCACGGGTTGTCGTCATCCCCGAGGCGATCGTCGCCGAAGAACGCTTCGGCATCCCGCCGCAGCTCCGCGGCATCGACTCTCGGCAGTCGCTTGTGCCGCTCGACCAGTTCTGCCGCGGTGAATCGCTTCCGGCGCGACAAGGGCCGCAGTTCGGCGATCTCCACGCCGTTGCGGGTGACGTGGTACGTCTCGCCGGCTTCGACCGCGTCCATGATCGCGGCCGAGTTGTTCCGGAACTCGCGCTGGCTGATGACGTTCACCAGCCGAGTGTAGCACCGGGTGCTACACGGTTACCCGCTTTGCCGACCACCGCTGCGAAGCCGGTCCGGCCACCGCCCAGAGTGCGAACACCCCGCCCAGCACCACCAAAGCCGTCCAGTACGCCGCCGGTGGGGCCGACTCCGTGTGGGCGTCCCCGAGCACCCACGGCCGGAACTGCGACTGGATCCAGAACGCCCCGTACCCGAACGCCGTCACCAGCAGCGCCCCCGCGCCGGCCTGCAAGACACCCGATCCGAGCGAAAACGCCAGGTCCACCGCCAGCCCCACGAACAGCAGGTAGAACGGCACCGTCGAAACCGGAAAACCCAGCCCCAGCAACAGCGGCCACATCACCGACCGGTAAGCCACATACGCCAGCGCCACCGAAGTAGCCGCCCAGCGGAAGCCCAGCGTCCGCCGGGCCAGCACCAAGATCAACGCCATCACGCCGATGCCCCACAGCGGGTACACCCACGAGGGAATCGGCATCGTGAAGTGCAGCACCGCCGTCCGGTCGACCGGGTGGCCGATCTGGTTGGCCGCGAAGTCCAGCAGGGACTTCTCCGCCTCCGGCTCGCCGCGCTCCCACGCGCGCAGCCCGAGGATCCCGTACTCCTGCTGGCCGTTCGGGAAGAACGTGTTCTCCAGGAAGAACGCCCACAGCGCCAGGAGCACGCCCGTCCGGAAGCGGCCCGGCGGAGAAAACTTCAGCCAGCCCAGCAGGACGCCCGCCTGCATGATGCCCGTGCCCAGGTACAGCATCATGTGGGACGGGCTCCACGCGGTCAGGTCCAGGCCGTTCACCCGGTGGTTGATCACGTCCAGCGGCGCCGCCACCAGGAAGACCAGCAGGCCGATCTGCATCAAGCGCAGAGAGCGGCGATCGGCACCCAGGCCCGTGTAGCTGTGGATCGCCACCAGCACCACGATGATCACCGTGCCCACGGTGTTGATCAGGTGGGGCGGGGCCAGGTCGTCGCGCAGCCACATGAAGTGCCACGACATGTCCCACGACGAACCGAGCAGCTTGAACGCGAACGCCGTCAGCCACATGCCGTAGCAGAACCTGAGCACCCAGTCCGGGGTCGGCTGCCCGGGGGCGCCGCGGTGCCAGTGCCGCGTGAAGAACAGCCGCGTCTTCGCGACGGGGCTGCGCGGGATCACGTCCACCGGGACGTCGACTGCCTTGGCCATGCCGGACATCATGGCCGGTCATGGTCACGAGTGGGCCAAGACCGTGGCAAACGACGCGAAAATCGGGGTTCCCCGACCTTCTTCCCCACCACCACCCTCAACGGAGGCGCTTCGCGCCCGGGGTTCACCCCTACGGGTGGCGGACTTGCTTCCGGTGCACCCGGCTTGGCATGGTGTCCCGCCATGATGCCGAAACGAGTTGTCGCGGGCGTGCTCGTCGCCGCCCTGGTGCTGGCCGGAGCCGGGGTGCTCGGGAGCCTCTTCCTCTAGGGGCAGAATGGCCCCATGACGCACAACCTGCTCGGCCCCGAGCCGACGCTGCTGCCCGAGCACACCGCCGCCCAGGCCGCGCTCGACGCCGGGACCGACCCGGCCACCGTCGCCGCCGAACACCCCGACTACAGCGAGGCGTGGGCCTCGCTCGCCGAGAAGGCGCTGGACGCCGGCGAGACCGTCGCCGCGTACGCCTACGCCCGGACCGGCTACCACCGGGGGCTCGACCAGCTGCGCCGGGCCGGCTGGAAGGGCTTCGGCCCTGTCCCGTGGTCGCACCGCCCCAACCAGGGCTTCCTGCGCGCCCTCGCCGTGCTCGGCAAGGCCGCCGGGAAGATCGGCGAGACCGAGGAGTTCGAGCGCTGCCGGACCTTCCTCGCCGACTCCGACCCCGCCGCCGCGGAAGCCACCGGCCTCAAGTGACGCCGTGGGCCCGGGACCGCGCGGTCCCGGGCCCGCCGGTCAGAACCAGCCGCAGTTGACCGGCGCGGGGAGACCGGCGAACCGGCCTTCGAGCCAGGCGAACGCCTCCGGGAACGCCCGCACCGCGGCGAGCACGTGCGTCGGGATCAGCGTCGTGCTGAACTGCACCTTCACGCCCTTGCCGCACCACGTCCGGCCCAGGTCGCGGTCCTGCGCGTAGGGCACGATGTCGTCGAGCGCGCTGTGCACGATCAGCACCGGCGCCGTCGGCTTCAGCGACCCGATCCGCTGCTCGGCCACCCGCGACGCGTACGGCTCCTCGCCGAGGAACCCGGTCACCGGCCGCCCGTCGGCGGTCAGCGTCTCCGAGCGCGTGAACGCGTGCGCGGCGACCGCCTCCACCGTGCACTCCGTCCGGACCTGCTCGAACAGCTGCTTTCCGCGGGCGTTGAGCAGGCCCGGGATGTTCAGCTCCGGGTAGGCGTAGTTCATGCTCACCATCGCGAACGCCAGGAACCCGAACGCGTAGTGCCCGTCGAGGTTCTTGGCCACTTCGGCGAGGTTCGCCGGCACCGCGCCCGCGTACGCACCCTTCAGGTCGAGTTCGGGTGCGTAGCTCGGCTGCAGCTCCGCCGCCGCGGCCGAGGCGCCGCCGCCCTGGGAGTAGCCCGCGATCGCGACCGGGCCGTCGTCCGGGAGGCCCGCCTCCGGCAGCCGCTGCGCCGCGCGGATGGCGTCGAGCACGGCGTGGCCTTCCGACGCCCGGTTGACGTACGTGTGGTCCCCGGGCGTGCCGAGCCCCTCGTAGTCGGTGACGACGACGCCGTAACCCCTGGTCAGCAGCCCGGCGATGAACGGGCCCTCGTACTCGAACCCGGCAGCAAGCGCTTTCGAGGGCGCGCAGTCGTCGCCCTCGCCCTGGGTGCCGACGGCGTAGGAGACGATCGGGCGGACCCCGGCGCCGTGCCACGCCGACCTCGGCGTCAGCACCGTGCCGGTGACGGCGATCGGCGAGCCGTGCGTGTCGGTGCTGCGGTACATGATCCGCTGCACGTTCGCGTCGGCCTTGATCAGCTGGATCGGATCGATGTAGAACGTCGAGGCCTCGTGCCGGATGACATCGCCGTTGCGGCCCGCCGGCAGGGGTGACGGCGGGTCGTAGAAGGACGCGGCGGAGGCCTGGGGCGGGCCGAGCGTCGCCAGAGCCAGTGCGGAAACCGTGGCGACGGCCGCGGACAGGGCGCGGCGGGGGAAGATACGCATGCTTGCTCCTCGTTGAGCAGGTCGAGTGCGCGGGGAACACCTTTTTAGACAGAGGTGTCGGAAAAAGAGTCACGTGAGGTGGACCACATGTCAAGCCCGGCCCCGCGCGGGCGACCGCGCAAGCTCCCGCTTCCGGAGCAGCGCGCCCGGGTCGTGCAGGCGACCGCCCGGGTCGTCGCGCAGCACGGGATGCAGGGCGCGACCATCGAGCAGATCGCGCGGGAAGCCGGCGTCTCGCGCCAGGCCGTCTACGAGCAGTTCGGCGACCGCGCGACCCTGTTCGCCGAGGTCGTGGCGGAAACCGAAGAGAAGGCTTTCACGGCCATCGCGGGGCCGTCGGTGGCCGACACCCAGCCCGGCCTGCGGGCCTGGGCGCGGGCCAACTACGCGAACATGGTCACCTACGTCGCCGACCACCCCGAGGGCTACGGCGTGCTCCGTGCGGCCGAGCGCGCGGGCGACCCCGCTCTCACCCGGTTGAGGGAGAGGCTGGCCGTCGTCTACGCCGAAGCCAGCCGCAAGCGGTGGGCCGCGCACGGCATCGACTCCGGCCGCGCGGACCGCGCGCTGGTCACGCTCTTCTTCGCGATGACCGAGTCACTGGTCCAGGCCACCTGGGACGGCGAGCCGCCGGACCAGGACGCCCTGATCGACCTGCTCACCGAATTCACCGTGGGCGGCGTCGCCCGCCTGCAGACCAAGGCGAGCGACGTCATCGACCGGTTGCGGTAGCTAAGCCGCCGCCAACGCTGCCGCGGCCGACCCCACCACCCGGTTGCGCCCGCCGTGTTTGGCCGCGTACACGGCCGCGTCGGCGGACGCCATCACCTCCTCGATGGACGAGCCGTCGAGCGGGTAGGCGGCGACGCCGATGGACGCCGTCTGCCGTTGGATGTCGACGGCCGCGCCCTCGTTGGTCGTGGTGCTGATGATCAGTTCACTGACTCGTTGCCGGATCCGTTCCGCGGTCACGATCGCGTCCTCTTTGGACGTCGACGGCAGCAGCGCGACGAACTCCTCGCCGCCGAACCGGCCGACCAGGTCGTGCGCCCTCGTCTCCTGCTTGACCACGGCGGCGACCGCCTTGAGCACGTCGTCCCCCGCGAGGTGCCCGTAGGTGTCGTTGATCCGCTTGAAGTGGTCGAGGTCGATCATCATGGCGCCGAAGCTGCCGTTCTCCCGCTCCGCGCGCGAAATCTCGCGCAGGGCGCCGTCCTGCCAGGTGGTGGCGTTGAGCAGCTGCGTCTTCTGGTCCGTGGTGGCCAGCTCCTCCAGCCGCTTGATCAGCACGGACCGCTGCAGCACGTACAGCGGCAGGATGACCAGCACGGACAGCAGCGGCTCTTCGTTGAGCACCATCACCAGCAGGGCGCCGACGCACAACGTGGACAGCTCGAGCAGGTTGTCGTCCATGTTGCCGAGGCAGGACACCGGCGTGGCGTTCTTCGGGTCGGCCAGGTAGAGGCCGAGGCCGGTGAGCGCGGTGTTGACCGTGAAGAAGGCCAGCGCCGCGAGCGTCACCGTCGCGACCCCGCTGCCGATCGTCATGTGACCGACGACACCCGCGGAGAAGGCCGACAAGATCATCGTGGTCGCGTTCGCGGCCACGCGGTGAAATTCACCCGGACGGGTGCCGGACCAACTACGGAACGCCAAGTAGACGTACAGGACGCCGCCGAGCGCGGCGATCAGCTGGGCCGGAAGCAGCAGGCCGGCGGGCAGCAGCCACACCGAAGTCATCGAGATGTCGGGCCCGTTGCTGAGGATTCGGCGCTGTCGCTCGAGCCGCCTGCTGACCTCCGTCTGCGCCACCGCCAGGGCTGTGAGCAGCAGAAACGTGCCCAGTTGGGCGACAGTGACCGGCACGGTCAACAGCGAAACGGCCGTCCAGCTCAGCATGACCGTGATGGCGGTCAGCGTCGCGATGATCCAGTCGCGGGGGCGGGTCCACAGTGCCCACCCCTGTACGCGAGAAATCAAGTCTTGGCCGCGCTGTTCCCCCGATGTGACCATTTTTCCCCCAGACCCTTGCGTGGTTGTACGGTGACAAAGTACTCACGGACAGTTTCAGACCGTTCGCCTGCTGTCCACAAGGGCTTTCGGTGTGTACTTTTTCTTTGACACCGGAACGAGAGGTGGCCAGCGATGCGCGGCAAAGAACAGTGACCGCACAGCGCACCGCAAGGTCGCGCAGGTCGAGCCCACGCGCGGGGCATGTCATGCATGTTCGGCGCGTGCGGCTTCTTTGTCGATCCATCGATCCGGCTCGCCCGACAGCGCCCGGGCCCACAGCACCGCCAGCGGCAGGGTGAGGACGATCCCGGCCAGGCCGAAGATCCCGACCGTCCCGTGCGGGGTCAGCTGATCCGCGAGCACCCCGCCGATGAGCGGGCTGATGCCCATCATCGTGGTCAGGCCGGTGTTGGACAGGCCCATCACCTGCGCCCGCTGCTCGTCGGGCACGGCCAGGGTCAGTGACGCGGTCGCCTGCAGCAGGCAGACCGTCCCCAGGCCGCCCGAGACGATGAACAACACGATCGACGAGATCGGGCCGGGGTTCAGGAAGCACAGCACCAGCGGCACCGCGCACAGCGCCGACAACGGGCCGATCAGCTTCGGCCGTAGCCGGGCGGGCACCCAGCGCGTGTAGACGAAGGTCGCGATGACGCTGCCGATCGGATCGGCCGCGAGCAGCAGGCCGATCGCTTCGGGGCCGCCGCCCGCCGCCGAGACGTACGGCGCGGCGATGCCCTCGTAGACCGGCAGCAGACCCATCAGCCAGGTGAACAGCACCAGCGTCCGCAGCGGCCCGCTGGCGAACGCCGTCCGGCCGCCGCCGCCGAGGGTCGCGAAGAAGGACTTGCGCTGCTCGCCGCTGGCCGCGGCCGGCCGGGCGCGGACGCCGAAGCGGACGAAGACGGCCGACAGCACGAAGGTGGCCGCGTCGATGATCAGCGCGACGTGCGGGTCGAGGGCGATCAGCAGGGCCCCGCCGCCGGCGAAGCCGAGCAGCTGGGCGCTCTGCACGGTCATGCTCCGGATGCCCATCCCGACGACGAACCGGTCGCCCTCCAGCACCTGCGGCAGCAGGGCCAGCTGGGACGCCTTGAACGGCGGGTTGACCAGGGAGACGCCGCCGACCAGCACGCACATCAGCCAGAACGGCATGCCGGGCAGGGCGACCAGCAGGATCAGGGCGGCCCGCAGCAGGTCGACGAGCACCATCACGCTGCGGCGCGGGAAGCGGTCGGCGAAGCCGGTCAGGAAGATGCCGCCGAGCAGCGACGGCGCGTACGTCAGCGCGTAGGTGAGGCCGGTGAGCGTCGCGGAGTTCGTCCCGGTGAACACGAGGATGGACAGCGCGACCCTGGCCAGCTGGTCGCCGGCGATCGAGAGCAGTTCGCCGAACCACAGCGCCCGGAACTCGGCGATCCCGAACACCTCGCGGAACGTGACGCGATCCGGCGGTGCTGCCATGCGTTTTCTCCCGACCTCTTGTGCATACCGTGCCCGGCACCATGACCACTGGTGACGACACGACCAGCCGGTCATGAGGCAGTCACGGTACGTGAGTTACCTCAGCCAGTGTCCCGTGACTGTTGGTAAATCTCTAGGTTCTTTCGCCGGTATCGAAGGTGTCACGGAGCTTTCCCGAACGGGTCAGACGATAGCCCGCAGTGTCTGACCGATGGCTCAGGAGTCACCAAAGGATCATTCCGTACCCGTTGGTCGGTCGCCAGAGGCAAAAGTAGCCACCTCGCGTGCGCGAGGTGGCTACCGGGGAAACGCGAGGTCAGCCGTCGACGGCCAAGGCGTCCTCCGCGGGCGCCCGGACGGCCTCCGCGGCACGGCGGGCGTCGCGCTTGGCGACCTCTTCGCGGACGATCGGGATGACGTACCGGCCGAAGTCGATCGTGTCGCCGAGCATGTCGTAACCGCGGGCGGAGAGGATCTCCACGCCGAGGTCGTAGTAGTCGAGCAGGGCCTGCGCGACCGTCTCCGGCGTCCCGACCAGCGCGTTCGAGTTGCCGGCGCCGCCGGTCGCGGCCGCGGTCGGCGTCCACAGCGCGCGGTCGAACCGCTCGCCGCTCGCCGCGATCTCCAGCAGCCGCTGCGAGCCGGTGTTCTCGGGTTCGGTGAGCTTGTGCCGCCGGGTCAGCGGCTGCCCACCCTTGGTGCGGTCCTTGATCGCCCCGACCGTGGCGTACGCCTTCTCCCAGGCCAGCTCCTCGGTCGGCGCGATGATGGGCCGGAAGGCGACCTGGATCCGCGGCACGTCGGTGCGGCCGGCGGCCGCCGCGGCGGCTTTGACCGACTCGATCTGCTCGGCGGTCTGCGCCAGCGGCTCACCCCAGAGGCAGTAGATGTCCGCTTCGGCGCCCCCGGCGGCGTACGCGGCGGGCGACGAGCCGCCGAAGGAGACGTTCGGCCGCGGCTGCTGCACGGGCTTGACGTCGCTGACGTAGTCGGCGAAGCGGTAGTACTCGCCTTCGAAGTCGAAGGGCTCGTCCGAGGTCCAGGCCTTCTTGATGATCTGGATGGCCTCGCGGGTACGCCCGTAGCGCTGGTCCTTCGTCAGGTAGTCGCCTTCGCGCTGCTGCTCGTGGTCGTTGCCCCCGGTGATGAAGTGCACGGTCAGCCGGCCGTCGGAGATCTGGTCCAGCGTGGCGAACGTTTTCGCGGCGAACGTCGGGTACGAGACGTTCGCGCGGTGGGCGAGCAGGATCTGCAGCTTGTCGAGCTTCGTGGCGACGTACGCGGCCGCCTGCGCGGGGTCGGGCGAGCCCGAGCCGTAGGCGAACAGCACCCGGTCCCACCCGAAGTCCTCGTGCGCGCGGGCCAGGCGCAGCGTGTACTCCTTGTCGAACACCCCGCCGGAGCGCGCGTGCGTCTCCGCACCGTCGTGCGTGCCCCCGATGCCCAGGAACTCCACCGGCATGCCGCCCACCTTCTTTCGCCTCGGTACCCCCACGGCTACGCCTGTCTCGAGGGGGGCGGCAACGACGTCCGCAGGGTGGAATCAGCGCCGGTGCGCCTCGATCACCTCGATCGACGCGCGCACCTGCTCGAACGTCGGTGGCGCCGCCCGGTTGAACACCACGGTCAGGGACCGGCGCGGGATGACCACGAACTCGACGTCGACCCCGGCCGCCTCCGCGGCGGCCTCGACGACGTCCCGCCAGTGCCCGGGGTCGATCCCGTCCGGATCGGCCCATTCGTGGGCGAAGATCGCCCAGTTCCCCTGCAAGAGGGTGCCGACCACGTCCTGCGCGGTGGGGACGCGGTGCGGCGAGCCGAGCTCATCGGCCACGTATTCGCTGGTGGAAGCGGTGGATCGAGGCCCGGGCGCCTGGGTGGACGAAGGTCAAGTGAGCTCCTTTCACCGGAGTGCCCCAGGACTTCGGAGCCGCGCGCGGGGTGGATGGGTTCCGCTCTGTGGGAAGCGGCTCCGGCGCCGGAACCCCGGCGTAGCTTCGGAAGGGTGACCGACCTCCCGCCGTTCACCTTGGCCGTCGTGGGCGCCGGACCCCGCGGGGTCGGCGTTCTCGAACGGCTGGGCGCGAACGCGGGCGAGCTGGCCGGTGGCCGCCGGGTCGAGGTGCACCTGATCGACCCGTTCCCGCCGGGGCCCGGCCGGGTGTGGCGGTACGACCAGTCGCCGCTGCTGCGGATGAACTCCATGCCCGAGGACGTCACGATGTTCACCGACGACTCGGTGAAGATGGCAGGCCCGGTGCGGCCGGGGCCGTCGCTGCTGGAATGGGCGCGGCAGGTGCGCGGCGGGGGGCTCGACGCCGAGGTGCCGCCCGACGTCGTCGCCGAGCTGACCGCGCTCGACGCCTTCGACTTCCCCACCCGGCGGCTGCAGAGCGCCTACCTGACCTGGGTGTACCGGAAGGTCGTCGCGGACCTGCCCGAAGGCGTCGACGTCGTCGAGCACGCGGCCCGCGCGACCGGCGTCGACGGCCGGACCGTCCACCTGTCGGACGGCTCGGCGGTCGTGGCGGACGCCGTCGTCTTCACCGTCGGTCACCTCGACGCCGAACCCGACGAGCGGGAGCGCGAGCTGGTGGCGTTCGCCGCGCGGCACGGGCTGGCCTACTACCCGGCCGGCTACACCGCCGACGTCGACTACGCGGGCGTCGAACCGGGCGAGACCGTGCTGGTGCGCGGGTTCGGGCTGGCGTTCGTCGACCTGATGCTGCTGCTGACCGAGGGCCGCGGCGGCCGGTTCGAGGACCTCCCGTGCGGCGGCCTCCGCTACCACCCGAGCGGCGCCGAGCCGGTGCTGCACGTCGGCTCCCGGCGCGGGGTGCCCTACCACGCGAAGATCAGCTACCGGCTGCGCGGGAAACCGTTGCGGCTGCCCAGGTTCTTCGACGCCTACGCCATCGACGCGCTGCCCGGGGACGTGCTCGACTTCCGGGCCGACGTCTGGCCGCTGATCGCGAAGGAACTGGCCTGGGGCTACTACAGCGAGCTGTTCACCGCGCACCCCGGCCGCGTGCGGATGGACTTCGCCGTGTTCGCCGACGCCTTCGCCGATCTGGCCTGGGATGCGCCCGCCATGCGGGAGCTCATCGCGCGGGCGGTGCCCGCCGAGGCCGACCGGCTCGACCTCGACCGGCTGGACCGGCCGATGGCGGACCGCACCTTCGGCACCGCGGAGGAGTTCGGCAAGGAACTGCGCAAGTACGTCGAGGCCGACCTGGCGCGCCGGGCGGACCAGGAGTTCAGCGCCGACCTGGGTGCCTTCATGGCGCTGCTGTCGGTGTACGGCCAGCTGCCCCTGCTGGTCCAAAGAGGACGATTAGGGGCCGGCTCGCAGGTGTCCGACATGGACGGCTGGTTCCACGGGTTCTTCTCCTACTACGCCAGCGGTCCGCCGCCGCGGCGCCTGGAGGAGCTGCTGGCCCTGCACGAAGCGGGGATCGTTTCCTTCGCGGGCGCGGAAATGCGGGTGACGGCGGAGCGCGGCGTCTTCGTCGCGTCCTCGGCGAGCCACCCGGAGACGGTCGAGGCCCGCACGCTGATCGAGGCGCGGCTGCCGGGCCCGAGCGTGACCCGCGCGGCCGACGGCCTGCTCCGGCAGCTGCGCGACGCCGGCGAGCTCGCGGAGGAGTCGGTGGTGGACCCGGTGACGGGTGGTTCCCTGCCGTCGGGCCGCATCCACACGCGCGTTTCGGACTCCCGGCTGCTCGACGGCACCGGAAGCGCGCACCCGCACCGCTTCGCGGTGGGCCCCCACACGAGCGCCCGCTCGGCGGCGGCGTTCACCCGGCCGCGGACGAACGCCCTGTCCTTCCGCCAGAACGACGCCGTGGCCCGCGAAATCCTGGCGCTGGTCAGCCCGCCCAGCTGACGAGCTCGCCGAGGACGACCTCGGGCGCGGGCAGGCCGGCGATCTCGGCCGCGATGCCCTGGGCGATCTGCCGCGCGGCCGGGTCGTCGAGCAGTTCGCGGGCCGCCGCCTCGATCGCGGGGATCCGGACGGCGTCGCCGGCCAGTGCCTTCGCCGCGCCGAGCGCCGACAGCGTGTCCGCGTTGGCGAACTGGTCCGCGCCCTGCGGCAGGATCAGCTGCGGCAGGCCGGCGGCGAGCGCGCCGAGCACCGTCCCGGTGCCGCCGTGGTGCACCACCAGTCCCGCGTGTTCCAGCACCGACGCCTGCGGCACGAAACCGGCGACCCGTACGTTCTCCGGCACCGGGCCCAGCGCCGCGGGATCGCCCGGGCCGACCGCCACCAGCACGTCCACCGGCAGCCGCGACAGGGCGGCGATCGCTCCGCGCAGCACCTGGGTCGCGCCGAAGACGACCGTGCCCAGGGTCAGGTACGCGAAGCCGTCTTCCGGGAGCGGGGGCAGCGGGACCGCAGCGTTGTATTGCGTCGGGCGCATCCGGAAGACCTTCGGCACGGCCGCCGTTCCCGGGTCGCGGACGCTGTCGGGCCAGACGTCGACGCAGGCGTCGCCGAGCATCGCGTCGGCAGGCAGCGTGTCCCAAAGCGGGGCCAGCCGCTCGGCCGCGACGGACAGGACCTCCGGCGACACCGACCGGCCGATCACCTGCGAGACCGCCGGGATGCCCGCCTGCTGCGCCAGTGCACCGGTGCCGACGTCGCTCTGCTCGTAGACCACCAGATCCGGCCGCAGTCCGGGCAGCAGCGGGCGCAGGTCTGCGATCGTCGCCCGCGGCAGCAGTTCGGCGAACATCGTGATGCCGACGTCGAGGAAACCGGCGTCCGCGCCGTGGCGCCGCTGGGCCTCGGCCTCCGCGTCGCGGATGGAGATGCCGACGCGGTGGACTTCGAAACCGAGCTCACGCACCTTCGGCACGAACTCCTCGCCGGTGCCGAAGACGACCTCGTGCCCCGCCGCGCGGGCCGCGTTCGCCAGTGGGAGCAGGGGAAAGAGGTGGCCGTACGCCGGGCGGCACGTGAAGAGGATCCGCACCGCCCGAGCGTACCGGTGTCAGCAGCGGTTGAGCATGTCCGTGAGGGCGGACTTCTCGGCGGAGTTGATCGTCAGCTTGAACTTGTACTTCACCGCGACCCACATCTTCGCGTAGGTGCACCAGTAGCTGACCAGCGGCGGCTTCCACGCGTCGGGCGACTTGTCGCCCTTCTCCTGGTTCACGTTGTCCGTCACGGCGATCAGCTGCGGGTCGGTGAGGTCGTTCGCGTACGCCTGGCGCTGCGCGGTCGTCCACGACGACGCGCCGGTGCGCCACGCGTCCGCCAGCGGCACGACGTGGTCGATGTCCACATCGGACGCCGCGGTCCAGGTCGCGCCGTCGTACGGGCTGAACCACTTGCCGGAGGTCGCGGCGCAGCTGGAGTCGGTCACCACGTTCGTGCCGTCGCGCTTGAGCACCACTTCACGCGTGTTGCAGCTGTTGCCCTGGTCGATCCAGTGCGGGAACTTGTCGCGGCTGTAGCCGGTCTGCGAGCCGTCGGCCTTGACGGTCAGTGCCGCGAGCTCCGACTTGGCCGTGGTGGCCGACGGGATGCCCGGCGGCGTCGCGTCCGCGACGCCGGCCAGGGTGCCGGACAGCACCGCGGTGACGGCGAGGATGGTGAACGAGTGACGAACAGCACGCCTGGTTGGCATCTTGCTGGCCTCCGCGTCAGGAGTGGGGACAGCTCACCCTGCGACACGGGAGTAGCGGGTACAACACGTATAGGTGACGTGTTGCTGTCCGTCAGACGGCGCCCCGGACCAGCCGCAGGTCCTCGGTGTGCCGGTACCAGGTCCACTTGTTCACCGCGCGCTCGAAGACGACGTCGTCGCGCACCGGCCGGGTCGGGATGCAGCCGATCTGGAACGCCCGCGAGTACAGCGTCGACGGCCGCTTGAAGATCGTGCCCTTCACCACGCGGACGGCCAGGCCGGGCCCGCCTGGGTCCGGCGTCACCTCGATCGAGGTGGCCGGCCCGCGCAACGCCACCTGCTCGTCGGCGTAGGCCACCCCGCGGACCATCCGCAGCTGCCCGCGCCCGACGAGCACGCCGCCGACGTCGTCGCGGATCAGCGGCACCGGGTCGACCTCGCCGCGCAGGGCCAGCGCGAGCGCCCGCAGCGGCGTTTTCGGCAGGTCCCACAGGGCGCCGACCACCGAGTCCGGCGACGACGGCACGAACCCGACCGACACGCCGGAGATCGCGTCCTTCCGGAGCAGCCGCAGCACCACCGCGGCGAGGTCGGCGTCCGTCCCCGACACCACCAGGTGATCGTGTTCGCCCAGCAAGGGGTCGATTTCCGCCTTGCCGGGACGGCTCGGCACGCGGATCGACTCGACGTCGTCGACCTCTTCGAAGCCGGCGGCGTCCTCGCCACAAGCCACCACGATTCCGCGCACCCGCACGTCCTCCGTTACAGTCATGCACCGGCATTTCCTCAGCGCCACCGGTGTCCGTCCGGGACACTAAACCTCAGTCGTCGAACACCTGGAGTGTCACATGCCGGCCATCGTGCTCATCGGTGCCCAATGGGGAGACGAAGGCAAGGGCAAGGCCACCGACCTGATGGGTGACCGCGTCCAGTGGGTCGTCCGCTACCAGGGTGGCAACAACGCCGGTCACACGGTCGTCCTGCCGAACGGCGAGAACTTCGCCCTGCACCTCATCCCTTCGGGCATCCTGACGCCGGGCGTGACGAACGTCATCGGCAACGGCGTCGTGGTCGACCCGGGTGTGCTGCTGGAAGAGCTGTCCGGCCTCGAAGCGCGGGACGTCGACACGTCCAAGCTGCTGATCTCGGCCGACGCGCACCTGATCATGCCGTACCACGTGGCCATCGACAAAGTCACCGAGCGGTACCTCGGCAGCCGCAAGATCGGCACCACCGGCCGCGGCATCGGACCGTGCTACCAGGACAAGATCGCCCGCGTCGGCGTCCGCGTGCAGGACCTGCTCGACGAGAAGATCTTCCGCCAGAAGGTCGAAGCCGCGCTGGAGTTCAAGAACCAGGTGCTGGTGAAGGTCTACAACCGCAAGGCGCTCGACGCCGACCAGGTCGCCGACGAGGTGCTGGCCGCGGGCGAGAAGTTCGCGCACCGCATCGCCGACACGCGGCTGCAGCTGAACCAGGCCCTCGAGCGCGGCGAAACCGTGCTGCTGGAGGGGTCGCAGGGCACCCTGCTCGACGTCGACCACGGCACCTACCCGTTCGTGACGTCCTCGAACCCGACGTCCGGTGGCGCGAGCGCCGGCTCGGGCATCGGGCCGGGCCGCATCACGACGGTGCTCGGCATCCTCAAGGCCTACACCACGCGCGTCGGCTCCGGCCCGTTCCCGACCGAGCTGCACGACGAGTCCGGCGAGTACCTGCGCAAGCAGGGCGGCGAGTTCGGCGTGACGACCGGCCGCTCGCGGCGCACCGGCTGGTTCGACGCGGTGATCGCGCGGTACGCGGTGCGCGTCAACGGCATCACCGACTACTTCCTCACGAAGCTGGACGTGCTGTCCGGCCTGGAGAAGGTTCCCGTGTGCGTCGGCTACGAAGTCGACGGATTCCGCACGCCGGACATGCCGATGACGCAGACCGACGTGCACCACGCGATCCCGATCTACGAAGAGCACCCGGGCTGGTTCGAGGACATCTCGGCGTGCCGCACGTTCGAGGAGCTCCCGGCGAACGCCCGCGCGTACGTCGAGCGCCTGGAAGAGCTGTCAGGCGCCCGGATCTCGGCGATCGGCGTGGGCCCGGGCCGCGAGCAGACGATCGTCCGCCATCAGTTCGTCTAAGTCAGCTTGGTGCTGACGGGCGTTTCGTTCCGGAACAGGTCGAGCACCGGGCAGTGCTCGTCGACCTCGCGCTTGAGGTCTTCGTAGCGCTCCCGGCTCGCCGGGCCCTCGAGTTCCACGGACACGCGCACGTCCCCGAAGCCGGGGCGGGTGTTGAAGGAAAAGCCGAAGAAGCCGTGCAGATCGAGGTCGCCGTCGACGGTGACCTTGATCGAGTCGATCGGGATCCCGCGCTTCGCCGCCCAGAACTGGTACGTGATCACCTGGCACGACCCGAGGGCGGCCAGCGCGTACTCGACGGGGTTGGCGGCCTGGTCGGTCCCGCCGAGCGCGGCCGGCTCGTCGACGGTGAAGGCGTGGTCGCGCACCTTGACTTCGACTTCGGTCCGGGTGCCCGGCTTGAGGGTGTTGGCCACGCTGAAGGAGACGGCGGCGTTGTGCGGATCGGCGTCGACGGCCTTGCGGGTGCCTTCGATGACTTCGGTCAGCGACATGGGGCTCTCCTGAAGATCGCGATTTTCGTTTCAGGGTGGGGGATTTTCCCGCCGTCCGCTCGGGTTCCCAGGTCCTGGGAGCACCGCTGTCCCGCGATGCGGAAGCGCTTGCCCGGCGGCGCGGCAGGCGATAGCCGGGTCACGCTTCCGCGGCGACGGCGGCAAGTCCGTGGTAGCCGTGGGCTTTCGCCAGCTGCAGGGCGGCTCCGAGGTAGTGGCCGGCCTGCTCGTGCGCACCGGCCGCCCGGTGGGCGCGCCCGATGGTGATGAGCGCTTCGCACTCGTCGAACCGGAGGCCCGTCCGGCGAGCGAGGCGCAGAGCGTGGTGGCCGCTGAGCAGGGCGCGCTCGTGGTGCCCGCCGGCGAGCCTGCTCAGCGCGAGTGCGGCGTGCCCGGCGATCTCGACACCGGGGTCGCCGAGGCCGCGCCCGGTCTCGAGGGCTTCCTCCGCGAAGCGGGCGGCCCGCTCCGCGTCGCCGGTGCCGGCGTGGATCCTGCTGAGCACCGCGAACGCGCAGGCCTCGGTCCACCGGTCGTTCGCGCGCCCGGCCAGTTCCGCGGCTTCTTCGGCGACGGGCAACGCCGTTTCGTAGTCGGCGGCGCGGGCCCGCACGCCGGCGAGCAGGACCAGGTCGTCCGCGCACCGCGCGTCGGCGGCGAGCGAGGTGTGGACCGCGGTCGCCTCCGCCAGCCTGCCGCGGTGTTCGTGGAGCACCGCGATGTTCCGGCGGCAGACCGCGTTCCGCGTCGGACCGAACTCGGCCGCCTCGGCGAACAGCAGGCTCGCCCGGTCGAGGTCGCCGGTGAAGAGGTGGAGGGTGGCCAGGTTCTCCAGCACGCTGACCACGCCCCGCCGGAACCCGAATTCGCGGTAGCGGGCCAGAGCGGCGCGGAAGTGGGTGACGGCGGGCTCGAAGTCGTAGCGCAGTGCGCAGGTGACGGCGAGGTTGTTGTGCGCGGCCGCCCGCACGTCGGCTTCGCCGGTGGCGTCCGCCGCGGCGAGGCCGATCCGGGCCAGTTCCGGGCCTTCCACGAGCCACGTCGTCATGCAGTGCCCGCGCAGCGTGTCGACGAGCTGCCAGGCCTGGCTGTGGAAGCCGTGCGCGTGGGCGTGCCGGATCGCGGCGACGAGGTTGGGGACTTCGTCGTCGAGCCACGTCCGCGCGGCTTCCTCGCTGTCGAACCCGCACCCCGGCTGCGGTGCGGACTGCCGCAGGACGTCCGGGTACAGCAGTTCGGCGGCCGCGCCGGTGTGGGCGAGGTAGTGGCCGAGCAGGGCGCGCGTCGCCGTGTCGCGCTCTTCGCCGGAGCACTCGACGTCCGCGCGTTCGGCGGCGTACCGGCGGAGGAGCTCGTGCAGGCGGTAGCGGCCCGGCGCGTGCTCCTGGACGAGGTGGGCCAGCGCGAGCCGTTCGAGGTGGCGGGCCGCCGTCGCGGCCGGGTCGCCGGTCAGCGCGGTGACCGCGGCCGGTGTCGCGTCCGGACCGGGCACCAGGCCGAGCAGCCGGAACGTCCGGCGCGCGGCGGGGTCGAGCGCGGCGTAGGAGAGGTCGTAGGCGCCCCGGACCGCGCTGGTCTCGCCGTCGGTCGTCAGGCCGTCCAGCACCCCTTGGGCGCGCAGGTCGGCGAGGTGGTCGGCCACCCGGCGGCCGGCCCGGTGCCGGAGCTGGGCGCCGGTGATGCGCAGGGCGATGGGCAGCCGCGCGCACGTCTCGGCCAGTTCGGCGGTGGCCGCCGGTTCGCCGTCCACCCGGCCGGGGCCGATCGCGGCCGCGAGCACGGCCACCGCGTCGGCCGCGTCGAGGACGTCCAGCGTGACGCGCCAGGCGCCGTCGAGCGCGACCAGGCCGTCGAGCCGGTTGCGGCTGGTCACCAGGACCACGCAGTGCGGTGCCGCGGGCAGCAGCGGCCGGACCTGGGCGGGATCGAGCGCGTCGTCGAGCACGCAGAGCACCGCCCGGTCCGCCAGCACGGACCGGTACAGCGCCGCGGCTTCGTCGACGTCGCCGGGGATCTGCCGCGCCGGGACGCCCAGCGCCCGCAGGAACCGCCCGAGCACCGGGCCCGGCGAGGCCGAGCGGCGGAGGTCGGCGTACAGCTGCCCGTCGGGGAAGCGGTCGCGGACGCGGTGCGCCCACTGCGTCGCGAGGTCCGATTTGCCGACCCCGGCGGTACCCGTGACGACACCGAGGCGCGGGCCGTCGCCCCCGGGCAGCAGCCGGTCGAGGGCCAGCAGTTCGGTGCGCCGCCCGCGAAAACCCGCTGCGGCGCGGGGAAGCAGTGCGGGACGCAGCGGCGAAGGGGCGGAGACGGCCTGGTGCCGCAACACGGCCAGCTGGGCCTCGCGCAGGTCAGGACCCGGTTCGGCCCCCAGTTCGCCTGCCAGCCTGCTGGTGATCGTGTCGTAGGCGTCGAGCGCGGCGGCGGGCTGGCCGGCGGCGGCCAGCGCGAGCACCAGCAGGGCCCAGAGCCGTTCGTGCAGCGGGTGGCCGGCCACGAGCACGCGCAGTTCGGCGGCCACGTCCGCGCACGCACCCAGGTTGAGCCGCGCGCGGCAGTGGTGTTCGACGGCGGCGAGCCGGGCTTCGAGCAGCCGCTGTGCCTCGGCATCGACCGCGGTGGTCGGAGCGAGGTTGCCCAGCGGATGTCCCCGCCACAGCGCCAGTGCGCGCCCGAGCGTCTCCGCGGCGGCCTCGTCGTCGCCGGCCAGCAGCGCCCGGTGCCCGGCCGCGGCGAGGCGCTCGAACCGCTCGGCGTCGAGTTCGCCCGGCCGGACTTCGAGCAGGTAGCCACCGGCCCTGGCGTGGATGCGCCGGGCACCGCCGTCCAGGGTGGCGAGCTGCCGGCGCAGCTGGGCGACGTGGGTACGCAGGTTCGCGGCCGCGGACGGCGGAGCCGTTTCACCCCAGATCACCTCGACCAGCCGGTGCGGGGCCACCACCACGCCGGGCGCGAGCAGGAGGGCGGCGAGCAGCGCGCGCTGCCGTTGCGAGGCCAGCTGCAGGTACCCGGTGCCCGACCGGACCTCGACCGGGCCGAGGAGCAGGAACTCCACGGCATCCTTCCCGTGAGCGCGGCGTCTCCCTCCGATGTTCGCCGGATGTGCCGATCCTGTACAGCGTCCCTGCGACTGTCGGTAGGGCCGGGAGGCGCGTACGGCGGGGCGAGGGGGGTCGCCGTGCGCGCCGCCGGTCCCAGCCACTGGGAAGCCGGAAACCGGTGGCGGCCCTCGCTAGCTTGGGATCATGACCATCGGAGCCGCGCTGCCTGCCGGGGACACGGACTCGGCGCCGAACCTCGTCGACGAGCTCGTCGCCCAGACCCGCCAGGCCGCCGGGGCCGGGCTGAAGTCGGTCTGGTTCTCCCAGCTGCCGCTGGGCCAGGACGCCATCGCGATCGCCGCGCTGGCCGGGCGGGAAGTGCCGGGGATCGAGGTCGGCACCTCCGTCGTGCCCACCTACCCGCGCCACCCGCTGCTGGTCGCGAGCGCCGCGCTGACCGCCCAGGCCGCCACCGGTGGCCGGTTCACGCTCGGGATCGGCCTGGGCTCCCAGGGCTTCCTCGGCCCGGTCTACGGGCTCGACTACCCGCCGCCGATCCGCCACCTGCGCGAGTACCTGGCCGTGCTCCGGCAGGCCTTCGCCGGGGAAGCCGTCGACTTCGACGGGGAGACCGTGCGGGCCCACTCGCCCGGGCCGTCCACAGTGGCCGGTGGGAACGACGTCCCGGTCGTCGTCGCCGCGATGGGGCCGCAGGCGCTGGCCGTCACGGGGGAACTGGCCGACGGCACCCTCCCGTACCTCGCCGGCCCGAGAGCGCTTTCCGAGCGGATCGTCCCGGCCCTGCCCGCCGGCAAGCGGATCATCGCCGCGGTTCCCGCCGTCGTCACCGACGATCCCGACGCCGTCCGCGCGCTCGCCGCCGAGCAGATGGCCTTCTACGGGCAGATCCCGTCGTACCGGAAGATCCTGGACGCGGAAGGCGCCGACCACCCCGTGGAGCTCGCCCTGATCGGCGACGAAAAGACCGTGGCGCAGGGGATCCGGCGTTACTACGACGCCGGCGCCACCGACGTCGTGCTGACCCAGACCGGGATCCGCTCCTCCGAAGAGCGGCTCCGGACGTGGGCGGCGCTCAGCTCATCCGGTTCGTGAGCATCGCGGTCACCGACATCTCCTCCAGGTCCAGCTCGCGCAGCACCTTCCGCAGCACCTCGTCGTCGAGCCGGCCCGCGCGGTTCTCCTCGATCATCGCCTTGCGCTGGGTGATCAGCAGTTCCCGGCGGGCCTTCGCGAACTGGGTCTGCGGGCTGCCGGCGCGGTCTTCACCGGACAGCGTGATCGCGGCCTTGGCGAAGCGGTAACGCGTGTCGATCAGCCGCTGGAGCCGCTCCTTGAGCCGGTCCACCTTCTCCTGCGGCAGGTCCAGCGAAGCCAGCCGCTCGTGGCCGATCTCGCGCAGCCGTTCCTGCGCCGCCTTCTTCGCGACTTCGCGCGCGGCGAGTTCTTCCGCTTCGTCCCGCGAGGCTTCCTCGGGGTCTTCCACCTTGAGCGCCCGGATCAGCAGGGGCAGCGTCAGCCCCTGGACGAGGACCGTGCCGATGGCCACGGTGAAGGCGAAGAGCTGGATCTCCTCGCGGCCCGGCGTGCCCGCCGGGACGCCGGCCGCGGCGGCGAGGGTCACCACGCCGCGCATGCCGGTCCACGACACCACCGCCAGCGTCCGCCACGACGGTGCTTCGCGGTCGCGGCCGAACAGCCGGACCGTCTGCGGCAGGTAGGCGGAGACGAACACCGCCGGGATCCGGACCAGCATCGTCACCGCCAGCACGGCCACGGCGACCAGGACCAGCGTGCCGTTGTCGCGGGCCGCGTGCTGCGCCCCTTCGAGCACGAACGGCAGCTGCAGCCCCATCAGCGCGAACACCAGCGCCTCCAGCAGGACGTCGATCGACGCCCACACCGATCTGTCCTGCATGCGGGTCGCCGGGGACGCGTACAGCGCGCGGTGGCCCAGCAGCAGGCCCGCCGCGACGACGGCGAGCACGCCGGAGCCGCTGAAGTCGTCGCTGAAGGGGTGCAGGTGCTCGGCGGTGACGTACGCGGCGAACGGCACGATGATCCCGAACGCCGACTCCACCAGCGGGTCGTCGAGCTGCCGCCGGATCAGCACCACGAGCGCGCCGATGGCCAGGCCGACGCCGATGCCGAGCACGGTCGCGACGCCGAACACCGCGAAGCCGTGGCCTGCCGAGCCCGCGGTGCCCGCCACGGCGGCCAGCGCGACCTTGTACAGCGTCAGCGCCGCGGCGTCGTTGACCAGGCTTTCCCCGGTCAGCACGGTCATCACCCGCCGGGGCAGGCCGAGCTTGCGGCCGATCGCCACCGCCGTCACCGCGTCCGGTGGCGCCACGACCGCGCCGAGGACCAGCGCCGACGCGAACGGCACGTCCGGCAGCAAGAGGTGCACGAGCAGGGCGACGACCACCGCGGTCACCGCGACCAGCACCACGCCGAGCGCGACGATCGGCCGCAGCGCCCGCTTGAAGTGCGTCAGCGAGCTTTCGAGCGACGTCGAGTAGAGCAGCGGCGGCAGCACGACGGTGAGCACCAGTTCGGGCTCCAGCTCGAACCGCGGCACGCCGGGGATCAGCGCGACGCCGAGCGCGACGACCACGACCAGCAACGGCGCGGACAGGTTGTAGCGCCGGGCGACCGCGGTCAGCGCCAGCGAGCCCGCGAGCACGCCCATCAGCGTCAGGATTTCCACCTCGGGGATCTTTCCGCAGGTCGTGCGGCCCTGCTCGGCTTCCGGGGAGTGGAAGTGCGATGGAAACTGTCGGGGGTGCTGTGCATACTCGTTCGCAATCCGCACACGTGTGCGGAGGACGTGCACCGACGCACCTCCGGAGGTTTCCGATGTCCACTGGCACCCGCTCCTGGGTCGTGCCCCTGGCCTGGACGGCCGTCCTGCTCGACGGGTTCGACCTGGTCGTTCTCGGCACCGTGCTGCCGGTGCTGCTCCGCGGCCACGTCTGGGGCCTGACCCCGGCGACGGCGTCGGTCGTGTCGACCGTCGGGCTCGCCGGGATGATGCTGGGCGGGCTGGCGATCGGCACGGTCACCGACGTCATCGGCCGCCGCAAGTCCCTGATCATCTCGGTGACGCTGTTCTCGCTGTGCACGCTGCTGTGCGCGTTCGCGCCGTCGACGTTCGTCTTCGGGCTGCTGCGGTTCGTCGCCGGCCTGGGCCTCGGCGGCTGCCTGCCGACGGCGATCACGCTGGTCACCGAGTACGCACGGCAGGGGAAGTCGGGCAGCGCGACCACCACGGTGATGACCGGCTACCACGTCGGCGCGGTGCTGACCGCGCTGCTGGGCATCGTGCTGATCACCCCGCTGGGCTGGCGCGCGATGTTCGTCGCCGGTGCGCTGCCCGCGCTGGTGCTGGTCCCGCTGATGCTGAAGTACCTGCCGGAATCCGAGACGTTCCAGCGGGTTCGCGAGACGGAGCGGTCGGCGGGGCACGCGGTGGCCGGCCTGTTCCGCGGCGGCCTGCTGCGCGCGACGATCGCCTTCTGGGTCACCTCGTTCATGGGCCTGCTGCTGGTCTACGGCCTGAACACGTGGCTGCCGGAGATCATGCGCCAGGCCGGGTACCCGCTGGGTGCGGCGCTCAGCCTGCTGCTGACGCTCAACGTCGGGGGCATCGTGGGCCTGCTGGTCGCGGGCCGGGTCGCCGACCGCGTCGGCATCCGCCCGTCGGCGATCGTGTGGTTCTGCGCGGGCGCGGTGTTCCTCGCCCTGCTGAGCGTGAAGCTGCCGGCGGTCGGGCTGTACGCGGCGGTGTTCCTGACCGGCTGTTTCGTGTTCAGCGCCCAGGTGCTGGTGTACGCGTACATCGGCCGCATCTACCCGGACGCGATCCGCGCAACCGGCCTCGGCTGGTCGGCGGGCATCGGCCGCATCGGCGCGATCTCCGGCCCGATCCTCGGCGGCGCGCTCCTGACGGCGGGCATCGCGTACCCGTGGGGCTTCTACGCGTTCGCGGCGGTGGGCGCACTGGGAGCGGCGGCCGTGACGGTGGTCCGCCCCGGCCACCGCAGCCCAGCGGAAACGCCTTCGCCGGCCGTCGAATCCCGGCCCGCGACCACTTGAGCGCCGGGGTGGGAGTCTTCCGCGCGGGGAAGGCTCCCACCCCCGGCGTCAGCCGAGTTCCTTCAGTTCCTGCTCCACCGCGGCCAGTTCCTCCGCGGACCCCTGGACCTTCGGCCCGGTGAACCACTTCCGGGCCGAAGCCACCCACCACAGGGCGGCCCCGCCCAGTACCACGAGGAAGGCGATCGGCGTGTAGTTGAACGAATCCACCGTCACCGGCGAGACCTGCGGCAGCATGAACAGGAAGAAGATCAGCACCACCCAGATCGTCGCGATGATGCCGACCGGCTTGCCCCACTTGCCGAGCGACCACGGGCCGGGCTCGAACGAGTCGCCGCGGCGCACCCGCAGGAACACCGGGATCACGTACGCCACGTACAGCCCGACCACGGCGATCGACGTCACCGCGGCGTAGGCCGTGGCGCTCCACAGGTACGGCAGGGCCAGCACCAGCGCGCCGCCCGCGGCGAGCCACACCGCGTTGGTCGGCGTCTGCGTGCGCTTGTTGATCCGGTGCCAGAAGCCCGAGCCCGGGATCGCGCCGTCGCGGGCGAAGGCGTAGATCATCCGCGAGTTCGCCGTCACCGACGCCATGCCGCAGAACAGCTGGGCGCCGATGCAGATCAGCAGGAGGAACTTGCCGGTCACCGCGCCGGTCGCGTCGATGAAGATCTGCGCGGGCGGGACGCCGGTCGCCGAGCCGACCGCGCCGTCGTAGTCCTGGATCGCGAACGTCAGGCCGATCAGCAGGATCCAGCCCGCGACGAGCGAGACGACGATCGACATGACGATGCCGCGCGGCCCGGCCGTCGCCGCGCTCTTCGTCTCCTCGGTCATGTGCGCGGAAGCGTCGTAACCGGTCAAGGTGTACTGCGCGACCAGCAGTCCGAGCGCGAAGACGTAGAACGCCGAGCCCCAGCCGGTCTGGTTGACGAAGCTGCCGAAGACGAACGACGCGTCCTGGTGCTTGGCCGGCACGAAGACCAGCACGCCGACGATCACCAGCACGCCGATCAGGTGCCACCACACGCTGACGTTGTTGAGGATCGCCACGATCCGGACGCCGAAGGTGTTCAGCAGGCCGTGCACCACGAGGATGATCGCGAGCAGCAGGATCGTGTGCCCCGGCGTCGCGGCGTAACCCCACTGCAGGTCGAGGAACGCGTTGAGGAACAGGGCCGCGCCGAAGTCGATGCCCGCGGTGACCGCGATCTGCCCGATCAGGTTGAACCAGCCGGTGAACCACGACCACGCGGGCCCGGACCGCCCGGGCGCGAGCTTGGCGGCCCAGTAGTACAGCCCGCCGGCGGTCGGGTAGCTGGAGCAGACCTCGGCCATGCCGAGCCCGACCAGGATGACGAACACCCCGACCAGCGGCCAGCCCCAGATCATCGCGGCCGGGCCGCCGGTCTTCATGCCGAAGCCGTAGAGCGTGAGGCAGCCGGAGAGGATCGAGATGATCGTGAAGGAGACGGCGAAGTTCGAGAACGCCGACATCGTCCGTTTGAGCTCTTGCGCGTACCCGAGCTGGTGCAGGCGGGCGCTGTCTTCGTCGGCGTGGTCGGGAGTGGTCTGCTGGTCGGAAACATCCATCGGGCACCTCTTGAAAGGTATGCGGCCAGACCATTGAATTCGCCGAAGGTAGCCCCGGTGCCGGAGGGTGTCAAGCCTTCGTCAAGAACTCGTCCAGCCATCGCAGCAGGGGCCCGCCACCTCGGTGATCGTTCGAGATCAAGGTTGCGGTGACGCCCGATGACGGCTCGTGCGTGCTCCGGAACGAGACGCCGTGGTCGCCGCCCGCCAGCCGGACCACGCCGGGCCGGGGCAGCCAGAAGCCGAGGCCGTAGCGCTCCCCGCGCTGCAGCCGTTCGACCCACCGCCGCGGCACGATCCGGCCGTCGAACAGGGCGGCCCAGAACTTCCGGAAGTCCGGCGCGGTGCTGTAGATGCCGCCGTCGCCGTGGCCGACCACCGGCAGGCCGAACACGTTGGTGCGGCCGTCTTCGAGGTACCCGGTCGCCGTCCGGGCGGGCAGGGCGTCCGAGCGGAGGAACTCCGTGTCGGTCATCCCGGCCGGCTCGGTGACGCGGGTCCGCACGAGGTCGGCGAAAGGTATGCCCGCGATCCGTTCGGCGATCAAGCCGAGGACGACGAAGGCACCGTTGTTGTAGTGGAAGCGTTCCCCGGGCGGGAACCGCTGCGGGAACCCGCCGAGCGCGGCGAGGTAGTCCGCCGACGTGACAAGCCACGGCGGGTGCTCGGGCGGGTTGTCGTCGTCGCAGTAGTCGCCGATACCGGAGGTGTGCGTCAGCAGGTGCTCGACCGTCACGCGGTCGTCGATCAGCGGCAGGTCTTCGCCCAGGAAGTCCCGCGCTCTCGTCGACAGCTCGAGGCGTCCCTCGGCGATCAGGCCGATGACGACCAGCGCGGTGAAACCCTTGGTACCGCTGGCGATCGCGAACCGCGTGTCGACCGTGTTCTCGATGCGGTGGGCGCGGTGCGCGTACCCGGACGCCTCGGCGAGCAGCGTCTCGTCGCCGCGGGTGACCAGCACGACACCGGAAAAGGGCGCTTCCACGGACTCAGCGTCCCCGGAAGCGCCCCCGGCGGCCAGCGATTAACGGCCCAGGAACGCGTGCAGCGACTCCAGGGCGGTGTCCGGCTGGTCGGCGAAGAAGCCGTCGACACCGGCGTTGAGGAACGCGGCCTCCTCGGTGAAGACGTCACCGAAGGCGTCCGGGGCGGCCGACGACCGCAGGTTCGCGGGCAGGAACGGGTTCTCGTTCCGGAAGGTGTACGGCTGCACCTTCAGGCCCGCCTTGTGCGCGTCCGCGACGAGAGCGGTCGGCGTGCCGAGGTTGTCGTTCTTGTCCCGCGGGATGACCTGCGCCTTGTCCGGCCCGAGGTACTTCGCGTACTTCGCGACCTCGCGCAGCCCTTGCGGCGTGACGAGGTCGGCGTAGGTCCGCTTGTCGCCGTTCGCGACGAAGTCCGCCGGGGCACCGGAGGCCGAGGTCAGCTGCAGCAGCGGCGTCCGGAGCTGCTTGTGCAGCGCGATCAGGTTCGACACCTCGAACGACTGGATGATCGCGGGCGCGTCCGGCCGGTCGAGGCCGTTGCGCTTGAGGATCGCCACCAGCTTCGGCTCGGTCGGGTTGCCGATGGACTGGAAGAAGGTCGAGTGCTTGACCTCGGGGTAGGTGCCGAGCGTCCGGTGCAGCTCGCGGCCGAGCCGCCGGGTCAGGTCGAGCACCTCCTGGTAGGAGGCGA
Organism: Amycolatopsis sp. Hca4; assembly: GCF_013364075.1. Lineage (GTDB taxonomy): Bacteria > Actinomycetota > Actinomycetes > Mycobacteriales > Pseudonocardiaceae > Amycolatopsis. Next base: position 6,474,690 of record NZ_CP054925.1, read on the forward strand.
TCTGGTAGCGGCCGTTGTACAGCGTGTTGTGCGGCCGGTTCTGCGGAATGCGTTCGACCGCACGCAGCGTCTTCAGCTCGGCGAGCGTGAAGTCCTGCGTGAACCACCCGGTGGTGGAGACCCCATCGAGCACGACGGTCTTCTTCCGATTGGCGAACTCGGGGTGCTTCGCAACATCGGTGGTGCCGCCGATCTCGGGTTCGTGCCGCGCGACGAGCTGGCCGTCCTTGGTGGGCACGAGATCGACATCGACCCAGTCGACGCCCATCCGGAAGGCGAGCTCATAGGAGGCGAGCGTGTGCTCCGGCCGGTACCCGGGCGCGCCGCGGTGTCCGATGATCACGGGGTCATGGTGGCCCCGCCCCCGCGCGGCGGCATCGGCGGACCCCCCGCTGGTATCGGACACCGCCGCGGCGGTCGCGGAGCCGGCCGCAAAACCGGTGACGCTCAGCAACACCAACCCGGCCAGAGCGAGCAGACCGACACGTTTGCGCTTCATCTGGTGACCTCTTTTCACACAGGGTGTGCCCTGACTACTCGCGCCACCCTCGATGCCGCAAGCATCCGAAGTACGTACCTGAACGGTCGGGGCGGTAAACGCCGCATGGACTCCTGTTCGCCGGGTCGCGACGCGCGGCAAGCCCGGCTCCCGGCGCGGTGGCGCACGAGGGCGGGTGGTGGGCGAAGACCGGTAGAACCAGGGCTGGTGGCGGCTGAAGCGGGCGGCGAACCACGGCCGAAGTGAGGCGGCGAACCACGGCTGACGAAGACCCAAAGCCGGCCAAGTCCGATGGCGGCCCAAGACAGGCCGGTGGGCTGCAGTCGCCGGGAACCCGCCGCGCGCGCGACCCGCCCTCCCTGGGGGCTGCCCCCGCTTCCAGCGTATCGGCGGGGGCGGACAAAAACTCCGGCTCACCGACCCCGAAGGCCGAGCTGTCCACACCCCCGGCGACTTGTGGATCGCCGCCTCCGGAGGCCTCCGGATCGCGGCGACCGGAGCCATCGCCGGGCAGTGATCCCACTGCGCGGCCGGGCCCGCGTGGGGAACCCGCATCTCGCGACCCGGCCCGCGCACCACCGCCTACCGCCCCGCCCGAACCGGCGAATGAGCTCAGGGCCCGCCTGCCACCCGGTCCGATCGCCAGCACGCACCTGCCTGCCGCCTCGCTCGAACCGGCGAATGAGCTCAGGGCCCGCCTACCACCCGGTCCAATCGCCAGCACGCACCACCAGCCCACCGCCCCGCCCGAAAACCGGCGAATGACCTCACCGACCACCTGAACCCTCACCGCCACCCCGCCTCACCCCCACCCCCCACCGACGGCGCGATATCCCCCGCCAACCCGGCCGGATACGCTGTGCGGCGTGCGCGTACTGGTAATCGGCTCCGGCGCCCGGGAGCATGCACTCGTCCTCGCGGCGTCCGGCGACCCCGCCGTCACCGCCCTGGCCTGTGCGCCCGGCAATGCCGGGACGGCCGCCGTTGCCGAGCAGCTCGGTGTTGATGCCGCCGATCCCGATGCCGTTGCCGGGCTCGCGAAGAGCTGGCAGGCCGATCTCGTCGTCGTCGGGCCCGAGGTGCCGCTCGTCGCCGGGGTTGCCGATGCCGTTCGCAAGGCCGGCATCGCCTGCTTCGGCCCGTCGGCCGCGGCCGCCCGCATCGAGGGCTCGAAGGCCTTCGCGAAGGACGTCATGGCCGCCGCGAACGTGCCCACCGCGCGCAGCGAGGTCGTCGACAACCCCGCCCGGCTCGATGCCGCGCTCGCCCGGTTCGGCCCCACCTGGGTGGTCAAGGACGACGGGCTGGCCGCCGGCAAGGGCGTCGTCGTCACGCCGGACATCGACGTCGCGCGCAAGCACGCCATCATGCTGCTCGACGGCGGCCACCCGGTCCTCCTGGAGTCCTTTTTGGATGGACCGGAGGCCTCGCTGTTCTGCTTCGTCGACGGCAGCACCGTCGTCCCGCTGCTGCCCGCGCAGGACTTCAAGCGCGTCGGCGACGGCGACGCCGGCCCGAACACCGGCGGCATGGGCGCATACGCCCCGCTGCCGTGGGCCCCGGAAAACCTGGTCGACGAGCTGGTCGAGCGGGTCGTCCAGCCGGTCGCCGACGAGCTGGTCGACCGCGGTGCCCCCTTCTCCGGCCTGCTCTACGCCGGCCTCGCGCTGACCTCGGAAGGCCCGCAGGTCATCGAGTTCAACTGCCGCTTCGGCGACCCGGAGACGCAGGTCGTGCTGGCCCTGCTGCGCACCCCGATCGCCGGGCTGATGCACGCCACCGCCACCGGCAAGCTCGCCGAGCACCCGCCGCTGGAGTGGTCCGGCGGCGCCGCGGTCACCGTCGTGATCGCCGCCGACGGCTACCCGGGCAAGCCGCGCACCGGTGACGTCATCACCGGGGCCGAGCTGGAAGGCGTCCTGCACGCCGGCACCCGCCGCCGCGACGACGGCGCCGTCGTCTCCTCCGGCGGCCGCGTGCTGTCGGTCGTCGGCACCGGCAAGACCCTCAAGTCGGCGCGCAAGCACGCCTACGAGACCGTCGAGAAGGTCCACCTCGCGGGCTCCCACCACCGCACGGACATCGCGCTGAAGGCGGCGAACGGCGAGGTCGGCGCCCCGCCCGCGAAACAGCGCGCCTGATTACACGGATCGGGGGAACCGGCCGGGCACACTCTTCGTCCAAACTCAGGCTGCCGCCACACCCGCGTTGGTAGCCTCGACGGGGAGCCGGCCGGTCACTGTCCGTATGACGTCAGGGGAGAGCATGTCAGGACCCTCGTACGACCTCAGCTCGGCGGTCCCGGTGGCGCCGGCGGCCGCGGACGTCCTGGTCCACCCGGACAAGCTCCTCGACGTCGCCCGGATCGTCGAAGAGCAGGCGAACGCCCTCGAAGACCAGCTGCTGACCAAGCTCGGCCAGCTGCGGATCGACGCGCCCTCGGCCGACGTCATCAGCACGCAGTCGGTCCAGGCCTGGAACACCCTGATCGCCGACGGCGACCGCTCCTACGCCGGGCAGGTGCGCGAGTACGTCGCCGGCCTCAAACGCCTGGTCTCGCAGCTGCGCGAAGCCGCGAAGGACTACAAGGCGGGCGAAGAGGAGAAGGCGGCGGCGTTCGGTGATCGCGGCAAGCACGGTGCGTAACCGGATCGCCGGAGGCGTACTCGCGACAGCGGCGCTCGCCGGCTGCTCCGCGGGCACCGAAGGCACGCCGTACCCGGTCGAGACGGCCGCCACGGCCGCGTCGCAGAGCGCCAAGGCCGCCCAGCTGCCGCAGCGGCCGGCCGACCTTCCGCTGCAGGGCGTCGCCCTGTGCGAGATCTTCCCCCAGGTGCAGCTCGACGCGCTGAAGATCAACAGCGTGCCGCGCTCCACCGCCGGCCAGGACGGTCCGACCTGCGTGTTCGACGCCGACGGCGCCGAGCCGATGCACTCCTACCACGTGCGGGCGGTCCCGGCGGACCTCGACCAGTGGATCACCGGCGCCCGCAAGAAGAACAGCATGACCACCGAGCCGAAGACCATCGGTGGCTACCCGGCGCTGACGAACTACCGCGCGGACGGCGACCCGGCCGACTGCGAGACGCTCGTCGGCGTCGCGAAGGGCCAGACGCTGGCCGTCCAGACCTTCGCCATCACCCGCGGCAAGCTCACCCAGCCGCAGCTGTGCGACATGTCGGCGCACGCCGCCGACCTGGCGTTGCAGACCCTGAAAGCACGCAACTAGGGAGGGGCGCGTGGAATTCTCCGAGCTCGCGGCCGGGATCCAGAACCACCGGTTCGACGGCTGGACCAACACCGCGATCGCCGACCAGATCACCCGGATGATCAACGGCGACGGCACCGGCAGCATCGGCACCGCCGTCGACGCGCTGAAGGCCGTCGCGACCGCGCTCGCCCACACCGACCAGACGCTGCGCGCGCAGCTGCTCGAGCTCGGCGTCGAATGGCAGAGCCAGGCCGGTGGCGCGGCCAGCCAGGTGTTCACCGAGCAGGCGGGGTTCTCCCAGGACGCCACCACGAAGGTCGCGCACGCCGCGGAAATGGTGTTCGAGCAGGGCGAGGCCTTCAACCGGACCAAGTACAAGCTGCCGGACGCCGAGACGGTCCGGAAGGGCGCGGGCGGCTTCACCCTCACCGACGGCCTGCTGAGCCTCATCGGCTTCGAGACCGACCACGCCCAGCAGGTCCAGGCCGCGAACGACGCCAAAGCGCAGGCGCAGCAGGCGCTGAACGAGTACGCGCAGCAGAGCGGCACGAACCTGCTCTCGACGCAGGCGCTGTCCGACCCCGAGTCGCTGAAGCTGGCCGCCCCGGGCATCGCGCCGGGCGTGCTGGACGTCGCCGGCGCCGCGGTCGCGGTGACGCCGGACGGCGGCGTGCGGCCCGCTTCGGACCGGGTCCGGTCGGTGCACGTCGACCCGCCGGTGGTGCAGCCGGTGTCCCACACCGTGCACGCCGACCCGCCGACCCCGGCCTACGGCGTCGCCGCCCAGCAGCCGGCCCGGTCCGCGCCGCAGCCGCCGCGCCAGACCGGCTCAGCCGGTTCCGCCGGCGCGCCGCCCGCCCAGCACACCACGCCGAGCTCGTCGACGACGCCGTCTGGCGCGAAACCCCCGGTCACCCAGCCCGGCCCGGGCTGGAGCCACGTCCCCGGCCGCGGCACGTCCGGCAGCGACCCCGGCGGCCACTTCACCCCCGGTCCGGGCGCCGGCGGCCAGGGCGACCCGTTCGTCCCGCCGGGCGCGCCCGGCGCCCAGCCGCCCGGCTCGGCCCCGGCCACCACGCCGATCAAGTCGCTCGGCGGCACCGGTGGTGGTGGTGGTGGTGGTGGTGGAGGAGGCACGTCCGGTGGCTGGACCGGCATCGAAGGCTCCACCGGCCGCAGCCCGGACGGCCTGCTCGGCAAGGGCCGCACGGTCGGCGCGATGCCGCAGGCCCCGCTCCAGCCCGGCCAGTACACCGGCGAACGCAGCCTGCCGGTCAAGCCCGGTGCGACCCCGGGCGACGTCGGCGCCGGGGCGGCGGCGATCGGCGCGGGTGTGGCCGGCGGCGCGCTGAGCGGTGACAAGGAGCGCCTGCGGCGGGAGAAGAGCGGTCCGACCGGCCCGGTGCGGCCGTTGCCGGTCGGCGAGCTGCCCGAGGAAGAAGCCGTCGCGCTGCGCAAGTCCGAGCAGATCAGCCCGAAGCAGAAGCCCGGCGAGCCGCGGTTCCTGTCCGAGGCGGCCCCGCAGGAGGAGGACGCCGAACACGTCCGCCGCTACGGCGTCGACGACCAGGACCTGTTCGCCGACCAGCGGATGGTTTCCCCCGACGTGCTCGGCGACCACGGCCGGGACGGGCGCTGACGTGTCGCTTGTCCTGTCGGCCCTGGAGTTCGACGTGCTCTGGGAATCGTTCGACCTGCCCCGGCGGCACGTCGCGCTGGACGTGCCGAGCGAAGGAACCACCCGCGCCGAGCGGCTCGAGCTGATCGAGTCGGCGTGGGCGTCGCTGGCCGAGCGGCGCCTGGCCCGCAACCGGCGGCCGTCCGGCGAGCTGGCCGACCTGCTGCACCTGCTGGCGCGCCCGCAGTTCGGCATCGACGTGTGGGTGTGGGCCGAACGCGAGATCCGCGGCCGCGCGGTCAGCCTGCGCGGCCAGGCGGTGCTGGCGGTCGTGGACCACGGCGAGGTCTGGCTGATCCCGGCCACCGAGGACGGCCTAGCCGAGGCGGCGGTCTCGGTGGCCGGCGACCTCGGCCCGGGCATCGGCCAGACGGTCAGCCTGCCCTACGACGTCGTGAAGTCCGCCGACGCGGCGGCGAAGGGCGACGCGAAAGCGCTGGTCACGGCGCTGGAGGATCGCAAGGTGCCGCTGTTCCAGGCCCAGGAGCTCTCCGGCATGCTGCTGGGCCAGGAGGCCCGCGGCCAGTTCGGCGTGGAACGCACCTCGCGCGACGGCGTCGTGCACCGGGCGGGCCGGGTGGTGGCGTTCTTCGACACGGACGCGGGCCGCTACCTGTTCCAGGTGGCCCGCGACGGCGACGGCCGCGAGTGGGCCACCGTCACCCCGGCCGACAACGCGCTGCTGGCCACCCGGATCCGCGAGCTGGCGGCGGAGGCCTGAACCCCGCTGGGGTGGAAGTTGGCGGAGATCCGTACCCGCGTCTCCGGCGAAGTCATAAAGTAAGCGCGGGAACCGTCCCGGTCGTGACGACGTCCGATCGGACGGAGACGAGTTTTCCGAAGGGGATGACGAACCGTGCCTGTCTACGACCCGGAGTCGATGGCCATCGCGGCCCGCCAGGTGGAGAAGCTGAAGGACGAGTTCGAAAAGTCCAAGCAGAAGGTCACCGGCCTGGACCACGAGAAGGAAAGCCCCTTCGGCGGAATGGACGAAACGGGCGACGCGCACGGCGCGGTCGGCAAGTTCAAGGACGGCGTGCACAACCAGTTCGACGCCGCGGGCAAGCACATGGAGGCGCTGGGGTTCGCCATGCGCAGGGCCGCCGGCCTCATCGCGGAAACCGACCAGGTCGGCGCCAGCGATCTGCAACTGCACGTCGACAAGTAAGTGAGCAGGGGGCACCACAGTGGGTTTGAACGGGGGCGGCGCCGGAACGCCGGACAACTGGGAAGCCTTCATGAAGAAGGTCGACCAGGTCGAAAAGGTCGATCTGGGAAAAATCACCGCGGCGGCCGCGCAGTTCCGCGAGGCGGGCAAGAACGCCGGTGACCACAACGCTTCCCTGAAGAGCTCCACCGACGCCTTGGACGCGCAGGTGTGGGCCGGCCCGGCGGCGGACCAGTTCTTCCAGTACGTCCGCCAGGTCCGCGACGCCGGCACCAAGGTGCAGACCCACCTCGAAGACGTCGCCAAGGACCTCGACGACCTCGCGAAGTCCCTCGAACAGATCAAGAAGAACGTCGGGGACAAGCAGCTGGCCGCGGAAAAGGCGGTCAACGAGCGCAACGCGACGGCCGAGACCCAGATCAACAACGCGCTGGCCGCGGCGAAGAAGGCCCACGACGAAGGAAAGCCGGGCCCGAGCCCGAGCGCCGAGCAGATCCTGGCCACGGCGAAGACGGACATCCACAACATCACGGCGGGTTTCGACGGCGACGTGACGGGCCTGCAAACCCAGGCGGACACGGCGATCAAGGCCTCCCAGAAGCTGATGTCCCAGCAGATCGAGGGCGGCTACGACCAGGTCCCGCTGCCGAGCAGCTCGGCAGCGGTCCCGAAGAGCACGGGCGGCATCCACAGCAACGGCGCCTCCCACCACGGCGGCGGAGGCGGCGGCGGTGGGGGTGGCGGCGGCGGTGGCGGCGGCCTCGGCCCGAGCGGCGGCCCGCCTTCTTCACCGCCGCCGGGGAACGTCCAGCAGTGGATCCAGGAGGCGATGAAGGCCCTGCAGGCCGCGGGAATCCCGGTGACGGACGCGGACATCCCGAAGATCTGGGCGATCATCCAGCACGAGTCGGGCGGAAATCCGAACGCCATCAACAACTGGGACTGCGTGCCGCTGGACACGCAGATCCTGACCAGGCGCGGCCTGCTGAAGCACGACGCGGTCGAGGTCGGCGACGAGACGATCGGCTACAACCCGGCGACCGGGTGCAGCGAGTGGACGCGGATCACGCGGGTCGTCCACCACGAAGACGCCGAGCTGGTCCGGATGCTCAACTCGCGGTGGCAGGCGACCACCACCCCCAACCACCGCTGGCTCAACCTCCCGCGGGTCAGTGCCGGCCGCACCGATCTGCCGGTGGTCTGCCCGGAGTGCGGGTGGGAGCCGCGGGCGGCGCAGCAGCCGGCCAACGGCGTCGCGGTGCACCGGCGCAAGAAGCACGGCTTCACTTCGCCGAAGCAGGAGCACCACTACGCGACCGAGGCCGGTTTCGTCACCACCGAGGAGGTCCGGTCGCGCGATCGGATCCTCCTCGCCGCGCCGGCCGCGACCGAATCGTCGCTGGACATCAGCGTTGCCGAAGCGGCCATCCTCGGGTGGATCGCCGGGGACGGTCACGTCGATTCGCGCCGGCACCGCCCGACCATGTCCATCGCGCAGTCGAAGCCCGAGATGGTGGCGAAGCTCCGGAAGCTCCTCGACGGCGTGCCGCACGCGCTGTACGTCGACGACCGGGGAGGCTGCGGGCCCCGGCACCAGTTCCGGCTGGACCACGACTACGCCCAGGACCTGCTGGCGCGCGCCGGGCATCCCCGCTCCGACGCGGTCGCTCAGGTGCTGGCCATGTCCGGCGAACAGCGCGAGGCGTGGCTCGAAGCCATCACCGACGCCGAGGGCACGCGGTACCTGCGGCCGGGTTATTCGCAGCCGCAGGTCGTCATCTACCAGGCACCCGGTGCCGTCCTCGACGCCATCGCGCTGGCCGGTTACCTGTCCGGAGCCCGGCCCCGGGTGCTTCCCGTGGCGCGGAAGGACCAGCCGGAGACCTGGCAGCCGGAATTCGCCGTGCACCTGAACAACCCGATCGTCACCGGCGCCTTCCTGAAGAAGGAAGCCGCCGGGCGGGGTGACGTCTGGTGCGTGACCACGGAGCTGGGCACGTGGACGGCCCAGGAAGGTGATCACCTCTTCCTGACCGGCAATTCCAATGCGGCCGCCGGGCACCCGTCCAAGGGGCTCATGCAGTGCATCGACTCCACGTTCAACGCCCACAAGCTGCCCGGCCACGACAACATCTACAACCCGGTCGACAACATCATCGCCGGGGTCCGGTACTCCTTCGACCGGTACGGCAGCCTCGACAACGTGCCCGGCATCAAGGCCATGGCCCACGGTGGTGCCTACCGCGGCTACTAGCCTGGCCCCATGGCCGACCTCGGAGCTTTCGCCGGTCCCGCGCTGCGGGCCGGCGTGCCGCCCTTCCACGTCATGGACGTCCTCTCCGCGGCCGGTGCCCGGCAGCGCAGTCACGGTGATCTCGTGTCGCTCGCGGCCGGGCAGCCGTCCGCTCCGGCGCCGGAACCGGTGCGAGAGGCCGCGCAAAAAGCCCTTCGGAACAACACCCTCGGGTACACCGAGCAGCTCGGCATCCCCGAGCTGCGCGAGGCCGTCGCCGGGCACTACCGGAAGCGGTACGACGTCGACGTCCAAGCGCACGACGTCGTCCTGACCACCGGGTCGTCCGGCGGGTTCCTGCTCGCCTTCCTCAGCGCCTTCGACCCCGGTGCCAAGGTCGCCATGGCGCGGCCCGGCTACCCCGCCTACCGCAACCTGCTCTCCGTCCTCGGCTGCGAGGTCGTCGAGTTCGCCACCACCGCGGAAACCAACTTCCAGCCGACCACAAAGCTGCTCGACGAGCTCGGCCCGATCGACGGCGTGATCGTCGCCAGCCCGAGCAACCCCACCGGCACCGTGCTGCCGCCCGGCGAGCTCGCCGCCATCACCGGCTGGTGCTCCTCCCACGGCGTCCAGCTGATCAGCGACGAGATCTACCACGGCATCTCCTACGGTGCCGAGCTCGACTGCGCGTGGCAGTACGGCCGCGAGCCGATCGTGCTGGGCAGCTTCTCGAAGTACTTCGCGATGACCGGCTGGCGGCTCGGCTGGATGCTCGCCCCGCAGCGGCTGCACCGCGCGATCGACGTCCTGACCGGCAACTTCACCATCTGCCCGCCCGCGGTCTCGCAGTACGCCGCCCTCGCCGCGTTCACGCCCGAGGCGTACGCGGAAGCCGACGCGCACGTCGAGCGGTACCGCGCCAACCGCGATCGCCTCTTCGCCGGCCTGCAGCGGATCGGGCTCGGCAAGCTCGCCCCGGCCGACGGGGCCTTCTACGCGTACGCCGACGTCAGCGCGTACACGCACGACAGCCTGAGCTGGTGCCAGCGGCTGCTCGCCGACACCGGGCTCGCCATCACCCCCGGCGTCGACTTCGACCCGGTCGACGGCGGGAAGTACGTGCGGTTCTCCTTCGCCGGCAGCGCCGAGGACATCGACGAAGGGGTCCGGCGCCTCGGGGACTGGCTGGCCAGGGGGAACCCTGAATAAACCCCGAACGTTGGCTCGCCGAGGGGAGTTTCACCGCGTCAGGTGGCACTGTGGAGTCATCGGGCCGGTGGGGCCACGGGGAAGAGTCGGAGGAGCCATGTTCTGGAAGATCGTCGGCGGCCTGATCGTCGCCTGGGTGGCGTTCATGGTGCTGGGCGCCGTGATCGGCTTCGTGTTCAAGGCCGTCCTGTGGATCGCCATCATCGGCGGCATCGCCTTCCTCGGCGCGGCCGGCTACAAGGCGATCACCGGCGGCAAGAAGGACCCGCGGCGGATCAACCGCTACTGAGGCGCTAGGGGATCCGCGCCACGCCGCCCAGCGCCGTCCAGTTGACCGGCGTCAGCGGCGCGAGGCGCGGCCCGTCCGGCCACCACAGGTGCGGTGCGGTCAGCCCGGGCTCGAGCAGGTCGAGGCCGTCGAAGAACGACGTGATCTCCTCGCGCGGCCGGTAGAGCGTGTCGAGCCCGATGCGGCCGAAGCGGTCCTGCATGGCGTTCGCGACGTCGGCTGCGTCGGAGCCGTCGCCCGGGTTGTGCTGGTGCAGCAGGAGCAGGTACGAGCCCGGCGCCAATGCGCCGACGTAGGACTTGACGACCTGCTGCGCCTGCTGGAGGTCGGCGATGTGGTCGACGACCCCGCTGAGTACGAGCCCGGCGGGCCGGTCGAAGTCGATGAACCGCGTGACCCCGGCGATCGTCTCGCCGGGGTTCAGCGGGTCGGTGCCGCAGACGTGCGTGAAGTCGTTGTCGACGAGCAAGGCGCGGCTGTGCGCCTCGACCACCGGGTCGTCGCCGACGTAGACGACGTGCGCCTCCGGGTTGTACTTCTGCGCGACCTGGTGGGTGTTCTCCGCGGCCGGGAAGCCGGAGCCGAGGTCGAGGAACTGGTCGACGCCCAACCGCTCGGTCAGGTAGCGGACGGCGCGCACCTGCCACTGCCGCACTTCCCGCGCCATGGCCGGGGCTTCCGGCGCGATCGCCAGCAGCTGCCGCAGGACGGCCCGGTCGGGCTCGTAGTGGTTCTGCCCGCCCAGCAGCGCGTCGGTGACCCGCGCGAGGCTCGGCCGCTCGAAGTCGACGTTGGCCGACGGTCGTTCGCTCAGCGCCATGGACACCTACCGGGGAGTGTGGGGACGCCCAGCCTAGGTCATCGGGATCACGGCCGGTAGGCGACCGTGCGGTGCGGGTGAGTGTCAGTCGAGCCACGCACGGGCCGCGTCGGCGCCGTTCCACACGTGGGCACGGATGCCGACCGCCCGCGCGCCGTCCACATTGGACTCGCGGTCGTCGAAGAACAGGCAGTCGGCGGGCTCGGCGCCGAGTTCGTCCAGCAGCAGGCGGAAGATCTTCGCGTCCGGCTTGACGCAGCGGACGTCGCCCGAGAACAGCGTGACGCGGAAGTGCCGCGCCCAGTCCTGCGCGCGGACCCACTCGCCGAAGGCGACCGGCGCGTTCGAGAGCAGCGCCAGGTTCGCGCCCGCCTCGGAGAGGGCTTCGAGCAGCGCGGCCGACGACGGCTCCAGGTGGCCCCAGCCCTCGACGTCGATGCGGGTCAGCTCGGCCGACAGCGCTTCGTCGACCGGTGCGCCGACGGCGTCGCCGACCGCCTGCCAGTACTCGAGCGGGGTGCTGCCGGCGTCGTACGGGATGCGGTACTCCCAGTACGCCTCGAGGAACTCCGGCAGCGGCGCGCCCATCGCCGTGGCCAGGTCGGGCAGGGCGGCGCTCGGCTTGCTCAGCACGTCGCCGTAGTCGAACACGATCCAGTTCATCGGTCCCCCGGGTTCTCAGGCGCCGGTCTTGATCCGGCGCAGGGCTTCTTCGACGTCGGTCGCGCTCAGGTCCCGGTGGGTGACGAACCGGACCTTGCCCGCCATCGGCACCGCGCGGACGCCGAGCGAGTCCAGCCAGGCCAGTGCGGTCGGGATGTCGGGGACCTGGGCGAGCACGATGTTGGTGTCCGGCGCGTTGGTGGGCCAGCCGTATTCGCGCAGGCCGTCGGCGAGCCGCTGGGCGTTCTCGTGCGACTCGGCCAGCTCGGGGACGCGGTCGAGCGCGACCAGGCAGGCCGCGGCCAGTACGCCGCCCTGCCGGACGCCGCCGCCGAGCATCTGCCGCATCCGGCGGGCCCGCTCGACGAACGCCGCGCTGCCCGCGACGACCGAACCCACCGGCGCGCCGAGGCCCTTGCTGAAGCAGGCCGACACGGTGTCGACGCCGACGGTCAGCGCGGCGGGCGGCACTTCGAGCGCGACCGCGGCCTGCCACAGCCGGGCGCCGTCGAGGTGCACGGTCAGGCCCGCTTCCTTGGCGACCGACAGCAGCTGGGCGTGCTCGTCGGGCGGCGTCACCGCGCCGCCGGCCGCGTTGTGGGTGTTCTCCAGGCAGAGCAGCGATGTCCGTAATGTGAAGTACGGCCCGGGTTGTCCGATCGCGGCTGCGAGGGCGTCGGGCGAGGGACGGCCCGGGCCGCCGTCGTGCTCGAGGATGTCGGGCATGCCGCCGGCCAGCCACGCGGCCGAGCCCAGCTCGTTGGCCAGCACGTGCGCACCGCGGGTGGCGAGGAACCGGTCGCCGCGCTGCAGGTGCAGGCTCAGCGCGATCAGGTTGGCCATCGTCCCGCTCGGCACCCAGAGCGCGGCCTGCATGCCCAGGACGTGCGCGGCCCGCTCCTCCAGCACGGCGACCGTGGGGTCGCGTTCGAGGACGTTGTCCCCGACCTCGGCGGAGGCCATCGCCGCCCGCATCGTGTCATCCGGCCGGGTGACGGTGTCGGAACGGAAGTCCAGGACAGGCGGGGCGAAGGTCACGTTGCGATCACATCACACCGACCGGAAGGGGATCAATGCGCCCTTGAGTGGTCGAACCCGCCCGGTCCGTGCAACCGTGGACGCCCCTGATTCCGTCCTACCGGCCGGACGACGACTGAGCGGAGCACGACTGCGCGTGGACCAGCGCGACGAGCAGGAGTTCGCGGAGTACTTCGCCGCCAGGCGGGACGCCGTGCGCCGGACCGCGTACATGCTCTGCGGCGACTGGCACCGCGCGGACGACCTCGCGCAGACGGCGTTCGTGGCACTGCACCGGAGGTGGAAGAAGATCAGGGATCGCGCGGCGACCGACGCGTACGTCCGCAAGACGCTCGTCCGGGCGTCGATCGACGAGTCACGGCGCCCGTGGCGGCGCGAGTGGCAGACCGAGACGCTGCCGGAGCCCGCCGACGACACACCGGGTCTCGACGACCTGGTCGCGACCAGGGAAGACCTGCTCGCGGCGCTGAAGGAAGTGCCGCCCAAGCAGCGGGCGGTGCTGGTCATGCGGTTCTTCGAAGGGCTCGACGTGACCGGCGCGGCGCAGGCGCTGGGCTGCAGCGAAGGCAACGTCAAGAGCCAGACCGCCCGCGGGCTGGCGAACCTGAGGCAGGTCCTCGAACGGGAGGTGGAGACCAATGGATGAGCAGGAGCTGCGCTCGTTGTTCTCCGCCGCGCCCGGGGACACCCCCGAACCGTCGTTCAGCCAGGGTGACGTCGTCCGCGAATCCCGCCGCCAGACCGCCCGGCGCCGCAACCGGATCGCGGGCGGGGTGAGTGCCGCGGTGCTGGTCGTCGCCGGGTTCGGCGTGTACGGCCAGCTGTCCGGGAGCCTGCCGAAGTCGCTGACCGCGGCCGACAACGCCGTGCCCGTGCACTCCGGACCCGGCGTCGTGCAACCAGGGGACGGCCCGATGCGTCCTGAAGTCGGTGGGGAGTCACCGAACTTCTCGTCCCAGCCACCTCAGCAGGGGGGTGCCGGGGACGGGAAGACCGGCCAGCTGGCCGAAGGCGCCTCCGGGTGCGAACAGGTGGACAGGGAGCTCGCCATCGCCCTCGCTGGCGAGCTCCCTGGCCACGTCTCCGACACCCAGGCCGTCCCGGGCGGCGCCTGTTCGACGGTGGCCCGGTCCGCCGGGTTCCCGGTCCCGGGCGGCGAAGTCGCCGCGGCGGTGTACCCGAAGGGCATCCCGGAGGTCTTCAAGTCCCAGCCGGCCGGTGCGGTCACGGCCCGGGCCGCCACCGCGTCCGGCGGGGTGCTGGTGCTGGTCAGCGTGCCTTCGGCGGGAACGGCGGCACCCTACGCGGGCGAGGTGGACCGGTTCGCGCGCGCTCTCGCGCCCCGCTTCTGAGCCCCGGGCCGCCCGGTTGGCAGAATGACCGGCCATGACCGCTGCGACCACCCCGAAGGGGGAGCGACGGCGCGCCGCGCTCGTCGAGGCCGCCGCGAAACTGCTCGTCGAGGGCGGGTTCGACGCCGTGCGGCACCGGGCCGTCGCCGAGCGGGCCGGCCTGCCGCTCGCGTCGACGACCTACTACTTCGACTCGCTGGAAGACCTGGTCACGGCGGCCGTCGAGCACCACTCGAACGCCGAGCTGGCCACCGGCCGCGCCCGGCTGGAGGAGCTCGCCACCCGCAACCGCGGCGTGCAGGCGACCGTCGACCTGGTGCTGGACATGCTGCTCGGCCCGGAGAGCGGTGACCCGGCGGCCGACGCCGAAGCCGTCCTCCTGCGGTACGAGCGGCTGGTCGCGACCGGCCGCCGCCCGTACCTGCGGCCGTTGATGCGGACGCTGTCGGCCCAGCTCAACGAGCTGCTGACGGAGATCTTCGCCCGCTCGGGCACGCCGGTCTCCGCGACCGAGCTGGAGCGGCTGGTCGCGCTGGTCGACGGCGCGGTCGTCAACGCACTGATCGCGATCGACCCGGAGCCCCGCGCGGCGGCGGCCCGGATGCTGCAGGCGGCGCTGGAGCCGGCCGGTCAGGACCGCGTGCGCTGAGCCTTCTCCAGGTCGTCCTGGGCCTTGGTGACCAGGGCGAGCATGGCCTGCTCGGCGGCGGCCGGGTCGCCCGCGACGATCGCGTCGACCACCTTCCGGTGACTCGGCACCGGGTCCTCCGCGGTCGAGGCGCCGTGCACGACCTTGTCGCGCTCGGCGAGCCCGATCGCGATGATCCGTTCCATCCGCACCAGGAAGTTGTTGTGCGTGGCCGCCATCAGCCGCCGGTGGAAGGCGAGGTCGGCCTGGACGCTGGCCTCCGGATCGGCCCCGGCGACGGCCATGTCGTCGAGCGCCTCCCGCAGCGCCTCGACGTCTTCCTCGGTCGCCCGCACGGCCGCGATCCGGGCGGCGGCGGGCTCGACGACCGCCCGCACCTCGGTGAGCTCGTCGAGCAGCCCGGGATCGTCGGCGGCCGCGGTCTGCCAGCGCATGACGTCGGCGTCGAGCATGTTCCACTTCTCGCGCGGCTGGACGAAGGTGCCCCGCTTCTGCCGGGCGTCGATCATGCCCTTGGCGGCCAGGACCTTCAGGGCTTCGCGCAGCGCGGTGAGGCTGATGTCGAGCTCTTCGCGCAGCGCGGGCAGGTCCAGGACGGTGCCCTCGCCCCACTCGTCGGAGAGGATCCGGCTGGCCAGCGCCTCGACGGTCTGGCCGTGCAACCCGCGTGGCCGGTGTTCGGTCAATGGAGGGCCCTCTCAGCCGGCGGGTGTTGACCGCATTATGGATGCCGGATCACGGCAGGGAAACCGGCAGCACGAACGTCGGCGACCCCGTCGGGTAGTACCGCAGTTCCGCCTCGCCGGACGCGGTCAGGGTGAACGCCGTGATCGCGTCCTCGGACTGCGCCGCCACGTAACAGGTCCCGTCCACCAGCGCGAAGTGCCGCGGGTTCTTGCCGCACGGCTGGTCCGCCACCGCCGCCGCCTCGTCCAGGGCGAACTCCGTCACGCAGTCCGGGCCCCGGTTCGACACGTACATCCGCGAGTCGGCGAGTTCCAGGTGGGCCACCAGGTTCGGCTGCACCGGCGACAGCGTCGACGGCGTCGACGCGACCACCTCGAACGCGCCCGGGGCCTTCTCGCGGACCGTCACCAGCGTCCCGGCCAGCTCGCCGACCACGTACGCCAGGTCCGTGCCCGGACGGCGCACCAGCTGGCGCGGTCCCGTCCCCGGCGGCAGCGACGACACCGCGAGCGGTTCGAGGGAACCCGACGGCGTCAGCGTGTAGCTGCGGATTTCGTCGGTGCCGAGGTCGACCGCGCTCACCACGGATCCGTCCTCGGAGGGGACGGCCATGTGGACGTGCGCGGCCTCCTGGCGGTCGGTGACCGGGCCGCTGCCGCTGTGCTGCACCAACGCCGTCCGCGACACCAGCGCGCCGGACTCGGACAGCGAGAACACCGCCACGCTGCCGCCGGTGTAGTTGGCGCACAACAGGAACCGGCCGTCCGGCGTCACCGCCAGGTGGCACGGGTGCGCGCCGCCCGTCTCCGCCGTGCCCAGCACCGAAAGCCGGCCCGACGGCTCGATGGCCAGCGCCGTCACGCCGCCGTCCGCGGTCTCGTTGGCCGCGTACAGCACCGGCAACGCCGGGTGGCGCACCAGCCACGACGGCGATTCCAGCGGCAGCGAAGCCACTTCGCGCAGTGAGCCGGACGGGGACCGCGAGAGCGTGGTGATCCCGGTGCCGTTCCCCGCGTCGCCGGTGTAGCACCCGACGAAGACCAGCTCAGCCATGCGCGCTCCTCAACAGCGTCTCGACCCGGGCGGCGATCTCCGCGGCGGTGCCGCGGGTCAGCGCCGAGCCGATCCCGCAGGCGACCGCACCCGCCGAGAGCCAGCCTGGCACGTCCTCGGGGCCGATGCCGCCGGTGGGTACCAAGGGCGCCTGCGGCAGCGCGGCCCGCACGTCCGCCACCCACGACGGGCCCAGCGCCGCCGCCGGGAACACCTTCACCGCGTCGGCGCCTTCCTCCAGCGCGCGCACGATTTCGGTCACCGAACCGGCGCCCGGCAGGGCCGCCGCGCCGTACCGGTGCGCGGTCCGGATCACCGCGGCGTCCACCGAAGGCGACACCAGGAACCGGGCGCCCGCGCGGATCGCCAGCACCGCGGACGTCTCGTCGAGCACCGTGCCCGCCCCGATCGTCGCCTCCGGGTACGCGGCCGCGAGCCCGGAGATCGCGTCGAGCGCACCGGGGTTCGTCAGCGGCAGCTCGATCGAGCGCAATCCGGCTTCGAGGGCCGCGCGGGCGGCCTCCACCGCGGACTCCGCGTCGTGCGTGCGCACGATTCCGACGACTCCCTGGCGCACCGTCTCGGCCATGATCTCCCACCGGTAGCTCATAACCCCAGGTTACCTTGGCAGTTCTTAAATTAGGATTTATTCTGGCTTCGGGAAGGGAGCGGCGATGCCGACAGCGGTGGTGACCGGAGCGGCGTCCGGGATCGGGGCGGCGACCGCGCGGAAGCTCGTCGACGACGGCTACCGCGTGCTGGGCGTCGATGTCGCCGAACTGCCCGAAGGGGTCACGCCGATCCGCGGTTCGGTGAGCGACGAAGCGACCTGGGCCGGCATCGGCGAAGTGGACGCACTGGTCAGCAACGCCTACACCCCCAGCACCGGGCCGCTGCACGAGCTCGGCCTCGCCGAGTGGCAGCGCCAGCTCGACGTCAACCTGACCGGCACCTACCTCGCGGTGAAGGCGTGCCTGCCGTCGCTGCGGGAACGGCGGGGCGCGATCGTCCTCGTCTCTTCGGTGCACGCGCACTTCGGCCTGCCGGGTCACCCGGCCTACGCAGCCAGCAAGGGCGCGCTCGTCGCGCTCGCCCGGCAGCTGGCCGTCGAGTACGCCCCCGAGGTGCGGGTGAACTCCGTGCTGCCGGGGCCCGTGCTCACCCAGGCATGGGACCGCATCCCGCCCGAAGACCGCGAACGCAGCGCGCGGGCGACGCCTGCCGGCCGGCTCGGCCGGCCGGAGGAGGTCGCGGACGTGATCGCGTTCCTGCTCTCGGCCGCCGCGTCGTTCGTCACCGGGGCCGAGCTGACCGTCGACGGCGGCTGGTCCGCCGCCAAGGATTCCGCGTAGAAACGGGGCACCCGCGTGAAGATCACCGCCGTCGAGACGTTCCTGGTCGCCCCGCGCTGGCTGTTCGTCAAGGTCAGCACGGACGAGGGGATCAGCGGCTGGGGCGAGCCGGTGGTCGAGGGCCGCGCGGAGACCGTCCGCGCGGCCGTGCACGAGCTCTCCGAGCTGCTCGTCGGCCAGGACCCGCTGCGCATCGAGGACCACTGGCAGGTGTTGCGGCGCGGCGGTTTCTACCGCGGTGGCCCGGTGCTCTCCAGCGCGCTGGCCGGCTACGACCAGGCGCTGTGGGACATCGCGGGCAAGGTCCGCGACGCGCCGGTGCACGAGCTGCTCGGCGGGCCGGTCCGCGACCGCGTCCGGGTCTACAGCTGGGTCGGCGGCGACCGCCCGGCCGGCATCCGCGAAGCGGTGGCCGCGCAGGTCGAGGCCGGGTTCACCGCGGTGAAGATGAACGTCGCCGGGCCGCTGACGGCGATCGCGTCCCCGGCCGAGACCGACGCGGCGGTGGCCCGTGCGTGGGAAGCGCGGGAGGCGCTGGGCCCGCACCGCGACCTCGCCATCGACTTCCACGGCCGCGTCTCGCCCGCGATGGCGCGCCGGCTCGTGCGGCTGCTGGAGGACGTGCAGCCGATGTTCGTCGAGGAGCCGGTGCTGCCGGAGCTCCAGGGTGACGCGCTGCGCTCGGTCGTCGAGGCGTCCACCGTGCCGATCGCGCTCGGCGAGCGGCTCTACTCGCGCTGGGAGTTCAAGCCGGTGCTCGACGCCGGCGTCGCGGTGGTCCAGCCCGACCCGTCGCACGCCGGTGGCATCTCGGAGCTGCGGCGGATCGGGGCGCTGGCCGAGGTCTACGGCGCTTCGCTGGCGCCGCACTGCCCGCTCGGCCCGATTTCGCTGGCGGCGTCGCTGCAGGTCGCCTTCGCGACGCCGAACTTCCTGATCCAGGAACAAAGCCTGGGCATGCACTACCACGAGGGTCGCGAGCACGAGTACCTCGCCGACCCGTCGGTCTTCGCCTTCCGGGACGGCTACGCGGCCCGCCCGCTCGGGCCCGGCCTCGGCATCGAGGTCGACGAAGCCGCCGTGCGCCGCGCCGACGAGCTCGGGCACACCTGGCGCTCACCGGTGTGGCGGCACGACGACGGGAGCTTCGCCGAGTGGTGAAACCCCGGACCACTACCGCGCTGACCTGCGCAGGTAGGGTGAAGGCGTGACGGACAAGCCCCGCATTCCGAACGTGCTCGCCGCCCGCTACGCCTCGGCGGAGCTGGTCTCGCTCTGGTCGCCGGAGCAGAAGGTCGTCCTGGAACGGCAGCTGTGGCTCGCCGTGCTCAAGGCGCAGAAGGACCTCGGCGTCGAGGTGCCGGACGGCGTCGTCGAGGCCTACGAGCGCGTGCTCGAAGACGTGCGGCTGGACTCGATCGCGGCCCGCGAGCGCGTCACCCGCCACGACGTGAAGGCGCGGATCGAGGAGTTCAGCGACCTCGCCGGCCATGAACACATCCACAAGGGCATGACCTCGCGCGACCTCACGGAGAACGTCGAGCAGCTGCAGCTGCTCCGGTCGCTGGAGCTGGTCCGCACGCGCGTCGCCACCGTGCTCGCCCGGCTGGCCGCCCTCGCCGTCGAGCACGCCGACACCGTCATGGCCGGGCGCTCGCACAACGTCGCCGCGCAGGCCACCACCCTCGGCAAGCGCTTCGCCACGGCGGCCGACGAGCTGCTGGTCGCCTTCGAGCGGCTCGACAACCTCATCGAGCGCTACCCGCTGCGCGGCATCAAGGGCCCGGTCGGCACCGCGCAGGACATGCTCGACCTGCTCGGCGACGAGTCCACTTTGGACCAGCTGGAAGACCGCGTGACGCAGCACCTCGGCTTCAACCGGCGGTTCGTCAGCGTCGGCCAGGTGTACCCGCGCTCGCTCGACTTCGACGTGCTGTCCACTGTGGTCCAGCTCGCCGCGGCGCCGTCCAGCCTGGCCAAGACGATCCGGCTGATGGCGGGCCACGAGCTGGTCACCGAGGGCTTCAAGCCCGGCCAGGTCGGCTCGTCCGCCATGCCGCACAAGATGAACACCCGCTCGTGCGAGCGCGTCAACGGCCTCGCCGTCGTGCTGCGCGGCTACCTGTCGATGATCGGCGAGCTGGCCGGCGACCAGTGGAACGAGGGTGACGTCTCCGACTCCGTCGTCCGCCGGGTCGCGCTGCCGGACGCCTTCTTCGCGCTCGACGGCCTGCTGGAGACCTTCCTCACGGTGCTCGCCGAGTTCGGCGCCTTCCCGGCGGTGATCGAGCGTGAGCTTGACCGCTATCTGCCGTTCCTGACCACGACGAAGGTGCTCATGGCCTCGGTCCGCGCCGGCGTCGGACGTGAGACGGCGCACGAAGCGATCAAGGAGCACGCCGTCGCCGTCGCGCTCGAGATGCGCGAAGGCCGCGCCGACAACGACCTCCTCGACCGGTTCGCCGCCGACGAGCGCATCCCGCTCGACCGCGGTGAGCTGGACAAACTCCTCGCCGACCGGATCTCGTTCACCGGGACGGCCGGGCGGCAGGTCACGCAGGTGGCCGAGCGCGTCGCCGAGGTCCTCGAGCGGTTCCCCGAGGCCGCGGGGTACGTGCCGCAGCCGATCCTGTGAGCTGACGCACGAGTCCACGGACTGGAACGAATCCACACGAACGGGCGAAATCCCTAATCTCGATCGCACGAAACCGGAGCGTCAGGACGTTTACCCAGTGACCTGACGTGCTTTCCTCGCGCCCTGGGCGCGCCAACCTCTGGAAGAAGCGATGAGATCCACGCTGTCGAAGATCGCCGCGGCCGTGTCCGCGGGCGCGCTGACGTTGACCTTGGCCGCCTGCGGAGGTTCCGACGCGGGGGCGACCACCCTGCGCGTCGGGACGCTGAGCGACGCCCCGCCGTCGATCTACCTGGAAAACGGCCGGTTCACCGGCTACGACAACGAGCTGCTGCGGGACATCGCGAAGCGTGAGGGCTTCGAGGTGGAGTTCGTCGGCACCGAGTTCTCCAGCCTGCTCGCCGGGGTCGCGGGCGGCAAGTTCGACATCGGCAGCTCGACGATCTCCAGCACCGAGGCCCGCAAGAAGACGGTCGCCTTCTCCAACGGCTACAACACCGGCTTCACCACGATCGTCACGGCCAAGGGGGCGAACCTCAAGGAGGTCGCCGCACTGGGCGGCAAGCGGCTCGGCGTGGTCCAGGGCTCGGTGCAGGACGAGTTCGCGGGCAAGGTCGCCGGCGCCCAGGTCGTCCGCTTCCCGGACTACAACGCCGGCTTCGCGCAGCTGAAGAACGGCACGCTGGACGGCTGGGTCGTCCCGCAGGACATCGGGCAGAAGTACCTGGACCAGAACCCGGGTGTCCCGCTGGAACTGGGGTACACCGTCGAGGACAAGGACACCCCGTCGGCGTTCGCGGTGGCCAAGAAGAACACCGACCTGCTGAACAAGCTGAACGACGGCCTGGCGAAGGCGGTCGCGGACGGCACGGTCGCGCGGATCTACGGGCAGTTCTACAAGAACACCCCGTTGTCCAAGGAACTGCAGCAGGGCGGCCCCGGCCTGCCCGTCAGGAACCTGGGGGCGTGACATGAAGAAGCTGATCGTCACCGTGCTGGCCGCGGCTCTCACGCTGACCGCCTGCGGCAGCTCGGACAGCGCTTCCTCGACGCTGCGCGTGGGCACGCTCAGCGACGCGCCGCCGAACATCTACCTCTCCGGCGGCAACTACACCGGCTTCGACAACGAGCTGCTCAAGGCCATCGCGGCCAAACAGAACCTGAAGCTGGAGTTCGCCGCGACCGACTTCTCCGCGCTGCTCGGGCAGGTCGCGTCGGGCCGCTACGACATCGCCAGCTCGGCGATCGCGCAGACCGACGAGCGCAAGAAGACGGTCGACTTCTCCGCGGCCTACGACTTCGAGACGATGAGCATCCAGGCCAAGCAGGGCACGCCGGTCACCGACGAGAAGGGCCTGGCCGGCAAGCGCGTCGCCGTCATCCAGGCGACCGTCGGCGACCACTGGCTGGGCAGCACGGTGCCGGACGCCCAGGCCGTGCGCTTCCCGGACTACGCCGCCGCGCTGACCGCGCTGAAGAGCGGCGCGGTGGACGCCTACATCCTGGACCAGTCCATCGCCGAGAAGAACGTCACCGACAACCCGGACGCCAAGCTGGTCGTCGTCAAGAGCTTCGTCACGGACGTCCCGCACGGGTTCGCGGTGAAGAAGGGCAACGCCGAGCTGCTCGGCAAGATCAACGACGGGCTCAAGCAGGTGATCTCCGACGGGACCTGGCTTAAGCTGCACCAGCAGTTCCTGCCGACCGCTCCGGTGCCGGCCGGGTTCCAGGGTTAGGAGAAGCATGAGGAAGACACTGGTCACGGCGCTGACCGCGACCCTGCTGGCCGCGCTCACGGCGTGCGGCGGCGGCTCGGACAGCGGCGGCGAGAAGACGCTGCGCGTCGGCACGTTGAGCGACTCGAAGCCGAAT
This sequence comes from Amycolatopsis sp. Hca4, assembly GCF_013364075.1. Classification (GTDB taxonomy): domain Bacteria; phylum Actinomycetota; class Actinomycetes; order Mycobacteriales; family Pseudonocardiaceae; genus Amycolatopsis. Next base: position 6,497,101 of record NZ_CP054925.1, read on the forward strand.
GCCTACCAGGAGAACGGCAACTACACCGGCTTCGACAACGAGCTGCTCAAGGCCATCGCGGCCAAGGAAGGGCTGAAGCTGGAGTTCGCCGCGACCGAGTTCTCGGCGCTGCTCGGCCAGGTCGCGAACGGCACGTTCGACATCGGCAGCTCGGCGATTTCCCAGACCGACGCCCGCAAGAAGACCGTCGACTTCTCGGCGCCGTACAACTACCAGGCCCTCGGCATCGAGGCCAAGGAGACCGCCGGCATCACCGACGAGAACTCCCTGGCGGGCAAGCGGGTCGGCGTCGTCCAGGGCACGGTGTCGGACACCTGGCTCGGTACGAACGCCCCGACCGCGCAGGCCGTCCGGTTCCCGAACGACGCCGCCGCCCTCAACGCGCTCAAGACCGGCGCGATCGACGGCGCGGTGTTCGACCAGGCGACCGCCGAGGACTACGCGAAGAACAACCCGGACGCGAAGCTCAAGGTGACCAAGGCGATCACCACGACCATCCCGCACGGGTTCGCCTTCAAGAAGGGCAACACCGACCTGATCAACAAGATCAACGACGGCCTGAAGAAGGTCATCGCCGACGGCACCTGGGTCAAGGTGCACGACCAGTTCGAGCCCACCGCGCCGGTGCCCGCCGAGTTCAAGGCGGGGCAGTAGTCCACAATGGACGACTTTGTCAATACTTTCCTGAACTGGGACTACATTTCGCAGGTCCTGCCGGATCTGCTGAAGACCGGTCTGCTGAACACGCTGATCCTGTCGGTGTCGTCGGCGCTGATCGGCACCGTGGTCGGCATGGTCCTGGCCGTGATGGGGCTGTCCACCAAATGGTGGCTGCGCTGGCCGGCGCGGGTGTACACCGACATCTTCCGCGGGCTGCCGGCGATCCTGACGATCCTGCTGATCGGCCAGGGTCTCGGCACGCTCGCGCGGGACGTCGTCGGCACGAACCCGTACCCGATGGGCATCCTCGCGCTGTCGCTGATCGCCGCCGCCTACATCGGCGAGATCTTCCGGTCCGGCATCCAGAGCGTCGACAAGGGGCAGATGGAGGCCAGCCGGGCGCTCGGGATGAGCTACACCAAGTCGATGCTGCTGGTGATCATCCCGCAGGGCGTCCGGCGGGTGCTGCCGGCGCTGGTGAACCAGTTCATCGCGCTGGTCAAGGACTCCAGCCTGGTCTACGTGCTCGGCCTGCTGTCCGGGCAGCGCGAGCTGTTCCGGATCGGCCAGGACCTCGCGGCGAACACGGGGAACCTGTCGCCGCTGGTCGCCGCGGGTGTGTTCTTCCTGGTGATCACCGTGCCGCTGACGCACCTGGTCAACTACATCGACAAGAAGCTCCGGACCGGCCGCAAGGTGCGCGTCGACGAGCCGGGCGACGGCGACGAGCTGGACCTGGTCGCCAGCGGAAAGGTCCCCTCGTGACGACGGCGGTGCGTTCGTCCAGTGTGGAACTGAAGGACATCCACGTCAGCTTCGGCACGCTCGAAGTCCTGCGCGGGGTCGACCTCCGCGTGGAGAGCGGCAAGACGACGTGCATCATCGGGCCGTCCGGCTCCGGCAAGTCGACGCTCCTGCGCTGCGTGAACCGCTTGCAGGAGCCCGATTCCGGCGACCTGCTGCTCGACGGCGAATCGGTGATCAAGGCCGACCCGGACGTGCTGCGCCAGCGCGTCGGCATGGTGTTCCAGCACTTCAACCTCTTCGGCCACCGGAGCGTGCTGGACAACATCGTGCTGCCACTGCGCAGCGTGAAGAAGCTGAGCAAGGAGGAGGCCTCGGCGATCGCCCGGGCTCGCTTGGCGGACGTCGGCCTGGCGGACAAGGCACCGTACCGCCCGAGCGCGTTGTCGGGCGGCCAGCAGCAGCGCGTGGCGATCGCCAGGGCCCTGGCGATGGACCCCGAGGTGATGCTCTTCGACGAGGCGACGAGCGCACTGGACCCGGAGCTGGTCAAGGGCGTGCTGAACCTGATGGCGGGGCTCGCCTCCCGCGGGCTGACCTTGATCGTGGTGACGCACGAGATGGGGTTCGCCCGCAGTGTCGCCGACGAGGTGGCGTTCATGGACGCGGGCCGCATCGTCGAGCAGGGCCCGCCGGCGGAGATCTTCGACGAGCCGCAGAGTCCGCGCCTGCAGCGGTTCCTCTCCCAGGTCCTCTGAAAGGAGACGCTTCGGCGGCGGCCGCCCGGGTAGCCTGCGGAGATGGCGAGAATCGCTCGGCTGACGTACTACCCGGTCAAGTCCTGCGCGGGCATCGACGTGCCGTCCGCCGAGGTGACCGGCACCGGGCTCGCGGGCGACCGGGTCTTCCAGGTCATCTCCCCGGACGGGGACGTCCTCACCCAGCGGCCGCACCCGGTCATGGCGGTCGTCCGGCCGCGGGTGCTCGGTGACCGGCTGGCGCTGTCGGCGCCCGGCCGCGAAGAGATCGTCTTCGACATCCGGCGCGACGGCCCGCGGCGCCCCGTGTCGATGCTCAGCTGGCACGGCGAAGGCGTCCGGCAGGATCCCCGGGCCGCCGAGTGGTTGTCGGACCTGCTCGGCCGCCCGGCCGAGCTGATCGGCGTGACGCCGGACCACCACCGGGCCAGCGGCGGGGTGTTCCCCGGCCTGGCCGCCTTCGGCGACGCGCACGCCCTGCTGCTCGCCTCGGAGTCCTCTTTGGACAATCTCAACGAGCGGATCGCCGCCGGGCAGGGCGAACCGGTGCCGATGGACCGCTTCCGGCCCAACATCGTGCTCGCCGGCTGGGCCGAACCCCACCGCGAAGACGAGGCCCGTGAACTGACCGCCGGCACCGCGCGGATCGGTTACGCCGAGAGGTGCGTCCGGTGCGCGGTCCCCATGGTCGACCAGGAAACCGGCGTGAAGGACGGTCCCGAGCCGATCCGCACCCTCGCGACCTACCGGCGTGACCCGCAGGGCGGCGTCGTCTTCGGCATGAAAGCCGCGGTGCTGCGGCCGGGTCAGGTCGCCGTCGGCGACGAGGTGATCGTGCACTCCTGGGCCGGCCCGAGCCCGAGCACGGCCGCCGCCGAGCCGCCGTTCACGGCGACGGCGAGCCGGCCCGCCGAGTCCGTGTAGAGCACCGAAGCGCCGGCGGGCACGTCGGCGAAGGTCCGCCCGAGCACCGTCGTCACCGCCACGCGCTCGCTGTGCACGGAAACCGCGCCCGAAAGGCCCGAGAGCTCGAGGTCCGCCGGGGTCGCGGCCAGTTGGACGTTGCCGAAGTGGTCGACCGTCAGCACCTCCGAGACCAGCTTGCCGGGGAACGCGGCCACGAACGGCTCCGGCATCGCGACCAGGTCCGCCACCGGGTCGCCGAAGTCCGCCGGGGCGACGCCCAGGGCGAGGTGCGCGGCCGCGGGCGCGAAGACGTCCCGGCCGTGGAAGGTCGCCGACGTCGCCGGCAGCCGCAGCGACGGCTCGGCGAGCTCGTAGGCCGCCCGGACCCCGCCCAGCGCCTGCGCGGCCGGCAGCAGCAGGCCGTTGTCCGGCCCGACCAGCAGGCCGTCCTCCGCGACCACGACCACGCCGAGCCGATCGGTGCCGACGCCGGGGTCGACCACCGCGACGTGCACCGATTCCGGCAGGTAAGGGACGGTCTGGGCGAGGGCCATCGCCCCGTGGCGGATGTCCTGAGGTGGCACTTCGTGGGTCACGTCGATCACCCGCACCGCGGGCGCCAGCCGCGCGATCACGCCGTGGCAGGCCGCCACGAAGCCGTCGCGCAGGCCGTAATCGGTGGTCACCGAAATCCAGTCGTACGCCATGCGAGCATCATCCATGGTGGCGGAGGGTGCCCGTTAGGGTTCAGCGCGTGACACCCCTCCCCACCCTGCCACGGCTCGCCACGGGCAAGGTCCGTGACCTCTACGCTGTGGGCGACGACCACCTGCTGGTCGTCGCCTCCGACCGCATCTCCGCCTTCGAACACGTCTTCCCCACCTCGGTCCCCGGCAAGGGCCGCGTGCTCACCGCGATGAGCGTGTTCTGGTTCCGCGAGCTCGCCGACGTCCTCCCGAACCACCTCGTGGCCTGCGAAGACCCTCGCATCCCCGAGGCCGTCCGCGGCCGCGCGCTGCTGGTCGAGAAGCTCGACATGCTGCCGGTGGAGGCGGTCGTCCGCGGTTACCTCACCGGCCGCGGGTACTCCGATTACCGCAGGTCAGGACGGGTGTGCGGGCTGACGCTGCCGCCCGGTCTCGCCGAGTCGGCGCGGCTGCCCGAGCCGATCTTCACGCCGTCGACCAAGGCGCGTCGCGGGGAGAAGGACGAAAACATCGACTTCGACACGTGCGTCGCGACGCTCGGCCGCGCGCTCGCCGAGGAGGTCCGGGAGGCGTCGCTGGAGCTGTACCGCCGGGGCGCGGCCCGCGCGGCGGAGCAGGGCCTGCTGCTGGCCGACACGAAGTTCGAGTTCGGCATCGGCCGTGACGGCCGCCTGGTGCTCGCGGACGAGCTGCTGACGCCGGATTCGGCGCGCTACTGGCTCGCCGACGGGCACCAGCCCGGCGTCCCGCAGCCGTCGTTCGACAAGCAGCACGTGCGCGACTGGCTGGTGGACCCGGCCTCCGGCTGGGACTGCGTGTCCCCGCTGCCGCCGTTGCCGCCCGAGGTGGTGACGGCCACGCGCGACCGCTACGTCGAGGCGTACCACCGCATCACCGGGCTTTCGCTGGCAGACTGGCCTCGTGATCCTGCTGATCTGCGGCAGCCTGCGAGCCGGCTCGGGCAATGCGGCGGTCCTGGGGACCGCCGCGACCCTCACCGCGAGCCGGACGTACACCGGCCTCGCCGACCTGCCGCACTTCAACCCCGATGACGACCGGGACCCGCTGCACCCCGAGGTCGCGGCGCTGCGGGCGGCGATCGAGGAGGCTGACGCGGTCCTGTTCTGCACGCCGGAGTACGCCGGCGGGCTGCCGGGCTCGTTCAAGAACCTCCTCGACTGGACGGTCGGCGGCGGCGAGCTGTACGGCAAGCCGGTGGCGTGGATCAACGCGTCCTCGATCGCGGCGCCGACCGGCGGCCGGGACGCCCACGACTCGCTGCGGAAGGTCCTGACGTACGCGGGCGCGAAGATCGTCGACGAGGCCTGCGCGCGGATCCCGGTGTCCCGGGCCGACGTCGCCGACGGCCAGGTCGCCGACCCCGATCTGCGCGGGCGGATCGCGGTGGCCGTGCAGCGCCTGCGTGAGGGTGTCTGACCCTTCCGGCAACGGTCGCCCGCCCGTTCTGCGCAGTTCACGGGAGTTTCAGACGCGTGCGGGCCAATGGTGGTCGTGGACGCTCGCTTGCTGGTTTCGCTGTCGGGAATCACCCCGCGCACGCTGCACCGCTGCGCCGACCTCGCGGCCGAGCTCGACCGCCGCAAGGTGCCCCTGTCCCTGCTGTACGCCGCCCGCACCGGCGAAGGCCCGGTGACGGAGTGGGTGCGCACCCGCGCCCGCCGCGGTGATTCCGTGCTGCTGCACGGTTACGACCACACCGTCACGCCCACGCACCGCACGGTGTACCTGGGCAAGCGCGCGGAGTTCGCGACGTTGCCGGCCCACGAGGCACGCCTGCGGCTGATCGCCGCGCGGGCCGCGCTGGACAGTGCCGGGCTGACGGTCGACGGCTTCGCGCCGCCGCGCTGGATCGCGTCACAGGGCACGCTGCAGGCGCTGGCCGAGCACGGTTTCCGGCTGTGCGCGGACCTCGGCGCGGTCCGCGACCTGGTGACCGGCGAGGTGCGCCGCGCGCGGGTCCAGGAGTTCACCAGCCAGTCGCACCGCACGGAGACGGTGCGCTGCTTCGCACTGGTGCTGGCGGCGGCGCGTTCGGCCCGCCGGGGCGGCCTGGTCCGGCTGGGGGTGGAAGCCCCGGACCTGACCCGCCCCGGCCTCCGCCAGGCGCTGCTCGACGCGGTGGACGTCGCACTGGAGAACCGGGCGTTCGGCGCCACCTACGGTTCGCTGCGCGCAGTCCCGGCCTGACCCGGCTAGAACTTCGCCGGCTCGCCCCGGTCGAGCACCTTGACCTCGGTGCCTTCGGGAGCGAGGTTCCCGAACAAGCCGTAGTGCATGGCGGGGTTGGCGAGCACGGCTTCGTGGATCGGCACGGCCACCCGCGGCGCCACGGCCCGCAGGTAGTCGACGGCCTCCCCGGCCTTCAGCCACGGGGCGCCGGTGGGCAGCCCGAGGACGTCGATCTGCTGCTCGGGCACGAAGAACGAGTCGCCGGGGTGGAAGAAGGCGCCGTCGTCGAAGACGTACCCGATGTTCGGGATGACGGGGATGTCGGAGTGGATGACGGCGTGCTCCCCGCCGACGGCCTTGATCGAGGTGTCCCCGACGGCGAAGGCGTCCCCGACGTCGGCGATGTCGAACTCCAGCCCGAGCTTGCGCACTTCGGGGGCGGACCCGGGATCGACGATCAGCTTCGCGCCGGGGTTGGCCTCGAGGACCTTCGGCAGCCGTTCGACGTCGAGGTGGTCGAAGTGCTGGTGCGTGACCAGCACGGCGGACAGCTCCCGCTCACCCTCGAAGCCGGTGGAGAAGGTGCCGGGATCGATCAGGATCCGCTCGGAACCGGTCTCCAGCAACAGGCAGGCGTGTCCGAAATGGACGATACGCATCGGTGGTTCTCCTTCACGGGTGGTCGATCCCAGCCTAGGCGCGTTGTCGGCAGCTCGCCAACACGCTCGGTGGCCATCGCCGGGTCGCGCCTCGGCTGCCGAAGGCGGATCGGCGGGCGCGGTGACGCTCGGTTTAAGTTTTCCGGAAGTGTCACGTATTTGTCCACTCAGAAGGAGCAACTTTCCTGGGAGATGCTGTTATGACTTATTCTTGAGCGTCCGGTACCCGTCGTCACAAAGAAGTGGGCGCCCGATGCTGAAGAGCTTCCTCGGCTGGCTCCGAGACTATGTCATCTACACCGGCATTGTCGGTCTGGTGGAAGGCGTGCTGGGAATACTTGCGTTCGGTGGGCTGCTCAGTGCGTTGCTGGGAAACTCGGCGATAAAGGCAGGGGCAATCGTTGCGGTGCTGCTCGGGATCATCGGGTTGTACATCCTTCTGATCGCGAACCGGGTGGAATGGCGGTCACGAACGGAACTCGACCGCCGGTTGCTCCAGTACTACTGCACAGTCCTCAAGGAGCGGCACGGGCACTCGTGGAGGATCGCCAGCTGGGTCGAGTCGGCCGCGGTGCGGGCCAACGGCGACGCAAGCGAGGTGATCACCGTCAAGGCGATCGTGGAATGTGATCTGCTCGACTTCTTCGCCATTCGAACGGGAGCGGGATGGATCCAGTCCGACAAGGCGCGCCGCAAGGTGAAAGTGAAGGTGAAGTCGTTCGGGGTCGACGGAATAGGGGGCACGCGCTGGGATGTGACCTAAACCTGGCTGAACGACGGCAGGCTGGAAATCGTGTCGCATTTCGGAAGTCCAGCCCGGCTGGGCGACGAGATCGTGATGGTGATCGAGAAGGAGTGGCCGGGAAAGTGTGCGCCCCTGATGAAGGAGCGGAGGCCTGATGAATTCGCTCTCAAGTTCGCGTGCGCGATCGATTACCTGGAATACAGCGTTCAGTTGCCCGAGGGCAGCGAGGTGGCCTGTGACGTCATCGGGCTGACCCGCGGGCAGGACGAGTACTCGCTCGAGCCGAAGCGTGCCGGCGGCACCTCGACGACGGTGTTGCTGGTGGCGAAGAACATCCCGCCACGCCGCCGCGTGGGGATGCGCCTCGACCTCAAAGAGCCGAAACTGATCCACCGCAGGTGACGGGGAGTCCCACCGCGGGCGGACTTACGTGTCGCCGCCTTCGCCACCATTGTGAATCATCTTCATCCTTGATCTGTATCCCGTTATTGTCGGAAAACACTGCATGCCACGATTGAGCGCAACCAAACAGTATCGCACGCAGCGACGAGTTATTCCTCTTGCGTGCGAGGTTAACACAATGGAGTGAGTACCGCAGTAAGCGCTTAGTCAGGACCACTTCACTTTGGGTAGCGTAATGGAGACCAATCGCTCAAATCTTCCCGGCCAGCAACGCGTCTCCCAGCTCCGTCCGCCGGTAGAGCACCCGGTGCCCACGCCGCTCCGAAGCCAGCAGCCCCGCCCCGCGCAACGCCGTGAGGTGCGCCGAAACCGTCGCCGCCGCCAGGCCGTGGCGCCGGGCCAGTTCGGTCGTCGCCGCCGGGCGGTCGAGGGTTGTCAGCAGCAACGCCCGCGTCCGGCCGAGCACCTCGGCCAGCGGCTCCGGCGGCGTGGCCGACGAGGCCCACAGCGAAGCCACCCCGCGAGCCGGGTAGAGCAGCGAAACCTGCCACGGCGGCACCGTCACGACCCCGACGTTCGGCCACGCGAACACCGCCGGGATCAGCAGCAGCCCGCGCGAGTCGATCGAAAGCCGTTCGCGAGCCCGGACGTCGACCAGCACCGACGTCCCCGAGAGGCGGACGCGGGGGTGCAGTTCGGCCAGCATCGCCGCCAGCCCGCCCGAGCCCAGCTGGCGCGCCCGGTGCGCGATGTCCGCCGCGAGCAGCTCGCGCAGGCGCGGCCACTCCGGGGCCAGCAACGTCTCCCACACCGTCGCGAGCTGCCCGGCGAGCAGGTCGCGCGCCGCCGCCGGGTCGGCCGGCAGGCCGGACAGGTCCGCGTCGACCATCCCCAGCTCCAACGCCACCTGCTCCGGCGGCGTCGCGCGGACCACCTCGAGCTGCGCCTCGGCGGTCGTCTCGGGGCCGTCGGGCGGCGGGCTCAGGAACTCGGTGATGTAGTGCCGCGCGCTCAGCACGGCCGTCAGCTCGGGCACGTCGGGCAGGCCGGCGAGCCACGGCGGGGGCGCCGGGTGCCGCCGGATGCCGAGCAGCGTCTGGACCGCGCCCAGCACCTCCTCCAACGGCGATATCGCGAAGCGGACGCGCTGGCTCCCGGCCGCGGTCAGGGCCAGCTCGATCACGACTGATTCGCTCTCACCCGAATCAGTATGCCGCGGACGCGCTCCGGGAGAGCGTGACGGCATGTCGTTGTTCACCCATCGCGCGTACTGGCGCTGGTCGGCCGGCGTCCAGGCGGCCCGGCTCCCGGGGACCATGGCGCCGCTCGCGTTCACCCTGCTGACCACCGCCACGACCGGTTCGTACCGGCTGGGCGGCGTGCTGATGTCGGTCTACGTCGCTACCGAGATGGTGTGCGCGGTGCCGGTCGGGCGGCTGCTCGACCGCGTCGGCCCTGCACGGGGCTTGACCGTGCTGCTGCTCCTGACCGCCGTCGGGTACGCCGTGCTGGCGCTGGCCGCCGACGCTCCCGCCCCTGTCCTCGTCGCGCTCGTCCTGCTGCCCGGCATCGCGGGCGGGGCGTTGTCGGGCGGCTTCCGGACGCTCCTGGCCGACACGGTCGACGACGAGCTCCTGCCGCGGGCGATCTCGGTGGACGCGATGCTCATGGAAGGGGTGCTCATCGGCGGCCCGGCGCTGGTCGCGCTGCTCGACCTGGCCGGCACGCTCGTCCCGCTCGCCGTCATGGCCGCCGCCTGCCTGGCGGCGGCGTTGCTCGTCCCGCGCCGCCCGGGTGAGCCCGGTCGGGCGGAATCCGGCGACGACCTCCCGGCGCCCCGCCTGCGCACCTACCTGCCGTGGCTGTGCTGCGCGTTCACCGTCGGGCTGCTGCTTTCGACCATCGAAGTGGCGCCACTGCCGCTGGTCCAGCGGCTCGGGGCGCCCGCGGCCACCGCGCCCGTGGTGATCGCCGTGCTGAGCGGAGCGAGCATCGCGGGCAGCGCGCTCTACGCGTGGCGGAGCAAGACCGGTGACCCACGGCTGTTCCTCGCCGGGTTCGTCGCCGGCGGGCTCACCCTCGCGGCGGATTTCGGCTGGCCGGGATTGCTCGCGTCGGTGGCCGTGATCGGCGCCTGCACCGGGCCACTGGTGGCCACCACCTCCGTCAACCTGCAGCGCGTGCTGCCGAAGAACCGCAGGTCAGCGGGGTTCTCGCTGAGTTTCACCGTGCAGGCCGCCGGCTTCGGGCTCGGGTCGCTCGCGGTGGGCGTCCTGCCGCTGTGGGTGACGCCGTTGTTCGGTGTCTTTGCCGCGGCGATCGCCGGTGGAATGCTGGTGCGGAAGCCTGCGCGAGCTATTGGCACCGTGTCAGTAACCTCGTAACCTGGGCTGACCCTCGACCCACGGGAGACGCCGATGACTGCCGTCCAGCCGAAGCCGACGACGGTCGGCGAGACCTTCGACTCGCTCAGCCCGGCGACCGACGAGGTGGTCGGAACCCACCCGATCCACACCGCGGAGGACGTCAAGGCGGCCGTCGAGCGGGCGCGCGTCGCGGCGGAGTGGTGGGCGGGGCTCGGGTTCGCCGGGCGCGCCGAGCGGCTCCGGGGCTGGAAGGGCGTGCTGACGCGGCGGCTGCCGCAGCTGTGCCAGGTGGTCCGCGACGAGACCGGCAAGCCGATCGCCGACGCGCAGCTGGAGAGCGTCCTGGCCATCGAGCACATCGCGTGGGCGGGCAAGCACGCGAAGAAGGTGCTCGGCAAGCAGAAGCGGTCCGCGGGGTTGCTGATGTCGAACCAGGCGGCGACGGTGGAGTACCAGCCGCTGGGCGTGGTCGGCGTGATCGGCCCGTGGAACTACCCGGTGTTCACCCCGCTCGGCTCGATCGCGTACGCGCTCGCGGCGGGCAACGCGGTGGTGTTCAAGCCGAGCGAGTACACGCCGGGCGTCGGCAAGTGGCTGGTCGACGCGTTCGCCGAGATCGTCCCGGAGCAGCCGGTGCTGCAGCTGATCACCGGCTTCGGCGAGACGGGCGCGGCGCTGGTGTCCTCGGGCGTGGACAAGATCGCCTTCACCGGCTCGACGGCGACGGGCAAGCGCATCATGGCCGCGGCGGCCGAGACGCTGACCCCGGTGGTGATCGAGGCGGGCGGCAAGGACCCGGTCCTGGTCGACGCGGACGCGGACCTGGACGCGGCAGCCGACGCGACGGTCTGGGGCGCGTTTTCGAACTCGGGCCAGACGTGCATCGGCGTCGAGCGGGTGTACGTGCACGAGAAGGTCCACGACGAGTTCGTGGCCAAGGTGGTCGAGAAGTCGAAGGACGTCCGCGCGGGTTCGGACGAGGCCGCCCAGTACGGCCCGGTGACGATGCCGTCCCAGCTGGGCGTGATCAAGAGGCACATCCACGACGCGCTGGCCCGCGGAGGCAAGGCGGTCCTCGGAGGAGAGGACGCGGTGGGCGACCGCTACGCCCAGCCGACGGTCCTGATCGACGTCCCGGAGGATTCCGAGGCGGTGAAGGAGGAGACGTTCGGCCCGACGGTGACGATCGCGAAGGTCCGCGACATGGACGAAGCGGTCGAGCGCGCGAACAACACGAAGTACGGCCTGGGCTCGACGGTGTTCTCGAAGTCACGAGGAGTGGAGCTGGCGGAGAAGCTGCGCACGGGCATGACGGCGATCAATGCACCGCTCTCGTTCGCGGGCATTGCCTCCCTGCCCTTCGGCGGCGTGGGCGACTCGGGCTTCGGCCGCATCCACGGCCCGGAGGGCCTGCGCGAGTTCGCCCGCACGAAGGCCATCGCACGACAGCGGTTCACGGCCCCGCTGACGTTGACATCGTTCAACCGCAAGGAATCAACGGACGCGCTGGTCGCCAAGCTGGTGACGATTCTGCACGGCAAGCGTTGAGCTACTCCGGGGTTGTGGACAACTCGGGTCCGCAACCCCGGACAGCCGCCGAAATTGTCGGTGCTCGCCGGTAAACTGGATATCGGGGGGCCGAGGCCCGCCCTTTCGCGGCGGCGCAACAGCTTTGCGGCCGGTTGCCGCAACCCAGACCCGGCGCAGCGGGCATGCCCGGCGGTCGACGGCGCGGCCGCAAGCCCTCTCGACCGTGGAGACCTCGGCGTGCTGCGGTCGACGAAACCCAGCCCAGCACTTCGTGTTCCAGCGATCTGCATCTACGGCCTCGGGAGGCGTGACAAGCCTCCCTGTCGACCTCGAAGCAGCTTCAAGGATCAGCCCGGGGCTCGCGCGCGGCAACAACGGAAGGTCGGGCCGCGCCCCCCGGTATCCAGTTTACCGGCGGCCACCGACAATTCCGCGGCCGCGGACCCGAGTTGTCCACAGTCGAACCGCGACTACGCCGACCGCCCCCGGATCAAATCCGCCGCCTTTTCCGCCACCATGATCGTCGGCGCGTTCGTGTTCCCCCGCGGCACCACCGGCATCACGGACGCGTCCACCACCCGCAGCCCCTCCACCCCCTGAACCCGCAACTCCGGGTCAACCACCGACCCGATCGAGCAAGTCCCGACCGGGTGATAAAGCGTCTGCGTGTTCTCCCGAATGTGATCGGCCATTTCCGAATCACTCAAATCGTGCCGCAGCGGCAGGAACGGCTTGTCCAGGAATCGCCGCAACGGCCCCGTCTGCCCGATTTCGATCAACGCCCGCAATCCCGCGATCATCGTCTCCATATCGCGCGGCTCAGCGTAATATGCCGGGTCGATTTCCGGCTTCCACAACGGATTCGCCGACTTCAGCCGCAGCCGTCCGCGGCTCGCGACGTCCACCAGTGTCGCCGCCGAGGTGAAGCCGGGCATCGTCGGCTCGTGCAACCCGTTGTCGTAGAACAACGACGGCACCACGTGGATCTGCATGTCCGGCGCCGGCAACCCGTCCGTGGTCGGGTAGAACGCGCCAGCCTCGCCGATGTTCGACGTCAACGGCCCGCGTCGCGTCAGCTGGTACCGGGCCAAACCGAAAAGCGACGCCGCATCGGCCAGATCGGTGGTGTCCCGAGTGGACCAGATGATTCCGCACGCCGGGTGGTCGTGCAGGTTTTCGCCGACGCCGGGCAGCGCGGCGACGACGTCGACGCCGTGCTCGCGCAGGTGCTCGGCCGGGCCCACTCCCGACACCATCAGTAGCTGCGGCGAGTTCACCGCGCCACCCGAAAGAATGACTTCCGTCGAAGCGCGCGCCGTCTGCTCGACTCCGTTGTCCAAATAGGACACGCCGACCGCGCGCGTGCCCTCGAAGACGATCCGGGTGGCCGGCGTGCTCGTCTTCACCGTGAGGTTCGGCCGCGAGAGCGCCGGGCGCAGGTAGGCGTCGGCCGTGGACCACCGGCGGCCCTTCTTGCACGTCACCTGGTAGACGCCGGCGCCTTCCTGGCTCTCGCCGTTGAAGTCGTCGGTGCGCTTGAGGCCCCACGCGACGGCCGAGTCGACCCAGGCGTGCGACAGCTCGTGGGTGAACCGGCGGTCCTCGACGTGCAGCGGGCCGTCGGTGCCGTGCAGCGGCCCGCCGAGCCGCTGGTTGCCCTCGGCGCGCTTGAAGTAGGGCAGGACGTCGTCCCAACCCCACCCGGTGGCGCCGTGGGAATCGCGCCAACCGTCGTAGTCGACGCGGTTGCCACGGATGTAGATCATCGCGTTGATCGACGAGCAGCCGCCGAGCATCTTCCCGCGCGGCCAGTACGACGTCTTGCCCGTGTGCTTCTGCTCGACGGTCTCGTAGTTCCAGTCCCACCTGGTCTTGAACAGCGACGCGAACGCGGCCGGGATGTGGATCTCGTCCGCGGTGTCCTCCGCGCCCGCTTCGAGGAGCAGGACCTGGGCGGACGGGTCCTCGGTCAGGCGGTTGGCGAGGACGCACCCCGCGCTGCCGGCACCGACGATGACGTAGTCGTAGGACTCCTGGACGGCCACGGTGCCTCCTGTTGGCGAGATGTCAACGACTCATCATGGCGCAGCCCGGCGCCGTCGGCCAGTCTAGGTTTCCCGACGGGCCCCGCAGGGTGGGCGAGCGGGTGAACTATGCTGACGAGGTACCCACGACCTGCAGAAATAAGGAGCAGCCTGCCGTGGCCCGAGTCGTCGTCGACGTCATGCCGAAGCCCGAAATCCTCGACCCGCAGGGACAGGCCGCGCTCGGCGCCGCCGGCCGCCTGGGGTTCACCGGGATCAAGGAGATCCGCCAGGGCAAGCACTTCGAGATCGAGGTCGACGACACGGTCGACGACGCGACGCTCGAGAAGATCGCCGAGGGCTTCCTCGCGAACCCGGTCATCGAGCAGTGGACGATCAAGCGGGTGGACGCGTGAGCGCGCGCATCGGCGTCATCACCTTCCCGGGCACGCTGGACGACGGCGACGCGGCCCGCGCGGTCCGCTACGCCGGCGGCGAGGCGGTGTCGCTGTGGCACGCGGACGAGGACCTGCACGACGTCGACGCGGTCATCGTCCCGGGCGGCTTTTCCTACGGCGACTACCTGCGCGCGGGCGTGATCGCCCGGTTCGCGCCGGTCATGACCCCGGTGATCGAGGCGGCACGCGCGGGCATGCCGGTGCTCGGCATCTGCAACGGGTTCCAGATCCTGTGCGAGGCCGGCCTGCTGCCCGGCGCGATGATCCGCAACCAGGGCCTGCACTTCATCTGCCGCGACCAGTGGCTGCGGGTGGAGAACACGTCCACCGCGTGGACCACGCGGTACGACGAAGGCGCGGAAATCCTCATCCCGATGAAGAACATCGACGGCTGCTACATGGCCGAGCAGTCCACTTTGGACGAGCTGGAGGGCGAGGGCCGCGTGGTGTTCCGGTACGTCGGCGGCAACCCGAACGGGTCGCGCAACGACATCGCCGGCATCCGCAGCGAGAACGGCCGGGTCGTCGGGCTGATGCCGCACCCGGAGCACGCGATCGACGCGCTGACCGGGCCGTCGGACGACGGGCTGGGGATGTTCTTCAGCGCGGTGGACGCGCTGGTCAAGGCCTGAGGGCGGGCCGCGCCCCCCGGTAACCATGCTACCGGGGGACACCGACAGTTCCGGGGCTGTGGACGTGAGTTGTCCACAGCCCCGGACCTCGTTTCAGCTCTTGCTCTGGTCGTTCGAGAGCCACTTCTCCGGGCGCACCCGGACGAGGATCGACCGCTCTCCGAGCGCCGAGTCGACGTAGGCCGTCGCCTGGTCTTCGGGCCAGTACCGCTTCGCGATCCGGAGGGCCTGCTCGCGCGTCGGCGGCTCGTCGTTGGCCACCACCGGGCCCTCCGCCGTGACGTACTTGTACGGCGGGTTCTCGTCCTGGGCCACCAGGCTCAGCCGGCCGGCCGCGCGGATCGAGCGGTCCTTGACGGTGTCGCGTTCCATCCAGATCAGCAGCTCACCGCCGGGTTCGTAGTCGTACCAGACCGGCACGGCCAGCGGCGCCCGGCCGGCGCGCTCCACCGCGAGTACGCCCACGTGCACCCCGCTCAGGAACTCTTCCCGCTCGGCAGCGCTCATCACGAACGACGACATGTCACTCCCCAGGTAGATGGTCATCCACCGGGGAGCAACACGCCGCTCGCTCCGGACATTCCGGACCAACTGGCGCCCGCGACCGGGTTAGTGGCGGGGCTCGAAGCCGGCCGCGGCCGCTTGCCGCCGCGGTTCGGCTGCGGCGAGCCGCGTCGCCGAGGAAGCAGGCCCCGCCGGCCCGGTCTCGGCCGACCGAGCCGCGCCCGGAGCAGACCCCCGGCGCCCGGCTCGCTGCCGCGGTTCGGCCGCGGCGAGCCGCATCGCCGAAAGATGCCGGGCGCCGCTGCCCGGTCGGCCGCAGTCCCGCCGACCGGACCTGCCTGCGCCAGGCTTAGCTCGCCGCCGCCACCAGGCGGGCGTACGAACCGCCCGCCGACAGCAGCTCCTCGTGCGGGCCCAGCTCCGTGATGCGGCCGCCCTCGACCACCGCGACCCGGTCCGCTGCCGCGGCCGTGTGCAGGCGGTGGGCGATGGCGATCACCGTCCGGCCCTCCAGCACGCTGTTCAGCGATCGCTCCAGGTCGCGGGCCGAGCCCGTGTCCAGCAGCGACGTCGCCTCGTCCAGCACCAGCGTGTGCGGGTCCGCCAGCACCACCCGGGCCAGCGCCAGCTGCTGCGCGATCGCCGCCGGCACCGGGTGCTCGCCCGGCCCCAGCTTCGTGTCCAGCCCGGACGGCAGGGTCGCCACCCAGTCCGACGCGCCCGCCGACGCGAGGGCCGCCGTCAGCTCCTCGTCCGTCCAGTCGCCGCCCGCGCGGCGGGCCGGCAGGGCCAGGTTCTGGCGGAGCGTCCCGGAGAACACGTGGTGCTCCTGGGTCAGCAGCAGCACCTCGCCGCGCAGCACGTCGTCGGCCAGCGACGAGACGTCCTGGCCGCCGATGCGCACCGAACCCGACGACGGCGCCGCGATGCCCGCCAGCAGCCGGCCGAGCGTCGACTTGCCCGCGCCCGACGGCCCGACGATCGCCAGCCGCTCGCCGCGCGGGACCCGCAGGTCGATGCCGTGCAGCACCTCGCGGTCGGCCGTGTAGCTGAACCGGACGCCGTGGACGTCGATGTCACGCCCGCGCGGCACCTCCGCCACCTTCTCGCCGTCCTCGACCGCGACCGAGCGGACCCCGAGGATCCGGCGCGCCGCGGCCGCCGCCACCTGCAGGTCCTCCAGCCAGAACAGCGCCTCGTTCAGCGGCGCCGCCATCCCCTGCACGTACAGCAGCACGGTGGTGATCTCGCCGAGCCCGGCCCAGCCCTGCGCGTACGCGAGCAGGCCGAGCAGCAGCATCACCGCCAGCGGCAGCACGTAGCTGATCTCCAGCGACGGCAGCCACCGCAGCTGCAGCTCCCGCATCCGGCGTTCGCCGTAGATGCTCTGGTCCAGCGCGTCGTACGCGGCGCCGATCCGCCGCTCGGTCAGCCCGAGCGCCTCGGTCGTGCGCGCGCCCTCCGCGGTCTCGTGGACGCTCGTGGTCAGGTCGGCCCAGCGGTCGAGCATCCACTGCATGATCGACGGGATCCGCCGCTGGTACCAGACGTTCACCGGCACCAGCAGCGGCAGCGCGACCAGCAGGCCCAGCGACAGCAGCGGCGACGTCACCACCATCGCCACGATCGTGAACACCACGGTCACCGCCGCGACCAGGATCTCCGGCGCCGCGAACCGCGCCGCGTGGTCGATCCGGCCGAGGTCGGTGGTGGCCCGGCTGAGCAGGTCGCCGGTGCCCGCCGCCTCGACCGTGCCGAGCGGCAGCTGCAGCGCCGTCCCGACGAACTCCTCGCGCGTCTCGGCCAGCACGAGCTCGCCGAACACCGCGCCGCGCATCCGCGCGATCTTCCGCGCGACCGCCTGCAGCAGCAGGATGCCGACGAACGCCGCCGCCAGCACGTCGACGTGCGCGGTCGTGGTGCCGGCCGCGACGTCGTCGACGAGCGAGCCGAGCAGCTGCGGCCCGGCCAGTCCGATCAGCGTGGCCACCGCCAGCGAGCCCAGCAAGAGGCCGAACTCGCGCTTGTGGGTCCGCGCCGTCGTCAGGGTCCAGCGCCGGACGTCCCGCCGGTCCGCCGTGGGAAGCCGTTTCACACTGTCACCCCCTTCGCCGTGAAAACCTCGTCCGCTACATGCGTCCACAAAGGACTCTGGCTGAACACCACCGTCGTCTTGCCGCGCCGCAGTTCGGCGACGCGCTCGGTGATGCGGGCCTCCGTGTGCGCGTCCACCGCCGACGTCGGCTCGTCGAGCACCAGGACGTCGGCGTCGGTCGCCAGCGCGCGGGCCAGGTTCAGCCGCTGCCGCTGGCCGCCGGACACCTCGCGGCCGCGCTCGCCGATCACCTCGTCGACGCCGTCGGGCAGCGCCTCGACGATGTCTTCGGCGTCGGCCGCGGACAGCGCTTCGGCGATGCTGACGCCGCCCGGCCGCGCCGGCGTGAGCTGCTCGCGCAGCACACCCGAGAACCAGATGTCCTGGTTGTGCGCGTAGACGATCCGCCGCCGCAGCTCCGCGAGCGCGACGTGGTCCGCCCGGACGCCGCCGACCAGCACCTCTTCGCCATCGGCCGGATCGGCGAACCGCGCCAGCCGGTCGGCCACCGCCTCGCCGGCCGCCCCGAAGTCGACGACCGTCAGGCGGCCGGGCGCGACGCGCACGCCGGACTCGGTGTCGACCAGCTCCAGCGGGCCGCCGGGCAGCGGCACCGGCGTCTCCGGATCCGCCAGCTTCGGGCGGATCGCCAGCAGTGCCACCACCTTCCGCGACGCGACCAGTCCGGACGTGATCGACCCGACGGCCTCCGTCGCCGCGTTCACCGGCCAGATCAGGAAGGCCGAAACGCCGTAGAAGGCCACCAGCTGCCCGACGTCGATCGAGCCGGCCACGGCCAGCCGCGCGCCGAGCCAGGTGATCACCACGGTGACCAGGCCGGGCAGCGCGATCTCCGCCGCGGCCAGCCACGCCTCGGCCTTGCCGACCTCGACGCCGGCCAGCCGCACCCGCTGGCTCGTTTCGCGGAAGCGGGCGAAGAACCGCCGCTCGCCGCCGATGCCGCGCAGGATCCGCAGGCCGGACACGATGTCGGCGCCGAGCGCGTTGACGTCGCCGCGCTTCTCGCGCTGCTTGGCCTTGCGCTTCTGCAGCGGGGCGAGCAGCGGCCCGATGCCGAGCACCGCGACCGGCACGCCGACCAGCGCGACCACGCCGAGCAGCGGCGACGTCGAGATCAGCCACACGGCCACCACGACGAACGCCAGCAGCGAGCCGAACGCGCGGCCGGTCATCTCGACGGTGTTGCCGATGTGGTTGATGTCGGTCGTGGAGATCGCGACGAGGTTGCCGGTGGTGGTCTGCTCGCGCAGGCCGGCGCCGACGCGGGTGGTGTGGGCCGAGACGAGCCGCTGGGTCGAGCCCGCGCCGTGCAGCCACAGGCCGTAGTTGAGGAAGTGCAGCCAGGTCCCGAAGACGGTTTGCACGAGCCCCAGCCCGGCCGCGACCAGTGCCCACCGCACGACGGCGGCACCGTCGTGCGCGCCGATGGCGCCGATGCCCTGGCCGACGACCAGCGGCAGCAGCGCACCGGGCAGCGCCCAGACGACACCGATCGCGGCGGCACCGAGCACCGTGCCGAGCCGAGCCCGGAACACGGCGAGCAGGAACCGGCTCGCGGTCGGCCGCGAGGGCAGCCGCAGCGGCGGAAAGGGATACGTGGCGGAAAGCACGATTTCCGACGGTAAGCCGAGCTCGGGAGGAAGGCGACCGATTTTCCGGCGACCGCGCCGGTCGGGTGACCTTTCGCCCGCGCGGGGGTGGGGGGCCGGGAGGACTTCCCGGGCGGCCCGCGAGTGTGCGCCGGAACCAGCCCAGGCTCTCGGGGGACCCCCGGTTTCAACGTTACTCGCGGCCACCGACAATTCCGGCCCGCGCGCCCAAGCCGCACCGGAGTTGTCCCCACCTTCCGGAGTCGCTCCGGCGGCCCGGATGTCGCCTCGGTCACACCGTCGACGGGGCAGCCCGGTTCGGGCGGCCCACCGTCCGGGGCGCCACCGGGCGGCACGTATCCTGGCGGCCGTGGCGAACCCTGACACGGACACCGTGACCAGCACCGTTGACACCACCGAGCGCGCCGGGGCGACCCCGGACCACAGCCAGCCCTACCGCGAACTGGGCCTCGCCGACGACGAGTACGCCCGGATCCGGGAGATCCTCGGCCGCCGGCCCACCGATGCGGAGCTGGCCATGTACTCGGTCATGTGGAGCGAGCACTGCTCGTACAAGTCCTCCAAGAAGCACCTCCGCTACTTCGGGGAGACCGCCACCGACGAGATGAAGGCCAAGATGCTGGCCGGCATCGGGGAGAACGCCGGCGTCGTCGACATCGGCGAGGGCTGGGCCGTCACCTTCAAGGTCGAGAGCCACAACCACCCGTCCTATGTGGAGCCGTACCAGGGCGCCGCGACCGGGGTCGGCGGCATCGTGCGGGACATCATGGCCATGGGTGCCCGGCCGCTCGCGGTCGCCGACGCGCTGCGCTTCGGTCCGGCCGACGCGCCGGACACCAAGCGCGTGCTGCCCGGTGTGGTCGCCGGCGTCGGCGGGTACGGCAACTGCCTCGGCCTGCCGAACATCGGCGGCGAGCTGGTCTTCGACCCGTCCTACTCGGGCAACCCACTGGTCAACGCCCTCTGCGTCGGCGCGATGCGCGTCGAGGACCTGCACCTCGCCTTCGCGTCCGGCACCGGCAACAAGATCATCCTGTTCGGCGCGCGCACCGGCCTCGACGGCATCGGCGGTGTTTCCGTCCTGGCGAGTGACACCTTTTCGGGTGACGAGTCGGCGTCCGGCCGCAAGAAGCTGCCGAGCGTGCAGGTCGGCGACCCGTTCACCGAGAAGGTGCTCATCGAGTGCTGCCTCGAGCTGTTCGCCCAGAAGCTCGTCGTCGGCATCCAGGACCTCGGCGGCGCCGGGCTGTCCTGCGCGACGTCGGAGCTGGCCGCGGCCGGCGACGGCGGCATGCACATCTACCTCGACCGCGTTCCCTTGCGCGCCACGGGGATGACGCCCGCCGAGGTGCTCTCCAGCGAGTCGCAGGAGCGCATGTGCGCGGTCGTCTCGCCGGAGAACGTCGAGGCGTTCATGGCCGTCTGCCGCAAGTGGGACGTCATCGCCACCGACATCGGCGAGGTCACCGACGGCGAGCACCTGGTCATCACCTGGCACGACGAGGTCGTCGTCGACGTCCCGGCGCACACGGTCGCCCACCAGGGCCCGGTGTACGACCGGCCGATCGAACGACCGTCCACTCAGGACGCGCTGATCGCGGACACCTCGGCGAAGCTGCCGCGTCCGTCCACTCCGGACGAACTGCGCGCGGACGTCCTCAAGCTCATCTCCGCGCCGAACCAGGCGTCGAAGGAATGGGTGACGTCGCAGTACGACCGGTACGTGCGCGGGAACTCCGTGCTGGCGCAGCCGTCGGACTCGGGCATGATCCGGATCGACGAGTCGACCGGCCGCGGCGTCTCGGTGGCGACCGACTGCAACAGCAAGTTCGTCTACCTCGACCCGTACCGCGGCGCGCAGCTCGCGCTGGCGGAGGCGTACCGCAACGTGGCCACCGGCGGCGCGACGCCGGTGGCGGTGTCGGACTGCCTGAACTTCGGCGCCCCCACCGACCCGGGCGTGATGTGGCAGTTCGAGCAGGCCGTGCACGGCCTCGCGGACGGCTGCGTCGAGCTCGGCATCCCGGTCACCGGCGGCAACGTCAGCTTCTTCAACCAGACCGGTGACACGGCGATCCTGCCGACGCCGGTGATCGGCGTCCTCGGCGTGATCGACGACGTCACCCGCCGCATCCCGACCGGCATCGGCGCGGAGGCCGGCGAAACCCTGCTGCTGCTGGGCGAAACGCACGACGAGCTGGACGGCTCGGCGTGGGCCCGCGAGCTGCACGGCCACCTCGGCGGCGTCCCGCCGAAGGTCGACCTGGCCCGCGAGAAGCTGCTGGGCGAGATCCTGGTGGCGGGCTCCCGCGACGGCATGATTTCGGCGGCGCACGACCTGTCGGACGGCGGCCTGATCCAGACACTGGTCGAGACCGTCCTCATCGGACAGTGCGGCGCCCGGGTGTTCCTCGACGACGGCCAGGACCCGTTCGTGCAGCTGTTCTCCGAGTCCGCGGGCCGCGTGCTGGTGGCCGTCCCGCGCACCGAAGAGCTCCGCTTCACCGAGATGTGCACCGCGCGCGGCCTCCCGTGGCGCAAGACCGGCGTGGTCGACCCGGAGTCCGGCACGCTGGAGCTGCAGGGCATCACCGAGTTCACCCTCGACGAGCTGCGCGGAGCCTGGGAGAGCACCCTCCCGGCCCTGTTCGACTGACGGCGGATCCCGGCCCGGGCCACGACCGGGCCGGGATCACAGCCAGCCGCGCTCGTCGGCCACCCGCAGCGCCTCCATCCGGTTGCGGGTGCCGGTCTTCGTCGTCGCCCCGGACAGGTAGTTCCGCACGGTGCCCTCGGCGAGGTACAGCCGGGCCGCGATCTCGGCCACGGTCGCGCCGGAGCGGGCCGCGATGAGCACGTCGCGTTCGCGGGCGGTGAGCGGCGACTCGCCCGCCGCCAGCGTCGCGGCGGCGAGAGCCGGGTCCACCACCCGGTCGCCGGCCGCCACCCGCCGGATGGCGTCGGCGAGCGTGTCGGCCGGGGCGTCCTTCACGACGAACCCGACGGCACCCGCCTCCATGGCCCGGCGCAGGTAGCCGGTGCGGCCGAAGGTGGTCAGGATGACCACCCGGCACCCGGGCACCTGGGCGGTGAGCACGGCGGCGGCCGCGAGACCGTCCAACCCGGGCATGTCGATGTCCAGCAGCGCCACGTCCGGGCGGTGCGCCAGCGCCGCGGCCGTCACCTCGTCGCCGCGGCCGACCGAGGCCACCACCTCGAAGTCCGGTTCGAGGTCGAGCAAAGCGCGCAGGGCCTGCCGGATCAGCTCCTGGTCGTCGGCGAGCAGCAGCCTGATCGTCATGCCGGCGCCTCCACCCGCAGGGACCAGCCGTGCGGCTGCGTGGGCCCGGCGGTCAGCACGCCACCGGCCGCGGCCACCCGGGCGCGCAGGCCGTCCAGCCCGGACCCCGAGCCGGCCGGACCGCCGGTCCCGTCGTCGCGCACCTCCACCGAGGAGGCGGTCAGCTCCACCGTGCACCGGCCGGCGCGTGCGTGTCGCACCACGTTCGTCAACCCTTCCCGGACCACCCAGCCGAACAGTTCCTGCCGCTCCTGCGGCACGCCGTCGTGGGCGGTGGGCAGGTCGGCGACCACCCCCGCCGCGCGCAGCAGCTCCCGGCCGCGCGCGAGCTCGCCGGCCAGCGTGACCTCGCGGTACCCGGACACCGCCGCCCGCACGTCGGCCAGCGCCTGCCGGGACAGCTGCTCCACGGATTCCATTTCGGCCAGTGCCGCGGGCGGGGCGCCGACGGCGAGCCGACGGGCCAGGGTGCTCTTCACGGTGATCGCGGTGAGCGAGTGGCCGAGCAGGTCGTGCAGGTCGCGGGCGATCCGGTTGCGCTCGGCTTCGGAGGCCAGCCGGGCCACCTCGGCCCTGGCTTCGCGCAGCTCCTGGTTGGCCGTCGCGGTGCGGCTGAAGGCGTGCACCAGCAGCGTCGTGAAAACGACGGCCACGGCGTAGTACCAGCTCGGGCCGGTGCTCCAGCCGGGCACGGCCAGCGGCACCAGCACGCAAGCCGCGGCGCCCAGCGCCACGAGCGCCACCGCCGCCCGGACGCCGACGCGCGTCGCCGCCGACGGCACGATCACCGCGACCAGGATCAGCACGTACTCGTGGGCCAGCGGCGCGACCAGCACGGCCAGCACCGTCATCGCGGCCAGCAGTCCCCAGTAGACCCGCCACGCGGAGCGCATCGAGGCGACCACGATGGCCAGGTAGCAGGCGGAGACGGCGGCCAGCAGCAGGTACCCGGCGACGAGGCCGGCGCCGCGCGCGTACTGGGTGAGGCCCGCCGCCGCCAGGAACGGGTAGCAGAGCATGCCGAGGGAGAGCAGCAGCCGGCGCCGTTCGTCCAGGCCCCGCAGGTCGTCCACGCCGGTGACGGTACCGCTCACTGGGCCGCGAAGGTGGCGCGCACGGCCCGCGCGAAGGTCAGCAGGACGACGATGATCAGCAGCGCCAGGCACACCCCGTTCGCGATCTTGAACCAGACCGGGAAGGAGCCGGGGATGGCCTCGATGACGAGGATGGCCACCACCTGGGCCGTCGTGATGATCCGCACCCGGCGGTAGTTGCCCCGCGAACCCCTGGCCATGGAGACGCCGAGCGCGAAGGTGATCGGCGCGGCGACGGCGAGGATCGAGCCGCGGATCCACACGGCGTCGGTGACGACGTCGGGATTGCCGCTGAACACCACGATCGCCAGGAAGGTCAGGAGGCTCACGGCCGCGTAACCGCCGAGCAGGGTCTTGGCGATGTGCAGCTTCTCGCGGGCGTCGGAGTCGGTCACGGGCACGGTCGGGCTGGTCTGCTTCGTCATGCCCAGAATCCTGATCGACCGGCGTTTCCGCTGGTAGCGACGTTGTCCACAGCTTCGTCGTGACATCTGTCAGAAGCCGGACACCCGGCCCGCACTCCCGGGAACCGTCGGTCCCCTCCGGTAGCGTGGAAACCGGGGGCTGCTCAGCCCGCCTTGGCGACGACCCGCGCTTTCCCGTCGGGCAGCCCTTCCTGCGCCCACGCTTCCGGCAGCCGCACGTCCTTCTCCGTCCGCACCAGCGTGTTGTAGAGCGAGACCGACTCCGGCAGCGAAGCGAACCGCAGGTCGGCGTGCCCGAGGAAGGACGTGCGCCGCAGGTCGAGCGACTCGGTGACGACCACGTCGGTGAAATCGGCGTCCTCGGCGAACTTCGCGTCCTTGAAGTTCGCCGGGCCGGCGAAGGTCGTCCCGGTGAAGTCCACGCTCTCGGCGAACTTCGTCCCGCTGAACCACGCGCGGCTCTCGAAAACCGCGCCGCGGCAACGGAAGTAGCCCACCTGGCGGCCGGTTGTGGTGCCCGCGGCGGTGAAGTAGACCCCGCCCGTGAAGCGGCAGCCGCTGAGGTTCGTGGTGCTGCGCAGCGACGCGTACCGCAGCAGCAGGCCGCCGATCAGCTTGCCGGCGAGGTTGAGGTACTCGAGCCGGGCGCCGGTCAGGTCGAGGTCGTAGGCCACGGCGTCGGCGTCGCGCGCCGGGAGCAGGTCGGACACCAGCCGCTGCGCTGTGAGCCGGACCGTCAGTTCGCGGTTCAGTTCGGGATCGTCCGACGGGGATCCGGGATGCTCGAACGGCCGCCGCAGGTACGAGCACAGCACGTCCAGCACCGTCTGCGTGTAGTCCGGCCTGCTCCTCGCCAGCCCCGCCAGCGCGTGCAGCGCCCCCACGCGCACCTGGTCGGCGTCGTGCCCGAGCAGCTCGACCGACTTGGCGAACCGCTCGTCGGCGACCCGCTCGCGGTCCTGTTCCGCGCGCTGCGCCTCGAGTTCGTGCCGCCGCCGCTCGATGTCCTGCCGTCGCTCCTCGACCCGGCGGCGGCGGTCGTTCAGCCACAACGCGTACAGCGCCACGACCGCGCCGCCCGCCAGGCCGCCCGTCTTCAGCGCCTCACTGCGGCTGGTGGCGGGGTCGGCCAGCAGCCAGCCGCCGACCCCGAGCAGCAGCACCACCGACGCCAGGAACGTCCAGGCCAGCGGTGATCGCCACAGCTTCAACGCGTCACGAAACCAGCATCGTGCTGACGCAGAAGCCCTTTTTGTCGAAGTTCGTCGCGCTCAGCGTGCCCTTGACCGGCTTGCCGGCGGACGTCCCGGTGACCTCGCCCTCGACCAGGTACTTGTCGGCGGGCACGTCACCGAGCTGCAGCTGCAGCGGCGGCTTGAGGAACGTCTCGAGCCACGAGCTGAGCAGCTGCTTCGAGTCGGCGCAGCCCAGCGCGACGGCGCCGGTGTTGTCGCCCGCGTTCAGCTTGTCGATGAAGCCCTGCAGCACGGCCTTCGCGTCCGAAGCGCCGCCCCCGCCGTCGGACGGCGGCTGCGAGGCCGACGTCGTCGGCTTCTTGGACGTCGGCTTCGACGTGGACGGCTTGGCCGACGTGCTCGACGACGGGGCCGCGGCCGTGTTCGTGTCGTCCTTCGAGAGGAAGAACCCGGGTGCGACGAAGCCGGTGACCCCCACCAGGGCCAGCACGACCACCACGGCGGCGCCGATGGCGATCCACATCCCGGTCTTGCTCTTCTTCGGCGGCGCGGGCGGCCCGCCGAAGCCCTGCGAGTAGCCGCCGGTCGCCGGGTCCCAGCCGGACACCTGGCCGCCCGCGTTCGGGTCCCAGGCCTGCTGGCCGTACTGCTGCGCGTTCGGGTCCGCCCACGCCGACTGCTGCTGTTGCTGCTGGGCGTACGGGTCGCCCCAGGCCGGCTGCGGGTTGGCCGGGAAGCCACCGGACGGCGGCGGGTAGCCCTGCTGCTGGCTCGGGTCCCAGCCCTGCGGGTACTGCTGCGTCGGGTACGGCTGCTGCTGTTGCTGCTGGTTCGGGTCCCACCCGCCCTGCTGCGGGAAGCCCCCGGACGGTGGCTGGCCGTACGGGTTGGGCTGGCCGTAGGGGTCGGGCTGGCCGGGCTGGCCCGGCTGAGGCGGGTAAGTCATCTGTCCATGCCTTCCGGGCGCTGGCTGTTCGTGCGCTTCCGACGTCCGGTGGCGGCGTGCGGTTCCCCCAGGACGTTGCTGCAGCATTCTGCAAGCTCGGACGGTACGGCATGAAACCGGCTCCCGGATCGTGATGACGCGAAGCCGTCACGATCCGGGAGCCGTGGGGGTGGATCAGCCGTTGGCGAGGGCCTGGAGCCGGTCGTAGGCACCGTTGAAGGTGTCCTGGTCGAGCGGGCTCGAGGTGTACTGCCAGACGGTGTAGTAGCCCCAGTTGTAGGGCAGCGTGCCGACCGACGACGCGTAGCGGGCGACCCACAGCGGGGCGGTGCTGGAGAAGTCACCGCTCACGCAGCTGCTCCACCAGCTCTGCGACGTGTAGATCACCGGGTAGCGGCCGGTCAGCGAGTGGTAGGTGTCGTGGAAGTCGAGGATCCACGACGTCATCCCGGCCTTGCTCAGCCCGTAGCAGGTCGCGCCGTACGGGTTGTACTCCATGTCCAGCGCGCCGGGCAGGGTCTTGCCGTCCTTCGACCAGCCACCGCCGTGGGCGACGAAGTAGCGGGCCTGCGCCGCGCCGCTCGCGGTGTTCGGCGTGGCGAAGTGGTAGGCGCCGCGGATGAAGCCCTGGTTGTAGGAGCCGTTGTACTGCTGGGCGAAGTACGGGTTGGTGTAGCTGGTGCTCTCCGTGGCTTTGGTCCAGACGAACCGCTTGCCCTGGTTCCACCAGTTCGCCCAGTCGACGTTGCCCTGGTAGCTGGCGACGTCCATGCCGGCCACGGTGGCCAGCACCTGGCCCGGGATGGCCTGGCCGGGTTGCGGCTGCTGCGCCGCCTTCTGCGAGTCCGGAGTCGACTTGTCGCCTTCGACGCGCCGGATCTGGGACCCCAGTTCGTGGTTGTTCTGCGCGATGTCCGCGTTGATCGCGGCCACGGGGTCGACTTCGGGGGAGATGGTCGCCGCCTGCGCCGTGCTGCCGAGCAGGAGCAGCGTGGCCGGGACGACCAGGGCAGCGAACAGCCGCCCTCTTCGGGAGGTGGACATCGTTGAATCCCTTCACGGAAACCCTCGCGACGGGCGGCTTACTTGCAGGTAGCCGCCCGAGCACGATTGTTAGGGACGAAGTGGCGTTTGTCACTCACTTCCGTGAAATTGGGTATACGTGTGGGTGATTTTCCCTGGAAGAAGATCGTTAATGGGTGACGAGTTAACACCTATTATTGGACAGTTGCGCCGTTCAGCCCAGCGCCAGGGCCAGCAGCCGGTCCGCCGGGCCGTTGAACCAGTTCTGGTCGCCGGGCAGCGTGCCGCGGTCGGCGAACTGCCAGATCGTGTGGCTGTTCCAGCCGGCGGGCAGTTCGCCGATGAAGGTGTTGTAGCGCGCGATCCAGAGCGGGTTCGCGCCGAAACCGCCGTTGTTCGCGGTGCAGCGCTTCCACCAGCTCGTCGACGTGTAGATCGTCGGGTACCGGCCGGTCGCCGCCCGGTAGGTGTCGGAGAACGCGCGGATCCAGGCGACCATGCCGGCGGCGTCCTTGCCGTAACAGGTTTCGCCGTACGGGTTGTACTCCGCGTCGAGCGCGCCGGGCAGGGTCTTGCCGTCGGCCGACCAGCCGCCGCCGTGGGCGAGGAAGTACCGGGCCTGCGAAGCGCCGTCGGAGATGTCGGGCCGCGCGAAGTGGTAGGCGCCGCGGATCAGGCCCACCTGGTACGAGCCGTTGTACTGCTGCGCGAACTGCGGGTTCACGAACCCGGTGCCCTCGGTCGCCTTGACGTAGACGAACTTCGCGCCCGCTCCGGCGGCGCCGGGCCAGTCGACCGGACCCTGGTGCCCGCTCACGTCGTGCCCGAGCTGCTGGTCGTCCCCGCCGTACAGCACGTCGGGAACCTCGCCGACGCCCTCGACCGCGGCGATCTGCGAACCCGCGTAGTGGTCCTCCGCGCCGGCGTAGGGGTCTGCGGCCTTCGCCGGCGTCTGCCCGCCCAGGAGCAGGACGGACGCGAGGACGGCGGCGAAGGGCAGCGAACGTCGTTTCACCCTCTTGCTCCCCACCGATCTCGTCAGACTTCTTCAGCCTCACGATGCACCGGCGTCGCCGAATCGGCGAATCGATGATCACTCGATGGGGTTCAACCCGCAGGTCAGCGCCGCTCGTCGGCGAGGGCCTTCAGCAGGTGCTCGGCCGGCACGACGGCGGTGACGAGGTCGTGCGGGTTGATCGCGACCGGGTGCCCGCCGAGCAGGTCGACGATGTCGCGGCCGACCACGGCCCGCGCGTGCGGCCACTCCCGCGGCACCAGCGCCTTGCGGGTGTAGGCGGGCACCATGACCCGGCCGTCGGTGTTGTGGAAGCCGATGACGGTCCGCTGCACCGGCGACATCGCGTAGACGAACAGCGTCGCGTCGAGGACCGCCTTCGGCAGGTCCGACGGCGGCCGGTGCTCGGTGCGCACCAGCTGCAGCAGGTGCTCGAGGTCGGTGGCCGGGTCCGGGAAGCCGAGCGCCTTCGGCGAGGGCCGGTAGCGGTCGTTGGGGTGGAAGTCGGCGACGACGTCACCGGCGCCGTTCACCGGGTACGCGCCGACGACCGCCCACGACGGCACCGGGCCGTTCGGGTCGAAGGCTTCGTCGATGACGTACAGCCAGCTGTTGGGGTTCGCGCGGGCGTTCGCGCGCATCTCCGCGGTGATCTCGGGCGTGCCGTGCTTGCCGGTGCGCCGCGCCTGCTGCCCTTCGCGCCGCGCGGCCCGGTTGTGCTTGCCGTGCCTGCCGGGGCGATCGGCTCCGCTTCCGGTGGGCTGCTGCGAAACCATCCGATCCGCCTCGTCCCGCTGCGCCATCGTCATCCCCACGTTCTCGGGTGTGCCTGCCAAGTCTTGGTGCGCCACTCTACTGTTTGCCCATGGCCTCTTCGCGTTCGGTCGACCCCGGACAGTTACGTGCCGCGGTGCTGGCGATTTCGCCGTGGCTGCAGGGGGATGCGCCCGATCCGGCACGCCCGGAACTGGCCGCGGCGGTCCGGCTGTCGCTGCGCGCGCTGGCGGCCGACGCGCCGGGCCGGACGGTCGAGGTCCGGGTGCCGCCCTTCGCCGCGGTGCAGTGCGTGGAGGGGCCGCGGCACACCCGCGGCACGCCGCCGAACGTGATCGAAACGGACCCGCGGACGTGGCTCGAGCTGGCCACCGGGCGACTGGACTGGACCACGGCCGTGGCCGACGGCCGGGTGTCCGCCTCGGGCACCCGGGCCGATCTCTCGCACTGGTTGCCGCTGCTGCGCGTCTGACAGCCGGTGGGGACCGGCGACTGTCCTACGGCTTGCGGCCGACGCCGCCTGCGATGGTCCGCTGGGCGACGTTGAGCTCCTTGAGCCGCGGCCCGTCCGGCCACCAGTCCGCGCACCGGACGACGCCCGGCGGGACCATTTCGAGGCCCGGGAACAGGTCTTCGATCTCCTTCTGCGTCCGGAACGTGCCCGAACCCATCGGGCTGTGCACGAAGAAGTCCTCCATGCGGCGCGCGGTGGCGGAGTCCTCGTCCTGCGGGTCGAAGAAGTGGCTGAGCCCGACGAACGAGCCGGACGGCAGCGCGTCGACGTACTCCCGCATGATCTCGGCCGGCCGGTCGTGGTCGCCGTTGTAGTGGTGCAGGGTGCCCATCTGCAGGAGGACCAGCGGCTGGCTGAAGTCGATGTGCTGGCGGACGATCTCGTTCTCGAGGATCTTCTGCGGCTCGAAGATGTCTTCGGCGACGAAGTGCGTGTGCTCGTTCTCTTCGAGCAGCGCCCGCCCGTGCGCGAGGACGACCGGGTCGTTGTCGACGTAGACGACCTTGGTTTCGGGGTTGATCCGCTGGACGACCTGGTGGGTGTTCTCCGCCGTCGGGAGGCCGGAGCCGAGGTCGAGGAACTGGGTGATGCCGGTCTGGCCGGCGAGGAACCGGCAGACGCGGATGAGGAAGCCGCGGTTCTCGAACGCGAGGTCCTGCGCCTCCGGGGCGGCCTTCTGAACCTGCGCCAGCACTTGCCGGTCGATCTCGTAGTTGTCCTTCCCGAGCAGGAAGGCGTCGTAGACGCGCGCGATGCTGGCCCGGGTCGGATCGACCCCGACGGGTACTCGTTCGGTCGTCGCGGCGTCCGGCATGGTGAACCTCGCAAGTTGTGTGTTGTAAGTCTCGTGCTCTACGTACAGTAGGACGACGCGCGCATGGGGTAAACCGGGTCACCCCTTTGCGCAAGAAGGCGCAACGTGTACTTTCGGTAGTCGGGCTAGGACCCCCTGGTGACGTGAGCGCGGAAGGGCCGGGAATGAACGCGGTGAACGCGTCCGCAGGTGAACAGAACATCGGTCCCACGGCGCGCCGCATGATCCTCGGCTCGCAGCTGCGCCGCCTCCGTGAAGAGGCCGGCATCACCCGCCAGCAGGCCGGGTACAACATCCGCGGGTCCGAGTCGAAGATCAGCCGGCTGGAACTGGGCCGGGTCGGGTTCAAGGAACGCGACGTCACCGACCTGCTCACCATGTACGGCGTCGACGACCCGACGGAGCGCAAGGCGTTCCTCGACATGGTCAAGCAGTCGAACGAGCCGGGCTGGTGGCGGCGGTTCGGCGACACCATGCCCAACTGGTTCACCGACCTCGTCGGCCTCGAAGAAGCCGCCGCGCGAATCCAGATCTGGGAGCCGCTCTACGTGTCGGGCCTGCTCCAGATCGAGCCGTACGCGCGGGCGATCTTCAGCCACGGCCGTTCGGAAATGGCCGATGAGCGGGTCGACCAGCTGGTCGCGCTGCGGATGCGGCGGCAGAAGATGTTCAGCAGGCCGGACGCGCCGCGCGTGTGGATGGTGCTCGACGAGTCGGTGCTCCACCGCCCGATCGGCGGGATGAAGGTCCTCAAGCAGCAGATCGAATACCTGCTCGAGATGAGCGCGCTGCCGCACGTGTCGATCCAGATCCTGCCGTACAGCCGCAGCGGCCTTTCCGCGGAACACGCGTTTTCACTGCTGCGGTTCGGTGAACCGGAACTGCCGAACATCGCCTACGTCGAGTACATGACCGGCGCGCACTACATCGAAAAGCGCGAAGAGATCGAAAAGTACAGCCGCGCGCTGGACATGCTGGCGGTCGACGCGGAGACGCCCGAGCGCAGCCGGGCGATGCTCGGGAAGCGCCGGCAAGAGATCTAGAACCCGCCTCTGACCTCGGGGCGGGGCGCCGACGCGCCTGATGATCTGTGACGTTGGGTAGTCGTTAGGCCGAACGAGCACCTGTCCGTCACCCAATAGGTTAACGGCGACCGTGCAGTTCTTTACCGTCCGAGAACTTTGCAAGAAATTCTGCACGTGCATTTACCGTTGCACTCACACGTGCTAGCCTCCGATACGCGGGCAAATGCACATGCATCTGCATTGGCCCCTCAGAGATTTCCGCATCGAGAGGTGGGAACATGGCTGAGCGATTCGAGAACGGCATCCCGGCCGATCGGCTGTCCGGTGCCCAGTGGCGCAAGGCGAGCTACAGCGGTGCGTACGGCAACTGCGTGGAGGTCGCGCCGCTGACCAACGGGGAGATCGCGATGCGCAACTCGCGGTTCCCGACCGGCCCCGCCCTCGTCTACACGCGCGCCGAAATGGCGGCGTTCCTGGCGGGCGCGAAGGACGGTGAATTCGACGATGTCCTCGGCTGAGGCCGTCGCCCCCGTCTTCGACATCGAAACCGGACTCCAGGAACTGGTGGCCCGCGGCTACCAGTTCGTCCACCCCGCCGACGAGCGCGGCGAGGTCCTCGCCGTCGTCGGCGTGCGGGTGCACGACGACGTGGTGGACGTGGTCCGGCTCAACGCCGAGGACGACGTCGAGGCGACCAGGATGCCCGGCTCCGAAGAAAACATCTTCGAGCCGGAGCGGTGGCTGTGGCGCCGCCGCGGAGAAGGCGCGCAGGTGCTGGCGGAGATCCTCTCGCTGCCGGACGCGTGCTAGACGTTCAGGCTTGCAGGCCCCGTCCGAAGTGGTCAGAACCACGTCGGCCGGGGCCTGACGCATGTCCGCACCGTTTACACTGAAATCGGCCTGACCACGTCTTCCCAGGAGCTCCTCGGTGGTTTCCGACCCGCAGCTCGTGTCCGACCAGCCCGAACCGGAACCCCGTGAGGAGTGTGGCGTCTTCGGCGTCTGGGCTCCCGGGGAAGAAGTCGCGAAGCTGACCTACTACGGCCTCTACGCCCTGCAGCACCGGGGCCAGGAGGCCGCCGGCATCTCCGTCTCCGACGGCTCGCAGATCGTGGTCTTCAAGGACCTCGGCCTGGTCAGCCAGGTGTTCGACGAGCAGATCCTGCAGTCACTGCAGGGCCACATCGCCGTCGGGCACTGCCGGTACTCGACCACCGGTGCGACGATCTGGGAGAACGCCCAGCCGATCTTCCGCACCACCGAGACCGGTAGCGGCCTCTCCTTCGCGCACAACGGCAACCTCGTCAACACGGCCGAGCTGCGCGAACGCACCATCGAAGCGGGGTTGAAGCCGCACGCGGGCCTGACCGGCTCGTCCAGCGACTCCGACCTGATCTGCGGCCTGCTCGCCGCGAACGCCGCCGACAAGGGCATCGAGGCCGCGGCCATGGAGCTGCTGCCCACCCTCAAGGGTGCCTTCTGCCTGGTGTTCTCCGACGAGAACACGCTGTACGCGGCGCGTGACCCGCACGGCGTGCACCCGCTGGTGCTCGGCAGGCTCGAGCGCGGCTGGGTCGTCTCCAGCGAGACGGCCGGCCTCGACATCGTCGGCGCGTCCTTCGTCCGCGAGGTCGAGCCCGGCGAGCTGATCGCGATCGACGCCGCGGGCCTGCGCTCCTCGCGGTTCGCGAACCCGGACCCCAAGGGCTGCGTCTTCGAGTACGTCTACCTCGCCCGCCCGGACACCACGATCGCCGGCCGCGGCGTGCACGCCACCCGCGTCGAGATCGGCCGCCGGCTCGCCGCCGAGCAGCCGGTCGAGGCCGACCTGGTGATGCCGGTGCCGGAGTCGGGCACCCCGGCCGCGATCGGGTACGCCCAGGGCTCGGGCATCCCGTACGGCACCGGCCTGGTGAAGAACGCCTACGTCGGGCGCACGTTCATCCAGCCGTCGCAGACCATCCGCCAGCTGGGCATCCGGCTCAAGCTGAACCCGCTGCGGGACGTCATCCGCGGCAAGCGGCTGGTCGTGGTGGACGACTCGATCGTCCGCGGCAACACCCAGCGCGCGCTCGTCCGCATGCTGCGGGAGGCCGGCGCGCTCGAGGTGCACGTCCGGATCGCTTCGCCGCCGGTGCGCTGGCCGTGCTTCTACGGCATCGACTTCGCCTCGCGGGCCGAGCTGGTCGCGAACGGCGTCGACCTCGACGGCATCCGCCGCTCGATCGGGGCCGATTCGCTGGGCTACATCTCCCTGGACGGCCTGGTCGCGGCGGCGGAGCAGCCGAAGTCGCGGCTGTGCACCGCGTGCTTCTCCGGCGAGTACCCGATCCCGCTGCCGGAGGACGCGCTGATCGGAAAGCACCTGCTTGAAAGCCTCGACGCGGTCAATGGCGCGGCGACCCCCGTCAGCCCCGCCGGGTACGGTGCCGAGGACGCCGTCCGGCGTCCCTGAGTTTCTTCCAGTAGGGAGTCCGTCCACCGTGAGCGAGTCCACGAGCGCCACGTACGCCGCCGCCGGGGTCAGCATCGACGCCGGCGACCAAGCCGTCGAGCTGCTCAAGCCGCACGCCCAGCGGGCCACGCGCCCCGAGGTCCTGGGCGGCGTCGGCGGCTTCGCGGGGCTCTTCTCCCTGAAGCTCGACAAGTGGAAGGAGCCGGTGCTCGCGTCCTCGACCGACGGCGTCGGCACCAAGATCGCGGTCGCGCAGGCGCTGGACAAGCACGACACGGTCGGCATCGACCTGGTCGCCATGGTGGTCGACGACCTGGTCGTGACCGGTGCCGAGCCGCTGTTCCTGCAGGACTACATCGCCGTCGGCAAGGTGCACCCGGAGAAGATCGCCGCGCTGGTCGGCGGCATCGCCGAGGGCTGCGTCCAGGCCGGTTGCGCGCTGCTGGGCGGTGAGACCGCCGAGCACCCGGGCCTGATGGGCGAGCACGACTACGACATGTCGGCCACCGGCGTCGGCGTGGTCGAGGCGTCCCAGCTGCTCTCGCCGGAGAAGGTCCGCCCGGGTGACGTCGTGCTGGCCCTCGGCTCGTCCGGCCTGCACTCCAACGGCTACTCGCTGGCCCGGCACGTGCTGCTGGACATCGCGCGGATGCCGCTCGGCGGGCACGTCGAGGAGTTCGGCCGCACCCTCGGCGAGGAGATGCTGGAGCCGACGCGGATCTACGCGAAGGACTGCCTGGCGCTCGCGGCCGAGACCGAGGTCCGGACGTTCGCGCACATCACCGGCGGCGGCCTCGAGGCCAACCTCGCCCGGGTCATGCCGCGTGGCCTGGTCGCCCGGCTCGACCGCGGCACCTGGACCCCGGCGCCGGTGTTCGCGCTGATCGGCCAGCGCGGCAAGGTCGAGCGGGCCGAGCTGGAGAAGACGTTCAACATGGGTGTCGGCATGGTCGCAATCGTCGGCGCCGACGACGTCGACCGGGCGCTGGCCATGCTGACCGCGCGGCACGTCCCGGCGTGGGTGCTGGGCGACGTCCAGCCGGCCGGCGACGTCGACGGCCCGCGCGCCGTGCTCTCGGGTGACCACCCGCGGTTCTGATATCCGGTTGGCCCGGCTGTCACACTTGAGGGCGTGGCAGCCGAAGACGTGGTGGTCGGCTCCCGGTTCACGATCCCGGGAGCCGAGCTGAGCGAGCGCTTTTCGCGGTCGTCCGGCCCGGGCGGCCAGGGCGTGAACACCACGGATTCGCGGGTGGAGCTGTCCTTCGACGTCGCCGCGTCGCCGTCCATCCCCGAGCACCTGCGCGACCGGGTCCTGTCCGGGCTCGGCTCGCGGCTGGTCGACGGCGTCCTGACGATCGCCGCCAGCGAACACCGGTCCCAGCTGCAGAACCGGGAAGCCGCGCGCGGCCGGCTGGCGAACCTCCTGCTCGACGCGTCGGCCCCGCCGCCCGCCAAGCGGCGCCCCACGAAGCCGTCCCGCGGTTCGAAGGAGCGCCGCCTGGCGTCGAAGAAGCGCCGGAGCGACGTCAAGAAGGGCCGCTCCGGCCGCTTCGACGATTAACCCAGCGAGAGGTGCACGCACTCGCCCGCCGGCCGGTAGCCGACGCGGGCGTACAGCCGCGCGATCCCGGCATCACCCGGGGTCAGGAACGCGGTGTGCGCGCCCTTCGCGTACGCGTCCCTGGTCAGGAACGCTGTCAGCGCGGTGGCGAGCCCGCGGTGGCGGTGGGTGTCGAGCACGCCGATGCCGGCGATCTCCGTCGTGCCATCGACGATTTCGAGAGCCACGCCACCGCCGGCGATCTCGCCGGTGGCCAGGTCCTCGGCGAGCGCTGAGGTGACCCCCGCCGCCTTGCTTTTTTCCGCCCGTTCGGCTTCTTCTTCGGTGACGTCGGCCGGTTCGCCGTAGGCGCGGTTCTGCGCCGAGCGCATCCGCCGGTAGTCCTCGCCGGACTCCGGTTCGCGGATGGCGTAACCGCTGGGCGCGGGGTGGTCGGCGAACCCGGCCGGTGTGCAGGTCATCAGCGGTACCCGCCGTTCGAGTGCGTATCCCGCCTCGACCAACAGTTCCTCCAGGCCGGGAGCGACTTCGGTGAAGTACTCCAGCCGTGGGAGCCGGCCCCGCCGCCGGTAGGCCGCGGTCAGCGCGTCGATCTCGGCCGGCGTCGGCTGCGCGCCGTCGTCCGGGATCGCGTAGTTGAGCATCGGGTGGTCGTCCGGCGAATAGGTGGCGAGGAACGGGCCGACCCGTTCGGTCTCCCGGCCGCGCGGTGCCGTCGCGCGGACGTATGCCTGGATCATGTGAGCCTTTCGAAGAGCACGTCGAGGAACCGCGGCCCGCGGACCGGGCCTGCGGGCAGGTCGCTGGGCGTCGGGCCTAGCGGGGGCCGACGCCGGAGACGGCGCCAGGCATAGGCGGTCATTCCTCGAAGTCGAAGTGGCTCTTCCCGCCCATGGTCGCACGGGCGGCAACCGGATTACCGGCGTTCCGGGTGCGCGATGGCCGCGTAGCGGGTGTCCCACACCGATCTCGGCACCCGCAGGGTGCGCGTCGGGGCTTCGCAGATGGTGCGGCGCGGCAGCGGGATCGGCACCGGTGGTGCCACGTCCAGCGCCCGCCAGCCGCGCCGGCTGAGGGCGGCCCCGAGCGTCGCGCCCGCCGTGTTGAGCAGGACGTCGTCGGCGGACGTCACACGGCCGGTGTGGATCAGATATTGCGTACCCTCCACCAGCACGGACGCGATCAACGCGGCCAGCGCGATCCGCGGCAGCGAACGCAGGCGGCGGATCCGCAGCGGGAGCAGCGTGCCGAGCGGGCAGAGCAGCAGGACGTTGCCGATCACCTGCCAGAGTGATCCGTCGCTGCCGAGCGCGGCCGTGATGTCCGCACCCGGCACGAGGTCCAGCGTGCTGTCGGCGGACCCGCCGACAGGCATGATGACCAGGCAAAACACCAGGAAGGCGACGAGGAGGACAGCGCAGTCGACGGCAGCTGTCGCGCTCGCGCGGCGGGCGGCCATTCTCCGGCGGCGCCTCGCCGCGACCAGTGGCCAGCCGAGCAGCGCGTACGGCAGCGCGATGGCCGAAATCGGAATCATCCCCCAGAAAGCGCGCAGCAGAGCTCCCATGCGCCTCCCTTCTCGAACCCCTCAAGATCTTCGGTGCGCACTGCAATCGACCCCGTGCAAGATCACCTTCGCACCGCAAGATCGGCTCGGCATTCCGAGCGGACCGCACTATTCGGTGATCTTTCCGGTGGCGCCGGTTGTCCGGCCGTGGTTCGGTCAGGGGGCACACTGTCCACAATGGAGATTGTGGACAACCCTGTGGATGATTTCTGGGGACAAGTCGGGAAGCGTTGTGGCGCAGGGAAAAGGCGGTGAACCGCCCTGTGCACTACTTCGCGGCGAGCTCGCGCGCCTGCTCGAGGAGGGCCTGGAGGTGCAGACCGCGCCGGACGTCGCAGGGGTGCGTCGTGGTGCCGCTCGCGATCATCGCCGCGAAGTCGTCCAGCAGGGCGGTGTAGGACTCCTGCGCCGAGCCCGGCTTGCGCCCGAGCGTCCGGTAACCGTGCTCGCCCCAGACGGCGACCTCGACGACGGTCGGCTGCACCGGCAGCCGCAGCGAGAGCGTGGCCGTGCTGATCACGCCGCCGTCGTGCGCCAGCATCAGGTGCCAGAGGTCGCCGGGGCTCTGCCGGGCCGCCACGACCTCGGTGATCGGGCCGAGCGCGGCGTCCAGCAGGTCCAGCGCGTGCGGGCCGATGTCGAACAGGGCGCCGCCGTCGTCCTGCCGCCACTCCGAGGCGGCGTACTGGCCGCCGAGCAGCGCGCCGGAGAGCCAGCGCGCGCCGCCGCCGGCCCAGCCGCCCGCCTTGGCGAGGTCGGCGAGCCACTCCTGCGTCTGCGCGGAGTAGCGCAGGGTCAGCATGACGAGCGCGGCCACGTCCGCGGCGGCGACGGCGTCGGCCAGCCGCTGCGCCCCCGCCAGGTCCGCGGCGATCGGCTTCTCCAGGATCAGGTGCTTCCCGGCCTCGGCCGCGCGCACCCCCAGTTCGGCCTGGATCGACGGCGGGACGGCGAACGCGACCGCGTCGACCTGCTCGAACAGGTCCTCGACGCTGCCGGCGGCGGTCGCGCAGTGCGTCTCCGCAAGCGTTTGCGCCGCCTCCGGCCGCCGGGCCCAGACCGCGGTCAGCGCGGTGCCGGGGTGATCCGCCAGTCCGGGTGCGTGGATCGTCGTCGCCCACGGGCCGGCGCCGATCAGGCCGACGCGCAGCTGTCCGTCCGCGATGAGCTGTCCCACGGCCCGCAGTCTAGGTGTGTCCCGCGTCGCTCCGGAACCGCACCTGCGGCGGGCGCCCCCGTGGTTAAGGTGCCTGCATGATCGCCTCCCGTTTCGCCGTCGTCTGCGCTCTTCTGTTCGGCGCCGCCTTCGTGGGTGCCGCACCCGCCTCGGCGGCGGGCACCGACGGGTCCTGCCCGGAGGGCGGCGGCGTGACGGTGGTGGTCGACTTCGGCGATCTCGGTCCCGCGCCGCTGGTCCGCTGCGCCGCGGGCACCCCCGCGAACGGCGTTGCCGCCCTGCAGGAGGCCGGGATCGAGGTGGCGGGCTCGCAGAAGTACGGCCTCGCCGTCGCCTGCCGGATCAACGGCAAGCCGGGCCCCGACGTCGAGTCCTGCGCGGGCATGCCGTCGGCGACGGCGTACTGGAGCTACTGGCACGCCTCCGCCGGGGGCAGCTGGACGTCGAGCCAGGAAGGCGCGCAGACCGCGAAGCCGGCTCCCGGCGGGTTCGAGGGCTGGGCGTTCGCGCGGCCGAAGTCGGCGAACGACCTCCCGGCGCCGCCGCGGGTGCCGCCGGTGCGCCAGGTTTCTTCGCCGTCGCCCGCTCCCACCGCCTCCGCCGACGGCTCGTTCCCGTGGGGCCTGGTGATCGGGGCGGTCGTGATCGTGCTGGTCGGCGGCGCCGGGATCGTCGTCGCCCGGCGCCGGCGTGCGCAGTAGGGCGCTGCACCCCGGCGCCTGGTGGGCCTGGGCGCTCGCGCTGGCCGTCGCGGCCAGCCGGACGACGAACCCGCTGCTGCTCGGCCTGATCATCGCCATCGCCGGGTTCGTGGTCGCGAACCGGCGCAGTGACGCGCCCTGGGCGCTGGCGTTCCGGCTGTACGTCTACGTCGGCGCGCTGATCGTCGCCTCGCGCGTGCTGTTCCGGGTGCTGATCGGCGGCGACGACGGCGGGCACGTGCTGTTCACGCTGCCGCGCATCCCGCTCGCCGCCGGGCTGTCGCTGTTCGGGCCGGCGTCGGCGGAGGAGCTGCTCGGCGGCTTCTACGACGGCCTGCGGCTGGCGACGATGGTCGTCTGCGTCGGTGCGGCGAACGCCCTGGCCAACCCGAAACGCCTGCTCAAGGCGGTTCCGGGCGCGCTGTCGGAGGTGGGTACGGCGGTCACGGTGGCGTTGACGGTCGCCCCGCAGCTCGTCGAGAGCGTCCAGCGCGTGCGGCGGGCCCGGCGGCTGCGCGCGGGCCGGACTCGCGGGCTGCGGGCGGTCAAGGGCATCGTGGTGCCGGTGCTGGCGGACGCGATGGACCGGTCCCTGCGGCTGGCGGCCGCGATGGACTCCCGCGGCTACGGCCGCCGGGCCCACCTCGGCACGCGGCTGCGCGGGCTGATCGCGTTCTGCGTCCTGGCCGGGCTGGTCGGCGTGTGCGTCGGCGTCTACGGCGTGCTCGACGGGACGTCGTCCTGGCTCGGCATGCCGCTGCTGGCGGCCGGCCTGGCGGTGGCCGTCGTGGGCTTCGTCCTCGGCGGCCGCCGGGTGCGGCGGACGGCGTACCGGCCCGACCCGTGGCAGTGGCCGGAGACGCTGGTCGTCGCGGCCGGCGTCGGTGCGTGCGCGCTGCTGTTCGCGACCGCGCGGATCGACGCGGGCCGGCTGTTCCCGTCGCTGAGCCCGCTGCGGTGGCCGGAGGTTTCCTGGGTACACGTGGTGTCCCTGCTGGTCGCGGTGCTGCCCGCGTTCGTCTCGCCCCCTGCTCCGGAGGTCGTTCGGTGATCGAGTTTTCGCGGGTCACGGTGACCTACCCGGACGCGTCGCGTCCGGTGCTGTCGGACGTGTCCCTGCAGATCGAAGAGGGCGAGTTGTGCCTGGTCGCGGGCCCGACGGGGGCGGGGAAGTCGACGTTGCTCGGCGCGCTCAACGGGCTCGTCCCGCACTTCACCGGCGGCCGGCTGGCCGGCCGGGTCGTGGTCGGGGGGTTGGACACGTCGCGGCACCCGCCGCGGGAGCTGGCGCCGGTCGTCGGTGTCGTCGGGCAGGATCCGCTCTCCGGGTTCGTGACGGACACCGTCGAGGAGGAGCTCGCGTACGCGATGGAGCAGCTGGCGGTGCCGCCGGAGGTGATGCGCAAGCGCGTCGAGGAAACCCTGGACCTGCTGGGGATCGCCGAGCTGCGCAACCGTCCACTGCGGACACTGTCGGGCGGCCAGCAGCAGCGCGTCGCGATCGGCTCGGTGCTGACGGCGCACCCGTCGGTGGTGGTGCTGGACGAGCCGACGTCGGCGCTCGACCCGACGGCCGCGGAGGACGTGCTGGCGGCGATCACCCGACTGGTGCACGACCTGGGGACGACGGTGATCGTCGCGGAGCACCGGATGGAGCGCGTGGCCCAGTACGCCGACCGGCTGCTGTACCTGCCGGGCGACGGATCGGTGCGCTCGGGACCACCGGCCGAGATCCTGGCGACGTCCTCGATCGCACCCCCGATCGCCGAGCTCGGGCGGCTCGCGGGCTGGTCACCGCTGCCGCTGTCGGTCCGGGACGCGCGGCGGGTCGCGGGGCCCCTGCGCTCGCGGCTCCAGAAATTGTCGGTGGTGGGTCGTAGTCTCTCGGTGACCGGTTCGGCACTGGATGTGAGAGGGGTGGTGGTCCGATACGGAGATGTCCTGGCGGTGCGCGGGGTCGACCTGCGTGTCGGACCGGGAGAGGTGGTCGCGCTGATGGGACGCAACGGCTCCGGCAAGTCGTCGCTTCTCTGGGCGGTGCAGGGCAGCGGCCCGAGGTCGGCGGGGAAGGTCGACGTCGGTGGAGTGGACCCGGCATCGCTCAAGCCACGAGTGGCCCGCCAGCGCGTCGGCCTGGTCCCGCAGACCCCGGCGGACCTGCTGTACCTCGATTCGGTGGAGGCCGAGTGCGCACAGGCGGACACCGAATCGCAGGTACCGGCAGGAACGGCCCGCGGCCTGCTGGACAGGCTCGCCCCGGAGATCGCCGGTGAAGCGCACCCCGGCGACCTTTCGGAGGGCCAGCGACTGGCGTTGGTGCTGGCGATCCAGCTGGCATCGGCCCCACCGCTGATCCTGCTCGACGAGCCGACCCGCGGCCTGGATTACCACGCGAAGAGGCGCTTCGCGGTGGCCTTGCGAGAGCTGGCCTCGCAAGGCCACGCGATAGTGCTGGCCACCCACGACGTCGAGTTCGTGGCCACGGTGGCGAGCCGCGTGGTGGTCATGGCCGAGGGCGAGGTGGTGGCGGACGGCCCGACGAAGGAGGTGGTCATCGCCTCGCCGGCGTTCGCACCCCAGGTGGCGAAGATCCTGGCCCCGCAGCAGTGGCTGACGGTGGACGAGGTCGCCGAGGCGTTGGCGTGAGGAGCGGGAGGGTGAGGACGGGGAGGGTGGGAGGGGGGCGGGGGCGGGGGCCAGGAGAGATCGCCGCCGGAGGCAGCTCACTGGCCGACCCACACCGCAACCGCGCCGACCTGCGGGTCGCGGCCGGTGAGCCGCGGCATCGCTTTAGTGGTGGTTTGCGCGTCCCGGCCTTCGGTCGGCAAGTCCCCGCGCACACCGGCGCCCGCCAGCGGCAAGCTGCCGCTGGCGCGAGGCCGGCCGCGGTGGCGGGCTACTGCGGCCGCGGACCGGGGGCGGTGATCCCGGCATGACCGACTTCGTCGGCCCACAACCCCGCCTCGTCCGTCTGACCCCGCCGCCTGCGCTGGACCGCACTGTTGCGAGTCGCCTCGGCCCAATCCGCCAGGTCTGGCTGAGTCCGCGGCCTACACTGGTCAGGCCCGTCGCGAGTCTCCTCGGCGCACGGCCCCGTCCCGCGTTGGTCCTGGCCGTGGCGAGCCTGCTCGGACCGGCCATGTTGCACTGCCAGCCGTTCGCTCACCTGAAGCCGGCCACGCCGGCGCCCGCGCGCGTCGAGCGGCCGGCCCGTTGGGCCAAGCCGGCGGTGACCCCGGCATGACCGACTTCCTCGGCCCGCAACCCCGCCCAGTCCGCCTGACCCCGCGGCCCGCGCTGGTCCTCACCACCGCGAGCCTCCTCGGGCTGGCCATGTTCTGCTGGCCCCTCTTCGCCCACCCACAACCCACCGCGGCCGCTCACACCGCCGACGCGCCCTTCGTCTTCATGGCGACCCTGCCCGTGCTCATCCTCGTCGTCCTCGGCGAGCTGTCGCGCGGGGGCATCGATGCCAAAGCCCTCGCCCTCCTCGGCGTGCTCTCGGCCGTCAACGCCGGTCTGCGGCCGCTCGGGGCCGGGACCGGGGGGATCGAGCTGGTCTTCTTCCTGCTCGTGCTCGCCGGGCGGGTCTTCGGGCCCGGGTTCGGGTTCGTGCTCGGGTCGACGTCGCTGTTCACCAGTGCGCTACTGACCGCCGGGGTCGGGCCGTGGCTGCCGTTCCAGATGCTGGCGTCGTCGCTGATCGGGCTCGGGGCCGGGCTTCTTCCGCGCGCCCCGCGCGGGAAAGCCGAGATTGCCATGCTCGTCGGCTACGGCGTCTTCGCGGCCTACTTCTTCGGGCTGCTCATGAGCCTGTGGTCGTGGCCGTTCCTCGGCGGCACCGGCACCCAGCTCAGCTACGTGCCCGGGGCGCCGCTGACCGAAAACCTGCACCGGTTCGCCGTCTACACCGTCCTGACGTCGACGCTCGGCTGGGACACCGGGCGCGCGATCACGAACGCCGTGGCGATCGTCGTGCTCGGGCCGGCCGTTCTGGGCGTGCTGCGGCGGGCCGCGAGGCGCGCCGCCTTCGATGCGCCCGTGACCTTCGAACGAGGTCAGCCGTAGGAGTAGAAGCCGCGGCCGGTCTTCTTGCCGAGGAGGCCCGCGTCCACCATGCGCAGCAGCAGCGGCGGGGACGAGTACAGCGGCTCCTTGAACTCCGCGTACATCGAGTCCGCGATCGCCTTGATCGTGTCCAGCCCGATCAGGTCGGACAGGCGCAGCGGGCCCATCGGGTGCGCGGTGCCCAGCTCCATGCCGCGGTCGATGTCCTCGGCCGAGGCGAAGCCCGACTCGATCATCCGGATCGCCGAGAGCAGGTACGGCACCAGCAGCGAGTTCACGATGAACCCGGCGCGGTCCTGCGAGCGGATCACGGTCTTGCCCAGCGCCGTCGTCGCGTGCTCCTCCGCGCGGCGGGCGGTCTCCTCGCTGGTCAGCAGCGAGGGCACCAGCTCCACCAGCGGCAGCACCGGCACCGGGTTGAAGAAGTGGATGCCGACCACCTGCTGCGGCCGGCTCGTCGCCATGCCCAGCTTCATGATCGGGATCGACGACGTGTTGGACGCGAACA
Source organism: Amycolatopsis sp. Hca4 (assembly GCF_013364075.1). GTDB lineage: Bacteria > Actinomycetota > Actinomycetes > Mycobacteriales > Pseudonocardiaceae > Amycolatopsis. The sequence continues at coordinate 6,540,279 of NZ_CP054925.1, forward strand.
GCGCGTCCTCGGCCTCGACGATCTTGTCCAGCTGGCGGAAGACGTCGACCTTCGCCTGCTCCTGCTCGAGGATCGCCTCGATGACCAGCTCGCGGTCGGCGAACTCGGCGATGTCGGTGGTGAACCGGAGCCTGGCGAGCGCCGCTTCGGCGTCCTCGGCGGACAGCTTGCCGCTCTTGACGCCGCGTTGCAGCGACTTCTCGATGCGTGCCCTGCCCGCGTCGAGCGCCGGCTGGTTCACCTCGGTGACGACGACGTCCAACCCGGACCGTGCGTGCACCTCGGCGATGCCGGACCCCATGAGGCCCGCCCCGACGACTCCAACCCGACTTACCACCGGCTCACTCCTTCATCGGTTCGCAGCCCGGCGCGTCTGTGGACGCGATTTGGGCAGCACACGACGCGCGAGGGTGGTTGCCGGATGTCGCCCGGCTCCACCCTCGCGCGTCTACGCGTGCTCAACGACGGTACTCGTCGTACCCGTCGTCGTACGGGTCTTCATACCGGCTGTCGGCAGAGTCCTCATGGTGGTTGTCACTGGAGGAGTTACTCGACAGCTCGCGCTGCAAAGCATCGAAGTCGGTCTCGTGCGAGCTGTATTTGAGCTCACGCGCCACCTTCGTCTGCTTGGCCTTAGCCCGGCCGCGCCCCATGGCTCGACCCCCTCGCACAGGGGCGGGGCGGCCGGGGGAATCGGCGGCCCCGCATCGTCTCGACAATTCTTTCCTGCTCACACCGTACCGTGTCCGGGGGGTTGGATGCGACGTGGCACGGTGTGCCGGTCGTGACAGTGTCAGCCGGACACCGGTTACCGGCCGGTCGGTGACGATCGGTGCAGGTAGACGTGCCACGATCTACCCGTGCTCCGTCCCTTCGTGGCTTACCTGAGGGTGTACGAACCCCTGCTCGCCCTGGGCGACCCGCCGGACGAACGGCTGCGCGCGGCCGTCGCGGCGGCCAAGCTGCAGCGGACGGACGCGGGTGCGCGCGAGCAGGCCATGTGGCTCAAGTCACAGGTGGCTGCCCCGCGGCGGCTGCTGCCGGCCGAGCTCGCCGACGGCCGTCCGGCGCCGAGCCTGCTGACCGACGTCCTGGTCCTCGATCCCGCGGAAGTCCCGGGCGGCAAGGCCGAGCACGGCCCGCTGGTCTGCCCGCTGGAGCTGCGCGCCCGCTCGGCGGCGGCGCTGGTGACGTTCCTCGGCGACGCGCACCCGGCGCTGAAGAACGTCGTCCTCGACGAAGGCGGCTTCACCCAGGAGACGATCCGGTCCCGGACGAAGGCCGCGATGGCGGACCTGAGCACGTCGGCGGCGCACACGCTGTCGACGACCTGGACGGTCCCGCTGCCGTGGTTCGTGCTGATCGAGCCGGAGGAACGCAAGCTGGTGCTCGGCAACGGCCGCACGGACCCCGCGCGCGAGCTGTCCTGGCGCGCCACCCTCGCCGACGCGCAGCACCGCGCCCGCGAAGCCGGCGAGCTGCTGGAGCAGACCTTCGGCGACTCCGGACCGGGCCGGGTGCTGTACGAGACCCGGCGCTGGCTGGACAACTTCCACGCGGATTCGGTGGTCGAACTCGACTACGGCGGCCTGGTCCAGCTGTTCACGGACCCGGTGCTGGAAGCCGACAACACCGCCGACGAGGTCCACGACATCCTGGACGCCCTGCGCTCGGGCAACGTCGAGGAGCTGGCCGAGCTGTTTTCGGACCTGCGCGAGTTCTGGGGTGACGTGGCCGCCAGGGAACGCGCCAACTAGTGGACAACCCCGTGCCCCGGCGCCGCTGAACGGCCAAACTGTCGGTCCCTGCCGCTAGCGTGGAAACGGGGGCTGCTCAGCGCAGCTCCGGCACCCGGACTTCCCCCACCGGCTGCCCGCCGCCGAGCACCACCGGCCGTCGCAGCTCCTCGAGGCCCGACACGTCCGCCCCCAGGTACCGCAACGCCTCCACCGCCAGCGGGGCGCAGGCCCGCTTCGCGCCGTCATCCATCTTGATCGCGACCGCGAACCCGTCCGGCAACGCGAACGCCTGGACCCCCTCGGCCCCGCCCTTCGCGACCAGACCCTCCACCGCGGACATCAACGCGGTGTCCTCGCGGCCCGTCCCGGCCACCAGCCACGGGTGCGCCCGCATCGCCGATGCCACCTCGGCCTCGGGGCCGCCGGGTGCCACCGCGATCCGCCCGAACGCCCGCGCCAGCCCGGTCAGGGAGAACGCGAACAGCGGCGCCCCGCACCCGTCGACGCCCGTGTGGGCGATCGGCTCCCCGGTCAGCGAAGACACCGCCTCGGCGAGCGACCGCTGCAGCGGGTGGTCCGGCGAGGCGTACTCCGCCACCGGCCAGTCCGCCCGGACGCACGTCGTGAGCATCGCCGCGTGCTTGCCCGAGCAGTTCATCATCACGCGCCGGGGCTCGGCCGCGTCGCGCATGCTCGGAACGTGCAGCGGGAAGTCCGCGGGGCACACCAGGTCGTCCTCGCTCAGGCCGGCGGCCGAGAGCAGCTCCAGGACCCGCTTGACGTGCCCAGGCTCGCCCGAATGGGACGCACACGCCAGCGCCAGGTCCTCGCCCGAGAAGCGCAGGCCCGCCCGCAGCATCCCGACCGCCTGCAGCGGCTTGTTCGACGACCTGGGGAACACCGGCGAGACCACGTCGCCCAGCGCCAGCCGGACGCCGCCTTCGGGGCCGGTGATGACCAGCGCTCCCCGGTGGACGCTTTCCACGAAATCGGACCGGACCACTTCGGCGAGCACGGGGTTGGTCACTCGCCGCGGCCGCCTTCGTTCTCCAGCAGCTCGTCCACTGTGGCCGATCCCTGCTGGTAGCGCTGCGCGATCTCCGCGTTCAACGTGTCCATCACGCCTTGGACCTCACGGCGGAACGACGACACCGACAGCTCTTCGCGCGCGTACGTGTCCAAAGCGGAGGCGAGCTTCTCGTCCGAGAGGGACCCGACGTCGGTCAGGTCCGTGTCCCCGATCAGGGCCTCCGCGTGGCGCCGGTGCTCACCCGCGCGGGACGGCTCCAGCTGCTGGTGCCGTCCCGAACCGGCCGCCGGGCCGAGTGCGTTGTCCGCGAGGATCGTCGCCAGCTGGTCGACGATGCTCGCTTCGCCGCCCGAGCTGCGCCGGGCCTGCTCCGCGCGCACGATGTCGATCCGGGCGTGCAGGAGCCGGCGCAGGTAGGACAGGTCGGTCTCTTCCTGCGCGGCTTCGTCACGCCGCTCGCGCAGCACGTTCAGCGGCAGTTCACCCAGGCCGCTGAGGTACCCCGGGCCGAGCACGCGGTCGATCCGCCGCCTGCCACCGGGCCGCACTTCGATCACAGCGCAGTTTATCCCGGTTGAGCGTGATCTCGCTGTCAGGGCCTTTCGATCAGCCACGGAGTTGCGCGGCTGCCGCACGGCCCGGCGCCGGCTGTTCGGCGGGCACCGAATCGGGGTCGATGGCGGCCTGGACGAGGTTGTCCTCCGAGCCCGCCAGCAGCTCCGCGTTCACCGGTGTCGAGCGCTTGACCAGCGCCAACGCGATCGGGCCCAGCTCGTGGTGCTGGATCACGCTGCCGATCCGGCCGACCGCGCGGCCGTCGAGCAGCACCGGGTCGCCGGTCTCCGGCGTGATCTCCGGCGAACCGTCGAGGTGCAGCAGGAGGAGGTTCCGGGGCGGGCGTCCCACGTTGTGGACCTTCGAGACGGTTTCCTGGCCGCGGTAGCAGCCCTTCGCGACGTGCGCGGCCGAACCGACCCAGCCCACCTCGTGCGGGATCGTGCGGTCGTCGGTGTCGATGCCCAGCCGCGGCCGCACCGACTCGACGCGCAGCGCGTCGAACACCCAGCTGCCCGCCGCCCGCGCGCCCGCGTCGGTGAGCCGCTGCCACCAGTCCGGCAGGGCCGCGCGCGGCACCGCGAGGTCGACGCTGGAGCGGCCCGGCCACGGCATCCGCCGCGCGAAGCCGCCACCCGGCAGGGCCGTCACCGCGTACGGCTCCGGGCCGACCTCGGCGCCGACCGCGCTCAGCACGCGCTCGGCGTCCGGGCCGAGCACGGTGAGCAGCGCGAGCTCGCCGGTCGCGTCCCGGATGTCCACCTTGGACCAGAACTTCATCGCTTCGAGGTACTCGCGCAGCGTCTGGGGACCGCCCTTGGGCAACGCGCTGGTGACGCTGGGGCCCGGGTCGGTGTCGAGGTACACCGTGCCGTCGAGGTGCGCGACCACCATGTGCGTCTCGACGCGGCCCTGGCTGTCGAGGACCAGCGCCTCGGTGCCGGAGCCCTCGGCCAGCCCGGTCACGTGCTGCGAGATCACCAGGTGCAGCCACGACAACCGCTCTTCGCCGGTCACGGCGAGGAACTCGCGGTGCGAGCGGTCGATCACGACCACGCTGCGCGAGGCCGTGCGCTGCTCGGCGAAGGGGTCTCCCCAGTGCCAGGGCACTCCGGCCTCGGGGTGCACAGTGTCTGACTCAGGCGGAGGGATCGATCCGGGCACGTCCAGCAGCGGCGAGCGGTACGGCATACCTCCCAGCCTAGGTGAGTACCGTGTCGGCATGCGCGTGCTCGTCTTCCTCGACGGAACCCCGGCCGACCCCGACGTGGCCCAGATCAAGGTCGACGACCTCGGGCTGATGCGCGGCGACGGCGTCTTCGAGACGATCCTGGTCGTCGACGGCAGGCCCCGGGAGCTGGGTCCGCACCTCGAGCGGCTGGCCCGCTCGGCGGCCATGCTCGACCTCCCCGAGCCCGACCTCGCGGCCTGGGAGCGGGTCGTTTCGCTGGTGCTCGAACGGTGGGCAGGCGGGCCGGAAATGGTGCTGAAACTGGTGTACACGCGGGGATCCGATGGCGATCCGGCCGCGGTGCCGACCGGGTTCGCACTGGGCTCGGAGGTTGCGCCGTCGATCCTGAAGGCCCGCGCCGAAGGCGTCGCCGCGATCACCCTCGAACGCGGTTTCCCGCCCGATCTCGCCGAGCGCGCGCCGTGGCTGCTGCTCGGCGCGAAGCCGTTGTCGTACGCGATGAACATGGCCGCCGTGCGGGAGGCGGGCCGTCGTGGGGCCGAAGATGTGATTTTCACCGCGGCCGACGGATCGGTCTTCGAGGGGCCGACGTCGACCGTCGTGCTCGCCAAGGGACGGACCCTCTACACACCGCCGCCGAGCATCGGGATCCTGCCGGGCACCACCCAGGCCGCGCTGTTCCGCGGGGCCGAGAAGGCGGGCTGGGCGGTCAAGGTGGAGCCGCTGACCGTGCGTGACCTCGTCGAGGGCGACGGCGTGTTCATGGCCTCCAGCGTCCGGAAGCTGACCCGGGTGCACACGCTCGACGGCGAGCGGCTGCCGGACTCCACCGCGCTGTACGCGGAGCTGGTCGCGGCCTACGAGGGCGAATACGCCTGACCCTGGGTGATCCGGACGACGGCGGGGGCGACCTCTTCGGCGCGGTAGGCGGCGATCTTGTGGTGGCCGTCGATGATCAGCTCGCGCTCGCCGTCGGCCAGCACCACCGCGACCGGCCGGTGCCCGCTGCGGATGGCCGTCCGGTAGTAGCCGACGCGGGCCTCGTCCGACGGCGGCCAGGCGTCGGTCGGGGTCAGCAGCTGGTCCTCCGGCAGCCGTTCCGGGCCGCTCACCCGGTAGTCGCCGTCGACGAGCAGGTCGAGGACCGGGCCGAGCGTGGTGGCCAGCGGACGGCGCAGCTGTCCGGTGGCCAGCGCGATCCGCAGGGACTGCGGCAGCTCCGCCCGCGCCCGCGCGTTCACGTCCAGGAAACCCGTGCCACCGCTGATCGTCACCTGTTCCACGCTTATGAGGACGGGCGACGGCGTGACATGGTTCCGACCCCTACCCGGACGGGTGCACCGGGTGAGCCCGGTGTCACCCGCGCGGCGGTACGCCTTGCTCAGGACGGCCGGAACCGGATGCGGGTACCCGGCCGAGCCTGCGCGAGGGCGCCCAGCGCGGCCGTTTTCACGACGGCGGCGACCGGGTAGCCGCCGGTGGTCGGGTGGTCGGCGAGGAACACCACCGGCAGCCCGCTCGGCGGCACCTGGACGGCCCCGGTGACGACGCCCTCGCTGGGCAGCTCGCCTTCGACGGCCCGCCGCAGCGGCGTCCCGTCGAGGCGCAGGCCGACGCGGTTCGACTCGGCCGTGACCGTCCACCCCGCCGCGAGCCCGGCGGCCGGGTCGGCGAACCAGTCCTCGCGCGGCCCGAGCGTCACGGGCACGACGAGCTCGGAGGGTGCCCGGGCGGGCACGACGACGTCCGCACCCGCGGGGATCCCCGGCTCGCCGAGCGGGAGGACGTCCCCGGCGCGCAGCGGCGGCGGGCCGATGCCGGACAGGACGTCCCGTGACCGGCTGCCCAGCACCGGCTCCACCGCGATCCCGCCCGAGACGGCCAGGTAGCAGCGCAGGCCGGTCGCAGGCGTGCCCAGCGTCAGCGTCTGGCCGGCGCGCACCGCCAGCGGCACGTGGGAGCCGGACGGCCGCCCGTCGATCCGGACGTCGACCGCCGGGCCGGTGACCGCCGCCGTCACCGCGGCCGTGAAGCGCACGGAGAGCCCGCCGAGCAGGGCCTCGACGCCGGCCGCGTCTTCGGGGTTGCCGGCGAGCCGGTTCGCCAGCCGCAGCGACGCCCGGTCGAGCGCCCCCGACGGCGCGACACCCAGGTGGGCGTACCCGGGCCGGCCCAGGTCCTCGACCAGCGCGTACCGCCCGGGGTCGAGCACCTCCACGCTCCTCACCGGACGCTCCGGAAGCGCACGCGGTCGCCCGGTGCGAACAACGCTGGCGGGTCGGCGTGCGGGTCGAACAGCGTCGCCGACGTGTGCCCGAGCAGCCGCCAGCCACCCGGTGACTCGCGCGGGTAGACGCCGGTGAACTCGCCGGCGATCCCGACCGAGCCGGCCGGGACGCGGGTGCGCGGCGACTCGAGGCGCGGCTGCCGGAGCGGCGCGGGAAGCCCGGTCAGGTAGCCGAAGCCGGGCGCGAAGCCGGTGAACGCCACGGTGTAGCCGGCTTCGGTGTGCATCGCGACGACGGCTTCGGGCGAGATCCCGGCGTCGGCGGCGATGAGGGCCAGGTCCTCGCCGTCGTAGCGGACGTCGAGGGTGACTTCGCGGGGCTCGTCCGCGGGCGGATGCGTGAGGTCGGCGGCTTCGAGCAGGGCCCGCACGGCCGCGATCCCGCCCACGACGAGCAGGCTGCGCGCGCCGGGCACGAGGTCGACGACCCCGGGCGGGCGCGCGGCCAGCACGGTGGCGTGGGCGGCCCGCATCTGCTCCAGCGAGTCGCAGTCGAGCAGGGCCGCGTCCTCGCCGCACCGCCGCCAGCGCACCGGCCTCAGCCGACGACGCGGTGCAGCAGCGCCGAGGTGTGCGGCTGCATCTCCTGGCCCGCCATCGCCCGCTCCTCGACGTAGCCGAGGGAGCCTTCGATCAGGCCGTACAGGCGCTGGGCCGCGGTGACGTCCTTGGCCGTCGCCGTGCGGATCACCGCGTCGGTGCCGAGCTCCCACGACGTCTGGTTGCGCGGCTTGCCGTAGTACAGCTCGACGATGCCGGTGTTGTGGGTGAGCAGCAGCTCGATCGTGTCGTCCGCCTGCGGCCGCCAGAACCCGGACTCGCGGGCGGCGGGCCGGATGACGTTGCCGTCCTCGTCCAGCAGCCACGCGCGGGACTCGTGGATCAGGAACGGGCGCCCGTCGTGGGAGATCGTCAGCTGCTGCGCGAACTTGTACGGGCCCTCGATGGTCGGGTAGTCGACCTCGCCCTCACCGCGCCAGACACCGACGAGCGGCAGCAGCGCGAGGCAGGCGTCGTTGAGGTTCGGCCCCTCGCGCAGGTTCGCGGTGTCGTTGGGGATGGGCAGGTCGTCCCACAGCGGGAGGTTGCGCGAACGGGTGCTCTCCGCGCGCTTCTCCGCTGCCACGATGGCTTCGTCGCCGCTGGCGGTCATGGGTCAGCGCTGGTCCGCGTACAGCCGGTAGACGACGTACACGGCGAACCAGGTGATCGCGATGCCGGCGAGGACCAGCAGAGTCGTAAAGAAGGCTTCCACGCCCCGCAGAATAGTCGCCCCCGTGCGGAACGGCCCTGCGCAGGGTCGCCGCGGTGAGCACAGTCACCCGGCCGGAAACGCCGCGAAGGCCTCCCTGCCGCAGCAGGAAGGCCTTCGCGGTGCAGCGGGGACTCAGCCGACGGAGATGGCCAGCTGGTGCAGGCCGGGGCCCTCCGCGGTCACGGAAGCTTCGCCGTTGCCGGTGCGGTGCAGGGCGCGGACCGTCCACTCGCCCGGCGCCGCGTAGAAGCGGAAGTCGCCGTCGGCCGAGGAGACGACCTCGCCCGTGAAGTCGCCGCCGCCGTCCAGCAGCCGGACGAACGCGCCGCCGACCGGCCCGTTCGCGCCGGTCACCTTGCCGGCGAGCACGACCTGGCCGCGCGTGTCGAAGTCCGCAGGCGTGGCCTCCTGGGCCGGTGCGCCGCAGCTGTCGTCAACCGCCATCACTTGGCTCCCAACTCGACCGGCACGCCGACCAGCGAGCCGTATTCCGTCCACGAACCGTCGTAGTTCTTGACGTCCTCGTAGCCCAGCAGCTCGTGCAGCGCGAACCAGGCGATCGAGGAGCGCTCACCGATGCGGCAGTAGGCGATGGTGCCCTTGCCCTCGTCGATGCCCTCGTCCTTGTAGAGCTCCCGGATCTCGTCCTCGGTCTTGAAGGTGCCGTCCTCGTTGGCGACCTTCGCCCACGGCACGTTCAGCGCGCCGGGGATGTGGCCGGGAACCTGGGACTGCTCCTGCGGCAGGTGCGCCGGGGCGAGCAGCTTGCCGGAGAACTCGTCCGGCGAGCGGACGTCCACGAAGTTCTTCGACCCGATCGACTGGACGACCTCGTCGCGGAACGCGCGCAGCGACAGGTCCTGGTCCTGGGCCTTGTACTCGGTCGTGTCCCGCTTGACCTCGTCGGAGTTCAGCTCGCGGCCGTCGAGCTCCCACTTCTTGCGGCCGCCGTCGAGCAGCTTGACCTTGTCGTGGCCGTACAGCTTGAAGTACCAGTACGCGTACGCGGCGAACCAGTTGTTGTTGCCGCCGTAGAGGATCACCAGGTCGTCGTTGGAGATGCCCTTCTCCGAGAGGAGCTTCTCGAAGCCCTCCTTGGAGACGAAGTCGCGGCGCACCCCGTCCTGCAGGTCCTTCCGCCAGTCGAACTTCACCGCGCCCCGGATGTGGCCGGCGTCGTAGGCGGTGGTGTCCTCGTCGACCTCGGCGAACACGACGCCGGGGGTGTCCAGGTTCTCCTCGGCCCACTGGGTGGTGACCAGGACGTCTTCACGGCTCATGAGAACAGAACTCTCTTTCTGGGATTGACTCTCTAGGACGCGCGGGCGGGGGTGAAGCGTTTGATGAGCAAGAACATTTCGCAGCCGAGGCAGAAGTCGAAGGCCGCGTTGAGGAAGGCGGCGAACAGCGCGAACGCCGTCGCGACGATGCCGAGCGGGGTGATCCCGGCGGCGAAGCCGATCGTGCCGGCCAGTGCGAACACGAACCCGACGGCCTGGGCGAACCGCAGCGGCGCCGCGTCCTCGCGCTCGTCGGTCGGGCCGAGGCGCGGGGCGACCAGCGTGCGGTAGAGGATCGAGTACGGCGCCGGCTTGAGGCCGACGAAGGCGCCGATGGCGAAGACGACGGTCTGGACCGCCAGCAGCGGCCACCACTGGGTGACCAGCACGACCGCGAGCACGATCGTGGTCAGGATGGCGGCGAACCGCGGGCCTCGCGGGTCGACGGCCGGTCCGGCGGACATGGTGCCTCCAGCTGGAGCAAGGGGTGCGTGCGAACGGCACGCGTCAGCGGCATCAGGGCTGGTGGGGACCGGATCGAAAGGTTCAGCGCCGGTCTGGCTGAACGCGACACAGGCTGCTGCGGACGCGGCAGAGGTCGACTGCGCGTCGCTGCGTCAAGAAGGTGGTCAGCCCGGTCACGGGTGCGAGGGTACCCAGCGCTCTCTCAAGGTGGGAACCACGTTCATACCTTGGGACGATTCCCAAGATCCGGGACAAACCCCGGTCAGGGCGTCCGGGTCGTGAGATGCGGCCGCAGGGCGTCCAGGAGTTCGGGGCCGTTGGGGACGCCGCCGACGCGCAGCAGCTCCCGGCCGTCCGGGGTCAGCGCGATCGTGGTCGGCGTGCGCAGCACGGACAGCGACTGCGCGACCTCCGGCTGGTTCGTCACGTCGAGTTCGACGTGGTGCAGGCCGTCGGTGCGCTCGGCCAGCGGCGCGAGCACGGCCTTCGCGTGCCGACAGGGCGCGCAGAAGGTGGTGGAGATCTGGACCAGCGTCACCGCGGACGCCGGGTCGAGCACGTCGGTGACGGGAGCGGGCAGCTCGCGCGCCGGCTTGGCGTCGCGCACCCGGCCGTTGCGGGCCTTGAGCAGCGCACCGACGGCCGCGGCGGCCACCAGCGTCGCCACGAGCACCCACACTCCCGTCACCGCACCGCTCCCTACTTGCTGAGGTCCGCGAAGGACACGTTGCTCGCCTTGCCCTTGATCGTCACCGATCCGCTCTGCACCCGCACGCCGGTCGGGGTGACCGACAGCGGCAGGTCCTTCGTGTTGATCGAGGCGTTGAAGTTCGGCATCAGCGCCTTCTGGACCGCCGCCGGGACGACGGTGGTCTCCTGGTCGTTCCCGAACTGCAGCCGCTTGGGGAGGAAGTTGATCGTTCCCTTGGCGGCGTCCGCCTCGATCATCGCGAAACAGAAGATTTCCAGATCCTTGCCCGCGAACTGAAGGTGTCCCGAGATGCGGACACCGGTGCTCGACTCGTCCTGGTCGGCCTGGCCCTCGGTGGTCTTCGTCGTGGTCGGCGCGGGCTCGCTCTGGCCGGCGTCGCCGTTTTCGACGTATTCGGTGGTCGACGGCTCGATCCGGAGGTCCTTGATCTTGTCCAGCGGCGAGAGCCGGGCCAGGTCGGCGGCCTTGATGGTGACCGAGCCGGTCAGCTCGCCGATGGTGATCGCCTTCGTGTTGCCGTTCGTGAGGTCGGACAGCGGGGCCTTGACGTCCTCGAGCTCGGCGTTCACCGCGACGTCCTGCAGCTTCTGGGCGACCGGGATGCCGGCGGCGGACACGCTGATGTGACTGTAGTCACCGCCGAGGGCCTGGGTGAGGAACGGGAAGCCGTGGATCGTCACCGACGGGTCGTCGCTCAGCTGCAGCTGGGTGCGCACCTTCTGCGAAATCATGTGCTCGGCGAACGCCGCCGCCCCGAAATCGGCCCCGACCAGCAGCAGGACCAGCACGATCAGTGCGATCACCCAGCGCCGGGCCCGGCGGCCGCGGCGTCGCGCGTCGGGCGTCGGTCCGGGTCGGTCGTCCCGGGTCACGGGCCTGCTCACCATCGCGTCCGTACTCCTGTTCGTCGGGGACACCGGGATTCCTCCAGGTGTGATCGATCCAGCAAGGGTTAGGTGCCCGGCCGTTCAGCCGCTATTCTCACTTAGCACCGACCAACGCCGCTTTGCGGCGACGACTCGAGAAGGCGGTGCGGCTGATGAGCCTGGACCTTCTGGTACTGACTGCGGAGGCCGACGCCACGTCGGTGCTGCCCGCACTGGACCTGCTGCCGCACACCGTACGCGTCCGCGCTCCCGAGGTGACGGCCCTGCTCGACGCCGGCCACCGCGATGTGATCCTCCTCGACGCGCGCAGCGACCTGGCCTCGGCGAAGAGCCTCTGCCGCCTGCTCAAGGGCACCGGCGAGGAAGAGGCGGCCACCCCGATCATCGCCGTCGTCGGCGAAGGCGGGCTCGTCGCCGTGAGCGCCGAGTGGCGCACCGACGACATCCTGCTGCCCACGGCGGGCCCGGCCGAGGTCGACGCCCGGCTGCGGCTGGTGACGACCCGCGACGGCGGTTCCGCGCAGGTCGACGCCGAGCTGCGGGTCGGTGAGCTGGTGATCGACGAGGCGACCTACACCGCCCGCCTCCGCAAGCGCACCCTCGAGCTCACCTACAAGGAGTTCGAGCTGCTCAAGTACCTCGCGCAGCACGCGGGCCGGGTGTTCACCCGCGCCCAGCTGCTGCAGGAGGTCTGGGGCTACGACTTCTTCGGTGGCACCCGCACGGTCGACGTGCACGTCCGGCGGCTGCGCGCCAAGCTCGGCCCCGAGCACGAGCAGATGATCGGGACCGTGCGCAACGTCGGCTACAAGTTCGAGCGGCCGGCCAAGAGCGGCGGGCCGAGGCCGGGCGTGCCCGCCCAGGCCGATGCCCCGGCCGAGACTCCCGAACTCGCCCACTGACGTCCCCACCTTCACCTGGACGCGGCGACAACGTTCGCGTTGCGTCCGGCACGGGTACGGTCGCAGGGTGACCGGAGAGTGGCGGCAGGAACTGGACGAAAAGCAGCTCGAGGACGTCCGCGGGCTGCTGCTGGCCGTGCGGGGAGCGGACGGGCGCCCCGAGGTCGGGCCCGATGGCCCGCTGCCCGGCGAGTTCGACGGCGGTGAGCACCTGGTCGCCTGCGTCGAGGACGAGGTCGTCGGCTACGCGCACCTCGACACCACGGGTGATTCCTTCGGCCACCAGGTCGCCGAGCTGTTCGTGCACCCCGCCCACCGTGGCCGCGGCTACGGCGCGAAGCTCCTTCAGTCGCTCGACGAGCGGGCCGCGGTCGGGTTCCGCGTCTGGGCGCACGGTGACCACCCGGCCGCGCAGAAGCTGGCCGTCAAGACCGGTCTCGAACGCAAGCGCGAACTGCTGATCCTGCACGTCGACGTCGACAGCGCGGTCTGGCCCGAGCCGGTGCTGCGCGAGGGCGTGTCGCTGCGGACGTTCGTGCCGGGCCAGGACGAGGACGCCGTGGTCCGGGTGAACGCGCGGGCCTTCGACTGGCACCCCGAGCAGGGCGCGCTGACCGCCGACGACGTCCGCGCCGACGAAGCCCGGCCGTGGTTCGACGCCGACGGCTTCTTCCTCGCCGAACAGGACGGCGAGGTCATCGGCTTCCACTGGACGAAGGTGCACGAGCCCACCCCCGGCCGGTTCGGCGGCGAGCCCGTCGGCGAGGTGTACGTCGTCGGCGTCGACCCGGCCGCGCAGGGCGGCGGGCTCGGCCGGGCGCTCACGCTCGCCGGGCTGCGGTACCTCGCGAGCCGCGGGCTGCGGCAGATCATCCTGTACGTCGAGGGCGACAACGCGCCGGCTCTGGCGGTCTACACCAAGCTCGGGTTCACCCGTCACGAAACCGACGTCCAGTACGGTCGGTGACCACGGTGGACGCCGTGCAAGCACGTCGTCACTGACGGCAAACGCCCAGGTCACGGCCCGGACACGGCGGCCTCTCGAGCTAGTCGCACTGCTCACATCCCGGGGTCTGTTCACTTTGCGTTCATTTGTTCACGGCCGACCGTCCACCAGCGCTGCCTAATGTCCGGTTCCGGCACGGCGACCTCCGCCGCGGCCGAACCGGTGAAGCTCCTGATGGAGGAAACAGCAGTGAAGATCATGCGGCCCCTGAGCGCGGTCGGCATCGTGGCGAGCGCCGCTCTCGTGCTCGCCGCCTGTGGCACTGACCCCGCGGCGTCCAACAGCAGCAGCTCGAACTCGGCTTCGGCGCCTGCTGCGACCGGCACCGCCGATGTGGAGTGCGGCGGCAAGAGCCCGCTCTCCGCGGAAGGCTCGTCGGCCCAGAAGAACGCCATCGACATCTTCACGCAGGAGTACGGCAAGAAGTGCTCGGGCCAGAAGGTCAACTACAACCCGAGCGGTTCGGGCGCGGGCGTCAAGCAGTTCAACGCCAACCAGATCGACTTCGGCGGCTCCGACTCGCCGATCAAGGACGCCGACGCCGCGGCCGCCAAGGCCCGCTGCGCCAGCGACGCCTGGAACATCCCGCTGGTCGTCGGCCCGATCGCGGTCGCCTACAAGCTGTCCGGGGTGGACAAGCTGGTGCTGACCCCGTCGGTCACCGCCAAGATCTTCAGCGGCGCGATCACCAAGTGGAACGACCCGGCCATCAAGGGCGTCAAGGGCAACGAGAGCCTGAACCTGCCGGACAAGGCCATCCAGGTCGTCTCCCGCTCCGACGAGTCGGGCACCACCGACAACTTCCAGAAGTACCTGGGTGCGGCGGCGAAGGCCGACTGGACCAAGGGGGCCGGCAAGAAGTTCAACGGCGGCGTCGGCAACGGTGCGCAGGGCTCCAACGGTGTCGCGACCGCGGTGAAGGCCTCCGACGGCGGCATCACCTACGTCGAGGGCGCGTTCGCCAAGGACGGCCTGACCCCGGCCCTGATCGACAGCGGCTCCGGCGGTGTCGAGCTCAACTCGGAGAACGTGGCGAAGTCCCTGGACGCGGCCAAGTTCCTCAAGGACGGCTCCAACGACCTCGCGCTCGACCTCAACGGCATCTACGCCAGCAACACCCCGGGTGCCTACCCGCTGCTGCTGACGACCTACGAGATCGTCTGCTCGAAGTACTCGAACCCGGACGTCGCGAAGGCCGTCAAGGCGTTCCTGACGGTCGCCGCCACCACCGGTCAGCAACCGCTGTCCGCCAAGGGCTACGTGCCGATCCCGCAGTCGCTGCAGACCAAGGTCCTGGCCGCGGTCAAGGCGATCTCCTGACCCGGCATTGCGACTGACATCCGAGTGATAGAGGCTGGTCAGAAGTAGCTGATGAGCGAGTCATCCTCGACGCGAACGCCCACCGGCGACCCCGGTGGGCGTTCGTCGTCCGCCACGACGCCCCCGGAGGTCCCGATTTCGGAGCAAGCAGCCCCGCCGGCGGCGCCGCAGCCGCCCGCGGGCGAGAAAGCGAAGAAGGTGCGGCCCGGTGACCGCATCTTCCAGAACCTGACCACCGGGGCCGGGATCTTCGTCGTCGCCCTGATCGGCCTGATCGGCCTCTTCCTGCTGATCCAGGCGATCCCGGCGCTGCAGGCGAACAAGGTCAACTTCCTCACCAACCACGGCTGGTCGACCAACGACCCGGCGAACATGGCGTTCGGCATCCTCGACCTGCTCGAGGTCACCGTGGCGACGTCGCTCGTGGCCCTGGTCATCGCGATGCCGGTCTCGCTGGGCATCGCGCTGTTCCTGACCCAGTACGCGCCGCCGCGCCTCGCGCGGCCGTTCGCCTACGTCGTCGACCTGCTCGCCGCGGTGCCGTCGATCATCTTCGGCCTCTGGGGCATCCTGGTCTTCGCGCCGGCGATCGAGCCGTTCGCGCAGTGGGTCAACGACACGTTCTCGTGGTTCCCGATCCTCGCGCCCGGCAACGTCGCGCCGAGCGTGCGCGGCACGATCTTCACCGCGGGCATCGTGCTGGCCGTGATGATCCTGCCGATCATCACGTCGCTCTCGCGCGAGGTGTTCGAGCGGACGCCGACCCCGCACATCGAGGGTGCGCTCGCCCTCGGCGCCACCCGCTGGGAGGTCATCCGCACCACGGTCCTGCCGTTCGGCAAGGCCGGCTACGTCGGCGCGTCCATGCTGGGCCTCGGCCGCGCGCTGGGCGAAACGATCGCGCTGGCCGTCATCCTGCTGATCCCGCAGGGCAAGAACTTCGACTGGAGCCTCTTCGACGGCGGCGCCACCTTCGCCTCGAAGATCGCCGCCAACTACAGCGAGTTCAATAACGAGGTCTCGGCCGGGGCGTACATCGCGGCCGGCCTGGTGCTGTTCGTGCTCACCTTCGTCGTGAACTTCTTCGCGCGGTCCATCATCGGCAAGAAGGGGGACTGAGCATGTCCACCACGCTCGAAGCTCCCGCCACGACCCCGGCGTTCCAGCAGGTCAGCCTGGGCCGCAAGGTCAAGAACGGGCTGGCGACCACGCTGGTCTGGCTGTCGTTCCTGATCGCCGTCGTCCCGCTGGTGTGGGTGCTCTACACGGTGATCGCCTACGGCATCAAGCGCATCCCCTACAGCAACTGGTGGACCGAGGACTTCGGCGACGTCCTGTCCGACGAGGTCGGCGGCGGCGTGCTGCACGCCATCGTCGGCACCCTGCTGCAGGGCCTGGTGTGCGCGATCATCGCGGTGCCGATCGGCATGCTCGTCGCGATCTACCTCGTCGAGTACGGCCGGGGCGGCAAGCTCGCCAAGGCCACCACGTTCATGGTGGACATCCTCTCCGGTGTCCCGTCCATCGTGGCCGCGCTGTTCATCTACGCGCTGTGGATCACCACGCTCGGCCTGCCGCGCAGCGGCCTCGCCGTTTCGCTGGCCCTGGTGCTGCTGATGATCCCGGTGGTCGTGCGGTCGTCGGAGGAGATGCTGCGGATCGTCCCCGACGACCTGCGCGAGGCGTCGTACGCGCTGGGCGTGCCGAAGTGGAAGACGATCATGAAGATCGTGCTGCCGACGGCGCTGTCCGGCATCATCGGCGGCATCATGATGGCGCTCGCCCGGGTCATGGGCGAGACGGCGCCGCTGCTGGTCCTGGTCGGCTACTCGGCCTACACGAACTGGGACATCTTCCACGGCGAGCAGGCCGCCCTGCCGCTGCTGATGAACAACGAGCGCGTCAGCAACCCGATGGACCCCGGCTCGGTCGGCTTCGACCGGATCTGGGGCGCGGCACTGACGCTGGTGCTCATCATCGCCGTCATCAACCTCCTCGCCACCGTGTTCGCGCGCCTCGTCGCCCCGAAGAAGAAGTGAGCTGTTCCTGATGGCCAAGCGAATCGATGTCAAGGACGTCGACATCTACTACGGCAAGTTCCACGCCGTGGACGGCGTCACCCTGTCCGTGCCGCCGCGCAACGTCACCGCGTTCATCGGCCCGTCGGGCTGCGGCAAGTCGACGGTGCTGCGCACGCTCAACCGCATGCACGAAGTGATCCCTGGCGCCCGGGTGGACGGCCAGGTGCTGCTCGACGGCGAGGACATCTACGCCTCGGCGGTCGACCCGGTGCAGGTGCGCCGCACGATCGGCATGGTTTTCCAGCGCCCCAACCCGTTCCCGACGATGTCCATCAAGGACAACGTCGTCGCCGGGCTGAAGCTGGGTGGCACCAAGGGCAAGAAGACCCTCGACGACATCGCCGAGCGCGCCCTGCGCGGCGCGAACCTCTGGAACGAGGTCAAGGACCGCCTGAACAAGCCGGGTGGCGGCCTCTCGGGCGGTCAGCAGCAGCGGCTGTGCATCGCCCGCGCGATCGCGGTCCAGCCGGACGTGCTGCTGATGGACGAGCCGTGCTCCGCCCTGGACCCGATCTCCACGCTGGCGATCGAGGACCTGATCGGCGAGCTGAAGAAGGACTACACGATCGTCATCGTCACGCACAACATGCAGCAGGCGGCCCGGGTTTCCGACCAGACGGCGTTCTTCAACCTCGCCGGCGTCGGCCAGCCCGGCCGGCTGGTGGAACTGAACGACACGGAGAAGATCTTCTCCAACCCGGACGAAAAGGCCACGGAAGACTACATTTCCGGTCGCTTCGGCTGAGTAGCCGTTGCTGCGGAAGGTCTTTCTCGCCGGCGCTCGGGGTCGGCGAGGAAGACCTTTCGTTTTGTCCTAAGTGGAGCAACGCGAAAGCCCCCGGCCGCGGCCGGGGGCTTTCCCTTTCCGAGACTCAGATGTCGTCGTCGGAGCCGTAGCCCGGCATCTTGCCGGTGACGACGAAGATCATCCGCTTCGCGACCGACACCGCGTGGTCGGCGTAGCGCTCGTAGAAGCGGCCCAGCAGGGTGACGTCGACCGCCGAGGCGACGCCGTACGGCCACTCACGGTCCATCAGGACCGTGAACAGGTGGCGGTGGATGTCGTCCACCTGGTCGTCGTCGGACTCGATCGTCTTCGCCGCTTCGACGTCCTTGGAGTGGATGACCTGCTCCACCTGGCGGGCCAGCTTGACGGCCACCTCGCCCATTTCGGTGAAGTACGGGCGCACCGACTCCGGCAGCACCGGGTCCGGGTGACGGCGGCGCGCGGCCTTCGCCACGTGCAGCGCCAGGTCGCCCATGCGCTCCAGGCTTTCGGCGGCGTGGATCGCCGCGAGCACCGTGCGCAGGTCGGTCGCCACCGGCGCCTGGAGGGCCAGCAGGGCGTACGCCTGCTCCTCGCACTGGGCGCGGGCGTCGTCGACCTTCGAGTCGTCGCTGATCACCTGCTCGGCGAGACTGAGGTCGGCCTCCAGGAGGGCGCGCGTGGCGCGCTCCATGGCGTCGGCGACCTGGACCGACATACCGGCCAGGTGGTCGGCGAGCTGTTCGAGTTCGACATGGTAGGCCTCACGCATGGCCCAACCCTACGGCCAACCGTGACCAAACACCGCATCGCCGGGTGAACCGCACGTGAACCCGGACTAACGATCCTCGCGGATCAGCCGTTCCCGCTGCTCTTGCGGGTGGTCGTCGACTTCGAGCTGCTGCTGCTCTTCGACTTCGACGTGCTGGTCGGCGGCGCCTGCTCGCTCACCGGGATCGGCGCGTTCGGGTCCGGCAGCGGGGTGTTGTTGCGAAGCGCGTCGAACAGGGTCTTCGTCTTGCTGACGACGAGCACCTCGTTGCCGCGGTTGTTGGCCATGCCGACCGTCGGGACGGTGAGGAAGGTGATCTTCGACGGGTCCAGGCCCTTCATCGACTGCGCCAGCGTCATCATCTGCTTGACGCCGAGGTTGTCGCCGAAGGTGGCCTTCGCGAAGGCGGTGATGAAGTCGCTGAGCTTGCCGGGGTCGAGCACGACGTCCGAGGACATGACCTTCTTCAGCAGCGCGCCGATGAACTCCTGCTGCCGCTTGATCCGGCCGTAGTCGGACGTCGGGTCGCCCTTGACGTGCCGCGCGCGCACGAAGTTCAGCGCCTGGTCGCCGGAGATGGTGACGTCACCGGTCTGCAGCAGCACCTTGCCGAGGATGGTGTCGTCGATCGGGATCTCGTTGTGGATGGTGACGCCGTGCACCGCGTCGACCATCTCCTTGAAGCCGTTGAAGTCGATGCCGACGAAGTGGTTGATCCGCAGGCCGGTGATCTGCTGGATCACCTTGGTGACGCACGCCGGGCCGCCGACCGCGTAGGCGGTGTTGAGCTTGGCGAACTTCGCGCCCTTGTAGATCTCGTCGGTGGTCTTGTTCTGCGCCGGGTCCCACTTCTGGCAGTCCGGGCGGTTGATCTCGAGGTCACGCGGGAAGGACGTGACGACGACCCGCTTCCGGTCGGCGGGCACGTGCGCGACCATCACGGTGTCGCTCCGCGCGCCGGGGGTGCTGTCGGCGGTGCCGACGCCCTCCTCGGCGGACGCGCCGTCACGCGTGTCGGAGCCGACCATCAGGAAGTTCTCGTCGTTGGCCTGGGCCGCGGCGTCCTGGATGTCGGAGGAGTTCTCGTCGAGGGCGGAGACCTGGGTGAACTTGGCGTCGAAGTAGGTCTGCGCGCCCCAGGCACCCCCGATCCCCAGGAAGACGAGCCCGGCCACCACGGCGGCGGCGATCCGCCCGAACTGCGCCGACCGCCGCGGCTTCTCCTGCACGGGGCTCAGCGCGGGAGCGGCTTCTTCGGCCTCGGCTTCACCGGCGGTGACCACGCGCTGCAGGGCGGTCCGGGTGCTCTCGATGAGGGAAGCGGGCGAGAGGCGTTCACGGCGTTCCCGCCGCTTGGCCTCTTCGGCTTCCATCTCGTCGTGGGCGGCGGAGAACCGGGCGAGGGTGTGGTCGATCTTGCGACGGTATTGCGTCGCTTCGTCGATCGCTTCCATCTCGTCGGTCATGGTCAGCGGATCGAGAGCAGCCCGAGGCGGAACACCGGGCACCGACCCGTCATCGGCGACACGGCGGCCCGCGGGGCTCTCACCGGTGGCGCGCTGGGGAGCGGCCCCTTCGACGCGGCGGCCGGCGGGGCCCTCGCCGGTGGTGCGCTGAGCGGCGGCCCCTTCAGCGGTGCGGCGGGGCATCGGATTTTCCGCGGTGCGCCGAGGTCCAGGACCATCCGCGGCAGGGCGGCGGCCTGCAGGCCCGTCACCGGCGACAGCGCGCGTAGGAGCGGCCCCTTCGGCGGGGGCTCGGCGAGGCGCCGGGCTGTCCGGCGTGGTGCGCGAGGGCGCGGCGGCCTCGCCGGTGCGGCGGGGTGCCGGACCACCCGCGGCGGCGCGGCGGCCTGCGGGCCCCTCGCCGGCGCCACCCTCACCGGTGCGGCGGGGTGCCGGGCTGTCCGGCGTCGAGCGTTGCGGCGCGCGCCGCGGCGGGGCGTTTTCGGCCTGGGGAGGCTCGGCCGCCGCGCGGCGCGGGCGCCTCGGGGGCTGCTGGGCCGCGGAGGTCTGCTGGGGGCCCGGGTTGGCCGCCGGCGGGCGGCGCTGCAGGGGCGCCTCCGGCAGCGGGGCCGCCGCCGTTGTGCGGCGGGGCTGCCTCGGGCGGGGTGCGCGCGGTTGACGAGTGGCGTCCGTGGGTACTGGGTCTTCAGCGGGACCTTCGGCCGGCCTCTGCGCGCGGGGCTGCGACGGCCGCGGCGGGGCCGGTGGTTCGGCCGCGCGGACGCGTCGTCCCGGCTGGTCCGCGCGGTCCTGCTGCTCGCGGGGCGGCAGCGGCCGGGCACCGGTGGTCCTGGCGACGACGTCGGAGACGCTGATCCCGCCCTGGTCCTCCATCGACCGGCGCCGTCCGGGCCTGGGTCGCGCGGGACCGTCGAGGCGGCGACCGGTTCCCGGGCCGTCGAACTCGTCCGGCACTCGGTCTCCTTTCGCGGGATCGAAGGGTGGCTTCGACTTGGCCGTCTTCCCCCGCAGGAGGTGATCGTTCCCCCGGAGGTTTTCGTTATCGTACGGATACCCCCCGTTCGTGACGACACCCCATCGGAATTTTCTTCACCTTGAGTCGACGAACGGCCGGTGAGCGTCGACAAACGGGTGATACCTCTTGTCGACAGACGGAGTAATACACCCTTTGTGTTACTCAGAGTGGGTCATTAACTGTGTCGTTTGTGTGTCCTGATAGGCGACTTTGTTACGACCGGCGCGTTTCGCCGCATAAAGCTGGACGTCCGCGCGACGCAGCTGGAGCTCCGGCGACGCCGGTGCCCCCGGCTCGTGCGCGAGCCCGGCGCTGATGGTCACCCGCAGCCCCGGCTGCAGTTCTGACCAGGGATGACGGGCGACGCGCAACCGGGCGTCGTCGACGACGCGGACAGCCCGGCCGGCGTCCAGCCCGGGCAGCCACAGCACGAACTCCTCGCCGCCGTAGCGCGCGCAGAAGCCGTCCGGCGGGAGGTCCTCCTGGAGCAGATCGGCGACCCGGCGCAGGACGCGGTCGCCGACGAGGTGACCGTACGTGTCGTTGACGCTCTTGAAGCGGTCGAGGTCGA
This sequence comes from Amycolatopsis sp. Hca4, assembly GCF_013364075.1. GTDB lineage: Bacteria > Actinomycetota > Actinomycetes > Mycobacteriales > Pseudonocardiaceae > Amycolatopsis. The sequence goes on from NZ_CP054925.1 coordinate 6,561,580, forward strand.
TCAACGCCAGCGTCAGCGGCGGCCGGTCGGTGAACGGTCCGTACAGCCGCTCGTCGAAGTAACGGCGGTTGTAGCTCGACGTCAGCGCGTCGCGGAGACTGCCGTCCCGGGCGATGGCCAGCGCGGAGCGCAGGTGCTGGTAGGCGCGCTGCCAGTCGCCCTGGGTGGCGAAGAGGCCGGCGATGGCCTCGTGCAGGCGGAGCAGGTCCGGCGGCGGCGGGCCGGCCGCCCGGCCGGGCGCGCCGTCGCCCTCGGCGACCATCCCCACCTCCACCACCCCTTGGTTGTCGTCGAGGGGACGGCCGCGCTTGAGGTACCGGTGCGGAAGAAGGTGAATTTCGCTCAAACGGGACTGCGACAGTGACTCTCCGCAGTAATCGGCTCAGAGGCCCGCGAACGGTTCGAGGGTCTTGAGCTGCGAATACTGGTCCTTGGCCCAGTAACTCACATTAGCCGTCGCATCGCTCAGCAACTCCGTGTAGTCGGGCCAGGGAATCCAGCGCCAGTCGCCGACCTCTTCCGGGTTCGGTGCCGGCTCGACGTCGGCCCACGCGGCGAACACCGGGCAGAACTCGTTCTCGACGATCCCCTGGAACGGCGGCGTCCGGTACCGGTAGTTCGGCAGCACGCAGTGCAACCCGGACAGCGACGGCAGCCCGAGCTCGTAGTCCGCGCGCCGCGCGACGGCGTCCTCGAGCTCCTCGCCGGGCGCGGGGTGGCCGCAGACGCTGTTGGTCCAGACCCCCGGCCAGACCTTCTTGTGGAGGGCGCGCTGGGTGATCAGCAGGGCGTTGTCGCTGCGCCGCAGGACGTAGCACGAGAAGGCCAGGTGCAGCCGGGTGTGCTCGTGGTGGCTGGCCAGCTTCGGGCCGGTCTCGCCGGTGGGCACGCCGTCCTCGGTGACGAAGACGACCTGCTCGGTCTCGGGTTCGATCGCGATATCCACGTGTCCCAGTGAACACGACGGCCCTCGGGGCGCCGTACCGCGAGGCGGGTGGGTTACCCGCGGTCCGCCCGGCGGGGTGACGGGCGGTCACCGCGCGTTGAGGTGCTCCACGAGCAACGTGGTGACGGCCTCCGGTGCCTCCTCGGGCACCCAGTGCGTGACGTCTTCGAGCATCTCGAACCGGTAGGGCCCGGTGACCCGGTTCGCGGTGTCGAGCGCGGCGGCGGAGCCGAAGGCGGCGTCCTCGGTGCTCCAGATGTAGAGCGTCGGCACGGCGATCTTGCCGATCTTCCCACCCGGCCGCCCGGCCCGGTACCAGTTCAGGGCGGCGGTGAGCGCGCCGGGCTCGGACAGCCGCTGCACGTAGTCGTCGACCTTCGACGGCGACACGCGCCGCTCGAACATGTCCCGCAGCGCGCGGGCGTCGTTCTCCAGCATCCGCCGCTCGGTGACGCGGGTCTGGCGCCATTCGGTCATGTACCGCGAGCGCAGGTGCTGGTCCTCGTCGGTCTTCATGGCGTCGGCCAGCGCGCCGGGGTGCGGCGTCGAGACGACGGTCAGGCTGCGCAGCCGTTCGGGGTGCGCGTCGGCGGTCCACCAGGCGACGGCGCCACCCCAGTCGTGCCCGACGAGGTCGAACTTCGGCCACCCGAGCGCTTCGGTGATGGTGACGACGTCGCCGACGAGGTGATCGATCGAGTAGTCGGACGCCTGCTCGGGCCGCACACCGGGCGAGTAGCCCCGCTGGTCCGGCGCGACGGCCCGGAACCCGAGCACCCCGAGGGTGGCGACCTGGTGCTCCCACTCCGTCGCGGCTTCGGGGAAGCCGTGCAGCAGCAGCACGGGCCGCCCGTCTTCGGGCCCGGCGGCGATGGCGTCGAAGGTACCGGCTTCGGTCGGGATGCTGATGTGGTCGATCACGGGCCGAATCTACTGCGCTCAGTTAAGCGCCGGACGGCTGGTTCTGGTCACTCGACTACGCTGCCGGGGCCGAGCAGTTCGGCGCCGATGACCTGGGTGTCGTCGCCGACGTACACCATGAGTCCGGACTTGCCGGCGAGCGGCGTCAGGTCGGCCTGGTCGACGTCGAAGAGGCACAGCTTGCGCAGCCGGGGTAGCGAAGCGAGCGGGGCGAGATCCACTTCTTGGCATGCCACCAGGCGGACGTCGGACAAGCTGTCTGCCCATCTGATGAGGTTCGAAATGTCGCGGAGGTTGGGGCATCTGTCGAAGCCGAGCATCCGCGGCGAGTCCAAAAAGGACAAGTCGGCCACGTTGTCGAGGTAAGGCATGTTGTACAGGACCAACGAGGGCAGGTATCCCAAGGGGGCGAGTTCGAGCATCTGCGGCGGGTCTTCAACCCAGCTCAGTTGAAGGTGTACCAGGTTCCGCGACTGGGCGAATCTCGACCAGCCATGGGTTTGCACGGTGGTGACCAAGGACATGAGTCCCTCGACATCGGCCAGTGGGCCGATGTCGACCGAAGGCGTCTCGGCCTCGCCTTCTATCGTGAGGCGTTCCAGTGCGGTGCCCGCCAGTGCTGGCAAGTCGTACCCGGCGATGTCGTGGACCATGAGGTTCTTGAGGCGAGGAAGCTTTCTGACGAAACCGAGTTCTCCGTACCCGTCTTCGAACGAGCAGTTAAGGCTTTCGAGATTGCGGACGTGTTCTAAGCCCGCAAGCATCGCCGGGTCTGTCACGTTCAGGTTGCCACTGGGTAGGTGCGCTTCGGCAAGCACCTGCTCGGCGTACTCGGCTGGGTCGAACCGTTCCCGGCTGCTGACCAATTCTCGTACCACAACAATGCTGGAATGTTTGCTGAAGCGCGTGATCAGGTCCAACGCGCCAGGGCCGCCGATCAACGCGGCGGCCCGGATCGTGGCCGCGATGGTCCAGGGGGACTCCGGCCGGCAGGCGGCGAGTAGATCGAGCGCGAACTCGCCCGCCGTCGCGAGGTTCGCGGCGTCGCCGAAGTCCTCCGGAGGAATTAGCGCGGCTGTCCGCCGCTCGATTCCCGCCCGCAACTCTTCGGGAAGCTCGGGGGAGGTCTCCAAACAAGCCAGTGCGACCAGAGCACTCGTCATCAAGGGCGAGTCGAGTATGCCTTTGATCAGCTTGTTGCGTTGCGCGGGGTAGGCGTGTCCGGCAGCCATGACGGCAACGCCACACCATTCGTCTCGGTTGGCGTTCGCGACCAGCACGCCGATGTCGTCTTCCTCGACGGCGGCCTTCGCCGCGAGGTAGTCGCTGAAAGTCCGGTGCACGAAATCGATCCGGCCCGGGACCGGCTCGCGCAGCACACCGCCGCGATCGAGCAGGTGCCGGAACACCTGGTGCGGGCCCGCGCTGATTTGGCCCATGAACGCCAGCTTTGCGGCAATCCGCGCCTCCGCGTCCTCGGTGGGGATGTCGGTGTGTCCATTGCGGACCATCCAGTACGCGAGGTTGCGCAGGAGAACTAGCTTCTCAGTCAGCGAAAGCCGGATTTCGGGGACGATCCGTCGTTCGATGTCACGGCTGTCGAGCAGCATGCGCAGGGCAACTTCGTACAGCTCCATCCGATTGTCCGGAAGGCGCCCGTTGCCCTCGTGGTGCAGTGCGCATAGAAGCGCGCATAGGAGCGGATTCTCTGCCAGCCGACGCAGTGCGCTCCGCGAGCCGATGGCCGCGATCAACGCGTCTCGCTGGTCGTCGAGGGCATCCCCCGGCATCGCCGCGTGCCAGCGCCCGACAAACGTCCGAACGTCGCGCGGCGTCATGGGCTGCAGTCGTACCTCGGTGAAGTCCTGGACGGCCATCCAGTCCGGGGCGACTGCGGCCGGCCTCGTGGTCACGACATATCGGACGCGCGGAAACGCTCCGACCAGCTCAGCCAGCCACTGCTGAACTTCCGGGCGTCGTTCCTCAGGCAGCTCGTCGATGCCGTCGACGAGCACGATGGCCTGCCCTCGCCGCAGCCGTTCGTGCACCCAGCCTTTCGGCATCTCATCGGCGATGTGCCTGCCGACCTCGTCGAGGAACTTCTCCGGAGTGGGCAGCTCCGATCGGCTATAACGACGCAACCGCAGGAGAAACGGCTCAACGTCCTCCCAGTCTTCGATCGTCCTCAGTTCTCGGCTCGCGCACTTGACGGCCAGCCATTGCAGCATGGTCGTCTTGCCGGACCCGGCTTCGCCGCGTAACAGGATCCGCCGAGCCTTCGGCAAGATGTGCTCGATCCGGTCGGCCGGCCCGAAGTCAGCTGCGGCCGTGATGCTCAGGCTGAGGTATGCGACTGACAGCGGGTACAACCTCGTCGCGTCGGCCAAGCCCGCGCCGAAGAGCGCCATCCGATCGAGGGTTGTCATGACTTGTCGACGGAAATCCGCTGCAAAGTCATCGGGATGGCGCCGTTCCGGCAGGGCGGTGAGCACGTTCCGGACGGTTTCGAGGATCTCGGTCTCGCGGCGGAGTACTCCCCGTAGTGCGCCGGGCTGGAACCGGGGGAGGGTGCTCGTGATCTGTACCAGGTAGGCGCAGCATTCTCGGAGTACTCGCCGATACAGTTCGGTCGCGTCGGCTGAGAGAAGAGTGGTAACGTCCGAAACGGTACCGGCGAGGTGGCGATTCAGGTAGCCCGCATCGAGGTCGGCGGCGAAGAGGTCGTCGTCGGTCAGACCGGCGCGTTCGAACGTGTCGCGTACCGCGTCGACTGCGGCCGCTCGCTCGTTTTCTGGGAGGTTACGGAACTCGACTTCGAGAAATGATAAGAGTCGATCGACTACCCTCGATTCGAGGTTGGTGAATAACAGCCGGAGCTTGCGCCGGTCGTTGAGGCCGGTGACTTGTTTCTCGAGCAACTCGAAAACTTTCGCGGACGCATCTGCGGCGATGGTCCGGTCCCCCAGCCATATCTTTGCAGCTGCCTTTACTACGGCTGTCGTCAAGGCGATTGCTGCCGCTTCGAGCCCGCTCACCGGAAGTATTTTAGCCGATTATCTCCGCTGAGGTGACCACTGTCACCAGCGGGGCATACAGCCGCATGATGTCGAGCGCCTTCGCGTGGCTTTCGTCGTCCACACCGGCGCAGGCGTCCGAGACCACGGTGACGGCGACGCCCGCGTCCGCCGCGGCCAGGGCCGTCGACAGCACGCAGCAGTCCGTCGAGACGCCCGCCAGGACCAAGCCTGCACCGCCCACTCTGGTGGCCATGCGGGCGTTCCACTTGCCGAAGGTGGTGGCGTCCACTGTGGAGAGTGGGTTGAAGCCGTCGATCACCTGGTACAGCGGTGCGTCCGGTGGCTGGCGGGCGAACGGCCACTGCTCGTAGTAGCGGCGCCACGCGCCTTCCGGCTGGGCGGGCGCCACGAACCTCGTGAACACGACGTCGTGACCGAAAGCCGTCACCAAGCGGTGGATCGGCGGCACCACCTCGGCGAAACGCGGGGTGAACCACGGGCTCGCCCGGTCGGCGAACACGTTCTGCAGGTCGATGACCGCCAGGATTCTCCTCACACCGCCTCCTGTTCGCGGACCCGCCGCCGCGTCGGCAACGTTGCCAGGAAACCCAGGGCCAGTGCCAGCAGCACGCCGAGGTTCGCGAAGGCCCACGCTCCTTCGCGGCCGCCCAGGCCGAACGGTTCCAGCAGATATCCCTGCCACTTCAGCCATTCCGCCGACGTGTTCGTCACCAGGCCCCAGCCGAGCGCCGTGGCCAGCAGGACCACGGCGATCGGGCCGAACCGGACGTCGCCGTAGCGGCCGGCCGGGTCGAACAGCTCGGCCTCGGCGTAGTCGCGCCGCCGCAACAGGATGTCCGCGAGCATCACGCCGCACCAGGCCGCGACCGGGACGCCCAGCGTCACCAGGAAACCCTGGAACTGCCCGAGGAACTCGCCGCCGAAGAAGACGATGTAGATCGTGCCGAGGACCATGATCACGCCGTCGACCAGCGCCGCCGCCGGGCGGGGGATGCGCAGGCCCGCCGAGAGCAGCGCCAGGCCCGACGAATAGATGTCCAGCACCGCGCCGCCGACCAGGCCGAGCACCGCGACGATCGCGAACGGCACCAGGAACCACAGCGGCAGCAGCGTCGTCAGCGCACCGATCGGGTCCGCCGCGATCGCCTTGTTCAGGTCCGGCGACGAGCCGGCCAGCAGCAGCCCGAACACCAGCAGCACCACCGGCGCCACCGACGCGCCGAACGTCGTCCAGCCGACCACGCCCCGGCTCGACGCCGACCGCGGCAGGTAGCGCGAGTAGTCCGCGGCCGCGTTGACCCAGCCGAGACCGAAGCCGGTCATCAGGAACACCAGCGCCCCGACCCACTGCTGCGCCGAGCCGGACGGCAGCGCGCTCACCGCTCCCCAGTGGACGTCACCGGCCACGAGGACCACGTAGACGACCGTGAGCACCCCGGTGATCCAGGTGATCCACGTCTGCAGCTTCATGATCGCGTCGAAGCCGAGCACGCCGGCGGCGACGGTCAGCGCCGCCACCACGACGAGCGCGACCACCTTCGTCGGTGTCCCGCCGCCCCAGCCGAGCCGCTCGAACACCGTCGCCGTGGCCAGCGTCGCCAGTGCCGCGAGCACGGTCTCCCAGCCGACCGTCAGCAGCCACGAGATCGCCGACGGCAGCCGGTTGCCGCGCACGCCGAACGCCGCCCGCGAGAGCAGCATCGTCGGTGCCGACCCGCGTTTGCCGGCGATCGCGATGAACCCGCACAGCAGGAACGAGAACAGGATGCCGACGAGACCGGCGACCAGTGCCTGCCCGAACGAGATGCCGAAGCCGAGGGTGAACGAGCCGTAGCTCAGCCCCAGCACCGACACGTTCGCGCCGAACCACGGCCAGAACAGCTGCCGCGGCCGCCCGCGCCGCTCGGCGTCGTCGATCACGTCGAGGCCGTTGGTCTCCACCTTCAGCCCGCGGGCCTCGGTACCGCTCATGTCGTCGCCTCCAGCAGCTGGTCGATCTCTTCCCGGCCCGGCGCGGTCGCCGGGCCGCGCCGGGTCACCGAAAGCGCAGCCGCCGCGTTGGCGCGCACGGCGGCGTCGAGGACGGTACTGCCGCGCAACAGCTCCGCGGCCAGCACGCCGCAGTGCGTGTCGCCGGCGCCGGTGGTGTCCACGACGTCGACCGGGAACCCGGGGACGTCGGTGATCCGGCCGTTTTCGTGGACACGGCAGCCTTTCGCGCCCTCGCGGACGACGGCAACGGGTGGCAGCTCACCCAGCGCCTCGGCTTCGCGGGCGTTACAGCTCAGAACGTCTATTGTGGATAGAAGGGCATGGAGGTCTCCAGGGTCGATGTCGGTGATGAGCGGGCCGGGGTCGAACAGGACCTTCGAGCCGGGCAGCCGGGGCAGCCACTCGATGAGGGCGCCGCGATTTGTCTCGTGCAACCAACTGTATCCGCTCAGGTACACGACGTCGTCAGTCTTTGGGGTGACTTGGTCGAGGAGTTCGGCGCGCAGCCGTCCTTCGGCGCCGGTGCTGGTCGTGAAGGTGCGCTCACCGGTCGCGTCCACCCAAACCACGACGATTCCGGTGTCTACTTCGGACAGTGGTTCATGGGCCAGTGCAACACCTTCGGCTGCGAGGGCGCTGCGGGCGAGATCACCGAAGAAGCCGATTCCATGGCTGCCCGCATAAAGTACCTGCGCGCCTGAGCGTGCCGCGGCGGCCATGACGTTGAAACCGCCGCCGGGCAACAGATTCGCCGACGACGCGAAGACATCGCCGCCATGCGGAGGCAGGGCCGGCACCGCCATGACGAGGTCGACGACGACCTGCCCGGTGTGCACCAGCCGCCCGGTCATCGGCGGCGCAGCTTCAGGAGTTCGTCGACCAGCGGCCCGAATTCGAGCCGGTTGACGGCGAGCACGGTCTCGACGACGTCCGGGCGGAAGGCGCCGACGCCGTGCGCGGCGCCGAGCATCGCCCCGCAGATCGCGGCGACGGTGTCGGTGTCGCCGCCGAGCCCCGCGGCCAGCCGCAACGCCGACGGCGGGTCGTCCCCCATGGCTTCGGCCAGCGCGAACGCGGCCACCACGGACTCCTGCGACGCCACCGACGTGCCGATCACCTGGGCCACCGCGTCGGCGACGGCGGCCGGGGTCATGCCTCGCACCCAGTCCCGCGCCCAGCGGATCCGCGCGGCGATTTCCCCGCCGGGCGCCCAGTGTCCGCGTTCCCCGCCGACGACGGCGGCGCGCTCACCGGCGTCGAGCGCTTCGGCCAGGCTCGCGCCGTCGACCCCGGCGGAGACGGCGGCCGCGACCGCGGCGGCCGAAGCGATGCCCAGGCTGGTGTTGTGCGTGACGCGCGCGGTGGCGACGACCGCGTCGACCAGCCGGTGCAGGTCGTCCGACGGGGTGGCGATGCCGACCGGCGTGACCCGCATGGCGGCGCCGTTGGTGGTGCCGGTGCGGCCCGCCTCGTCGGCCGGGACGCCGTCCTGGAGCCGGGCGAGCGCGCGTTTCGTGGACGGCCCGAGCAGGTCCGCGGAGCCGCGGCGGACCATGTCGGCCTCCCAGATCAGCAGGGCGTCGGCGAAGACGTGCGGCTCGACGACGCCGCGGCCGTCGATGAGCAGCCGGGCCAGCAGGACGGCCTGCTCGGTGTCGTCGGTGACCGAGCCGGCGGGCATCGACGGCGCCACCGGCTGCTCGGCGACGGCGGTCAGCAGGCCGGTGACCGGCCCGTAGGTGGCGGCGATGGCGGCACGGGACATCGACTGCGTCGGCATGCCGAGCGCGTCGCCGACGGCCAGCCCGGTGAACGCGCCGAGCGCCCTTTCCCGCGCGGTCACCGGTGTCCGAAGGTCAGGTGGAACTGGAACCGGTCGGGGTCCAGCAGGCTGACGACGCGTTCGACGAGCCGGCCTTCGAGGTCGACCGACGTCCGCTCGGCGCGGAGGAAGAGCTCGCCGACGCTGCGGCCGAGCAGTTCGGAGGAGCAGGCGTCGAGGCGTTCGGTGCTGATCCACTGGTCGCCGCCGGCGGAGATCCGGCCTGCGGCCTCGAGGGTCCTGGTCAGGGAGCCGTCCTGCAGGCCGGTCGCGGGGAGGTCGGCGAGCGGCCCGACGGCGGGCACGGTGGCGGTTTCCAGCGAGATCCCGCGCTCGCGCTCCCGCCGCAGCCGCCGCACGGCGACGTAGGCCCGCTCCCCGAATTCTTCTTCCAGGGCAACGTCTTCGACGGCTTCGATGCCGAGCAGCTCGGTGGTGACCGGCGCCCCCGCGTCGGCGAGGGCGCGGGCCCAGCCGAGCCGCTGGTCGAGCTGGACGCCGTCGAAGCTGACGAACGACCCGACGCCGGCCTGGGTGGAGATGAGCTCCAGCTGCTGGAGCTCCGACAGCGCGCTGCGGACGGTGCCGCGGCTGACCTGGTACTGCAGGGCGAGTTGGTTTTCGCCGGGGAGGCGCTCGCCGTTGGCGAGGCGCCCGGAACGGATCAGGTCGGTGAGATCGCCGACCAGCTGCTGCCGCTTGCTGTACATGTTCACACCTGTACACCCAGCGTCGTCGCAGGTCAAGCGGCCACGAGCAGCTTCGCGTCCGCCGCGATCATCTTGCCTGCCCGCTCGGCCACCTTGCCGGAGACGACCATGATGATCGCGAAGGAGCCCGCGAAGATGACGGTGCTCAGCCAGACCATGGTCGAGACGGGCAGGGTGAACGCGCCGACGATGCGGATCGAGCTCTCCAGCGCGAACCCGATGCCCCAGATCACGCTGCAGCGCCGCAGGATGGCGTTGAACTGCTCGTTGTGGCCCAGCCGTTCCCAGGCGGCTTCCCGTTCCGCGCTGCCGCGGGTGAGGAAGGGGCGCATGGTCTTGGTCATGATCGGGGCCGCGGTGAACGCCGAGGCGAGGATGACGAGGCCGGTGATGCCGCTGCCGAGCGAGTCCTTGGCGATCATCATCCGGGCGTCACCGGTGACGAAGGTGAGCAGCATGCCGACGACGTTCGTGACCAGGACGACCAGGGCGAGGCCGTTGAGCGTGCGGTCCTTGGCGAACTGGTAGAGCGTCCGGGCCAGCGGGAAGACACCGGAAGCGGCGAGGGCGGTGAAGTCGCTCGCGCCGAACGAGTGGAGCGCGTAGTAGACGCCGATGGGGACGGCGATCTCGATCGCGAGGGTCTTGAGGAGGGCGTTTCCGGGCTGGTTCGTCGTCATGGGTAGAGCTTGTCGCGGCGGAGGGGCTGGGAAGGATGCCGTCCGCCACGACTTGGACCTGACAGATGTCACGGCCGGCTTGGTACTACTCGAACGCGATTTGAGCTTGCTGTTCGACGGTGGGGACACATTCCCGAGATCGCGAAGGCCCTGCACCCGCCGCTGGAAATCAAGCGCAAAAGTCGCGAGCAACCATAGCGACCTCACATTCCGGGCCGCTGCGTCGTCTACTGGGTATGACGATCTTCCTGCGCGGCACGATCGCGCTGCAGACGCTGGCGCTGTTCCTCGCGCCGATCACCGCGGGCCTGCTGTTGACGACTCCGAACGGGCACGTCCTCCACAGCGCTTCGGCGTACACGATTTGGACGGTCGCCGTCCTGCAGGTGATCGCTGCCGTGCTGGTGTGGCGGCCCGGCGGCGGGTCGCCACGGGCGATTCCGTACGCGGCCGTCTTCCTGGGGCTCGTCACCGCGCAGGTCTTCCTCGGCATCGCGCACGTCACGACCGTGCACGTGCCGCTCGGGGTGCTGCTGTTCGGCGTGAGCCTGGTGCAGCTCAGCCGCCCGAGTGCATGTCTTCCGCCTCGGGGACGCAGTCGTCGTCCGGATCGTCCAGCCAGCCGTGTGGCAGCGTGACCTTGCCCGGGGAGCCCTGACGTCCGCGCGGGCCCGTCGCCGCCTCGGGGAACGGGGCCGAGTGGTCGAGCTGGGCGATCAGGTCGTCGAGCTGGTCCATCGACGAGAGCATCGCGAACCCGCGGCGGAGCTCCGAGCCGACCGGGAAGCCCATCAAGTACCAGGCCATGTGCTTGCGGATGTCGCGCATCGCCTTGTCGTGGCCGTCGTGCTCGATGAGGAGCTCGGTGTGGCGGCGCAGCACCTTCGCGACCTCGCCGAGGTTGGGCGGGGTCGGCAGCGGACGGCCGGCGAAGGCGGCTTCGAGCTCACCGAACAGCCACGGGCGGCCGAGGCAGCCGCGGCCGACGACCACGCCGTCGCAGCCCGTCTCCTCGACCATGCGCAGGGCGTCGGCGGCGGAGAAGATGTCACCGTTGCCGAGCACCGGGATGCTGGTGACGGCTTCCTTCAGCGCGGCGATCTTCGTCCAGTCGGCCTGGCCTGAGTAGCGCTGGGCGGCCGTGCGGGCGTGCAGGCTGACGGCGGCGGCGCCTTCGGCTTCGGCGATGCGGCCGGCGTCGAGGAAGGTGTGGTGGTCGTCGTCGATGCCGATGCGGAACTTCACCGTGAACGGCGTGTCCCCGGCGGCCTTCACCGACTCGCGCACGATGGCTTCGAACAGCTTCCGCTTGAACGGCAGCGCGGCCCCGCCGCCCTTGCGCGTCACCTTCGCGACCGGGCAGCCGAAGTTGGAGTCGACGTGGTCGGCCAGCCCCTCGCCGACGATGATCCGGACGGCTTCGGCCATGGTCTTCGGGTCAACCCCGTACAGCTGCATCGACCTGGGCTTTTCTTCGGCCCCGAAGGTCATCATGTGCATGGTGCCGGGATGCCGTTCGACGACGGCGCGGGCGGTGATCATCTCGCACACGTAGATGCCGGCGCCGTACTCGGCGCACAGCTGCCGGAAGGCAACGTTGGTGATCCCGGCCATCGGCGCGAGCACGACCGGCGGATCGACCTCGTAGGGGCCGATCTTCAGGGCGGGCTTGCTCAGGGTCGCGGTCACGTCCTCCATTGTCGCTGGTGGTGTTGGTCACACCCCACCAGGGTCCAGGGCGGCCTCGAGCAGCGCACGCGTCTCCTCGTCGAACGCGACGAGGCGGATCAGCTCGACCCCGGACGGTGTCTCCCGCAGCGTGCGGACCGCGATCCGCGCGGCTTCGGCAGGCGGGTAGCCGTAGACGCCGGTCGCGATCGCCGGGAACGCGATGCGGTGGACCCCCAGCTCGTCGGCGACCGCCAGGCTACGGCGGTAGCAGGACGCCAGCAGCTCGGCCTCGCCGTACCCGCCGCCGTCCCAGACCGGGCCCACTGTGTGGATGACGTACCTGATCGGGGCGAGGCCGAACGCCGGCGTCGCCTTGGCGTCTCCCGGGTCGCACGGCGCGATCGCCGCGCCGGCTTCGGCCAGCTCGGGCCCGGCGGCGCGGTGGATCGCGCCGTCCACGCCGCCACCGCCCAGGAGCGACTCGTTCGCGGCCGTGACGACGGCGTCGACGCGCTCGCGGGTGATGTCGCCGAGTACCACCTCGATCGCGGTCATCTCCCGATGGTGCCTGCCGGCCGGAACCGGCGGCTGGGGGTTCGCACCGGGCGAACGGGGACCTGCTTTCCCGGACCGTCACGTCGCCCTCACGGTGATCGGCTCGTCACTCCGGCCAGGCATAGGGTTCGGCGTATGACGAACGCGCCTCTCCGCTGGGGAATCATGGGTACCGGCGGGATCGCCACGGCCTTCGCCCAGGACCTGCGGCTCACCGGGTCCGGCGTGGTCGCCGCGGTCGGGTCGCGGTCGGCCGAAAGCGCCCGGCGGTTCGCCGACGCGCTCGGCATCCCCCGTCGGCACAGCAGCTACGCAGCCCTCGCGGACGATCCGGACGTCGACGTCGTCTACGTCGCCACCCCGCACCCGCTGCACCACGGCAACGCCCGGCTCGCCCTCGAAGCCGGGAAGCCGGTGCTCGTCGAGAAGCCGTTCACGATGAACGCCGACGAGGCCCGTGACCTCGTCGAACTGGCGCGGGCCAACGGCCTTTTCCTGATGGAGGCGATGTGGACGCGGTTCCTGCCGCACGTCCGGCACATCCGTGAGCTCCTGCCGCGGCTCGGGGACGTCGTCACCGTCGCCGCCGATCACGGGCAGTGGTTTGCCGAAGATCCGGCCTTCCGGCTGTTCGCGCCGGAACTGGGTGGTGGTGCCCTGCTCGACCTGGGGATCTACCCCGTGTCGTTTGCGTCGATGGTGCTCGGGGCGCCCGAGCGGGTGGCCGCGATGGCGACGCCCGCCTTCACCGGCGTCGACGCCCAGATGTCGATGCTGTTCGGCTACGCGAGCGGTGCCCAGGCCGTCCTGACCTGCACCTTGAGCGCCGTTTCGCCGACCACCGCGGCGATCGTGGGCACCGACGCGCGGATCGAGGTCGACGGGCCCTTCTACGCTCCCGCGTCCTTCACCTTCATCCCGCGCGAAGGCGAGCGAAGCCGCTTCGAGTACGTCGACGAGGGGCGTGGCCTGCGGCACCAGGCCGACGAAGTCGCGCTGCGGCTGGCCGACGGCGAGACCGAAAGCCCGCTGATGCCGCTGGCCGAAACCGTCTCGATCATGACCACCATGGACCGGGTGCTGGCCGCGACCAGGACGTGACCCGCGATTGAGTAGTGCTACGGATCCGCAGGTGACGCCGGTGGGCGACGCTGTCCGGTATGACCACCGAAGCGGATGTGCTCCTCCGGCTCGCCGGCGAGATCGACGACCTGGGGCGTCGTCTCGCCTTGGTGGGCTCCGAACTGCGAACCGTCCGGGAGACGCAGCCAGAGCAGGCCGAACAGGCCGCGCAACCGCCGCAGCCTGAGCCCCAACCCCAACCCCAACCCCAGCCCCAGCCGCCCCGGCCGATGCGGCCCGAGTCGGTCCCCTGGCCGCACTACCAGTGGCAGCCGCCGCCCCGGCCGCAGTACGCGCCGCCCCCGCAGTACGCGCCCGCGCCCTCCATGCCGATCCCGCGGCAGACGCTGGGCGAAAAGCTCGGCAAGGAAGGCGCCGGCAGCCGCGTGCTCGCCTGGGTCGGCGGCGCCGTGACGCTGCTCGGCGTCGTCCTGCTGCTCGTGCTCGCCGTGCAGCGCGGCTGGCTCGGGCCGCTGCCGCGCGTGCTCGTCGGCGCCGGGTTCGGGCTGGCGCTGACCGGCACCGGTGTGTGGCTGCACCGCAAGCCCGCCGGCCGCACCGGCGCGTTCGCGCTGGCCGCCACCGGCATCGCGACGCTCTACCTTGACGTCCTCGCCGCGACGTCGCTGTACGAGTTCCTGCCGGTGCTCGCCGGGCTCGCCGCCGGGCTGGCGGTCGCCGTCGGCGGGCTGCTGGTGGCCGTGCGCTGGGATTCGCCGCTGCTGGCCGCCGCCGTCGTCATCGGCTGTGTCGTGTGCGCACCGATGATCGTCCGCGGCTTCACCCCCGAACTGGTCACCTTCCTGCTGATGGTCCAGCTCGCGACGGCACCGGTGCAGCTGCGCCGCGACTGGTCGTCGCTGACGCTCGCCGCCGGTCTGCCGCCGCTGTTCGCCTCCGTGATCAGCACGGCGTTGCTCGGCGGGGGCGGCAGCTGGGCGAACACCGCGGCGGCCGGCGGTGCCGGGGTCACCGGCGTCGTGCTCGCGTTGATCGCGCTGCGCCGCCGCGAAAACGACCCCGCGGCGCTGTCGCTGCTGGCGACCGAGGTGGTGCCCACGCTCATCGCGGCACTGCTGCTGCCGAAGGCGCAGGCCGTGCCGATCACGGCCGGTGCGGGTGTCGTGCTGCTCGCCGTCTGGGCCGCCCGGCGGTGGTGGCCCGGGTTCGCGGGACAGGTGGCCGGGCTGGCCGGGCTGCTCGCCCTCCTGCAGGCGACGGTCACCCAGTTCGACGGGCCGGCGCGCGCCGGGGTGCTGCTCGGGGAGGCGCTGCTGCTGGTGGTGGCCGCGGTCGGCGGGCGCAACCGGGGCGCGCTGGCGGCCGCGCTCGGGTTCGCGGCGATCGGCGGCCTGCTCGGCGTGGTCTTCGACGTCACGCCGCTGTTGCTGATCGTCCCCCGCGCGCACCCGGTCGCCGAGCTGACCGGTGCGCTCGCGGTCGCCGCGCTGATCCTCGCCGTGTCGGTCGTGCTGCCGTGGGCCGCCGCGCGACTGGAGGTGTTCCGCGGGCCGGCCGAAGACCTGCCGATCTGGCTGGTCGCCGGGGTTTCGGCGCTGTACGGCGCCGCCGGGGTCGTGCTGTGCGGCGCGCTGCTGGCGGTGCCCGGCCGGACCGGGTTCCTCCTCGGCCACGCACTGATCACGGTGTCCTGGACGGTCGCCGCGCTCGTGCTGCTCCTGCGCGGGATCGACGTCGTCGCGCTGCGGGTGACCGGGCTGATCCTGGTCGGCGCCGCGGTGGTCAAGCTGGTGCTGTTCGACCTCTCGACGCTCGACGGGCTGGCCAGGGTCGGCGCGTTCCTCGGCGCGGGATTGGTGCTGCTGGCGGCCGGGACGCGGTACGCGCGGCGGGTCGCGTCGCGGTAGCGCGGAAGAAATTGTCGGTGCCCCGTGGTTACCTGGGTCACAGACCCGACGACCAGGGGGCACCGACATGGCAGCACCGAAACTGTCCGATCGCGCCGGCGAACCGATCGCCTGGCTCACCACCGTCACTCCGAAGGGGCGGCCCGCACCCCGGCCGGTGTGGTTCGTCCTCGACGGCGAGGACATCGTGGTGTTCAGCGAGCCCGGCACCGCGAAACTCCGGCACATCGAGGCGAACCCCGACGTCAGCTTCCACCTCAACAGCGACTCCCACGGCGGCTCGATCCTCGTCGTGAGCGGGAAAGCGCACGTCGAGACGGGCAAGGCGTCGGAGGCGCCCGGGTACCTCGACAAGTACGGCTCCCGCTACGCGGCGATCGGCCTGGACGCGGCCGGGTTCGACGCCAAGTACTCCGTCCGCATCCGCGTGGTGCCCGAGCGCACCTGGGGGTTCTGACTCAGAAATCGACGTCGAGGCAGGCGAGCCGGGCACCCGCGGTGCCCGCGTGGCCCGGGTCGATGTGCGTGTGCGTCTCGTGGACGACCACGGACTTCGGCCGCCGATCGGTGACCCTCCAGTCCACTGTGGACCGGGCGAAGCCGGTGCCGGCCCGGTCGGTGGTGAAGTCGAGCCAGATTTCGTTGCGCGGGTTCGCGTACGCGGGGTCGACCGACGGCTTCACCGGGTCCGGCACGTGCTGGAAGTGCGGCCCGGCGGCGTCGCCGGCGGCTCCGCACGGCTGGGTGTGCGCGTGGGCGCCGTAGGCGCGACCCGGCAGCAGGCCGGTGACGAAGAGCAGGGTGGTGGTGCCGGTGGCCGAAACGCCGAAGACGTGCGCCCGGGCACCGGGCGGGACGAGGTCGGGGCGGTACGTCACGGCCGGGGCGTGGTCGGAGAACGTGCCGTGGGCGGTCGTGAACCGCGCCGGTGACGGTGACGCGGCGGCGGCACCCGGAACGAGTACGGCGACGGCGGCCGCGGCGGCCAAGGCGGGAAGAAGGCGCATTTCCCCTCTTTAGCCAGTCGTCCGGGGACGCAGCCATGATCATCACTCGAAAGTGTGACCGATATGGTGGAAAAGTCACGTATTTCCCAACCGGTGGACGGTCCCGAGCCCGGTTATGGTCGTATCGTGTCCGAACACACCGGCGAAACCCGCAACGAGAAGCTGCAGCGCAACCTCGGCGAGCTGCTGCAGGAGCTGCGGGTCGCCCAAGCCGGGGTGCAGATCCTCTTCGGTTTCCTGCTGTCGGTCGTGTTCACCGACCGGTTCCACGACGCCAGCGGGTTCGAGAAGGCGCTGCACCTGTCCGCGGTCGCGCTGGCGGTGGCCGCGACCGCGCTGCTGACCGCGCCGGCGGCGTGGCACCGGCTGCTGTTCCGCACCGGCAGCCGGGAGCGGATCCTGACCGTCGGCAACCGGCTCGTGCTGGTCGGGCTGGTCTGCCTGGCCCTCGCCATCACCTCGACGGTCGCGCTGATCGCCAAGGTCGTCTACGGCTGGATCGCGATGGTGGTCCTGGGCGCGCTGTGCGTGCTGATCTTCGGGATCCTCTGGTTCGTCATGCCGATGCGGATGCACCCGGCCAACGGTGATCAGCCGACGGGCCCGCCCAAGTAGAGCGTGTCCTCCTGGACGAAGCAGAGCGGGTTGCCGAACGGGTCGTCGGCGTAGAAGGAGCGCTCGCCCCAGAACTGCGTCTCGATCGCGTCGTCGACCCAGCGCGGTCCGGCGGCGCGCACCCGCTCGAACGTCTCCTCGACGTCCTCGACCGCGAGGTAGACGATCCGCGGGTCCCGCTGCGGGCGGGGCTCGCGGTGTTCCGGGGGCGCTTCGACGCAGGCCAGTACCACGCCGCCGCAGGTGAAGTAGTGGCGGTTGACCGCGATCCGCTCGCCGGGGGCGCCGAAGACGGCGGCGTAGAACGCGACGGCGACCTCGACGTCGTCGACGGGCTGGATCAACCGGAACACCCGCGGCCCGCTCATGCGGGGCACACTACCGCTGTTCATCCCGCGTTCGGCAGCAGTTGCCGGGGTGGTCGGAAGCCGCCCGTAGCTTCCCGCCCGTGACTGACACTTCTCGCCGGACCTTCCTCCTCGGCGCCCCGGCCGTCGCCGCCGCGGCGACCCTGCCGAACGTCCTCGGCGCCCCGGCCGCCGAAGCCACCGGCCGGCACCGCCCGGACGCCGAAGATCCGCGCTTCACGCTCGTGGTCATGCCGGACACGCAGTACCTGTTCGACGAGGACCGCGGGGACGCGGCCCCGCTGGACGCCTCGCTGCGGTACGTCCTCGACGAGTCGGCCGACAACGTTGTCTTCCTCGCTCACCTCGGTGATCTCACCCAGAACGGGCGGGTGGACGAGTTCGCCAGGATCAGCCGGTCGTTCCGGGCGCTCGACCGCCGCCGGTTCCCGTACAGCACCCTCGCGGGCAACCACGACATCGACGGCTCGAAGGACGACCAGCGTGGCCCGTCGCCGTACCTCGACGCGTTCGGCCCGCAGCGCCGGCGCAACTCGCCGACGTTCCGGGGCGCCTCGAAGGACGGCTACAACACCTTCCACATCTTCCGCGGCGGCGGCCGCGAATGGCTGCTGCTCGCCCTCGACTGGCGGCCCTCGGCCGGCGGCCTGAACTGGGCGAAGCAGGTCCTCGCGCAGCACCCGACGCTGCCGGCCATCCTCACCATCCACGAGCTGGTCTGGGCCGACGACGACCACCGGGCCCAGTTCTCGACCTTCGGCGAGCACGTCTGGCAGGAGCTCGTCCAGGGCAACGACCAGATCTTCCTCACGCTCAACGGGCACTACTGGCCGACCGGGCGCACCGTCCGGAAGAACGCCGCCGGCCACGACGTGCACGTCCACATCGCCAACTACCAGGACCGCTACTACGGCGGCAGCGCGATGGTCCGGCTCTACCGGTTCGACCTGGCGCGGGGCGTGATCGACGTCCGGACGTTCTCGCCGTGGCTCGCCGCGCAGGACCACCTCAGCGAGATGCAGCAGCAGGAGGCCGAGCGCAGCGGGGCCGCCGACTACTTCAGCCTGGAGATCGACTTCGCCGAGCGCTTCAAGGGCTTCGCGCCCGTGCCGGTTCCGCCTGCGCGGCCGGCGAAGCAGCTGCTGGTCCCGGGCACGGTCGCGTACTGGCGCTTCGAAGGCGGCCAGGACGGCCAGGCGGTCCCGGACACCGTCGTCGTCCGCGACCAGACCGGCCGCGGCAACGACCTCACGCGCGTCACCGCACCCGGCAGCGGGCCGGACGCGCTGCAGTATTCGAAGGAGTTTTCGCCGCGGCAGCCGTCACGGGCGAGCCTGCGGTTCGACGGAGGCCGCGACCCGAGCCGGGGCGCCTACCTGCGCACGGTCGACGCCGCGCCGATCAACCGGCTGAAGTTCGAGCGCGGGTACACGGTCGAGGCGTTCTTCCGGCTGCCGGCGAACTTCAAGGACGGCCACCACGGCTGGTGCGGGCTCTTCGCCCGCCAAGGCAGCGGCGCGGCCGCGGGCAAGACCGGCGACGACCCGAAGGAATCGGCGGCCACGCTGTCCCTTTCGGACGGTGGCGAGCTGCAGTGGGCGGTGTACCCGCTGAACCAGAACCGGACCTCGACGAACTGGGGCCACGAGCTGCCGGTGGAGAAGTGGTGGCACGTGGCCGTGGTGAACGACGGCCGGCGCACGGTCGTCTACGTCGACGGCTGCCCGGTGGTGCGGAACCCGGCCACGCCGGCGGTCGGGCTCGCCGACCCGGGCGGCCCGTGGCTGGTCGGCGCGTCGTCCTACGACAGCAAGGTCGACCGCAGTTTCGCGGGGTTGCTGGGTGACGTGCGGGTGGTCGACCGGCCGCTGAACCCGCGTGAATTCATGCTGGGCTGAGGCTCTTGACAGCGGGTGGACAATAAAAAATCGGCGTGCCCTCCGAAAACAACGGGAGCGATCGCCGAACCTGATAAGAGTCTAACCGCTGTGAGGGGAACTTGTCAAACCAGGGGTACGACGAGGAATTGCGGGAAGAACGGGCCTACGTCGCCGCGCTGTACGAGCGGCTCGACCGCGAGCGCGCGGCGGCGCAGGCCCGGTACCGCGGTGCGCTCGGGCAAACCGGGGTGTCGCCGGGGGAACGGGAGAACGACGTCCGGTTCCGGTCGCGGGAGGCGGTCCGGCTGGACGTCGCCGACAACGGGCTTTGTTTCGGCAGGCTGGACGCCGTTTCGGGGGAAACCAGCTACATCGGCCGGATCGGGCTCTTCGACGCGGAAAACGACTACGAACCGTTCCTGCTGGATTGGCGGGCACCGGCGGCGCGGCCGTTCTACGTCGCCACCGCGGCGACGCCGGAAAACATGCGCCGCCGCCGTCAGTTCCACACGATGGGCCGGCGCGTCCTCGATTTCACGGATGAAGTGCTCGGCCGTCCCGGCGACGACGAACGCGGGGACGCGGCCCTGCTCGCGGCGGTCAACGCGCCCCGCGGCGAGGGCATGCGGGACATCGTCGCGACGATCCAGGCCGAGCAGGACGAGATCATCCGCCTGGACCACGCGGGCGTGCTGGTGGTCGAAGGCGGTCCCGGCACCGGCAAGACGGCCGTCGCCCTGCATCGGGTGGCGTACCTGCTCTACACCCGGCGCGAGCGGATGTCGCGCAGCGGCGTGCTCGTGGTCGGGCCGAGCCCGCTGTTCCTCGACCACATCGGCCGCGTGCTGCCTTCGCTCGGCGAGTCCGACGTCGTCTTCCTGACGACCGGCGACCTGGTGCCCGGGCTGCGCGTCACGGCCGAAGACCGGCCGGAGGTGGCGCGGCTCAAGGGTTCGCTGAAGATCCTCGACGTGCTGGCCGCCGCGGTCGCCGACCGCCAGCAGGTGCCCGGCGAACCGGTGCCGATCGACCTCGGTGACGTGACCGTGGAGCTGGACGCCGAGCTCGCCACCGAAGCCCGGCGCGCCGCCCGCGCGTCGGGGCTGCCGCACAACGAAGCCCGCGCGGTCTTCCGCGAGCACGCCGTCGCGCTCGTCGCCGAGCGGGCCGTGGCGAAGATCGGCGAAGGCTGGCTGAGCCCGGCGGACCGCTTGCTGTGGGCGGACCTCCGGGCCGAGGTGCTCGACGAACTGGCGAGCCACGAAGAGCTCGCCACGACCCTCGACGGCCTGTGGCCGTCCCTGACGCCGGAGGTGCTGCTGGCGACGTTGTACGCGTCTCCTCGCCGGCTCGAGGCCGCCGGGGCCGATCCGGCCCTGTTCCGCGCGGACGGCCCGGCCTGGACCGTGCCGGACGTGCCGTTGCTCGACGAGCTGGTCGACCTGCTCGGCCGGGACGACAGCGCCGACCGCGCCGCGGCGCGCCGCCGGGTGGCCGCGGAAGCCGAGTACGCCTCCGGCGTGATGGACCTGATGAAGCTGGACCAGGAGGAACTGGACGAGGACGTCCAGCTGGTGGCCGAGGACCTGCTGGACGCCGGTGAGCTGGCGGAACGGTTCACCGAGCGCGATCCGCGTGCCCTCGCCGAGCGGGCCGCCGCCGACCGCGACTGGACGTACGGGCACGTCGTCGTCGACGAGGCGCAGGAACTGTCCGAAATGGACTGGCGGGTGCTGATGCGGCGGTGCCCGAGCCGGTCGTTCACCGTCGTCGGCGACCTCGCCCAGCGCCGTTCGGCGGCCGGGGCGACGGCGTGGGGGCCGGTGTTCGAGCCCTACGTCGGCGACCGCTGGCTGTACCGCGAGCTGACCGTGAACTACCGGACCCCGGCGGAGATCATGACCGTCGCCGGCGCGGTGCTCAAGTCGTTCGCGCCGGACGTGCGGCCGCCGGAATCCGTGCGGGCGTGCGGGATCCGGCCGTGGTCCAGACGAGTGGCGGCCGACGAGCTGGCCGGCGCCGTCGGCGACTTCGTCCGCGACGAGGCAGGCCGGGACGGGACCAGCGTGGTGATCGGCCCGCCGGGGGTGCCGGGAACGATCCCGGCCGCGGCGGCCAAAGGACTGGAGTTCGACGCCGTGCTCGTGATCGAGCCGGAGCGGATCCTGGCCGCGGGCCCGCGTGGCGCGGCGGAGCTCTACGTCGCGCTCACGCGCGCCACGCAGCGCCTCGGGGTGCTGCACCGGGATCCGCTCCCGGCGGCGCTGACCGGCCTCGCCGAGGCCGGGGTGCCCGCGAGGTCCGGGCACCGGCGTTTCCTGTAGGCGAACCGGGGGTGGCGGGCGGGACGGCCCGTCATCCCCGCACCGCTAAGCCGTGAGCCGGCCCCAGGAGTAGTTCTGCTTGGCCAGCTTGAGGTACACGAACAGCTCGGTCCCGGACACGCCCGGGATCTTGCGCACCTCTTCGCCGAGCACCTCGAGCATGTGGTCGTCGTCGCGGCAGACCAGCTCGGCGAGCAGGTCGTAGCGCCCGGCGCACAGCACGACGTAGTGCACGTTCGGCAGCTCGGACAGCTTGTCGGCGACGTCGCGGGGATCGACGCCGTCGACGCTGATGCCGACCATGGCCTGGCGCGTCAGGTCCACGTTGGCGGGGTCGGTCACCGCGACGATCTGCATCAGGTCGTCGCGCAGCAGCCGCTGCACGCGCTGGCGGACTGCCCCCTCGGAAAGCCCGACCGCCTTGGCGAGCGCGGTGAACGAGGCCCGGCCGTCCTTCTGGAGCAGGTCGATCAGCGATCTGTCCGTGTTGTCCAGCGCGCGCGCACGTGTTTCGTCACCCATGCCGTCCCTCCCTGTGTTTCGGCATGTGATTTGTCAAGTGCGCAGCGTATCGAGACCAGCCGAGAAAGCGAGCCCTCCGCGCGAGCTTCGCGCGATTCGACGTGCACGCCACGCTCAGCCGAGGATTCGGTGGTCAGGACGGGAATCCACGAGGCTTTCCGAGGCGCTTTTGTGTGCCCGCGCACAGCGGGACGCGCCGGCCGGGCGCCGCCGGGTACCGTCTGGCGGCTCTCTCGTCCCCAGCAACCCCAGGAGGACCAACGCATGTCGGAGGCCGTGGCGCTCGGCGTCGTCCCCGCCGTACCCGCGAAGGGGCTGCGCGGCGGCGCGCTGGGCATGGTGTCGTCGATGGTCATCGGGATGTCGTCGACCGCGCCGGCCTACTCCATCGCGGCCACCCTCGGGCTGATCGTGCTGGCCGGCACCGGGTTCCAGGCGGCCGCGTTCGTGCTGCTCTCGTTCGTGCCGGTGCTGTTCGTGGCCTTCGCCTTCCGCGAGCTGAACACCGCGGAACCCGACTGCGGCACCAACTTCACCTGGGCGGCCCGCGCGTTCGGCCCGCACGCCGGCTGGTTCACCGGCTGGGTCGTCACGGCCGCGCAGCTGCTGGTGATGAGCAGCCAGTCCGCGCTGACCGGGCGCTACACGCTGCTGCTGTTCGGTGCCTCGGACGCGGCGGGCAACCGCTGGGTGACGACGGCGATCGGGGCCGCCTGGCTGCTGGTCCTCTGCTGGCTCTGCTACCGCGGGATCGAAGTGTCCGCCCGGGTGCAGTGGCTCCTGCTCGGCGTCGAGCTGGCCGTCCTGGTGATCTTCTCGGTGGTGGCCCTGGTCCGCGTCTTCGACGGCACGGCCGGGCCGCAGGCGTCGCTGCCGCGCCTGGACTGGCTGTGGCCGGGCGGGGTCTCCGCGGGCGCCGCGGTTTCGGCGGTGCTGCTGGCCGTGTTCATCTACTGGGGCTGGGAAAGCTCGCTGTCGGTCAACGAGGAGTCGGCTGATCCGCGGCACGCGCCGGGCCGCGCCGCCGTGCTGTCGACAGTGCTGCTGGTGCTGAACTACCTGCTCGTGACGGTTGCCGCGCTGGCCTTCGCCGGCGTCGGCAGCGAAGGGATCGGACTGGCGAACGAGGCGAACTCCGAGGACGTGCTGGCCGGCCTGGGCGGCGCGGTGTTCGGCGACGGGACGACCGGCAAGGTCCTCGGCGTGCTGCTGATCGTCTCGGTGCTGACCAGCGGCGCGGCGACCAGCCAGGCGACGATCATGCCTGCCGCGCGCACGACGTTGTCGATGGCCAGCCACGGTGCCCTGCCGCGCGTCTTCGGCCGCGTGCACCCGCGGTACCGGACGCCGACCGTGGCGACCTGGGCGTTCGGGCTCGTCTCGCTGGCCGTGTACGTGCTCCTGGCGCTGATCAGCGACAACGTGCTGTCCGACTCGGTCGACGCGGTCGGGCTGACCATCGCCATCGAGTACACGATGACCGCGCTGGCCTGTGTCTGGGTGTTCCGCCGGACGCTCTTCACGAGCGTGCGCCACTTCGTGCTGCGTGGGCTGCTGCCGTTCACCGGCGGCGTGTTCTTCCTGGCCGTGCTGGTGTTCGCGCTGATCGAGTACGCGCGGCCGGACGCCGGCGAGACGACGGTGTTCGGCATCGGCGGCGTCGCGGTGATCGGCGTGGTGTCGATCGTGCTCGGGGTGCCGCTGATGTTCGCCGTCCACCGCGCCTGCCGGGAGTTCTTCGCCGGCCGCCGCCTGCCGCGCGGGTCCGTCCCGCGCGGCGGCGACACGATCAGCCCAGATCACGCCGGCTGAGGTCCTCCTCGGTCTCGCGGCGGACCAGCAGCGTCGCGACGCCGTCCCGGACGCCGACCAGCGGCGGGCGGCCGACCTGGTTGTAGTTCGAGGCCAGCGAGTGGTGGTAGGCGCCGGTGCACGGCACGGCCAGGAGGTCGCCCGCGTGCAGGTCGGCGGGGAGGCTGATGCCCTCGGCGAGGACGTCACCGGCTTCGCAGTGCCTGCCGACCACGGTCATCGGGACGCGGTTCGCCTTCGACCGCCGTCCCACCAGGCGCGTGGTGTAGCGGGCGCCGTAGAGGGACGGCCGCGCGTTGTCGCTCATGCCGCCGTCGACCGCGACGAACGTGCGGCTGCCGCGCTTGACCGCGCACACGCGGTAGACGGTGATCCCGGCCGGGCCGACGATGGCCCGGCCCGGCTCGATCGTCAGGCGGGGCAGGGGGAAGCCGTGCGCCGCGCATTCGTAGGCCAGCGCGACGCGCAGGCGCCGCGAATAGCCGCCGAGGTCGAAGGCGGGCTCGCCGCCGACGTACGGGACGGCGTGGCCGCCGCCGAGGTCGAGTTCCCGCAGGGTGACGCCGTGGGTCTCCCGGATTCGGACGAGCACCTCGGCCATCCGGCGCGCGGCGGCTTCGTACCGGTCGACCCGGGTCACCTGCGAGCCGATGTGGCAGTGCAGCCCCTGGAGCCGCAACCCGGGTTGCCGCTTCACGGCCTCGACGGCGGCGTCGACGTTGTCGGGAACGCCGTCGAGGAGCGAGAAGCCGAACTTCTGGCCTTCGGCGCCGGTGCTGATGGCCGCGTGCGCCCCGGCCGCGACACCCGGCGTCACCCGGATCATCACCTGCTGCGCGCCGTGGGCGAGCGCGCCGAGCTGCTCGATCTCGTCGAGCGAGTCGACGACGATCCGCCGGACGCCGTAGCCGAGAGCGGCCTTCAGGTCCTCGGGCGTCTTCGCGTTGCCGTGCAGCAGCATGCGTTCGGCGGGGAAGCCCACCGAGCGCGCGACGGCGATCTCACCGGCGGAGCAGGTGTCGAGCGACAACCCCGCTTCGGCGACCCAACGCAGCACGGCCCGCGTACAGAGCGCCTTGCTCGCGTACGCCACTTCGGCGTCCGGCAGCGCTTCGCGGTACTCGCGGGCGGTGTCTCGGACCTGCTGTTCGTCGATGAGGTAGGACGGCGTCCCGAAGCGGGCCGCGAGGTGGCTGACGGGCGCGCCGGCGAAGAGCAGTTCGCCGTCTTCGCCGAGTCGGGTGCTTCGCGGCCAGACTCCTGGCTCGAGGTGATCGGCGGCTTCGCAGCCGAGGCTGGGAAGAAGCTCGCTGAGCGTCACGGGTGCCTCCGGGCATCACGACGGATCGGACTCCGTCAGGACACTCCCGGAGGCGAGCCCGAAGATCACCCGTGAATGCCGTCCTGACGGCTGCGGTTGGTCCGCTTACGCCTTGTTAACGCGCCAGTAACTTCGGTCACGGGCTCGCCTCAGTGAGCCGCTTCGGAACCGGTACTGCACACGCAGCCGCGGTCAGTCGCCTGCCCGGTCGCGGTCGCGGCGCAGTAGCGGCGCGCGATCGCGTCGTGCGTGCCGAGCGGGTGCGGGCAGCTCGGGCACTGTGTGCCGGAGCGGGGCTCGGCCGGAGTGGCGGGCGGTGGCGTCGTCACGGTGCCACCTTCGCCGTCCGCAGGGGTTCGCTCACGGCGTGGAGGTGCTGCAGCACGTACCCGTACGAGCGGGCCCAGCCGCACTGGGCGTAGGAAATGTCGTGCCGGGCGCAGAAGTCGCGGACGATCTCCTGGGCGTGCTTCAGGTTCGGTCTGGCCATGCTCGGGAACAGGTGGTGCTCGATCTGGTAGTTCAGCCCGCCGAGGGCGAAGTCGGTCAGCCGGTTCCCGCGGATGTTGCGCGAGGTCAGCACCTGTTTGCGCAGGAAGTCCAGCTGGTGCCCGGCGGACAGCATTTCCATGCCCTTGTGGTTGGGTGCGAACGAGCAGCCCATGTACAGCCCCCAGAGGAACTGGTGCACCAGGACGAAGATGATCCCGGTCAGCGGCGACAGCACGATGAACACCGCGGCGAGATAGGCCGTCAGGTGCCCGATGAGCAGCACCGCCTCCAGCTTGTGCCGCCGGATATCCCCGCGCCAGACCGCTTTCACGCTCGAGACGTGCAGGTTGAGCCCTTCGAGCAGGAGCAGGGGGAAGAACAGGAACGCCTGGTACTTCGCCACCCAGCGCAGGAACCCTCGCTTCCGCGAGCTCTGCGCCTTGCTGAAAGCGAGCGCGGCGATGTCGACGTCCGGGTCCTCGTCCTCGTGGTTGGGATTGGCGTGGTGGCGCGCGTGGGTGCCGATCCACCAGCCGTAGCTCAACCCGGTGAGTCCACCGTGGACCAGTCCGGTCGCGTCGTTCGCCGCGCGGCTGCGGAAGATCTGCTTGTGCCCGGCGTCGTGGCCGATGAACGCCAGCTGCGCGAACACCATCGCGAAGAAAGCGGCGATGAGCAACTGCCACCACGAGTCGCCGAGGTAGGCGAAGGCAACCCAGCCGCCGCCGAACGCAGTGAGGTTGAGGCCGATCCGCACGGCGTAGTAGCGCCGTCGCCGCTGTAGGAGTCCCGCCGCCTTGATCATCCGCGACAGCTCGGCGAAATCGCTACCGGGCGTCGCGGGAGTGTCCGAAATTCGCGTGGATGTCATCAACGCACCGCTCTGGCTAAGTCGTTAAAGGCTTGTCCAGCAACGGTTTCCAGCCTTGACGGGGTCTGGGTCCGGTTCGGGAAAGGGCACTGGGGCCTGGTCGCGGTGGTACCGCGTCGTGCGTCAAGCCTCTCACCCGGCGGTCTCGTTGGCAATTCTCCGCGAACCACCGAAGAGGTGTACAGTCGGCCACATCGGGATGACGGTGACCTACCACACACCCGAGGCCTTCCGGCCCTTCATCCGGCCGGGGACAGGAGTCGAACCGGAGAACCCGTTCGTCCTGCAGCCGTGCCGGTCGTTCGACCGGCGAGCAGCCGCCCGCAGTCGCGCAATGGGACTGCCCGGGGCGCCCAACCAGGTTGTGGCAACACGGTTCGTGTCCGGGAGACCCCTGTCATCGGGTGGCTCGTCGACGAGCCGGGGTGCGGCACCGCCGCCCCCCGACCCGCCGACGAGCCGCCATCACAGAAGGCCCCACGAGGAAAGCAGCCGGGAAAGCTGCGTCCGTTCGGTGCTGGTCAGCAGCCGGCTCGGGGGGCGGACGTCCGGGCGGCACAGGCCGAGCCGGCCGAGGGCCTCCTTGACCACGCTGACGTTGTTGGCGTTGCCGTTGGCGGCGCGGAGCTCCTCGAACGGGCGGATCCGCTCCCAGACCGTCATCGCCGCCGGGTAGTCCGCTGTGGACAGTGCGTGGAACATCTCCAGCGAGATCGCCGGGTCGACGTTCACCAGGCCGGACGTGAAGCCGGTGGCCCCGACGGCGAAGTAGCCGGGCGCGGAGAGCTCCGCCAGGCCCGCGATCCACACGAACCGGTCGAAGCCCGCGTCCCGGGCCACCGAGCCGAACCGCACCGGGTCCGGCACCGCGTACTTCACGCCGATGACGTTCGGCGCCGCCTCCCCGAGCGCACGCAGCTGCTCACCGGCGATCGCCGGGTTGCGGACGTAGAGCACGACCCCGAGCTCCGGCACCGCCGCGGCGATCGCCGCGTGGTAGTCGACCCAGCCGTCGCCGGAGACGTACGGGTGCACCGGCTGGTGGATCATGAGCATGTCGGCGCCGGCCTCCCGCGCGTGCACCGCGGCCCGCGTCGCCGAAGAGACGTCGTGGCCGATCCCGGCGAGCACGCTCGCGCGGCCGGCCACGGCCTCGACGGTGACCTCCAGGCACTGCCGCGCCTCGCTCGCGTCGAGCGCGTAGAACTCGCCGGTGTTCCCGTTCGGCGTCACGACCTCGATGCCGCCGGTGACCAGCCGGTCCACCAGCTTCGCGTACGTCTGGCCGTCGACGGCGCCCTCGGCGTCGAACGGCGTGACCGGGATGGCCACCACCCCGGAAAGCCGCCGCCTCTGCTCCTCGAACGTCATCGGGCCCCCTTCGGATCGCCGGTCTCGGTGGTGCGCTCGCCGGGCAGCCCGAAGGCGATCCGGTCGATGAAATCGGTGATGTGCCTGCGCAGCAGGTGTTCGGCCTGCCGGGCGTTGCCGCTCTCGGCGGCGTTGAGGATCGCCCGGTGCTCGCCCGCCTCGCCCTGCCAGGTGGGGCTGATGCCCCAGCCGGTCACGGTGATCAGCGCGGCCTGGTCGCGCAGCCCGTCGAGGATGTCGACCAGCAAGGGGTTCCCGCAGCCGGCGTAGAGCGCGCGGTGGAACAGCCGGTTGGCCAGGCTGGCCTTCGCCCGGTCGCCGGCCGCCGCGCCGGTCTCGACCCCGGCCAGCACCTGCCGCGCTTCGCCGAAGTCCGCACCCCGCTCGACGGCCCGCCGGACGGCTTCGGGCTCCAGCAGCGCGCGCAGGTCGAACACCGCGTGCGCGCTCTCGGCGTCCATGACCCGCACCGCGGCGCCCTTGTACGTGCTCATCGTGACCAAACCGGAACCGGCCAGGATCCGCAGGGCCTCGCGCACCGGCGTCTTCGACACCCCGAGCAGGGCGCCGACCTCGGATTCGACGAGCGTTTCACCCGGCCCGAACTCGCCGCTCAAGATCGCTTCCTTGACCGCGTCACGTACGAAATCCGTCCGCGAGACGGGCGGCGGCGGCCTCCGGGCCGAAGAAGTGCTCGCCACTGGCATGTCCGATCTGATATACGATGCGACATACAACATTATCATGGACGTAGGGAGCAGCCATGCACCGTCGCACCGGCTTCCGATTCCGAAGAGTGCTGCCGGCGCTGAGCCTCGCCGCCGGTCTGGTGGCCTGCGGCGCGCCCGGCGGCGACGGCGGCCAGGCGGCGGCTCCCCAGGCCGTGCCGGACAAGCCGAGCAAGCCGGTCGAGCTGAACATCCTCGACGTCGCGGGCAACCTGCAGCTGACCAAGCAGATGATCGAGAACTTCAAGGCCGCGCACCCGGAAGTGCTGTCGAAGGTCACCTATTCGACGGCGCCCGCACCGAGCATGGCGGGCAAGCTGAAGGCCGAGCAGGACGGCGGCGTCGCCCAGACGCACCTGGTCCTGAGCGGCACCGACGGGCTTTCGGCGGGCATCGCCAACGGCACGCTGGCCAAGGTGCTGCCGGACTTCTCGGGCCGCTTTCCGAACCTGATGCAGAACTACCTCGAGCCCGCGGCCAAGATGCAGGAGCTGGCCAACGGCTACGGCATCGAGGTCGTCTACTACCCATCGGGCCCGCTGCTGGAGTTCAACCCCGGCGCGGTGCCGGCCGCTCCGACGTCCCCGCAGGAGCTGCTCGACTGGGCGAAGGCGCACCCGGAGAAGTTCCAGTACGCCCAGCCGTCGAACTCCGGCCCGGGCCGGACGTTCCTGATGGGCTTGCCGTACCTGCTGGGCGACAAGGACCCGAAGGACCCGGACAAGGGCTGGGACAAGACCTGGGCGTTCCTGCAGGAGCTCGGCAAGTACGTGAAGTACTACCCGTCGGGCACAACCGAGACGATGAAGAACCTGGCGTCCGGATCGGTGGACATGATCATGTCGACCACCGGCTGGGACATCAACCCACGCAAACTCGGCACGGTGCCCAACACGGTCAAGACGGCGATCATGCAGCCGATGCACTGGGTCACCGACGCCCAGTACGCGCTCATCCCGAAGGGGCTCTCGCCCGACCAGGAGTCGGCGATCCTGCAGCTGGTGGCCTGGATGCTCAAGCCCGACCAGCAGGCGATCGCCTACGACGACGGGTACTTCTACCCCGGCCCGGCGGTCAAGGACGTCACCCTCCAGATGGCGCCGCAGAAGAGCCAGGACACGCTTCGGCAGTTCGGGCGCCCGGAGTACGAGCAGTGGATCGCCCAGTACCCCAAGGAGACGTCGCTGCCTGCCGAGCAGCAGGTCAAGGCGTTCGACAAGTGGAACCAGCTGGTCGGCGGCTCGAAGGTCGGCAAGAAGTGACGTTCGGGCAGCTGCGGCTGGACGGCGTCTCGCGCAGCTTCGGCACCGCGAACGCCCTGCGCGGCCTCGACCTCGCCATCGCCAGGGGCGAGTTCGTGGCCCTGCTCGGCCCGTCCGGCTGCGGCAAGTCGACGGCGCTCAACTGCCTGGCCGGCCTGCTGCCCCTGACCGCGGGCAGCATCTGGCTCGACGACGCCCGTATCGACGGGCAGCCGCCCGAGCAGCGCGGGTTCGGGATGGTGTTCCAGAACTACGCGCTGTTCCCGCACATGTCCGTGCGGGCCAACGTCGGCTTCGGCCTCCGCATGCGCAAGGTCGGCCGCGCCGAGACCCGGCGCCGGGTCGACGAAGCGCTCCGCTTGGTGCAGCTGACCGAGCACGCGGCGAAGTACCCCGCCCAGCTCTCCGGCGGCCAGCAGCAGCGCGTCGCCATCGCCCGCGCGGTGGTGCTCGAGCCGCCCGTGGTGCTGATGGACGAGCCGCTGTCCAATCTGGACGCCAAGCTCCGCCTCGAGATGCGGATGGAGATCCGCCGCCTCCACCAGACGCTCGGCCTGACGACGGTGTACGTCACCCACGACCAGGAGGAGGCCCTGTCACTGGCCGACCGCCTGGTGGTGCTGCGCGAGGGCACGGTCCAGCAGGCGGGCACGCCGGAGGAGGTGTACGCCCAGCCGGTGAACAGTTATGTGGCCTCCTTCATGGGGTATCGCAATCTGTTGGACGTGACGGTGACCTCCGCGGCGGCCTCATCGGTCACCGTGGAGGGCGAGGGAGTCCGCCTCACCGGCCGCGGCTCGCTCACGGAGGGCCCGGCGAAGGTGGCGATCCGCCCGGAGGACTTCGTGATCGGCGACGGGACGGAGAACGCCCTCGACGTGATGGTCGAGATCGTCGAGTACCACGGCCGCGAGCTGTCGGTCTCGGCCCGCCTGGGCACCGGCGTGCCGGTGTACTTCCGGACGGACAAGCGCCTCGCCCCCGGTGACACGGCGAGGATAGGCGTGCCGGCTGAGCGGGTCCTGGTGTTCGCGCCATGAGCGCCGGTGACGCGGTAAAGGTGCGTGCCGCACGCGGCGGAGGGTGCGTGGGCAGCGCGCCGCGGGCCGGTGCCGGTCGCGTTGCGCGAGTGGGCGCCGCTCGAGCCTGTGGCGTGGTGGCGGCCACCGCGAGGGTTGCCGCTGCCCGAGGTGCATCCGGATCGGCCGCGGGGAAGGCAGTCCAGGGCGCCGCAACATCCGCCGCCCGGCTTGAGCTGGCTGCTCCCGCGAGGTCCGCCACGGTCCGGCGTGCGTTGGCTGCTGCCGCGGGGTCCGCTGCCGCCCGGCTTGCGTCGGCTGTCGCGAGGTTCGCCGCCGCCCAGCTTGCGCTGGCTGGTGCCGCGAGATCCGCCACCACCCGGCTTGCGTCGGCTGGTGCCGCGTCTGGTGCGGGAGGTGCGGCATGACCGCCGTCGCGACTGCTCGGCCGGCGCTCCGGCACCGCCTCGCCGAACGTGGCGTCGATCGGACCCTGCTGCTCCTGGTGCCCGGCCTGCTCGTCACCGCCTGCCTGTTCCTGTACCCCTTCCTCTACGGCCTCCAGCTCTCGTTCACCCCGCGCAAGGGCGGCGTCTTCGCCAACTACGCGCGCTTCTTCGGTGACCCCTACCTGCGCGACACCATCTGGACGACACTCGGCATCGCCCTGCCCGCCACCTTCATCAACGTGCTCGCCAGCATCCCGATCGCCTACGTGATGCGCGTCCGCGTCCGTGGCAAGCGCCTGCTGACCACGATCCTCGTCGTGCCGATCACGCTCGGCACGGTGCTCACCGCGCAGGGCCTGATCATGTACGGCGGGCCGGCAGGCTGGCTGAACAAGGTGCTCACCGTCCTCGGCGTCACCGACCAGCCGCTGCCGCTGATCCACAACTACACCGGTGTGCTCCTCTCCCTGGTGATCACCGGCTTCCCGTTCTCCTTCCTGCTCACGCTGTCCTATCTCTCGGGCATAGACCCCTCCCTGGAGAAGGCAGCCGCGACGCTCGGGGCCAACGGCGTCCAGCGCTTCCGGCGGATCACGCTGCCCCTGCTGGCGCCCGGCCTGGCGATCACCTTCTGCCTCTCGTTCGTCATGGCCTTCTCGGTGTTCCCCTCGGCCCAGCTCGTCGGTGACCCCGCGAACGAGACCCGCGTCATCTCGATCGCCGCCTACCACGCCGCGTTCGAGGAGTACGACTACTCGATGGGCTCGGCCGTGGCGATGCTTATGGCGGTGGTCATGCTGATCGTCATCGGCCTGGTCATGGCGTGGCGCGGCACGCTGTACCGCGGAGCGACCGGAGGCAAGGGATGACCGGTTGGGTCGCGCGTCCCGGACGTTGGGTCGTCTGGACCGTCGTCGCGTTCTTCTTCGTCAACCTCGCGGGCGTCGTGCTCTCGGTGGTCGTCGACTCGTTCGGCACCCAGTGGTTCGGCACCTGGCTTCCGGACGGCTTCACCACCCACTGGTACGCCGACGCCTGGCGTGAGTTCGGCCTCTCGGACGTCCTCCTCACGACGGCGGTCGTCGCGCTCGTGGTGATCGCCGTGTCGGTGGCGGTCGGCGTCCCGGCCGCCTACGCGCTGGCCCGCCGCTCGTTCCCCGGCAAGCGCCTGGTGATGCTGCTGTTCGTGCTGCCGATCCTGATCCCTCCCATCACCTACGGCATCCCGCTGGCCACCGTGCTGTACAAGTTCCACCTGGCCGGCACGACCACCGGCGTCATCCTGGCCAACCTCGTGCCTTCGGTGCCGTTCGTCGTGCTGACGATGACGCCGTTCATCGAGCAGATCGACCCGAAGATCGAGGCCGCGGCCCGCATGTCCGGCGCGCGGACCGTCTCGGTGTTCACCCGCATCCTCGGCCCGCTGCTGCTGCCCGGGATCCTGGCCGCCTCGATCCTGGTGCTGGTGCGCACGGTCGGCATGTTCGAGCTGACGTTCCTCACCGCCGGCCCGGACTCGACGACCCTCGTGGTGGCGCTCTACAACTCCGTGTTCGCCGCCGGTATCCGCGCCAACCAGTCCGTCGACGCCATGGCGGCCATCTACACCGCTTCCATGCTCGTGCTCCTTCTCATCGCGTTACGGTTCGTGAACCCGACCCAGCTGGTGACCCGGATCCGGGAGGAGGCCTGACCTGTTCGCTCATGCGTTCGACTGTATCGCGAAAAGTCGAACGCATGATCAACACGATCGAGCGAATCCGCTGGTCTTGCGCCTCCCCCGAGGGGAGCTGCCAGGCTGGTGACATGCAGTATTCGACCGGCGAACTCGCTCACCGGACCGGCCTGACGGTCAAGGCCGTCCGGTTCTACTCGGATCGCGGCCTGGTGCCGCCGTCCGGGCGCAACGCCGCGGGCCAACGCCGTTATGACGAGGCCGCGCTCGCCCGGCTCGACGTCATCCGCATCCTTCGCGACCTCGGGATCGACCTGGCCACCATCCGGCGGGTGATCGAGGGAGAGACCACCGTCGCGGAGGTGGCGGCGGAGCACGCCGTGTCGGTGGAGGCGCAGATCGGCGTGCTGCGCCGGCGAAGGGTAGTACTGAACGCCGTGGCGAACCGCGGCTCGCACCCCGAAGAGGCGGGGCTCGCGCACCAGCGAGGCCTGTTGTCCGAAGTGGAGCGGCAATGCCTGGTCGGCGACTTCCTCGCCGACGCCTTGGGCGATCGGCCCGAGCTGGCTGGAGTAGCCCGCACCCTGACCCCGGAGCTGCCCGAGCAACCCAGCCCGGAGCAGGCCGAGGCGTGGATCGAGCTGGCCGCGCTGATGCGGGACACGGAGTTCCGTGCGAACCTGCGCCGGCTCGCGGACGGCCACGTCGCGGGTCTGCGTCGCGACCTGGCGGCCGAGGTGCGGGACGCCGTCACCCCGGCCGTCATGGCCACGATCGTGCCGAAGTCCCCGGCGGCGAAGGCGATCGTCGACGGCCTGGGGCGCGATCCCGGCGAGCTCCGGGAATGGCTCGGCGTCGTCAGCGATCCGCGTCGGGAGCGCTATGTGGAGCTATTGGGGGTGATCAACGGCTGGGCGGCACCGGAAAGCCTGGCTCCCGCCTTCGACTGGCTGGCCGAGGCCATGGCAGCCTGACCGCGTCCCGGATCGAGGCCAGTGCCTCCTCTGCCGGTCGGGCGTCGAGGCGGCTTCCGTCCCGCAGCCGCACCGAAAGCTGCTCGGCGGCGACCTCCTGTGGCCCGATCACGGCCTGGTAGGGCACCAGCCGGCCGTCTCGGATCCGCGCGCCGAGGCTGCCGTCGGCGGCGATCTCCGCCCGGAGGTCACCGCACCGGTCCAGGACGGCTTGGGCGTACGGCAGCTCGGCGGCGGACACCGGCAGCAGCCGAAGCTGCACGGGCGCGAGCCAGGCCGGGAACGCACCGCCGTGGACCTCGATCAGCTGGGCGACCGCGCGCTCGACGCTGCCGATGATGCTCCGGTGGACCATGACCGGCCGGTGCTTCGCCCCGTCGGCGCCGACGTACTCCAGGCCGAACTGCGCGGGCTGGTGGAAGTCGACCTGGACGGTGGACAGGGTCGATTCGCGGCCGGCGCCGTCGGCGATTTGGACGTCGATCTTCGGCCCGTAGAACGCCGCTTCACCCTCGACGGCCTCGTACGGAAGGCCGTCCAGCACAGAACGGAGGATCGCCACGGCTTCATCCCATTTCCCCGGCACGTACTTGCCGCCGGGGCCGGGCAGCGAAAGGCGGTAGCGGAGCGGGCTGATGCCGAGCGCGTCGTAAGCCTGCCGGATCAGGGCCAGCGCGGCGGTGGCCTCGGCTTCGACCTGGTCAAGGCGGCAGAAGACGTGCGCGTCGTTGAGCTGGATCGCGCGCACCCGGTTCAAGCCGCCGAGCGCGCCGGACAGCTCGGCCCGGTACATCCCGCCGATCTCGGCGATCCGCAGCGGCAGCTCGCGGTAGCTGCGGCCTCGGGAACGGTAGATCAGCGCGTGGTGCGGGCACAGGCTCGGCCGGAGCACGAGCTGCTCGCCGCCGACGTCCATGGGCGGGTACATGTCGTCGCGGTAGTGCGACCAGTGCCCGGAGATCTCGTACAGCTCGCGTTTGGCGAGCACCGGCGAATGGACGTGCCGGTAGCCCGCACGCCGTTCGAGGCCGTGGACGTACTCCTCCAGGCTGTGGCGGACGATCGCGCCGTCGGGCAGCCAGTAGGGCAGGCCGGCGCCGATCAGCGGGTCGGTGCCGAACAGGCCGAGCTCGCGGCCGAGCTTGCGGTGGTCGGGCATGGTGGGCTCCCTCGTGGACGGCGAGGCGGGAGACCACAGAACGAAGCCCGGGGCACCCGCCCCGGGCTGGAAACGTCGTTCAGCGCGCCGGGACACTCCTCGGCGTCGTCGTCTGTGCAGCGCGCTTCATGAGATCGACGGTAGCAGCGGCCACCAGTCGTTTTCAGCTGCCGAGGAACAGCTCCAGCTGCTCGACGACGAAGGCGTGGTCGTCGGCCTGCGGAAGCCCGGACACGCCGACCGTGCCGATCGGCCCGACCCCGCGCACCAGCACGGGGAAGACGCCACCGTGGGCCGCGTACTGGTCCAGGTCGAGCCGGGAGTGCTCCTCGAACGAGCCGCCCTTGGCGCGGAACTGGGTCCCGATCAGGAAGGAGCTGTGGCCGTAGCGGTCGACGACGCGGCTCTTGCGGTCGATCCAGGCGTCGTTGTCGGCCGAGGTGCCGGGCAGTGCGGCGTGGAAGAGGCGCTGGCCGTTGCGCCGGATCGAGATCGTCACCGAGAGCCCGCGTTCCTGGGCGGCGTCCAGCATCTGCCGGCCGAGGGCGAGCGCGGTCTCGTTGTCGAACTTCGTGAACTGGAGGCGTTCCTCCTGCTCGGCGAGCTGGGCGAGGCGGTCGGCTTCGGTCATGGGCCTATTAAATCAACACTGTTGTGTAATTACCAGGGGGCGAATTCGGTCAGCGACAGCACGTTGCCGTCCGGATCGGGGAACCACGCGATCCGGCCGCCCGGTGTGGTCCAGATTTTGTCGGTGTCCTGTGGCAACGTGTCGTAGGTGAGGAACTCCACGCCACGGCCACGCAGCTCGGCCACCGCCGCCCGGATGTCCGGGACCGCCCAGCCGAGCACCGTGAACGGCTGCGGCGTGAACTCGGCGACGGCGGTGACGCGCAGCATGGTTGCGCCGCTGCGGACGACGCACGCGAAGGGGGTCTGCTCGATGAACTCGAGCCCGGCGACATCCGTGTAGAAGGCGCGCGAGCGCTCGAGGTCGGTCGACGGTGCGAAGGCGACCAATTCCGCTGAGTTGAGCACGGCCTCACCTCTCGGTGGTGAACCTACCCCTCCGGCGGCTCGTTGACCTGGGGACGAGGAGGTGACGCATGGGCCGGATCCGTCGCCGCACGGTGCTGGGCGGCGCGGCCGCGGTCACGGCGGCCGGTGCGCTGTCCGCGGCCTGTGCGCCGGCGCCGCGGAAGGGCACAATCGAGGACGTCCGGCACGTCGTCGTGCTCATGCAGGAGAACCGGTCGTTCGACCACTACTACGGCACCATGGCCGGCGTCCGCGGCTTCGGCGACCGCGCGGCGCTGCGTGACGTCTTCCGCCAGCGCGGCGACAAGGGCGGCCCGGTGCAGCCGTTCCGGATCGACACGTCCGTAGTGGACGGTCAGGATCTCGGCGAGCTGCCGCACGACTGGAACAGCACGCACCGCGCGTGGAACGACGGCGGCTACAACCGCTGGATCGCGGCGAAGACGCCCATGACGATGGGCTACTTCACCGGCGACGACCTCCCGTTCCAGCACGCGCTGGCGAGCGCGTTCACCCTGTGCGACCACTACTTCTGCTCCATCCAGGGCCCGACGCACCCGAACCGGCTCTACCACTGGACCGGCACGATCGACCCCGACGGCCTCGCCGGCGGTCCCGCGACGCACAACGCGCCGGACTACGAGCCCTCGTTCCGCTGGACGACCTACCCCGAGCGGCTCGAAGCAGCGGGCGTCTCGTGGCGGATCTACGCGAACGACGAAGAACGCGGCGTTCCCGAGCACTTCGTCGGCGACTACGGCGACAACCCGCTCTGGCTGTTCCAGAACTTCCACGACGCGCTGTACTCGATGGACCCGGTGAAGCGCCGGCTGGCCGAGCGCGCGAACCTGCGCAAGAAGCTCCTCCCCGACTCGGGCAAGGGCAAGGACCTCGACCACGTGCTGGCGGACTTCCTCGCGGACTGCGCGGCCGGGACGCTGCCCGAGGTCTCCTGGGTCGTGGCCCCGTACGGCTACTGCGAGCACCCCGCGGCCCGGCCGGTCGACGGCGCCGCGTACATCCAGCGCATGCTGAAAGCGTTGTGGGACAACCCGCAGCTGTGGGAGTCGACCATCGTCTTCATCAACTACGACGAAAACGACGGCTTCTTCGACCACGTCGTCCCGCCGACGCCGCCGCCCGGCACCCCCGGCGAGTACCTGCCCGGGAACCGGCCGGAGAAGGGCAGGCCGTCCGGCGCGCCCGTCCCGATCGGGCTCGGGCCGCGCGTGCCGATGACCGTCGTTTCGCCGTGGAGCCGCGGCGGCTGGGTGAACTCGCAGGTCTTCGACCACACGTCGGTGCTGCGCTTCCTGGAAACCTGGACCGGCGTCCGCGAGCCGAACATCTCGGCCTGGCGCCGCACCATCTGCGGCGACCTGACCAGCTGTTTCGACTTCCGCAACCCGGACACGACCATCCCGCTGCTGCCGGACGCGGCCGCGTTGCGCGCCGAAGCCGACCGGACGCAGCGACGGCTGCCGAAGCCCGGGCTGGGGCCGGCCGCCCTGGTGCAGGAGCCCGGTACGGCGAAGGCGCGCGCGCTGCCGTACCAGCCGGTCGCGTGGGTCACCGCCGAGGCGAACGTCCTCAGGCTGCACCTGGCCAACCACGGGACGCACGCGCTGCAGCTGGCCGCGTACGCCTACCACGCGGGCGGGACGTCACAACGCTTCGACGTCGGCCCGAAGAGCGAGCTGACCGGCGAAGTCGCGCACAGCGGGACGTACGACGTCGCCGTCCACGGCCCGAACGGCTTCATCGTCGAGGCCTCGGGCGGCCTGGGCCTCGACGCGGTCGTCACCTACACCGGCGCGCCCGCACTGCGGGTCACGGTGACCAACGGCGGCGCGGCACCGGTCACGCTGAACGACGTCACCCTGCCCCGGGCGGCACGCACGACTTCCCGGTGCCGACGAGCAACGGCTGGTACGACGTCACGTTCGAGACGCCGGGCTGGCGCCGCCGCTTCGCCGGCCACCTGGAAGACGGCAGGCCGTCGCGGACCGGGCCCTAACGCAGCGCGTCGAGCGCGAACGCGGCGAGCATCGCGACGCCGCTGGGCATCGCGTCCTCGTCGAAGAGCACGCGGTTGGAGTGGTTCGCCGCCGCCTCCGTGGGGTCGACGCCGGGCGGGCACGCGCCGAGGAACGCGTACGCGCCGGGGACGCGTTGCAGGACGTAGGAAAAGTCCTCCGCGCCCATCAGCGGGTCGGCGAGCAGCTCGACGTTGTCCCGGCCCAGCACGGCCGCGCCGAGCTCCAGCACCTCGGCGGCGATCCGGTCGTCGTTCACCGTCACCGGGTAGCCCGGCTCGACGTCGGCGACCACGCGGCAGCCGTAGGCCGCGCCGACCTGCTCGCACACCTTGGGCAGCTCGGCGCGGACCAGCGCGCGCGTCTGCTCGGACAGCGTGCGGATGGTGCCTTCGAGCTCGGCGGTCTCCGGGATGATGTTCGACGTCGTCCCGGCCTGGATCCGGGTCACCGAGAGCACCGCGGGGTCGAACACGCTGACCCGGCGCGTGATCATCGTGTGCAGCGCCCCGACCATCGCCGCGGCGGCCGGCACCGGGTCGATCGTGTACTGCGGCGCGGAGCCGTGGCCGCCCTTGCCGGTCACGCGCACGTGGAACGAGTCCGCCGACGCCATCAGCGGACCGGGCCGCAGCTGCAGCAGCCCGGAGCGCGCGTTGGCGAGGATGTGCACGCCGAACGCGCGCTCGACCCGCGGGCCGGCCGCGTCGAGGACGCCTTCGTGGATCATGAACCGGGCGCCGTGGTGACCCTCCTCACCCGGCTGGAACATGAACACGACCGACCCGGCCAGCTGCTCCTGCCGCTCCGCGAGCAGCCGCGCCGCCGAGGCCAGCATCGCGACGTGCGTGTCGTGCCCGCACGCGTGCATCGACTCCGGGTCCTCCGACGCGAAGTCGAGGCCGGTCTCCTCGGTCAGCGGCAGCGCGTCCATGTCGCCGCGCAGCAGCACCGCCGGACCGGGCCGCGCGCCGCGCAGGACGGCCGTCAGCGACGTCGTGGCCTTGCCCTCGGTGATCTCGAGCGGCAGGCCGTCGAGGGCCTCCCGGATCGCCGCCTGCGTGCGCGGCAGGTGCAGGCCCTGTTCCGGGTGGCGGTGCACGGCCCGCCGGAGGGCGACCGTGCGGTCTTGCAGCGCCCGCGCGTCGTCGAGGAGCCCGGCGAACGGCGTGCCGGGCAAGGTGGGCAGGTCAGTGGGGCCGGTCATGGTCCCGATAGTGCCGCATGCGGCGCTTCGGGCGCACCGTGCGTGCGCGAGATCGACCGGCGGAATACGGTGTGCGCATGGCGGTGGAAGAGCCGGTCACGGGCTTCGCGGTGGCTGTGGTCCGAGAAGACGGTCGGTGGCGGTGCAGTGCGCTGGACCCGGGGGCGTTGACCGAGCTCGACGCGGCGATCACGGAACTGGGCAAACTACGTTCCACCGGCGCGAGCTTCGGGCTGCTGGCGGTCGACGACGAGTTCTTCGTGATCGTCCGGCCGAGCCCCCGGGGGCCGTCGTTGCTGCTCTCGGACGCGGCGGCGGCGCTGGACTACGACATCGCGGCGGACGTCCTCGACGTCCTGCGCGTCGACCCACCGGATGAGGAGGACGACTCCGTCTGGCCCGAGGGCGACCTGGAGATCCTGGCCGACCTGGGGCTGCCCGGGCCGGAGCTGGAGGTCATCGTCGGCGAGGTCGACCTGTACCCGGACGAGCAGCTGCAGATGGTCGCGCAGCGCTGCGGGTTCGGCAGCGAGTTCGCCAAGCTCCTGGACGAGCTCTGAGACGCCCGTCCGACACCGAGGCCGTGGAGGCCGCGCTGGAAGCGGCGCGGGCCCCGGGCTCGGACGTGCCGATCGGGGCGGTGGTGTTCGGCCCCGACGGCGTCCCGCTGGCCGCGGCCCGCAACGCGCGCACCGAGCTGGGCGACCCGACGGCCCACGCGGAGATCCTGGCCCTCCGCTCGGCGGCAACGGCGGTCGGCGACGGCTGGCGGCTGGAGGGCTGCACGCTGGCGGTGACGTTGGAGCCGTGCACGATGTGCGCGGGCGCGCTGGTACTGGCCCGGATCGAGCGGCTGGTGTTCGGGGCGTGGGAGCCCAAGACGGGCGCGGTGGGCTCGCTGTGGGACGTGGTCCGCGACCGCAGGCTCAACCACCGGCCCGAGGTCCACGGCGGCGTTCTGGTGGACGAGTGCGCGGGGCTGCTGGAGACGTACTTCGCGACCCGCCGCTGAGCTAGCGGACCCCTCGTGAAGGGTGCCGAGGGCCTCCGGTATTGTTCTCGGCGGTGGCGTGTCCGAGCGGCCGAAGGAGCACGACTCGAAATCGTGTGACGGCTAATCCCCGTCCGTGGGTTCAAATCCCACCGCCACCGCTCTTTTCACCAGACGCCCGGTGATCCTTTCGGGGACGCCGGGCGTTCTGCTGTCCCGGCTCGGATGGCCTGGGTAATGCATCGTCCCTCCGATGCGATCTCACCGCGACCTCACGCGTTGGTACGCGACCATCTGCCGCAGTGTAGCGATCGAGCTACCGAAAACCATCGAAACGGTTTCCGCGCTTTGCCTCGTCGGCGCGGCGGGGCGAAGCACAGCGCTGGTCACCTGCCGACAAGCGAGGACGCAGGGCGTTCTGCTTTGGTAAGAAGTGCGGCATGCAGGTGTGGCTCGCGCTCTTGTCCCTGGCCGGCGTGCTGCTCGGCGGTGGGCTCTCCTACCTCGTGCAGACCAGCGTGCAACGCCGCAACGAGCGCAGTGAGCAGCGGCGGCTGGCCGCCGAGCGGGCCGAGAAGCGGCGTGGAGAGCAGCTTGACCTCCTGCGTGAGTTCGTCCGCGTGGCCCAGCAGGCCGAACGGGCGGCCGAGGATCGTGCGGAGGAGCCGTCCTGGAAGTCAGCTGCCCTCGATGTCGTCGATGAGCTCTGGGTGTGCGAACGGATGATCCACGTCCTGTTCTCCGGCCGCCTGCACGGCCTGGCCCGTGCCTACGTGAAAGCTCTGGACGACGTCCTCTGGCAGGAGCCGGCCGAAGGGTCGCTTTGGGACCACCTCAAGGGCCCGAAGGTCGCCTTCCTCGATGCTGCGCGGGATGAACTGGGCGCTTGACTTGAAGGGCTCTTGAAGTGTGACCGTGGGCGGCACCAGCTGATCACGAGGAGCGCACCCATGACCGTTCTCGTCACCGGCGCCACCGGCCACACCGGACGCCACGTCGTCGCGGGGCTGAGGGCCGCAGGCGTCGACACCCGGGTTCTCGTCCGGGACCGTGCCAAGGCGCCGTCCGGCGTCGAGGTCGTCCAGGGGGACATCACCGACCCGGCCGAAGCCGCCGATGGTGTCGACGCCGTCTACCTGCTCTGGCCGCTCTTCGCCGCCGATGGCATCGCACGGACCCTGGAACCGTTCCAGGGCAAGAAAATCGTCTACCTCTCCGCGATGTCCGCCGAACACGGCGGCGTCTGGGGAGACGTCGAGGCCGCCGTCGAAAAGGTCACCGACGACTGGACCTTCCTCCGCGTCACCGGCCTGGCTTCCAACGCGCTCGCCTGGGCGCAGCAGGTCGGCACCGGCGTGGTGCGGGCCGCCTACGGGCAGGCGAAACGGTCCGTCGTCCACGAACGCGACGTCGCCGACATGGCCGTCAAGGCGCTCACCGAGGACCACGCGAAGCAGACCTACCTCGTCACCGGCCCGGAAGCCATCGCGCAGGCCGAGCAGGTGCGGCTCATCGGCGAGGCGCTCGGAAAGCCCGTCACGTGGGAAGAACAGCCGCCGGAAGAGGCGATTGCGCAGCTGAGCCGGTACCTGGGTGCGGATTTCGCGGCCAGTGCGGTGCACCACTGGGCGTCACTCGTCGAGGACCCGGAACCCGTTTCGCT
This sequence comes from Amycolatopsis sp. Hca4, assembly GCF_013364075.1. Lineage (GTDB taxonomy): Bacteria > Actinomycetota > Actinomycetes > Mycobacteriales > Pseudonocardiaceae > Amycolatopsis. The sequence goes on from NZ_CP054925.1 coordinate 6,603,689, forward strand.
AGACGTCCCCCGCGTCACCGGGCATCCCGCGCGGCCCTTCGCGGAGTGGGCCCGCGAGCACTTCAGCTGAGCTCGACGACCGGGGCCGTCAACGGCTCCAGCTCGGCCGCCAGCGCGGTCAGCGCCGCGACCTTGTCCTGCACGGCCCGGACCACCGCCGCGCACGTGGCGCCGACCTCGCTCACCACCTCGGCCGAGCGGTCGCCCGCCAGCACCGCGTCGATCGACGGCGAGGCGGCGGACGCGAGCTCGCACACCTCGTCGGCGGCGGCCACCGCCAGCTCGTCCAGCCGGTCGGCGATGCGGGCGCCCAGCGCCGCCGTGGCCGCGGCCGCGCGGGCCGCTTCGGCGTACTGACCGTCCACTGTGTCCGCCCAGGTGCCGAAAGTCTCGGCGCTGCCGCCGGTTTCGGCGCGCTCGACGCCGGCGCGGAACTCCTCCTGCGCCGACGTCACGCCCAGCGCGCCGGCGTCGACCGCCGACGCGGACGTGCGGATCGACGCCGGTGCGCAGTCGAGGTGCCGCAGGGCCGCCACCGGGTCCGCGACGCCGAGCCGTCCGGCCGCCCCGCGCAACGCGGCCAGCCGGGCCGCGGCCGACGACAGCGCCGGGTGTTCGAAGACCTCAGCGGTCACGGGGCCACCGCTAACCGCCCCCGGAACCCGGTGCTCCGGGTGCTGACCGCCGCCATGCGCAGCCGGCCTGCCAGGTCGGACGTCGCGTCGCCGAGGACGCGTGCGTCCGCCTCGCGCGCCGCCAGCGCCGTGGCCCAGCGCGCGGTCAGCTCACGCGCCTGCGGCGAGATGCCGAACGGCGTCGAATCGACGCGGGCTTCGGCGAACCGTCCCGCCGCCTTGTCGTCGGCGGCCGCGGCCTGGTCCAGCAGGTCGGCCGCGGCGCGGAGCCGGTCCGGGTAGATCCGCGAGCCTCTGCCTTCCGGCATGGGGACCTCCGTCATCAAGGGCGCTCACCCGATCGGGGAAGATCTTGCCTCATGCTCCCGAGCCGCCCGCATCGCGGTGACCTGCGGCGTTGCCCGCGTTCCACCAGGTGGACGTCTTGACCGCACCTCGGGAAGAAAGCGACCATGGACACATGCCCGCCACCTCGGAAAGCACGCCGATCCGGGTCTTCGCGCGGTCGATCGGGGAGGGCGTCGTGGCGCTCCTGCTGCGCCGCGGCCGCCTGGGTTCGCCGCCCGCCTGACGCGAACCCGGCGTCCGATTCCCCCGAAACCCTTGGAGCGCAACCATGTCCGTAGACGTTCCTGCCCGGATTCAGCTGCGCGAGGCGGTCACGCCCGCGGATGGCATCGTCGAAGGCCCCCGGATTCTCCGGGAACCGCAGCAAAAGCCGTACGAGCGGTTCGCCCTGCGCCCGCTGAGCCGGGTGATCGGGGCCGAGGTCGACGGCGTCGACCTCGGCGCACCGGTGGACCCCGGCCTGCGCGAGGAGCTCAACGACGCCCTGCTGGCGTGGAAGGTGCTGTTCTTCCGCGACCAGGACATCACCTCGGCGCAGCAGCGCGCGTTCGCCGCGAACTGGGGCGAACTGGAGACCAACCCGTTCATCCCGCAGGGTGAGGACGAAGCCGTCACGCGCTTCGAACGCACCGCAGCCATGCCCGGCTACGAGAACATCTGGCACACCGACGTCACCTGGCGGCCGGAACCGGCGCTGGGCTCGGTGCTGCGGCTGATCGAGGTGCCGCCCGTCGGCGGCGACACGATGTGGGCCGACATGGCCGCGGCCTACGACAACCTGCCCGAAGACGTCCGCGCCCGCATCGACGGGCTCACCGCGGTGCACGACTACCTCCCCGGCTTCGACCGGTTCTCGGACCCCGCGCTGCTGGCGCGGTGGCAGGACCGCTTCCCGCCGGTGACGCACCCGGTGGTCCGGACGCACCCGGAGACCGGGCGGCGCACCCTGTTCGTCAACCAGGCGTTCACCACGCACATCGTCGGGCTGGACCGCGCCGAGAGCGACCGGCTGCTGCGGTACCTGTTCCTGCAGGCTCACACGCCCGAATTCCAGGTCCGGTTCAGCTGGCGGCCGAACTCGGTCGCGTTCTGGGACAACCGCGCAACGCAGCACTACGCGGTCAACGACTACCACCCGCACGTCCGGATCGCGGAGCGCGTCGCTATCGCGGGCGACCGGCCCTACTGAGCCGTAGCCTGGACGCATGACCGATGAACCCAAGGCAGTGGTGACCGGTTTCCTCCAGGCTCTCGAAGACCTCGACGTCGACCGCGCGCTGACGTTCGCGGCGAGTGACATCGTGTACCAGAACGTGCCGTTGCCGCCCGCCCGCGGCATCGCGGCCTTCGAAAAACAACTGCGGGCGATGGCCAAGTACGGCTCCGGGTTCGAGGCGAGGACCCACCACATCGCCGCGGACGGCAACGTCGTGCTCACCGAACGCACCGACGTGCTGCGCCGCGGCGCGTGGGAAGCGGAGTTCTGGGTGTGCGGCACGTTCGAGGTCGAGGCGGGCCGGATCGTGCTCTGGCGCGACTACTTCGACTGGACGACGGTGCTCGCCGCGAGCGCGAAGGGTGCCGGTCGGGTGGCACTGGCCGGCGCGCGGACGCTGCTCGGCAAGTACCGGACGAGGCAGGCGGTGCGCTAGACCCGGTGCTCGCCGCGGTCGTGGTCCCGAAGGTCCACGACCGCGGCTATCCCCAGCACCAGCACGAACACGCAGCTGAGAACAATCAGCCCCCACATGATCGTTCTCCCTCCCCCCGTGTCGTGCCGACCGCGAGCTGTCGGGGAGTGGTCTGTGCCACTTTTCCGGCGGCTCACGCAGACCGTACCGCCGCTTCACGCCGGTTGTTCCCAGCCTTGACCTTCATTTAAGGCAGATGCGCCGGATGGGTGACGGGGTCGTGTCCGGCTGTCACAGAGCAGGCGCAATCCGTTACGCGCCAACGGATACCGATGCGATTCCGCTCTGGACGGTCACCTTCGTGGAACGCAGCGCCGAGACGTCCGCGACGTACCGCAGCACCATGTCCGCTTCGTCCCCGGCGAGCGGCTCGCACTGGCCGTCGGCACTCCGCCGCACCGGGATCAGTTCGAGCCGCAGTTCCTCGCCGAACATGCAGCCGGCCAGCAGCCCGTCCGGCCGGTCGGCGAGGAGGTTGCCGAGGCCGTAGAGGATCGGGCGGCCGCGGTAGACCTCGACGGCCTGGATGGTGTGCGAGCCGTGCCCGGCGACCAGGCCGGCGCCGGCGTCGATCGCCGCGCGGCCGTAAGTCACCTGGTACTCGGCCAGGTCGGCGCCCGGGAGGCCCCAGTGCATCGAAACGACGACGTGGTCGTGGGCGGCCTTGGCCGTGCGGACGTCGTCGACCAGCCGGTCCAGGTGCTCGGGTACGGGCAGGGTCCGGACGAGCGGCGGGCGGCCCGGGATCTCGGCGACGTGCGGGTCCGGCTGGTACGCCGTCGTCGCAAACGCTTGCGCGACCCCGGCGAATTCGGCGGGCGCGGCGAACGGGCGGCGAAGTGACGTGTACGCGAGGAATGCGACCGTTTCGCCGGATCGCTCGACCACGGCGGGCGTGTGCGCCGCGCCGCAGTGCGCGATTCCGGCCTGCTCGAGGACGGCGAGGCTCGCCGGTGGGTGCGGGGCGTCGTTGGCGACCGAGACGACGTCGACCCCAGTCGACCTGAGCGCCTCGGCCGCCGCCGCGTCGACGGGGCCTTCGAGGTTCACGAACCGGACGTCGGCGCCTTCGAGCAGCGGTTTCAGCCGGTCGAGCGGGGCCGCGGAGGCGGTCCGGGCCGGGATGGTGACGTCTCCGCCGAGGACAAGCGTGATCACGAAACCTGCTCTGCCGAGTGAGTGACGACGAAAGTAGTTGTTACGAATCGTTGCATCTTTGTCTTCCTCCTCCTCACTTGTTCGGGGGACTATGCCACGACTGTTCAAGCACAAAGGGGACTCAGGGTGACCAAGACCCACAGATCCAAGGCCGCCTTCACGGTGGCCGTCGCGTCGGGCCTGGTGCTCGGCGGCGTGGCGGCACCGGCCGCGCTCGCCACACCCAGCGCCGACGCGGTCATCGCCGAGGTCTACGGCGGCGGTGGCAACTCCGGCGCGACGCTCACCAGCGACTTCGTCGAGCTCGCCAACCGCGGCGCGGCCGCCGCGAGCCTCGCCGGCTTCAGCGTCCAGTACCTGCCCGGCTCGGCGAGCCCGTCGAGCACCTGGCAGGTGACGCCGCTGGCCGGCAGCGTCGCGCCGGGCGGCCGCTACCTCGTGGCCGAGGGGAAGGGCGCCGGCGGCACCGTCGAGCTGCCCACGCCGGACGCGACCGGCACGATCGCGATGTCGGCCACCGCGGGCACGATCGCCCTCGTCTCCGGCACCACCGCGCTGACCTGCAAGACCGTCGCCGACTGCGCCGCTGACGCGCGGATCAAGGACCTCGTCGGGTTCGGCGCGGCGACCGTGCGCGAGGGCAGCCCGACCGCGGCGCCGTCGAACACGACGTCCGTCGCGCGCGGTGCGGCACTGGCCGACACCGACGACAACTCCGCCGACTTCACCGCCGGCGCGCCGACGCCGACCAACACCGCGGGCGAGTCGACCGGCGGGGACACCGGCCCGGCGCCGACCCCGGCGAAGATCCACGACATCCAGGGCACCACCCGGATTTCGCCCTTCAAGGACAAGAAGGTCTCCGGCGTCACCGGCGTCGTCACCGCGACCCGGACGTTCGGTTCGTCGCGTGGGTTCTGGCTCACCGACCCGAACCCGGACAGCGACCCGCGCACCAGCGAGGGCCTGTTCGTCTTCACCGGCTCGACGAGCCCGGCCGTCGCGGTCGGTGACGCGGTGACCGCGACCGGTACCGTCCGCGAGTTCTACCCGGACGCGCCCGCGACATCGAACTACCAGTCGCTCACCGAGCTGAGCAGTGCACAGTGGACGGTCGACTCGCACGGCAACGCCCTCCCGGCGCCGACCGTGCTGAACCCGGACACCGTGCCGACGACGTACGCGCCGTCGCCCGGCGGGAACATCGAGCCGCTGACCCTGGAGCCGACGCAGTACGCGCTCGACTTCTGGGAAGCGCACGAGAGCGAGATCGTCTCGATCAGCGACGCCCGCGTGGTCGGCCCGTCGAACTCGTTCAACGAGCTGTACGTGACGTCCAAGCCGGACCAGCACCGGTCGGTCCGCGGCGGCAGCGTCTACCTCGGTTACGACCAGCTCAACAGCGGCGTCATGAAGGTCTCGTCGCTGATCCCGTTCGACCAGCGGCCGTTCCCGAAGCTCAACGTCGGTGACGTGCTGACCGGCACCACGTCCGGCCCGGTCGAGTACAGCAACTTCGGTGGCTACACGCTGTTCGCCAGCGTGCTCGGGACCGAAAAGGACAACGGGCTGCAGGGCGAGACCACGCGCAAGCAGCGGACCGGCGAGCTCGCCGTCGCGACGTACAACGTCGAGAACCTGGCGCCCAGCGACCCGCAGGCGAAGTACGACCGGCTCGGCGAGGCGATCGTGACGCACCTGGCGACGCCGGACATCGTGAACCTGGAGGAGATCCAGGACAACACGGGCGCGACCGACGACGGCACCGTCGCCGCCGACCAGACGCTGCAGAAGTTCACCGACGCGATCGTGGCCAAGGGCGGCCCGCGCTACCAGTGGCGCGAGATCGACCCGGTGAACGACCAGGACGGCGGGCAGCCGGGTGGCAACATCCGCGTGGCGTTCCTGTTCAACCCGGCCCGTGTGTCTTTTGTGGACCGTCCGGGTGGGACGTCGACGGCCGCGGTCGGCGTGGTGCGCGAGCGCGGCAAGGTGCACCTGACCGCGTCGCCGGGCCGCGTCGACCCCACGAACGAAGCGTGGACGGCCAGCCGCAAGCCGCTGGCCGGCGAGTTCGTGTTCAAGGGCCGCACGGTGTTCGTGATCGCCAACCACTTCAACTCCAAGGGCGGCGACCAGCCGACGCACGGCCGCTTCCAGCCGCCGACGCGCAGTTCCGAGGTGCAGCGCGCGAAGCAGGCGACCGTGCTGCGCGGGTTCGTCGACTCGTTGCTGGCGGCCGATCGCAGCGCGAACATCGTGGTCGCCGGTGACCTGAACGACTACCCGTTCTCGCCGGCGGTCCAGACGCTCACCGCAGGTGGTGCGCTGAAGGACCTGATCGCGTCGGTGCCCGAGGCGGAGCGGTACAGCTACGTGTTCGAGGGCCAATCCCAGGTGCTGGACCACATCCTGGCGTCGAAGGCGCCGCGCGGGGTGGACTACGACGTGGTCCACATCAACGCGGAGTTCGCCGACCAGGCCAGCGACCACGACCCGCAGGTGCTCCGCTTCCGGCCGGGCGCGGGCAACCCGATCGAGGACGGCGTCTACGACTTCCTCGACTGGCTGGAGCAGGTGTTCGGCAAGTAGTTTTCCCGCGCGGCAAGGCCACTCCCGGGTCCGGGGGTGGCCTTGTTCGCGTTTGACACCTTCGGGTGACAAGGAAACCGCTACCCGCAGGGGGCCGTCTTACGGTGGACGGGACCACAAGGGGAGGGTGGCGTGGACGGCTACGCGGTGAAGGTCGACGAGCTGGGCAAGCTCATCGCCGACCTCGGTACGGCGGCGGACAGGATGGCGGAGGCCAACCGGAAGCTCGGCGGGGGTGGGGCGTTCGGCTCGCTGGGGACGGCGGAGCTGGGCCGGGCGGGGATGGAGTTCGAGGAGGCGTGGGGCTACGGGATCGGCCGGTTGGGGGAGGCGGCCGAGGGGGTGACCGAGCGGCTGGAGGCGGCGAAGGGGAAGTACGAGCGGATCGAGGCCGAGTTCGGGGGTGAGCTGGGGAAGTTCGGGGCCGCGGTGCTGGACTCGGGTGGGCCGCCTGGGCAGTTGCCGCCGGCTGGACGGAGTTGCCCGGGTGGGGTGCCGGGGATCGGTGGGCCGGGCGGGCGGAGTGGTCCGGGCGCTGACCTGGGCGACGGGCCGGTGGGTGGCGGCTACACCGGCGGAGTGGCGGGCATCGATCGGCTGGCCGGCCCGGCCGCCGATGACCGTCCTATCGGTGGCGGCGCGACCGGCGGCATCACCGACCTCCTGAACGGCCTCGGCCGATGACCGCCCGCGACTTCCCGGCCCTGGGCTTCGACCCGGCGCCCGGCGATCTCGACGGCGTCACCGACCTGGCCGTCAAGTACCGCGCGGTGAGCGAGGACCTGACCGAGGCGGACGACTCGCTGCGGCAGATCGTCCGCAAGCAGGGCATCTGGCAGGGCGAAGCGAGCGAGGCCTTCGCCCGCCGCGTCGGGCCGCTGCCGCCGTACCTCGAAGGCGCTGCCCGCTCGATGGGTGCGGCCGCCGATGCGCTCGAAAGCTGGGCCCAGACCCTCGGCGAACTGCAGACACGTGCCGCCGACCTGGAGGCCCGCGCGGAGGCCGCGGCCCGGGCGGCCGAGCAGGCGCGGGCGAACCCGGACCTCGCCCTGGCGAACCGGACGTTCCCCGACCCGCCGTCCCTCCGGATCGCGCAGCGCCTCCTCGACAACGCCGGCGAGCAGCTCCAAGCCGCCATCGACGGCTGTCAGAACGTCCAAGACGCCGCGAAACAGCTCCGGCAGGAGCACACGGACGCCGCGGCCCGGGTCGCCGCACAGCTGCGGAAGGCGAAGGAGCTGGCGCCCGACGAGCCGGACGTCCTCGACAAGCTCGGCGACGCCGTCGGCGGGGCACTCGCCGACCTGTCGAACACCCTCGCCGACAGCGTCGACGAGGCGTGGAACTTCGTCCAGGACCACGCGGAGGTGCTCGCCAAGGTCTCGGACGTGGTCGGCGACCTCGGCAACTTCCTCGGCGTCGCCGGCGACTTCCTTCCCGAGCCGGCCGGGACGGTCGTCGGCGCGGTGGGCGGCGAGCTCGGGCTCGCCGCACTCGCCGGGCACGGCGTGGCCGCCGCGGCGGGGGCCGACGTGGCGCCCGAGACCCTGGTCTTCGATGCCGCGGGCGTCACGACGACGCTGCTCGGCACCGTTCCGGGTGTGCCGGACTGGGCGGTCAAGGGGGCCACCTACGGCCTCCTCCGGGAGCAGGAGATCGGCGAGCTCTTCGGCGGCGACGAGTTCGAAAGCCCGCTGGACGACTTCATGAACTACTGGCTGCCGAAGAACCCCGACCAGCTGGCCGCGGCCGGCATCTCCTGGGCCGGGGTGGCGTTCTGGAACGCCGCCGACGCCGGGATGCAGGCCGACAACGCGCCGGAGCGGCGCCGTCAGCGTGCGGAAGACGAGGTGTGGAACTGATGCCTCTGGAAATCGACCTGCCGCCCGGGTTCGCCGGCCTGCCGGTGGGCCGCGACGACCGGCTCGACCGCAGGCACGCCTGGATGGCCGCCGAGGGCTCCGCGGCCAGCGTCGAAGAGTTCGGCAGCTACCTGATGGCGCTGGTCCCGGCCATGCAGGCCAACGGCGTCCGGGTGTTCGGCAAGTTCGCCGTCGGCCCGCGGAAGGGCGACGTCGCCACCTTGACGCTCGGCGTGGCCCGGTGGCCGCAGGCGGCACCCGGCAACCGGGACGCCGTGGTGGCGGCGATGGCCGAGGAGTACCGCGCCCGCCACAAGCACGCGGTGGTCCAGCCGGTGCGGCTGCCGATCGGCCCGGCCGTCGTCGCGATCAGCGGCGGTGAGTTCCGACTGCCCGAGCGGGCCGTCCGGACGCAGATCAAGGCCGAGTACCAGATCCCGTTGCCGGACGGCCGGTCCGTGGTGATCCTCTCGGTGGTCGCGGAGTCCGAAGACGCCTGGCCGGCTGTCGCCGAGGCGACGGCGAAGGTGGCGTGGAGCCTCCGCGGCGGGCCGGTGGACCGATGACGGGACACTCCGTCGCCTCCACGATCGGATCCGTCGTCGGCTTCGTGTTCTGTGGCGGATTGGTCACGGCCGGAATGACGGTGACGATCGTCCGCGCCCTGCGTGCGACCAAGTCGCGCGAGAAGCAGATGACGCGGCTGGCCGCGCAGCTCGACGGCCGCAACCAGGTGTGCATCCGGAAGATGGAACTCGGGTTGTCCGTAGAGGACATGCTCCGCGTCGCGTACAGCCGGGGTTACTCGCTGATCGACCACCGGGTCTGGAAGTACTACGAGTTCGTCTACACGCCGTACCAGCCGGGGAGACTGGCATGACCGACACCGCACAGCTCATCGAGGAAATGCGCTGGCAGCTCAGGCAGATCGAAGACCGCAAGGCCGAGAACCGGCGCCTCCTGGCGGCCAGCGGCCAGAAGACCGTCGTCTCGCCGGATCGGACCGTCACCGTCCTGGCCGGGCCGGACGGAGTCGTCAACGAGGTGCGGCTGGCCCCCGAAGCCCTGCGGTCCGACGCCGACACGTTGAGCCGGGCCATCACGGCCGCCATCCGAGAAGCCGCCGGAGGCAAACCGGGTGCGCCGCCGCCCGCGGAGTCGCACCCTCCGGTGGACGACGACGTTCCCTACGACACCGTGTTCGACGTCTAGACCGGCGGCGGCTGCTCGCCCCGCTTGGCGGCCGCCCGCTTCGCGCGCCACCCCAGTCCCAGTACCGCCTGGACCAGCTCCTGGTAGCTCGGCTTGACCTCCTCGAGGTACCGCTCCAGGTAGGCCGCACGTGCGGTCGGGACCGGGCGTGGGTCGTCGCCGGGGGCGAGCCACGGCAGGCCCTGGATGTTGTGCAGCGCCATCTTCCACCAGCGCGTCGCCCGCTCGGCCGCCCGTGCCTCGCGCTCGGTCGCCACTTCGATCGCCGCCTCGGCGGCCTCGATCTCCGCGTCCAGCGCCTCCGCGCGGGCCAGCTCCCACTCCCGGAGGTTCTCCGCCGAACCCCGGGACAGGGCGATGATCTCCTTGTACCGCATGGCCGCGGTGGCGTCGTCGGTCATTGCGCGTTCTCCGGACGCTGGAACGGGATGATCACTTCGGGTGCGCCGTGGGTGGTGCGGTCGAAGAACAACGCCCGGCCCGGGCGCGGCGACCAGTGCACCACCTGGCCCGCCGCGAACGGCGACAGCTCATTGCCCTGGACGTCGAGCGCGGCCCACGTGCCGATGTCGTCGGTGCCGGCGAACCCCAGGGTGTCCTTGAGCCGGGCGATGCTGCGCCACCAGCCGATCGTGTGGATGCCGTGGCCCGGCCCCTGCTTGAGCACCACGCGCAGGTGGTCGAGGCCGCTCTTGAGCTGGCCGACCGCCTTCGCCTCCAGCGACGGCAACGCCGCGTCGACGCCGTACAGCAGCAGCACCTTCGCGCCACCCGACATCGAGCCGGTCATCGACTCCAGGACGCCGGTCAGATCCTCCACCAGCGACGCCGCGTGGTTGTCGTCGCGCAACCGCGCGGCCAGCTCCATCGCCGCGTCGGCGCACGCCTCGATCGGGCAGCTGAGGATGAACTCGACCTCGCCCGGTTCGTACTGCCGGGACAGCGACCGCGCCGCCGAGTCCATGATGGACAGTGCTTCGGCGGTCGCCGAGCCGAGCACCGCGACGTTGCGGCCCGGTGCCCGCGGCAGGTCGACGCCGCACGCCGTCTCGGTCACGTCGATCGACTGGCCCAGCAACGCCCGCGGCTTCGAGTTCGGCTTGAGGTCCAGGTAGGCCGGGAACTGTTCCAGGACCGGCTGGTGCGCGCCGTCGAACAGGCGCGGCCGCGGGAAGTGGCCCGCGTACTCGTCCCACAACCGGCGCTGCAGCCGGACGAACACGTTCTTGCTGCTCGCGTCCGGGATGTGGGCCAGCTGGTTGCCGTGCGCGACCCCGGAGTCGTGGTTGATCACCGCGTGCCACTTCGGCGCCGACACCGCCGCGTTGTTCGTCTCGGCCAGCACGCGCCGCGCCTTCGGCATCGCGATCCGCAGTGTGCACTGCTCGAACACGGCCGGCTTGCCCCAGAACGCCTCGATGCCGGCGACGTCCTGGCTGGCCAGCACGAGGTGGATGCCCTGCGACCGGCCGCGCCGCGCGATGTCCTCCAGCAGCTGGGTCGCCGTCGCGGTCACCTGGTCGCGGCCGGCGAACAGGTACTGGAACTCGTCGATCACCGCGACGATCCGCGGCCAGTGCCCGCCCGGGTCGGCTTCGCGCAGGTCGGCCAGGTTCGTGACCTCGTGCTCCTTGGCCGCCGCGGACCGGCGCCGCAGCTCGTCGGCCAGGAACCGCAGCAGCGCCAGGCCGAACTCGCGGTCGGTGTTGACGTTGACGCCGACGAGCCGCGCGTGCGGCAGCCAGCTCGCGTCCTTGCGGCCGGGCGCCAGGCCGGCGAACGAGACGCCCTCCTTGAAGTCCAGCAGGTACAGCGCCAGCTCGCCGGGGTCGTACCGGGCCGCGAGGCTGCCGAGCAGCGCGTACAGGAAGTTGGTCTTGCCCGAACCGGACGGTCCGCCGATCAGGGCGTGCGGGCTGGCGTCGCCGATCACCACCTCGACCGGCTCGCCTTCGAAGAACCCGACCGGGGCCCGCAGTTCGCGGGCCGAGTTCTCCTGACCCAGCTCGGTCGGCAGCAGGTCGTCGAACGACCGCGGCCCGCCCTGCTTGGCGATCAGCGCCTTGGCGATCTTGTCGACCGCGCGGATCACCTGCGCGGACGGCATCGCGGGATCGAGGTCGACAACCAGGTCGGTGCCGGTCATGCTGCTGATCGCGTGCCGGTCGTCGAGCAGGCTCAGCGTCTCGACCGGCGCGCTCACCGCGGTCGGCACGTCGACCATGATCAGGCAGATCCCGGCGGCCAGCGCCCCGCTCGCGACGCGCTTGAGGTCGCGGGCGCGCTCGGGCTCCAGGGTCTCGCCGTTGCCGTAGAGCACGACGATCCGGTACGGCTCGCCGCGCTGCCCGGTCGCCTTCCGCATCTCCCGCAGGGAGGTGTACCCGGCGGACATGCAGCTGGCGTGGATGCGCCGGATGTGGCCGGCCAGCTCGTCGAGGAGGTCTTCGAGCCGGCCCGGGTCGTACAGCGAGAGTGCGCTCGTGTGACTGAGCGGGTACAGGTCGGGCAGGATCGCGGTCAGCTGCCCGATGTCCCACAGGTGCACGCGGACCGTGCCGGGCTCGAACGTGGACAGCACCCGGACCAGCAGGTTCTGCACGATGCCGTCGATCACCGGCCGGGTCTTCGGCGCCGACGTGATCGCCAGGTGCGACTCGTCGAGCAGCGGGACGGCGACGTCGAACGTGCGGGTCGCGTCACCGCCGGCGGCGGTCGCGGAGCCGACGCGCCACAGCCCGGGCGAGGTCAGGCCGGCGTTGTGGCCGACCGTGCCGAGCCAGTCGCCCGGCGGCAGCCCGGCCGGGCCGGGTGCGTTCTGCGCGACCAGTTCCCGCAGGGTGGCGGGGCCCTGGCTCCAGTCGGTGTAGAAAGCGCTTCGCACGGTCCCGAGCGCGCCGAACACTTCGTGTGCCGCCGGGTGGCGTGACCACTCGTTCTGCTGCTCGGCACTCGCGTGGTTCATGCCGACCTTCACGATGTCCTGCTCCAGCTGGAGCTTCGCGAGGTCGGCTTCCGCGGCTTGGCGCGCTCCGGCCGCCGCGCCCAGCACCAGCCCGATCTGGTGGCGGACCCGGTCGAGCGCGGTCTCGACCCGGTTGCGTTGCTCGGCTGACTTGTTGGCCATCGGCGTCCCCAAGAAAAAGGTGTCCCCTCAAAGGATTACAGGCGCGACCGGTATCCGCTCACCAGATCCTCGGCGGCGTGCAGGCGGACGAGGAGCTGGTCCAGCCCCTCGCCGGCCTGTGCGTACTGCAACGGAAGCCAGGGATCGGCCTTGGCCTGGGCATCCACGAGAGCTTGCCGGGCTTCTCCGAGCAGGCTTGTGGCCCGTTCGGAGTGGGCGCGCGCGTCAGCGAGCCCGGTCACGGCAGCGGTGAGCAGCTGGTGGAGTTCGGCGAGCGTCATCCGGCTTACAGACGCGCCGAGTAGGAGTCGGCGGAGGAAATGCTCGCCTGGACGGTGCTCTGCAAGCCGTTGATGCCTTGCAGGGCCTCCGCCAGGAGTCCGTGCGCCTGGCTCACTTCGTGCTGGCTGCTCCCTTGGGTCGCCTGTGCGAGCGACTGCTGGGCTTCTTCGAGAGACTGCGCTGCCTGCTGCAGGGCGGCGATGCTCGCGGACGCCTTCTCGTTGGCGAGCGCGATGCCAGCGCGGATCTCTTCGACTCCGGCCATCGGGCCTCTACTCCTCGAAATCTGGTGTCGTACGGGGGACGGCTTCCATTGAAACAGATCCAGCGACTCAGCGTGATCATCAGACTTTGCGGAGTGATCGCGGGTCCGGAATCAGCAAGGCCCCGGACGTGGGAACGTCCGGGGCCGGGCCGATCACGGTCTGTGCGGGGGTCGTCCCGACACCAGTACCGCACCTTGAAGTCGCTGGCCAGCGCTACCCCAGGTCAGAGCGGTTTCAGTGCCACTGCTGGCCTTTCTCGACAGGGGTGGGCGAGGTGCTGGTGAGACTAGCGCGACCGGAGTAACCGCTTGCGCTCAGCCCTGTTCGTAACTCCCCGTACAGGCAGGGAATTCCGCAGCACCGAACGCATTTCATGTTCGAGTGGGCCGAAAGTGCCGCGCAACTGTGTCCGAGGCATACCGACGGTGGGTCGCGCAAGGGGTGAGCGGGACCAGAGTGGCGGAGGGGGCGGGCGCGCCGGATCGGTCATTCCGAAGCGGGTTGCCGGCGGACGACCTGGACACCACCATCGCGACCATCCGCGAGTTCCCCGTGCGGATGGGCAGCCGGTAGGACGGAAAACGCCGGGTGTCCCAAAGCGGGACACCCGGCGTGTTCAACCGGCGGAGGATACAGGATTCGAACCTGCGAGGGCGTGAACCCAACACGCTTTCCAAGCGTGCGCCTTAGGCCGCTCGGCCAATCCTCCGCAGGAGACGATACCGGATGGCCCCGCGCCGCCTGGAAGGTGGGTCAGGCCGTGACGTCGGCGACCACGCACGTGATGTTGTCCGGGCCGCCGCCCTCGTTGGCCAGGCGGATCAGCTCGGGGATCACCTCGGCCGGCTCCTGGCCCGCATCCAGCACGTCGCGCAGGGTTGCCTCCGGGACCGGGCCGCTCAGGCCGTCCGAACAGAGCAGGTAGCGGTCTCCCGGCTTGGCCTTGAACGTCCAGATGTCCGGGTCGCCCGAACCCGCCGTCTGCAGCGCCTTCATCAGGAGTGAGCGCCGCGGGTGGTTCTCGGCGTCCTCGGCGGCGACGCGGCCGTCCTCGACCAGGGCCTGGACGAGCGTGTGGTCGCGGGTCAGCCGGCGGAGGCCGCCGTCGCGCAGGAGGTAGCCGCGGGAGTCGCCGATGTGGGCCGCCGCGAACTCGACGCCGTCGAACAACAGCGCCGTCAGCGTGGTTCCCATGCCTTCGGTCGTCGGCTCCTGCGACGCGACTTCGTGCAGCCGCTCGTCGATCGACTTGACCACGCCGGCCAGCGTCGCGGCCAGGTCCACGTTCGTCAGGTCGAGCCGCCGCAGGTCGACCTCGAGCTCGCGCAGCACGTCGACCGCCGTCGCGCTGGCGACCTCGCCGTGCGGCTGGCCGCCGATGCCGTCGGCGACGGCGAGCAGCCGGGAACTCGCGTAGACCGCGTCTTCGTTGATCTGGCGACGCTTCCCGACGTCCGACCCGGCGGCGTACCGCAGGACGTACCGATCGTGTGTCATGTTCCCATGAAAGCATTGGTTGACTGAGTTCACAAGCGCCTCGGCTGAATGGAGCATCCTCCGATAGAGTCCTCGCCATGGACGACGATGCCACGGTCAGCGCGGCCGACATCGCGCGGCTCGCCGGGGTCGGCCGGGCCGCGGTCAGCAACTGGCGCCGCCGCTACCCGGACTTCCCGCCGCCCGTCGGCGGCACGGCGTCGAGCCCGCTGTTCGGTCTCTCCGCCGTGGCCGCCTGGTTCCACGCCCGCGGCAAGAAGTTCGAGCTGAGCGCCGGCGAACGCGCGTGGCAGCGCCTGCGCGCCCTCGGCGACGACCTCGACCTCGCCGAGCGCGTCAGCGGCGCGGGCGGCTACTTCGCCGTCCAAGCCGGCCTCGCCGACACCTTCGACAGCCGGCTCGACGACCCGGAGCTGCTCGCGCTGCTCGGCGAGCTGACGCACCGGGCGGGCCCGGTCGAAGCCTTCGAACTGTTGTGCCGCCGCTACTTCGAGGCCCATTCGCGGCGGCTGTCGGCCACCCCGGAACCGGTC
The DNA here is from genome assembly GCF_013364075.1 of Amycolatopsis sp. Hca4. Classification (GTDB taxonomy): domain Bacteria; phylum Actinomycetota; class Actinomycetes; order Mycobacteriales; family Pseudonocardiaceae; genus Amycolatopsis. The sequence goes on from NZ_CP054925.1 coordinate 6,618,892, forward strand.
GCCGAGCTGATGGCCCGCCTGGCCGGCCCGGTGGCGACGATCCTCGACCCCGCGTGCGGCTTCGGCGCGCTCGCGCTGGCGAGCGGCGCGAAAACCGTGCTGGCGCAGGACAGTGACCCGATGACGGCGTCGATCGCGGCCCTGCGGCTGCGGCTGCGCGGCATCGAGGCCGAGGTCCACGCGGTCGACGCGCTGCGCGAAGACGCCTTCGCCGGCCGCACCGCCGAAGCGGTGTTGTGCGACCCGCCGTTCAACGAACGGGCCTGGGGCCACGACGAACTCGTCGGCGACGCGCGCTGGGAGTACGGCCTGCCGCCGCGCGGCGAACCCGAGCTCGCCTGGGTGCAGCACTGCCTCGCGCACGTCGAACCCGGTGGCACGGTGGCGATCCTGATGCCGGGCGCGGCGGCCGGACGGCGCAGCGGCAAACGCATCCGCGGCAACCTGCTGCGCGCGGGCGCGGTCCGCGCGGTCGTCACGCTGACGCCGGCCGGCCCCGACCTCTGGCTCCTGCGGCGCCCGGCGCCCGGCGAACGCGCCCCGTCCACCGTCCTGCTCGGCGAAGCGGGCGACGAGCTGTCCACAGTGGACGACATGTGGCAGGAGTTCGGCGCGCACCCGGAATCCGGCGTCCGGATCATCGACCTGCTCGACGACGACGTCGACCTGACGCCGGCCCGCCGCCGCGCGCGGGACGAGGATCCCGGGCAGGCCTTCCAGGCCGTGCGCGCCCGGTTCGCCGAGCTGGCCCCGCAGCTGCCGCCGCTGGAACCGGCGGCGGCCGAGCCGGCCTTCACCACCGTCGGCGAGCTGGTCAAGGCCGGCGTGGTCGAGGTCAGGCACGCCCCGGTGCGCGCGGACGCCGAGCACCCGCTGGCCGAAGCGGGTGACGTCGTCGCGTCGGTGACCGGCATCGCGTACGTCCACAGTGGACCACCGCGGCCGGTGGGGGCCGGGCTCACCGTGTACCGCGTCGACGCGGCCCGGCTGGACGCGGACTTCCTCGCCGGCTGCCTGCGCGCGGCCGACCTGCCCACCGCGTCGGCGTCCACCCGCATCGACAGCAGGAGGGTGCGGGTCCCGCGGCTGCCGATCGCCGTCCAGCGCGAGTACGGCGGCGTCTTCAGAGAGCTCGCCGAGTTCGACACCGTCCTGCGCCAGGCGGCGGAAACGGGCCGTGAGCTGGTCCGGCTAGGCTTCGCTGGACTTGTCGAAGGACGGCTCAGGCCGGGCCACTAGGGGAACGGATGCTGATCGCCGACCGCTACGAGCTCGACGAGCTGCCCCTCGGCCGCGGCGGGATGGGTGCGGTGCACGGCGGGTTCGACCGCAGGCTGGGCCGCCGCGTGGCGATCAAGCTGCTCAGGCTGCCGGGCCACGACGAAGAGCTGGAGGCCCGCTTCGCGCGCGAAGCCCGCATCCTGGCGACGCTCGACCACCCCGGCGTCCCGACGCTGTACGACTACGGCACCCACGACGACCGGTTATTCCAGGTCATGCAGTTCGTCGACGGCGTGACCGTGGCCGACCTGCTCGCCGAGCACGGACCGCTGCCGGTGCCGTGGGCCGCGGCGATCGCGGCGCAGACGTGCGCGGTGCTGACCGCCGCCCACGCGCTCGCCGTCTGCCACCGCGACCTCAAGCCGTCCAACCTGATGCTCGGGCCCGACGGCGGCGTGAAGGTGATGGACTTCGGGCTGGCCGTGCTCCGCGAAGCCGACGCCGCCCAGTTCACCCGGGCCGGGCAGCTGCTCGGGACGCCGTCGTACATGGCGCCCGAGCAGATCCAGCGCGGCGGCGCCGAACCGCGCAGCGACCTCTACGCGCTGGGCTGCGTGCTGCACGAGATGCTCACCGGACGGCGGCTGTTCGACGGGCCGACCGCGTACGCGGTGTTCGAGCGGCAGGTCAAGGAGCTGCCACCGCCCGTGCGCGGCGTGCCGAAATCGTTGAACGCGCTGCTCGCCGAGGTGCTGGCGAAGGACCCGGAAGCCCGCCCGGCCGGGGCCGCGGTGCTGTACGAGCGGCTCGGCGCGTTCGTCGGCGGCCTCCCGCCGCTGCCGGGGTTCCTGGTGCCGTCGTCGGTGCCCAGCCCGGGCCGGATGTACGCCAGGGTGCTCGGCCGGGTCAGCGGCTGACCGCCGTGCGGCGGCCGGCGGCGAGCGGCAGGCCGCGGCGCTGGATGCGCCGGTAGGTCGTGGCGTTCTGCACCGCGATCGTCACCCCGAGGCTGAGCGCGACCGACGCCGAGGTCAGCGGCCCGGCGACGCCGAGCGCGGTCCCCAGCGCGAGCAGGCCGATCCGGACGGCGACCGTCAGCACCCACAGCCCGATCGTGACGGCCGAGCCCTTCTGGAACGTCGTGCCGTCGCGCTCGGTGAGCGTGGTCGTCGTGCTGCGCAGCACGCCGAGCCCGGCCAGCACCAGCAGGTCCGCCGCGAGCAGGCCCAGCTCGCCCGCGGGTGCCCCGGGCAGCGCTTTCAGCGTCAGGTACGCCCCGACCACCGTGAGCACCAGCGGCAGGACGGTGAGCCGCCGCCGGCTGAGCAGGGTGCCGCGGACCTGCTGGTAGACGACGCGGTACAGGACGAGGGCGGCGATGGCGACGTAGAGCAGGACACTGGGCATTCCGGGATCTCCCCTGGTTCGGACGGTCTCCCCAGCTTCGGTGACCGGCGCCGCGGATTCGTCGGCCCGCGGATCGGTTCCGGGTGGATTCCGGCGTCCACCCGCGGGTTGAGACCGGCTGCCCAAATCGTGACCTTCGCCGACGAACCTCGACCGGGTGAACGCCGTCTTTACCGATGTCCAAACGCGATGATCGAGACAGCTGGGGGTACCGGATCGTGAAGAGGCTTCTGGCGGGAGCGGCCGCGCTGGCCACCGCGTTCGTGCTGGCCGCGTGCTCCGGCGGGGGCTCGGCCGCCGGGACGAACGCGGGCGGCGGGGCCGTCGCCGCGGCGGGGACCGGCGGCGGGACGCCGACGCCGACCACGACCACCAGCGCCACCCCCACGCCGACCACCACGGAGTCGTCGCCGACGCCCACCCCGACGTCCACCAAGGCGGCGCCGACCAGCACCTCGGCCAAGCCGAAGCCCAAGCCGACGCCGAAGCCGCAGCCCGCGGCGGACCCGGGCGTCCCCTGCGCCGCGGCGGCCGCGGCCCCGGGCACCGCCGCCTGCGTCGACCTCTCCGCGCACAAGGCGTGGATCCTGCAGGGCGGCAAGGTCGTCTACGGCCCGGTGCCGATGCTTCCGGGCCGCAAGGGCTACGCGACGCCGACCGGCACGTTCCACGTGCTGTCGAAGGAGAAGATGCACCTGTCGAAGGAGTTCGACAACGCCGAGATGCCGAACTCGGTCTTCTTCTACCCGGGCGACGCCTTCCACACGGGCAGCCTCTCGGTGTACTCGCACGGCTGCATCCACCTGTCGGCGGGCGCGTCGCTGAAGTTCTTCAACACGCTGCACGTCGGCGACGTCGTGCAGGTCGTCCCATAATCCGTCACCGTCGGTTACGTGACATAAATCACCCCTCTGGGTGAAGTAGTCCGAATGGCCGAAACCCCACCCGTTGATCTTGCGATTAAAGATCAACCGGGAAGGGGTGGCCATGCGCGTGCTTCGCCTGTTGCTGGTGGCGGTCCTGGTGGGAGCGGTGCTCCCCGTCGTGTCACAGGGGGTGGCGACGGCGGCGGCGCTCCCACCGGGATTCGTCCTCCGGGACACCGACACCGGGCTGGGCGCGTACGAGCTCACGGACTTCGCCCACCTGCCGGACAACTCCGTCCTGGCCACCGGCAAGACCGGCGCCGTCCGCTGGCTGCCGATCACCGGCGCCGCCCGGACGATCGCGACGCTGCCGGTCCGCTCTGAAGAGGACCTCGGCCTCGTCGGGCTCGCCGTGGCGCCCGACTACCCGGCGTCGCGGGCCATCTACCTCACGCGGTCGATCGACACCGCCGGCGGCTTCGTCATGCGGCTCTCGCGGTTCACCGTGACCGTGGACGCGGCGGGCGGCCCGGCCGGCCTGACCGGTGAGCAGCCGCTGTTCGAGGTGCCGGGCAGCTTCAACGTCCACGGCATCGACACCGTCCTCGCGGCCGCGGACGGCACGCTCTGGCTCTCCGTCGGCGACAACAGCGACTACCGGATGATGGACCCGGGCGCGCTGCGCGTCCAGGACGTCAACCAGCCCTACGGCAAGATCTTCCACCTGACGGCCGGCGGCCAGGGCGTGCCGGGCAACCCGTACTACGACGCCGCCAACCCGGGCTCGACCGCGAGCAAGGTGTTCGCCCGCGGCCTCCGCAACCCGTTCCGCTTCAGCATCGACCCGAACCTCGGCCTGCCGGTGGCCGGCGACGTCGGCTGGAGCAACTGGGAAGAGGTCGACGTCGTCCAGCGCGGCGCCAACCTGGGCTGGCCGTGCTGGGAGGGCACGCACGCGACGCCGGGCTACAGCGGTCTCGCGGGCTGTGCCGGCGTGCCGAACCAGCCACCCATCCACGAGTACACCCACGGCACCGGGCCGACGAACGGCAACAGCGTCACCGGCGGCATCGTCTACAGTGGATCGAGCTACCCGGCGTCCTACCGCGGCTCGTACTTCTTCGGCGACTACGTGGCCGGCAAGCTGTGGACGCTGCGGTACGACGGCCAGGGCAAGCTCACCCAGCCGCCGGAGAACCCGCCGCTGTTCACCGGCATCGGCGGCCCGGTGAAGCTCGCGGCCGCGCCGAACGGCGACATCGTCTACGCCGACATCGCGTCCGGCACCCTGCGCCGCCTGACCTACTCGGCGGGCAACACCGCGCCGGTCGCCAAGGCGACGACGTCGACGAACCCGGCCACCCGCACGGTTTCGTTCGACGGCTCGGCTTCGGTCGACTACGACGGCGACACCCTCGCGTACGACTGGGACTTCGGGGACGGGGCCACCGTGGCCGACGCCGGTCCGAAGGTGTCGCACACCTACCCGGCGGGCACCGCGTCGTTCACCGCGCAGCTGCGCGTCCGGGACCCGCTCGGTCTGACCGGCCAGACCGCCATCGCGGTCGCGCCGGCCAATCGGACCCCGGTGCTCACCCTGACCACGCCCGGGAACACCACCTTCGCGGTCAACCAGACGGTGTCGGTGAGCGCCACCGCGACCGACGCCGAGGACGGCACGCTGCCGGTCACCTGGACCACGGCGGTGCGGCACTGCCCGAGCGAAGCGACGTGCCACTCCCACCCCGGCGTCGGCGGGACCGGGGGCAGCTTCTCGCAGCCGTTCACCGCGCACCCCGACTCCCGCGTGGAGTTCACCGCGACGGTGACCGACAGCGCGGGTGTCACCACGACGAAGACGTACACGGCATTGCCGCGGCAGCACCGGATCACGCTGCGCGGCACCCAGCCCGCGGCGCTGAGCATCCCGGTGGCCGGCGGGGCCAGCACGGCGATGGTGACCGAAGGGGCCACCTTCGACGTCGAGGCGTCCTCCCTGGCCATCGACGGCGTGTCCCAGTTCACCGGCTGGCAGGACGGCCCGGCGGATCCCGAGTGGATCATCACCGTCGGCTCGGACGACCTGACCCTGACAGCGAACTACGCGACCCCGATCGACCGGCGTTACGACGCCGACGCAGCCCTGCGGGCGAAGCTCGGCACGCCGACGTCGGACGAGGTCACCGACGGTCCGGTCCACTACCGCGTGTACGCCAACGGCCGGCTGTACTGGAGCGCCGGGACCGGCACCTGGTACGTCACCGGCCCGGTGCTGGACAAGTACCTCGCCATGGGCGGGCACGCCGTGGTCGGGCCCCCGACGTCCGACACGTCCACCACCCCCGACGGCGTGGCCCAGTACAACCACTTCGCCGCCAACGGAACGGTGAGCTCGATCTACTCCACGGCCGCGACGGGCACGCACTTCATCTCCGGGGAGATCCGGAAGAAGTGGGCCGCGCTGGACTACGAGCGCGGGCTGGGTTATCCGACGACCGACGAGCTGGCGACGCCGGACGGGGTCGCGCGGTACAACCACTTCGTCAAGGGCGGCAACGTCGGCTCGATCTACTACACGGTGGCGACCGGCGGCCACGCGATCTACGGCGAGATCCGGAAGAAGTGGGCGGCGCTCGATTACGAGCGTGGCCTGGGTTATCCGACGACGGACGAGCTGGGAACGCCGGACGGGGTCGCGCGGTACAACCACTTCGCCAAGGGCGGCACGGTCGGCTCGATCTACTACACGGCCGGGACGGGTGCGCGCGCGATCAACGGCGAGATCCGGAAGAAGTGGGCCGCGCTGGACTACGAGCGCGGGCTGGGTTATCCGACGACCGACGAACTGGCCACCCCGGACGGCCGCGGCCGCTACAACCACTTCACCAAGGGCGGCTCGATCTACTACACGACGGCCACCGGCGCGCACGTGGTGAAGGGCGAGATCCGGAGGCGCTGGGCGGCGCTCGGGTGGGAGTACTCCTACCTGCGCTACCCGAAATCGGACGAGTACGCGGTAGGCGGCGGGTACCGCAGCGACTTCGAGGGCGGCTACATCACCTACACCTCCGTCGGGGCCCGCGACTATCGCGGGTGATCCCGGCCGAAGAATTCTCCCGCGCGCTCAACCTCAGGGCCACACCGCACGTCTTGGGTGGCAGAAAGCGGGAACACCGACTCCTGGGGGATCACATGCGCGTGCGGCGCGTTCTGGCTGCTCTGTCCACTTTGGCCGCCGGCGCGGTGCTGACCGCCTGCTCGGCGGGCGGGGCGGCGGACGTCCGGCTGGCGGCGGACACGCCATCGGTCGCCTCTTCGACGACTTCGACGACGGCCGAGTCGGCCCCGACCTCGGCTCCGGCATCGACGCCGACGTCGAAGCCGACGCCGGCCAAGGCGAAGCCGGTGGTGGCGGCCGGGGTTCCGTGCACGGCCACGGCGAAGGCGTGCGTGTCCCTTTCGGGCAAGCAGGCGTGGCTGCTCGACGAAGGCAAGATCGTCTACGGCCCGGTGAAGATGCTGCCCGGCAAGAAGGACGGGCCGACCCCGGTGGGCAAGTGGCACGTGCAGTACAAGGAAAAGCTGCACCACAGCACCGAGTTCGACGGTGCGCCGATGCCGAACTCGGTGTTCTTCGCCCCCGGCGGCATCGCGTTCCACGAAGGCAGCCTCAGCCGGTACTCGGCCGGCTGCGTGCACCTCTCGAGCGCGGCGTCGCTGAAGTTCTTCACCACCCTCGAGACGGGTGACGAAGTCCAGGTCGTCCGCTGAGTCCTATTCGGACGTTACGGACGTTCGCAGGTCCGCCGGTGTCGTCCCGGCCGTCGTCAGCGGCAGGCCGAGGGCGACGCGCTCGGTGAGCCAGGGGCTCGGCCGGTAGCGGGGGTCGCCGGTGGCCGCGGCGAGACCGTGCAGGATGCGCAGCACCACGTCGCCGCCGACGAGGTCGCCCCAAGCCAGCGGGCCGCGGGGATAGCCGAGCCCGAGGCGGACCGCCGTGTCGATGTCCTGCGGACTCGCCAGGTGCTGGCCCGCGATGAAGCACGCCGTGTTGACGATCGACGCCAGCAGGCGCTGGGCGATCGGCGCGGGCCCGTCGCGGACCACCGTCACCGGCAGGCCGGTCGCGGCCAGCGCGCCCCACGCGGCGCGGCCCGCCGCCGGGTCGAGTCCGGGGTGGACGGACAGCGTGAGCCGGCGTTCGTAGCCGCCCAGCGGATCGACGCCGGCGACACGGTCCAGGGGGAGCCCGGCGCGGTTCGCGGCGTCCACTGTGGATTCGCCGTAGAGCGGCACGAGCAGGATCGCGTCCGGGTAGGCGTCGGACACCACTTGCACGCCCGCGGCCGACAGCGCGCGGGCGAGGTGCTCGTCCGCGGTGAACACCGGGCTCGACGGCTTCGGCGGGGCGGCGGGCTCGGCGGCGACCTGCTGCTTGCCGTCGGGGTAGGTGTAGAAGCCTTCGCCGTTCTTGCGCCCGAACAGGCCGGCCGCCACCCGCGGCCGGGTCAGCCACGACGGCCGCAGCCGCGGGTCGCCGTGGAAGCCGCTCCAGATGCTTTCCAGTACCGCGTGCGAAACGTCGAGGCCGGTGAGGTCGAGCAGCTCGAACGGACCGAGCTTCAGGCCGAGCACGTCACGGGCGACGCGGTCGACGTCGGCGGGCTCGGCCAGCGCCTCGGCGAGGATCTGCAGCGCCTCGGTGTTCAGGCCGCGGCCGGCGTGGTTGACCAGGAAGCCGGGCGCGTCCTTCGCGAGCACCGGCTCGTGGCCCCAGCTCCTGACCAGCTCGATCGCCTCGGCGGGCAGCCAGTCGTGCGTGCGCGCGCCGGGCACCACCTCGACCAGCCGCATCAGCGGCACCGGGTTGAAGAAGTGCAGGCCGAGCAGGCGGCCGGGGTCGGCCAGCCCGGCGGCGATTTCGGTGACCGACAGCGAACTCGTGTTCGTCGCGAAGACCGTGTCCTGTGGGCAGACGCGCTCGAGGCTGCCGAACAGGGCGCGTTTCGTCTCGAGGTCCTCCCGGACGGCTTCGAGCACGAGGTCGACGCCGTCGGCGGGGGCGTCGGGCGCGTCCACCGCGACCAGCCTGCCCTTCACGGCCTGGGCGTCTCCGGTCAGCTTGCCCTTGGCGGCGAGCTTGTCGACCATCCCGCCGACGTACCCGATCGCCTCGTCGACGGCCTCGCGCCGGACGTCGGCCAGCTCGACGGTCACCCCCGCGGTCGCGGCCAGCTGGACGATCCCCCGGCCCATCACCCCGGTGCCGATCACCCGGATCCTGCCGACCTTCCCGGCCCACCCCGTCACGTCGTGCCGCCCTTCCGCCGTTGGACTCTCGCCCCAGCCTAGAGGCCGACGAACTCCGCCATCCGCTTCGCCGAATGGGCGAAGAAACTGTCGGCCGGGTCGACGCTGCCGACGTACTGGCCGAACAGGTCGAAGCTGATCGCGCCGAACAGCTGGGTCCACGCCATCAGCAGCCGGGCCACGGTTTCCGGGCCGGCGATGATCCCGAGGGCCTTCGTGAGCGTCTCGGCCTGGGCGCGCAGCTCGGGCGGGACTTCGCCGTCGACGTCCCGCAGTTCGGTGTGCGTGAGGACCTTGACCAGGGCGAGTGCGACGCGCGAGGCCGGCACGACGGTGTCCTGCGGTGCCGAGTAGCCGGGGATCGGCGAGCCGTAGATCAGCGCGTACTCGTGGGGGTGGGCGCGGGCCCAGTCGCGGGTGCCCTGCCAGATCGCCAGCCAGCGCTCGCGGGGGTCGGCGGTGCCCGGGTCCGCCTTCTCGGCCGCCTCGCCGATGGCGTTGTAGGCGTCGACGATCAGGTCGGTCAGCAGCCGGTCGCGGCTCGGGAAGTACCGGTAGATCGCCGACGACACCATGCCCAGCTCCCGGGCCACCGCGCGCAGCGAGAGCCCGTGCGCGCCGACTTCGGCGAGCTGACGGCGGGCTTCGTCCTTGATCTCCTGGGCCAGTTCGGCGCGGGCACGTTCGCGTGCGGTGCGGGGGGCGGTCATCGGATCAGTGTGCCACGACGAGAGCAGTGCACAAAATAGAGAGCACTGCTCTTGACGAAGTGCAGTGCTCTCGTGTTCACTGCTCTTAACCGAGAGCACTGCTCTCCCAAAGCGTGGAGGACACCATGACCGAGACCCGCTACATCAAGCCGAAGAACTCGACGAACGCCTTCAACGAGCTGGTCGCGAAGCTGACGAAGCTGGGCGTGAGCGTCTGGGGCAGCCGGGTGCTCACGGTCGTCGGCCGCAAGAGCGGCGAGCCGCGCTCGGTGCCGGTCAACCTGCTGACCGTCGACGGCGTCCGCTACCTCGTCGCCCCGCGCGGCGAAACGCAGTGGGTCCGCAACCTGCGGGCAGCCGGGCAGGGCACGCTGCGCGTCGGCCGCCGCGTCGAGGCGTTCACCTTCCGCGAGCTGGCCGACGACGAGAAGCCGGGCATCCTCCGCGCGTACCTCAAGCGCTGGAAGTTCGAGGTCGGCGTGTTCTTCGACGGCGTCGACGCCAAGGCCTCGGACGGGAAGCTGCGCGAGATCGCGCCGGGCTACCCGATCTTCGAGATCTTCACGAAGTAGGTTTGCGCCGGGTGAGGTTCGCCGCGATCAGGACCACGCCGACCAGGAACGCGGCCAGCCCGATCAGGAACCACAGCTTCTGCCCGGTCATGAAGCTCCCGGTGATGACCCCGATGCCCTGCAGCACCCAGACGGCACCGACGAGCACGAGCACGACTCCGACCGCCAGGGTGATCCACCGCCTCATCGGCCCAGCTTAAGCCGGGCGCTCGTCCGGCACGAGTTTGTGGCGGTAGGCGTAGACGACGGCGTGCACGCGGTCGGGCAGCCCGAGCTTGCTCAGCACGCGCGAGACGTGCGTCTTGACCGTCTCCTCGCCGACGTGCAGCTTCCGCGCGATCTCGGCGTTGCTGCAGGCGCCGGCCAGCAACAGCAGCACTTCGCGTTCGCGGGAGGTCAGCCGGGCCAGCTCCGGCGGCTCGGCGGCCGCAGGTTCGAGGACCGCCGCGAACTTCGCCACCAGCCGCCGCGTCACCGAGGGGTCGATCAGCGCGTCCCCGCGCGCGGCCACCCGCATCGCCGCGACCAGTTCCTCCGGCGCGAGGCTCTTCAGCAGGAACCCGCTCGCCCCGGCGCGCAGCGCGCGGTAGACGTACTCGTCGGCGTCGTAGGTGGTGAGCACGAGGACGCGGGTGTCGTTGCCCGGCGCGGCCAGGATGGCCTCGGTCGCGGCGAGGCCGTCGAGGCGGGGCATCCGGACGTCGAGCACCGCGACGTCCGGGCGCAGGCGGGCGGTCTCGGCGACGGCTTCGCGGCCGTCGGACGCCTCGCCGACGCAGGTGAAGTCGGGCTGGGTGTCGAGCAGCGCGCGCATCCCGGAGCGGAACATCGCGTGGTCGTCGGCCAGCAGGACGCGGATCATGTGCTCTCCACCGGGAAGGTCGTGCGCAGCTGCCAGAGGCCGCCGGTCTCGCCGTAGGAGACCCGGCCGCCGAACAGGGTGGCGCGCTGGCGGATGCCGGCGAGGCCGCGGTGCGCGTGCTCCTTTTCTTCGCGGCGACCGGCGCGCAGGGCGTTCGTCACCGTCAGCACGATCTCGGTGCGGCCGTGGTTCAGGTCGACCTCGACCGGGCCCTGGCCGTGGCGCAGGGCGTTGGTCAGGGCCTCCTGGGCGATCCGGTAGAGCGCGACGTCGAGGGAGCCGGGCAGTTCGCGGGGCTCGCCGCCCAGCGTCAGCCGGGTCGGCAGGCCGGCCGCGCGGACGGTCTCGACCAGCTCGTCGAGGTTGTCCAGACCGGGCTGTTCGGCGTGCGGTTCGGCGTGCAGCAGGTCGAGCAGCCGGCGCAGGTCCGCCATCGCCGAGCGGCTCGCCGACTCGACCGCGCCGAGCGACTTCCGCACGGCGTCGGACCCGTCGGGCAGGCCGAGCCGGGCGGCGCCGGCGTGCACGCCGATCGCGCTGACGTGGTGGGAGATGACGTCGTGCAGGTCGCGCGCGATGGTGGTCCGTTCCTCGAGGACGGCCCGCTTGACGGCTTCTTCTTCGTGCTGACGCCGTTCGTCGGCTGCGCGTTCGAGATCGGCGATGTAGGCGCGGCGGGCGGTCGTGTACCGGCCGACGAGCCAGGGCAGCAGCGCGGAGACGCCGACGCTGATGGCGATGAGCCGCCAGTCGTTCGCGGTCCGGCCGCCGCCTTCGAGGCAGCCGGCGGTGACGCCGGCGAGCAGGGCGCCGAGCGCGAGCACGGCGGGTTTCAGCCGCAGCCACGCCCCGGCCCGGTAGCCGGCGATGAGGATCCCGGCGTTGTTGCCGACGACGTACCCCTGGCAGGTGCAGAGCAGCAGCGGGGCACCGGCGAAGAGCACGGCGTGCGCGAGGGCGACCCACCCGGAGTGCCGGGGCGCCCCGGCGAGGGCGGCGTTGACGGCGACCCCGCAGAGCAGCACGGCCCAGGCCCGCCAGCCGGCTTCGGGGAAGGGGCCGCGCAGAAGGAAGAGGGAGGCGTCCCCGACGACGCAGACGAGCGCGACGAGCAGAGACTGCCGTCTCAGCGACCCCCGGATGTCCTGCACACCCGCAACTTTGCCCTAACGAGGGTGAAGACGGGAACGCCCCGGTGCGGCGTGAGGGGGGTGCGCGGCACCGGGGCGTTCCCTGACTGGGGGGCGGGCGCTCGCGGGTCGGCGGCTGTTTCGAGGCTCCGGCTGGTTCGCCGCCGGGGCAGGCGGCGCGCCTGGCCTACGGTTGGCTCGGGCAGGCCGCCCATCGGGACGGAGTTGCCCGGCCCTGCGGCTCGCTGCGCCGGGCCCGCTCACCCGGCCGCGGGCGGCCGTGCCCAAGCAGCCGTGCGCGGGCGGGCGTGCTCAAGCGGCCAAGGCGAGCCCGCCGCCGTGGTCAGCTCGTCGGGCGGCCCGGGTAGTCCCCGCCGCGGCGTTGGCCCGGCTGGCGCTGGCCCGGTTCGAAGCCCTTGCCCAGCGAGGTCGCCGTTGCCGTCTGGCCCGCTACCTTGGCCACCACCGTCACGTTCGTGTCGCCCGTCTTCACGTCGCCCGTCTTCTGGGTCGATGCGTCGAGCGTGTACGTCTGCTTGTAGCCGTCCTTGCTGGTCAGCGTCACCGACGTCGCGCTCAGCTCGGTCACGTCGCCCGTCTGCAGGCGCTCGGTCGTGTAGCCGCCGCTGCCGTCCGACACCACGAAGTCGCCGTGGAGGGCGTCGCGCAACGCCGCCATTCCGCCGCCGAAGCCGCCCGGCCCCTGGCCGCGGAACTGGCCGCCGCCGGGACCGCCCGGGCCGCCGAAGCCGCCGGGGCCCTGCGCGGCATTGTCGGCGCTGCTCGTCCCCGCCCAGATCGCCGCGCCGCCGCCCGCGGCGATCACCACGGCGATGCCGGCCGCGATCGCCGTCTTCTTGCCGGACCAGCCCTTCTTCGGCGCGGCCGGGGCGGGGTCGCCCCAGTTGGCACCCTCGGGCTGGGTGTTCGGCATCGGCTCGGTCGTCATCGTGTCCTCCGGTGGTGCCCACACTGGTCCCGCCCAGGTTCGCCGCCGCGGCTGTGTTTGAGCTGTGCGGAACGTCAGGAGCTCCTGTGCCTCGATCGCGCGAACCTTCACAGCAAATGCACAGCGACCGCACAGCGAACACCGACGCCGGGCCGGGAAGGTGGCACTATGACCGCTATGAACGCCACGTCACCCGGCCCTGGCAAGGCCGACCTGCGGCGCGCCGACGGGAGCCCGGTCCGGGTCCTCGTCGTCGACGACGAGGCGACGCTGGCCGAGCTCGTCTCGATGGCCCTGCGGATGGAGGGCTGGGAGGTGCGCAGCGCGGGCGACGGCACCGAGGCCGTCCGGATCGCGCGCGACTTCCGCCCCGACGCCGTCGTCCTCGACGTCATGCTCCCCGACTTCAGCGGCCTCGAAGTACTGCGGCGGATGCGGTCCGAGGTGCCGAACCTGCCGGTGCTGTTCCTGACGGCGAAGGACGCGGTCGAGGACCGCATCGCCGGGCTCACCGCGGGCGGCGACGACTACGTCACCAAGCCGTTCAGTCTCGAAGAGGTCGCCCTGCGCCTGCGCGCGCTGCTGCGCCGGGCCGGCGGGGTCACCGGCGCGAGCGGGTCGACGCTGGTCGTCGGCGACCTCACCCTCGACGAGGACAGCCGCGAGGTGCACCGCGGCGGCGACCTGGTGCCGCTGACCGCGACCGAGTTCGAGCTGCTGCGCTACCTCATGCGCAACCCCAAGCGCGTGCTGTCGAAGGCCCAGATCCTGGACCGCGTCTGGAGCTACGACTTCGGCGGCCAGGCCAACATCGTCGAGCTCTACATCTCCTACCTGCGCAAGAAGATCGACGCCGACCGCGAGCCGATGATCCACACCATGCGGGGCGCCGGGTATGTCCTCAAACCCGCCGGCTGAACCGAAGCGCGTCCGCCGTCCGTGGTCGCTGCGGCGGCGGCTGATCGTGCAGCTCGCCGCGCTGCTCGCCCTGGTGTGCCTGGTCGTCGGCGTGGTCACGGAGTTCGCGCTCAGCGAGTTCCTCATCGGCCAGCAGGACAAGCGCCTGGCCGCGGCGAGCGAACGCGGCAAGCACACCGGCGAGCGCCCGCCGTGGGTGTACGGCGACACGCCGCCGCCCGACCCGCTGCGGGTGATCGGCCAGGGCGACGGCACGCTCGCGGTCACGGTGACCGGCTCGGTGATCCGGGCCAGCGTCCTCGACTTCGCCGGGGGCTTCGGGCAGGGCAAGAAGCCGCCGCTCAAGCCGATCACCGCGCAGCAGGTGCAGGCGCTGCTCGGGCTCACGGCCGACGGCCGCGCCCACAGCATCGACCTCGGCGGCAGCCTCGGCGAGTACCGCGTCGTTTCGACGACGTCGCCGCGCGGGGAGAAGACGGTCATCGGCCTGCCGCTGAAGGACGTCAACGAGACGCTCTGGCAGCTCGGCTTCATCCTCGGCGGTGTCGCGCTGGCCGGGATCCTGGTGGCGGGCGCGGTCGGCGCGGCGACGATCCGGCGCACGATGCAGCCGCTCGACCGGCTGGCCGCGACCGCGACGCGCGTCTCGGAGCTGCCGCTGGACCGCGGCGAGGTGGCGCTGTCCGAGCGCGTCCCGGAGGCCGACACCGACCCGAACACCGAGGTCGGCAAGGTCGGCTCGGCGCTGAACCGGATGCTGCAGCACGTCGCGAACGCGCTGGCCGCGCGGCACGCGAGCGAGAACCGCGTCCGCCAGTTCGTCGCGGACGCGAGCCACGAGCTGCGCACCCCGCTGGCGGCGATCCGCGGCTACGCCGAGCTGACCCGCCGCGGCGGCGAGCAGGTGCCGCCGGACGTGGCGTTCGCGATGAGCCGCGTCGAGTCCGAGTCGCGCCGGATGACGACGCTGGTGGAGGACCTGCTGCTGCTCGCCCGCCTGGACTCCGGGCGGCCGGTGGTGCCCGAGTGGGTGGACCTGTGCCGGCTGGTGGCCGACGCGGTCGCGGACGCGCACGTGGCGGGCCCGGACCACAAGTGGCTGATGGACGTCCCCGGCGAACCGATCGGCGTCCTCGGCGACGCGGGCCAGCTGCACCAGGTGGTGATCAACGTGCTCGCCAACGCCCGCACGCACACCCCGCCGGGCACCACGGTGACGACCGCATTGTCCACATCGGACGGAATAGTCCGGCTCCGGGTGGCCGACGACGGGCCGGGTATCCCGCCGGAGACGCTGCCGAACATCTTCGAGCGCTTCGCCCGTGGCGACAATTCGCGTTCGCGGGCGGCGGGGAGCACGGGGCTGGGGCTGGCGATCGTGGCGGCGGTGGTGGCCGCGCACGGTGGGCGGGTCGGGGTGCAGAGCCGTCCGGGCCGGACGGAGTTCGAAATCACCTTCGCCGAGGCGCCCCCGCCGCAGTGATCACCCGGCCGTGAGCGATGCACAGCTGACACACAGCTTCGGCACAAGTTCACCACATGCGCCGCCGACACGGTGGCCGTCATGACGACCACGCTGCCGGCGCCCGCGCACGCCCAGCCCCAGCCGCCCGCTCCCGCCCGGGAAGCGCGGTGGGTCAAGCCTTCCGTGGCCGCCCTGCTGCTCGGGACCGGTCTGCTCTACCTGTGGGACCTGGCGAAGACCGGCTGGGGCAACGACTTCTACGCGATGGCCGTGCAGGCAGGCACCTGGAGCTGGAAGGCGCTGTTCTTCGGCTCGCTTGACCCCGGCAACGTCGTCACCGTCGACAAACCGCCCTTTTCCCTCTGGCTCATGGGGTTGTCCGGACGGCTCTTCGGCTTATCCAGCTGGAGCCTGCTCGTCCCCGACGCGCTCGCCGGCGTCGCCTCCGTCGGGCTGCTCTACCTCGCCGTGCGGCGGCTTTCCGGGCCCGGCGCCGGGTTGCTGGCCGGGGCCGGGCTCGCGCTGACGCCGGTCGCCGCGCTGATGTTCCGCTACGACAACCCCGACGCCTTCCTCGTCCTCCTGCTCGTCGCCGGTGGCTACTGCGTGGTGCGCGCGCTGGAGCACGCGAGCACGAAGTGGCTGGTGCTCGCCGGGGTCGCGATCGGCTTCGGCTTCCTCGACAAGATGCTGCAGGCCTTCCTCGTGCTGCCCGCCTTCGTGCTCGCCTACGCCGTCGCCGCGCCGACGTCGCTCGGGCGCCGGGTCGCCCAGCTGTGCGCCGCGGCGGGGGCGGTGGTCGTCTCCGCCGGGTGGTGGATCCTCGCCGTCGCGCTGTGGCCGGTCGCGGACCGGCCCTACATCAGCGGCTCGACCGACAACACCGTGCTGGAGCTGGCCTTCGGCTACAACGGTCTCGGCCGGATCTTCGGCGAAGGCCGCGGCGGGGGCGGCGCGCGGACGTTCACCCCGCCCGCCGGCATCGAGCTGCCCGCCGGTGGCCGGGGCGGCTTCGGTGGCTTCGGCGGCCAGGCCGGCCTGACGCGGTTGTTCGGCGGCGAGTTCGGCGGTGAGGCGTCGTGGCTGCTGCCGGCCGCGGTCATCGGGCTGGTGGCCGGCCTGTGGTTCACGCGCCGGGCGCCGCGCACCGACCGCACGCGGGCCGCGCTGCTGCTGTGGGGTGGCTGGCTGGTGGTCTCGGCGCTGGTGTTCAGCTACATGAGCGGCATCATCCACCCGTACTACACGGTCGCGCTGGCCCCCGGGGTCGCCGCGACGCTGGCGATCTCCGCACGCGAGCTCTGGCGCGGCCGGGCGAACTTCGCGGCGCGCGCGGTGCTCGCCGTCATGGTCGCGGTGACGGCGGTCTGGGCCTTCATCCTCCTTTCGCGGACGCCGGACTGGCAGCCGTGGATCCGCTACACGCTCCTGCTGGCCGGCGCCGCCACCGTCGCGGGCCTGCTCTTCGGCGCCGACCGCGTCCGGCGGCTCGGCCCGGTCGTGGCCGTGCTCGGCCTGTGCGCCGCGCTGCTCGGGACGGCGTCCTTCACGGTCGTCACGGCCGCGACCGCGCACTCCGGCGGCACGCCGTCGTCCGGGCCGGCCGCCGCGGGTGGCCGTGGCCCGCGTGGCGGCGGCTTCGGCGAGGGGCGGACCGACCCCGCCGTGATCGACCTGCTGAAGGGGACGACGACGAAGTGGGCCGCCGCGCAGAGCGGCGCGATGCAGTCGGCGGGCCTGGCACTGGCGAGCGGACGGCCGGTGCTGGCGATCGGCGGCTTCAGCGGCAGCGACCCGGCGCCGACGCTGCAGCAGTTCCGGCAGTACGTCGCCGACGGGGACATCCGCTACTACGTCGCCGGTGGCCGCGGCGGGTTCGGCGGCGGCCGCGGGACCGCCGCGGAAATCCAGGCCTGGGTCGAGCAGAACTTCGCGTCCAGCACGGTCGGAGGCACGACGGTTTACGACCTGACTAAATCTGTCGTTTGACAGAAATCAGGCCGACCCGGTCGGATTGTTGCGAGCGTGTTAACAGTCCAGAAAACAATCGGCGAATTCCGGGCGCGTACGGTATCGGCGGATGCGGACAGGTGTTCGAATTCCCGGAGCGTGGCCGGGTCATTCCGGACGCCCGTTCGGAGCCGTCATTTCGCTGTGGGTGATGATCTCGGTACGCCCCGCGATCGTGGTAACGACAGGGGACTTCGGGGCGTGCACTTGCACGCGCGGCGCGCACACGCACGGTGGAATATTGGCCGGTCGGCCGACAGAAAACCCGCTCGAATCACCGTCGAACGCCTCGATCCCGCTGGCTGACACGGGCGGCGGTCACTCGTTCGGAGGCCATAGGCGGACGTTGTGGGGATCTTGTGTCACTCGCTAGGCTCTCCGCCGGGAGAGGGACAGGGGTGGCTGATCCGGTGCTTTGAGTGCTGGGATTTCACTGGTGGTAGGCGCCCCCTGTCCGCGTTCTCTCGCGATGACCCGATCAGGTGCGGCGGAAGTGAGCAGCGATGACCGTGCGCGGTAGCGCAGCTCGAACAGATCGACCTCCCTGTCGTCACCACCCGTAGCCCCGAGCGCCGATCTTCCCCCTTTCGGTACAGCACCACTCCACTTCCCCCGCAACCTGGAGTTCGTTGTGATTTCCCGTCCCCGCCCCCGTCTGCTGACGGTGCTCCTGACCTTGCTGACCCTCGCGGGGGTCACCGCGCTCTCGGGGTGCAGTGACAGCTCCGCGTCCGGCAGCGGGAGCAAGATCACCATCGGCTTCAGTGCCTGGCCGGGCTGGTTCCCCTGGCAGGTGGCGCAGGAACAGGGCCTGTTCGCGAAGAACGGCGTCAACGTCGACCTGAAGTACTTCGACAACTACACCGACAGCATCAACGCGCTCTCCAGCGGGGCCATCGACGCCAACAGCCAGACCCTCAACGACACGCTGTCGTCGGTCTCCGGCGGCGCCAAGCTGTCGATCGTGCTGGTCAACGACAACTCCACCGGCAACGACAAGATCATCGCGCGGGACGGGATCACCAGCATCGCCGACCTCAAGGGCAAGAAGGTCGCGGTCGAGCAGGGCCTGGTCGACCACTACCTGCTGCTGCTGGCGCTGCAGTCGGCGAAGCTGACCGAAAAGGACATCCAGCTCGTCAACCTCCCGACCGACGCCGCGGCCGCCGCGTTCAAGAGCGGCCAGGTCGACGCGGTCGCCGCGTTCGCGCCGTTCACCTCGACCGCCCTCGAGCGCCCTGGCAGCCGCGCGATCTCTTCGTCGGCGGAGTTCCCCGGCGCGATCCCGGACCACCTCGTCACGTCGCAGAAGCTGGTCAAGGACCACCCGAAGGACGTGCAGGCGCTGGTCAACACCTGGTTCGAGACGCTGACCTGGATCAAGAACAACAAGGACGCGGCCGTCAAGATCATGGCCAAGCGCGGCGGTGTGTCCGAAGCGGACTACAAGACCTACGACGCCGGCACCACCATCTTCACGCGGCAGCAGAACATCGACGCGTTCACGCCGGGCGTCACCGCGCAGCACCTCGACTTCCAGGCGAACAAGATCATCGACTTCATCGTCGCCACCGGGCTCGCCCAGCAGCGGCCGTCGCTCGACGGGTTGTTCGAAGACCAGTTCGTGAAGGCCTCGCCCCAGTGACCGGTCCGACCCAGCGCACCACCCCGGCGAGCACAGCCGAGGCGCAGGCCGCCGAGGCGCAGGAAGCGGAACAGCGGCTCGCCGAACGGCAGGAGGCGGGCCGGGCGGCGCGCGGCGGGCGGCCGGACTGGTCGCCGCTGCCCCGCCGGGCCGGCCTGAAGCCGTCGGCTTCGCCGCTGTTCTCCTTGCGCACGCCCATTTCCGCGACGGCGCGCTGGACGCTGGCGGTGCTGTCGTTCGCGATCCCGCTGCTGGCGTGGATCGCGCTGAGCGTCAGCGGGTCCGTCGACTCGACGTTCCTGCCGTCCCCGGTCGCCGTGCTCAAGGCCGGCGCCGACATGGCGGGCACCGGTGAGCTCTTCGACGACCTCGGGACCACCACCCTGCGGGTGCTCGAAGGCTTCGGGCTCGCCGTGGTCGTCTCGGTGCCGCTCGGGATCCTGATGGGCACCTTCACCGCCGGGCAGGCGTTCTTCGAGCCGCTGATCGGGCTGCTGCGCTACCTGCCGGCGAGCGCGTTCATCCCGCTGCTGATCATCTGGCTCGGCCTCGGCGAGCCGTCGAAGATCGCCATCCTCTTCATCGGCACGGTGTTCTTCAACACGCTGATGACCGCCGACGTCGTCCGCGGCGTCCCGGACTCGCTCATCGACGTCTCCTACACCCTCGGCGCGCGCCGGGGCGAGGTGCTGCGCAAGATCGTCGTGCCGCACTCGCTGCCGGGCATGATCGACGCGATCCGGGTCAACGCCGCGGCGGCGTGGAACTTCGTGGTCGTCGCCGAGCTGATCAACTCCCAGGCCGGCCTCGGGTACCGGATCGTGCGCGCGCAGCGGTTCCTGCAGACCGACAAGATCTTCGCGGTGCTCGTGGTCATCGGGATCGCCGGGCTCCTCATCGACGTCCTGCTGCGCCTGCTGCGCACGCGGGTCGGGAAGTGGGCGGCATGACGCTGGAACTGCGGAACGTCGCCAAGGACTACACCGTCCGCGGCCGGGTCACCCGCGCCCTCGACGGCGTCGACCTCGAAGTCCGGCGCGGCGAGTTCGTCTGCGTCGTCGGCGCGAGCGGCTCCGGCAAGTCGACGCTGCTGTCGCTGGTGGCCGGGCTCAGCCGGCCGACCGAGGGCGAGATCGTGCTCGACGGCGTGCCGGTGACCGGGCCGGGGCCGGACCGCGGGCTGGTCTTCCAGGCCGGCGCGCTCTACCCGTGGCGCAACGTGGAGAAGAACGTCGCGTTCGGACTCGAACTGCTCTCGCTCGACCCGGCCGAGCGCGCCGAGCGGGTGGACTGGTACCTCGCCGAAACCGGGCTCGACGCCGTGCGCAAGTCGCTGCCGAGGCAGCTCTCCGGCGGCCAGAAGCAACGCGTCGCGATCGCGCGCGCCCTGGCCTGCGAACCGGAAGTCCTGCTGCTGGACGAACCCTTCGGGGCGCTGGACGTCCAGACCAAAGAGGACATGCAGGTGCTCATCCGCCAGGTGTGGGCCGACACCGGCACCACGGTGCTGATGGTGACCCACGACGTCGAGGAAGCGGTGTTCCTCGGCGGCCGGGTGGTGGTGCTCGCCTCCGACCCGGGCCGGATCGCCGCGGACGTCGAGGTGGCGCTGCCCGCCGAACGCGACCTGGCGGTGAAGCGCGAGCCGCAGTTCCTCGAGCTGCGCGCCCGGATCGAGGACCTGGTCCGGGAGCAGCACCGGGGCCACGTGAGCCGGGTGGCCGCGGTCGAGTGAGAACGGAAGACGGGAAGGTGGCGGGATGAGACACGGCAGGCCGACCGCGAAACGGGCCGGCGGCGGAGGTTTTCTCGCCCGGCTCGGTATTCGCGGCAAGCTGAACCTGCTGCTCCTGCCCCCGCTGATCGCGGTGGTACTGGTGTCGGTGCCGTTCGTGCTGACCCAGGCGAACAGCGCCGGGGCGGCGGCGCAGTCGGCCGCCGTGGCGCGGCACGCGCAGCAGCTCGGCGGCCTGATGTGGCAGCTGCAGCGCGAGCGGCTGCTGACCGGTGCGTACGTGGCGACACCGTCGGCGAGCCCCGACCAGGTGCTCCAGCAGCAGAAGGTGGTCGACGCGACGGTCGCCGAGGTCCGCGGCGCACTGGGCGACGACGCGCCCGACGAGCTCTCCGCGGCGCTGACCCGGATCGGCTCGCTCGCCGAGCTGCGGCAGAACGCCATCCGCCGCGGTGTCGCGCTCGACAGCGTCGCCCGCACCTACAACGCCGTGGTCGACGCGGTGATCGACTCCCTGCGCCTGGTCCCGCAGCTGACCGATGACGCCGAGGGCGCGCGCGAGCTGACCGCGCTGGACGCGCTGCTGCGCGCGAACGAGGAGAACTCGCTGCGCGCGATGGCCCTCATCGTGACGGCGGTGTCGCCGGAGGCCGGCCGGTCCATCCTGGACGACGCGACCCAGCAGGCGCCGATCTTCGTCGACCGGTTCGTCAAGCAGGGCGACGACGGTGACGACGCCCAGCGGTCCGCCCAGGTCGTGCAGATCGAGCAGAGCGACGCCGGGCGGCGCGTCGACGAACTCGCCGCCGAGGTCGACAAGCCCCGTGACGCGGCCGGCACCACGCAGTACGTGGCGGACGTGCTCTCCGCCGCGGACGCCCACGCGGGCCAGCGGAAGCTCGTGCAGGAGCGGGCGATCAGCGAGATCTCCGACTCCGCGACCGGGCGTGCCGACAGCGCGACCCAGCTGGCCTGGACGGTCGGTCTCGGCGCCGGCGCGCTGTTCCTGCTGGTCGCCTTCCTCGCGGTCGCGGTGTCCCGCTCGATCGCCGGCCCGCTGCGCCAGCTGACCACCGCGGCGACCTCGGTCGCCGACCTCGCCGGCACCGAGCTCGTCCGCGTGACCGACACGGAAGAGGCCGAGGAGCAGGTCCCGCGCCTGGCCACCATCGACGTCGTCTCCGAAGACGAGCTCGGCAAGCTGGCCGCCGCGTTCAACCGGGTCCAGACCACCGCGGCCGAGCTGGTCGAACGCCAGGCGCTCACCCGGCGCAACACCAGCCTGATGTTCGCAAACGTCGCGAAGCGCACGCAGAACCTCGTCGGCCGCCAGCTGGCCCTGATCGACGAGGTCGAGCGCAACGAGCAGGACACCCGGCTGCTGGCCAGCCTGTACCGGCTCGACCACCTCTCCACCCGCCTGCGCCGCAACGCCGACAACCTGCTCGTGGTGTCCGGCACCCGCGACGAAACCCGGATCGCCGGCCCGATCGAGCTGTCGACGGCCCTGCGCTCGGCGCTCGCCGAGATCGAGGACTACCAGCGCGTCAAGCTCGGTGTCGTCGCGGAGATCCTGCTGTCGTCGGCCCTCGGCGCCGACCTGGTGCTCGTCTTCGCCGAGCTGCTGGAGAACGCGACGTCGTTCTCCCCGCCGGGCTCGATGGTCGAGGTGGACACCATGTTCCTCGCGGACGGCGCCTGCCTGGTGAGCATCGTCGACCACGGCATCGGCATGACCGCGGAGAAACTGGCCGAGGAGAACCAGCGGCTCGTCGAGCGCGAACGCCTGGAGCTCGCGCCGACCAGTGTGCTCGGCCTGTTCGTGGTCGGCCGGCTGGCGCGGCGCCACGAGCTGGGTGTCGAGCTGCTCGCGACGCCGACCACCGGCGGTGTGACCGCGCGGCTGACCATCCCGCCGTCGCTGTTCAGCCACCGCACCGAGCTGCGGCCGAAGAACGAGCCGGCGCCGGTGATCCCGGCGCAGGCGGTGTCGTCGCCGCTGCCGGCGGGGCGGCACGCCGCGCCGGCTCCCACGTTCACCTCGGACGAAAGCTTCCGGCCGCCGGTGCCCGAACCGGCCCGCGACCGGCCCGTCGAACTGCCGGCGCCGGCGATCCCGGCGCTGCTCGGCCCCGGCAACGGCTTCCGCTGGTTCCGCGAACTGGAACCGGTGTGGCCGGACGCCGAACCCGACGACCGGGCCGCCGAAGCCCCCGAGCCTGCGGTGGTGGCCGCGGCGGCGACGGAGGCGACTGAGGCGTTTTCGGAGAGCCGGGGCGGGCTGCGCCGCCGGGTCCGCGGCGCCCAGCTGCCCAGCCCGGGCACGTCCGCTCCGGTGTCCGACGACAGCAAGCCGCGGCACGACCCGGAAGCGACCAAAGCCGCGATGGACGGCTTCGCGAGCGCCTTCGCCAAGGCCGCCGAGGTCAGCACGCCGCCGACCGGCACCTTCGCGAAGGCGGCCGAGGTCAGCGCGCTGACGGCCGACCCGGCGCCCGCGTCGCCCACCGTCGTGACCGCACCCGTGTCACCTCTCCCGGTCCGCGTCCCCGTGGACGCTTCGCCGGTGGCCACGGCCCCGATCACGGCCGCCGCGCAGTCGCGCGACGGCCTGGTCCGCCGCGTCCCCGGTGCCCAGCTCGCCCCGGGCCTGCGCAAGCAGTCCGCGGGGCGGCCGCTCGCCCGCGCCGTCGTCAACCGCACCAAGCGGGACCCGGCGGCCGAACGAGCGGCGTTCGACGCGTTCTCCGCCGGTCTCGCGAAGGCGGAGGACATTACGGCAGACAGCCCGCCCCAAGGCGTGGTCGCCGGTCGTGTGATGGAACGAGGAGAAGAGAGCAGGAAATGAGCATCCCCGCACCTGGTGTCAGTGTCGAAGCCCAGAACTTCAACTGGCTGGTGAGCCGCTTCGCGCAGCACACCGCGGGCGCGATCGCCGCCATCGCGGTCTCGGCCGACGGCCTGCTGATCGCGATGTCGTCGGAGCTCGAGCGCTCCAACGCCGATCGCCTCGCCGCCATCTCCTCCGCCATGCTCGGCCTCGCACACGGCGTCTCGGAAAGCCACCCGCTCGGCTCCCCGGACAAGGTGATCATCGAACTCGAGCACGGCTACCTGCTCGTCTGCACGATCAGCATCGGCTGCTCGCTGGGCGTGCTGGCCAACAAGCAGGCCAGCCTCGGCACGATCGCCTACGAGATGGCGATGTTCGCCAACCGCGCCACCGAGGTCCTCACGCCCGGGCTCATCGAGGAGCTGAAGAACACCGTCGGAAGTTAGGGGGAGCGATGACCGAGGAGCCTTCGCTGCTGCGGCCGTACCTGATGACCTCGGGGCGGGCCCAGCCGGTCGACCAGAGCCTCGAGATCGAGGCCCAGGTCATGACGTCCCGCCTCGGTGCGGCGTCGCACCCGAAGCTCACGTTCGAACGCCAGGAAATCGTTTCCCTTTGCCGGAACACGATGTCGGTCGCCGAGGTGGCCGCCATGCTCGGCCTGCACATCGGTGTGGCCAGGGTGCTGGTGGCCGACCTCGCCGAACTGGGCTACGTCGTCGTCCGTCGGCCGGGCAACCACAACTCGCACGACCTCGGCATGATCGAAAGGGTCATTCGTGGACTCGAAGCCATTCACTGAACCGGGCGCCCGGCCGCCGGCCCCGGTCAAGATCGTCATCGCGGGCGGCTTCGGCGTCGGCAAGACGACGGCGGTGTCGTCGATCTCGGAGATCAAGCCGCTCACGACCGAGGCGGCGATCACCTCGGTGTCCGCGGACAACACCGGCCACGTCCCTTCCAAGACCACGACGACGGTCGCGCTGGACTTCGGCTGCATCACGATCGACGAAGAGGTCAAGCTGTACCTGTTCGGCACGCCGGGCCAGGACCGCTTCGGCTTCATGTGGCAGGACCTGGTCCACGGCGCACTGGGCGCACTGGTGATCGTGGACACCCGCCGCATGGACGACTGCTACCCGGCGGTCGACTACTTCGAGAACGCGGGCCTCCCGTTCGTGGTGGCGGTGAACATGTTCGACGGCTCGCTCGGCCACAACCTGGAGGACGTCCGGTGGGCGCTCGCGGTGAGCGACGACGTCCCGCTGATCACGTTCGACGCCCGGCAGAAGCTGTCGGTCCGGGACGCGCTGCTGGCGGTGCTGCACAACACGTTCAAGCGGGCGCGGGCCCAGGCTGGTGCGGGAGCCTGAGCAGCTTTCGGCAGGGTCTCCGGCGGCACCGGCGACCCTCCCACTACACTGATCCTCGGACCCCGCGCGGCGTCCACCCTGTGAACCTCCCCAGGGCCGGAAGGCAGCAAGGATAAGCAGGCTCTGGCGGGTGCGCGGGGTCCCCTTTTGTCTTCAGAACAGGCCCAGCACGTCGTCCGGGGGTTTCGGGGGCGGTGGGGCGTCCGCGTCCGTGATCGGGGCCGCCTTCCCGGCCAGCTTCCGCAGCTCCGCGCCGTGCACGCAGCGGGCCGGGAACGCCGCCGAGGCCGTTCGCTGGGCGATCTCCGCCGCCGGGAGGTTGCTCGCCGAGGCCGCCAGCACCAGGTTGCCGAAGCGGCGGCCGCGCAGCACTCCCGGGTCCGCCAGGAGCAGGACGTACGGGAACACCTCGAGCAGCGTGGCCAGGAAGCGGCGGGCGAACGGCAAGCCCGAGCCGTCCGTGATGTTCGCCAGGTAGACGCCCGGTCCGCGCAGGATGCCCGCGATCGCCCTCGTCGCCTCCAGGGTCGCCAGGCCGCCGGCCAGCGTCGCCCGCTGGAACGCGTCGACCACCACCAGGTCCGCCGAATCCTCGCGGCGCGTCGCCAGGCCTTCGCGGCCGTCCGTCACCCGGACGCGCACGCCCGGCACCCGCAGCCCCAGCTGTGCGCGGACCAGCTCGACCAGCTCGCCGTCGGCGTCGAACACCAGCTGCCGCGACCCCGGCCGGGACGCGGCGACGTACCGCGGCAGCGTGCAGGCCGCGCCGCCGACGTGCACCGCGTCCACGGGACCGGGCGGCAGCCGGTCCAGCACGTCCGCGAACCGGCGGACGTAGTCGAACTCCAGGTGGGCGGGGTCGTCGAGGTCGACGTACGACTGGGCGACGCCGTCCACCGACACCAGCCAGGCGTTGCCGCGGTCGGCGTCGCGGATCAGCTCCGCCGTGCCGAACCGCACCGGGTAGCGCCCGGGCACCGGCTCGGGCTTTCGCGTGCGGCTCACGGGATCCGAGGTTATCGGAAACATTCCGACCACCCCGGCGATAAGCAACCGGACGATCATCGATCGAGGGGGTTTCTCTTGCGGGCAAACGCAGTAATCGTTGCCGCCGCACTCGCGGCCGGGGCGTTCGCGACGCCGGCGGCCGCGGACGTGCTGCCCGATCGGGCGCAGGCCGTCTCATTCCTGGAGACCGGCGGTTCGGGTGTGGCGCGGGCCGCCGAAGCGGCGTTGCTCGGCTCGCCCGCCGACCTGCAGGCCTTCCTGGCCACCGGCCGCCGTCAGGCGCAGAACGACGACGAGCGGGTCCTCGTCACCCAGGCCATGACCAACGGCGGCCCGGTCACCAAGCGCACCGCCCAGCAGGCGCTCAGCGGCACCCAGGACGACGTCCGCGAGTACCTGGCGCACGGCCTGCCGCAGGCCCGGATCGCGGACGACCGGATCGCCGTCGGCCAGGCCATGAGCACCGGCGGGCCGACCGTCAACGCCCGGGCCCAGAAGGCGCTCGACGGCACCCCCGCCGACGTGCGGGCCTTCCTGGAGACCGGCCTGCAGCGGGCGAAGGACGTCGACGACCGGATCACGGTCAACCAGGCCATGGCCGACGGCGGCCCGGAGGTCAAGGCCGCCGCGCAGGCAGCGCTCGACGGCACGCCGGAGGACGTCCGGTACTTCTTGTCGCTGTGGTGGCAGGTCGCCACGAACTACGACGGCGAAGCCACCGCGGTCCGGCAGCGGCTCGACGAGGCCAAGGCGGCCAAGGCCGCCCACCGCACCCTGGAGGTGAAGGTCGCCGCGGGAACGGCCCGCCGGATCGCCGCCGACGCGCGGAAGGCGAACGCCGACCGGCTCGCCGCCCAGCAGGCCGAGAACCAGCGGAACGGCCAGGCCGCCGCGAGCGCCGAGGCGGCCGCGCAGCAGCAGGCGCGGGAGGCCGCGGCGCGCGCCGCGCAGGCCAAGACCGACAACGACAAGCTGCTGGCCGACGCGGCCGACCCGGCGCTGACCGTGCCGAACGGCCGCAAGGCGGCGGTCTACCTGCTGCGCAACGGCGGCGCCGCCGTCAAGAACGCCGCCCGTGCGGCGCTGAGCGGCTCGGACGACGACGTCGTCACGTTCGTGCGCAGCGGCCTCGCCGTCGCGCAGGAGTCCGACGACCGCGCCGCCGTCTCGGCGATCGCGGCGGACCCGAACGCCCGCCCTGGCCTGCGCCAGGCGGCTCGTGACGCGCTCGCCGGCCCGTACGCCGGTGTCGCCGCGCTGCTGCGCACAGGTGACTACCCGGGCCGGGACACCGACGACCGCATCGAGGTCAACCAGCTCCTGGCGGTGGGCGGCCCGTCGACGAAGTCGGCGGCGCAGAAGGCGCTGGACGGCACCGTCGCGGACATCCGCGAGTTCCTGGCCCACGGCCGGTACGTCGCGCACCTGATCGACCTGGACGTCTACGCCACCCGGACCCTGGGCGAGGGGCCGGAGGTCGTCGCGGTCGCGCAGGGCGTGCTCGACGGACCGGACTCGGGCCTGCAGCACTACCTGGACGTCGAGCTGCCCGAGGCGCGGGCGCGTGACGCGTTCACGGCGGCGCACGTCACCAAGGTGAACGCGATGGTCGCCGAAGCGACGGCGCTGGTCTCCTGACCGCACGGCGAAGGTTGTCGGTGGTGCCCGGTACCCTCGCGAGGTGGCTCTCGCGCTGTACCGCAAGTACCGTCCGGCAACCTTCGCCGAGGTCGTCGGGCAGGAGCATGTGACCGAACCCCTCCGCACGGCGCTGTCCGCCGGGCGGATCAACCACGCCTACCTGTTCTCGGGTCCGCGCGGCTGCGGCAAGACGTCCAGCGCGCGCATCATGGCGCGCTCGCTGAACTGCGCCAAGGGCCCGACGCCGGACCCGTGCGGCGAGTGCAACTCGTGCAAGGCGCTCGCGCCGGAAGGCCCCGGCAGCGTCGACGTCACCGAGCTGGACGCGGCGAGCCACGGTGGTGTCGACGACGCCCGCGAGCTGCGGGACAAGGCGTTCTACGCGCCGGCCGAGTCGCGCTACCGCGTGTTCATCATCGACGAGGCGCACATGGTCACCACGCAGGGCTTCAACGCCCTGCTGAAGATCGTGGAAGAGCCGCCGGAACACGTCATCTTCATCTTCGCCACGACCGAGCCGGACAAGGTGCTCACCACCATCCGCTCGCGCACGCACCACTACCCGTTCCGGCTGATCCCGCCCAGCTCGATGCGCAACCTGCTGGAGCGCAACATCGCGGCCGAAGGCGTCGAGGTCGAGCCGGCGGTGTACCCGCTGGTCATCCGCGCGGGCGGCGGCTCGGCGCGTGACACGCAGTCGGTGCTCGACCAGCTGCTCGCCGGCGCCGGGCCGGAAGGCGTTTCGTACTCGCGGGCGGTCGCGCTGCTGGGCGTCACCGACGTCGCGCTGATCGACGACATGGTGGACGCGCTCTCGACCGAGGACGCGGCCACGGTGTTCGGCACCGTCGAGAAGCTCACCGAAGCCGGCCACGACCCGCGCCGCTTCGCGACCGACCTGCTGGACCGGCTGCGCGACCTGGTGCTGCTGCGCGCGGTGCCGGAGTCCGCGGGCGGGCTGGTGTCCGCGCCGGAGGAAGAGCTGTCGCGGATGGTCGCGCAGGCCGAGCGGATCGGGCTGGCCACGCTGTCCCGGTACGCCGACATCGTCCACAATGGACTGCTGGAGATGCGGGGTGCGACGTCGCCCCGGCTCGTGCTCGAGCTGCTGTGCGCGCGGATGCTGCTGCCGTCGGTGACCGACGCGGAGAAGGCGCTGCTGGCCCGGATCGAGCGCTTGGAGCGCCGCGCGACCGTGGCCGACGGCGGAGGCGCGCCCGCCGAGGGTGGCGTGGAGCCGCCGGTGCGAGCGGCGCCGGAGCGTGAGTTTTCGAGGCCGTCGCAGCGTCCGGCTTCGGCGGGGCCGGCACCGGTGCCGGAGCCGGTCAAGCCGCCGGTCCGCCCGGCGGCCGCCGATCCTGCTCCCGTGGCCCCGCGCACGCCGGCCGCGGCTCAGCCGGGTGATGGCAGCCGGGCTCCGGGGGGCGTGGCCGCTGCCTCCGCCGCGCCCGAAGCTCCGGCTCAGCCGGGCGCCGGCGCTGCCGCTTCCGCGGCCCCGGCCCAGGCAGGCGATGGGTGGGGCGCGGTGCGCACGCCCGGCGGCGGCACGCCCGCGCCGGCGCAGCCCGCCGACGTCGGCACGGCCGCCGCGGCACCGGAACCCGCGGCCGCGGGCTCGGGTGGGCTGGACGCCGCCGGGCTCCGGAACATCTGGCCGCAGCTGATGACCGCGTTGCGCAAGTTCACCGGCGGCCGCAGCCTCGAGGCGATGCTGACGCAGGCGACGGTGGCGAGCGTCGAGGGCAACGCCGTGACGCTGACCCACAAGTCCGAGCCGCTGGCCCGCCGCCTCTCCGACCAGGACAACGCCCGCAAGATCGCTGGCGCCCTGACCGACGTCCTGGGCGGCGACTGGCAGGTCCGCTGCGTCCACGGCACTGCCCCGGCGGCCCCCGCGGCCCGCCCGCAGCACGCGGCGCCGGCCCCGGAGCGCTCGTTCACCCGCCCGTCCGGGGCGGCGGCACCGCCTGCCGAGCCGGCCACCCGCCCGGCCACCCCGCCGGCCCCGGCCCGGCCCAAGGTCACGACGACCGAGCCGGACATCCCGCTGCCCCCGGAACCGAGCGACGAGGACGACGAGGACCTCTACAACGAGGACGCCAGCCCGGCACCCCCGCCGCCCCCGCCCCCGCCGGACAAGGACCCGGACGAGCTGGCCCGCAAGCTCCTCTCCGAGCACCTCGGCGCCCGCCCCCTCGACTGACCCCAGGCCCGCGTACCCCGAGGGTCGGCCCGCGTACCCAGACGGTCGGTTCGCGTACCCGGACAGTCGGCTCACGAGCCGACCCTCCAGATACGCGGGCCGACCGTGCAGGAACGCGAGCCGACTCTCCAGGTACGCGTGTCGACTCTCCAGACACGCGAGGCGGCGATCCAATCACGCGAGGCGGCGCTCGGCAGCAGGCCATTGGCGTGCGGGGAGGGTCGACACGCGTGATCAGAAGGTCGACACGCGTGATCGGGGGGTCGACACGGCCGGTCAGGCGGCGAGGTAGGCCTCGATCGCCGCCGCGATCGCCGTGGCGAACTGCTGGCGGCCCGCCGCGCTCGTCATCCGGGCCGCTTCGGCGGCGTTGCGCATGTTGCCGCACTCCACCAGGGCCGCCGGGCGGGTCGACAGGTTGAGGCCCGCCAGGTCCGTCCGGGCCGAGAGGCCGTTCGTGCCGATGTAGTTCGCCGGGCTGAAGCCGTCCGTGCGCATCGTGTCGCGCAGCGTCCGGGCCAGGCGCGTCGACGGCTCTCCCTGCGCCGCGTTCAACGGCGGTGACGAATACGCGACGTGGAACCCGTTCGCCCCGGCCGCTTCCGAGCCGTCGGCGTGGATGGAGACGACCGCGTCCGCGGCCGCCTCGTTGCCGATCGCCGCGCGGCGGTCGACGCACGGGCCGACGCCGGTGTCGTCCTGGCGCGTGTACACCACGCGGATCCCCTTGTCCGCCAACGCTTTCCCGACCCGCTGGGCGACGTCGAAGGTGAACGCGTGCTCCGGGTACCCCGCGTTGGTCGCGGTGCCGGTCGTGTTGCACGGCTTGGTCTGCCCGCGCCCGGCAGGCACCGGGCGGTTGATCTCCGCCGGGTGGCTGCCGTTCCCGCCGTTGTGCCCGGGATCCAGCACGACCACCTTCCCGGCCGCGACCGGCGTAGGCGAAGGCGACGACGACGACGAAGGCGGCGCAGCCGACGAAGACGGCGAAGAGGGCGAAGACGCAGCCGTGGTGACCACGGGCGAAGGAGACGGGACAGCCGCCGGAGCGTCGTCGGAACAGCCGGTGAGCAGGAGGGCACCGGCCAGCAGCAGGGGAGCAGTCGCGCGTCGCACGGCGACCACGGTGCCACAGCCCGGCCCCTCGCGTGGCGCGACTACCCTGGTGGAGACACAGGCGTGCAGAGAGGACCGAGTGCGATCATGGCCCAACCCGGCGGCGGCTTCGACCTTTCCCAGCTGATGCAGCAGGCGCAGCAGATGCAGCAGAAGCTCGTCGAAGCCCAGGAAGAGCTGGCCAACACCGAGGTCACCGGCACGGCCGGCGGCGGACTGGTCACCGCGACCGTCTCCGGTGACAGCCAGCTGAAGAGCCTGCAGATCGACCCGAAGGTGGTCGACCCGGACGACGTCGAGACGCTGTCCGACCTGATCGTCGCGGCGGTCCGCGACGCGTCGGCGAGCGCGCAGAAGCTCACCGAGCAGAAGCTCGGCCCGCTGGCCGGCGGCCTCGGCGGTGGCGGCGGCATGCCGGACCTCGGCAGCCTCGGCTTCGGCGGCTGACGAACTTGTACGAAGGTGTCGTCCAAGACCTGATCGACGAGCTCGGGCGCCTGCCCGGGGTCGGGCCGAAGAGCGCCCAGCGGATCGCGTTCCACCTGCTGGCCACCGACCCGGCCGACATCGCGCGGCTGCAGGACGTGCTCGGCAAGGTCAAGGAGGGCGTGCAGTTCTGCGAGATCTGCGGCAACGTCTCCGAGCACCCGAAGTGCCGCATCTGCCGCGACGAGCGCCGCGACCTCACGGTCATCTGCGTGGTCGAGGAGCCGAAGGACGTCCTGGCGGTCGAGCGCACGCGCGAGTTCAAGGGCCGCTACCACGTCCTGGGCGGCGCGCTCGACCCGCTGTCGGGCATCGGCCCGGAGCAGCTGCGGATGCGCGAGCTGCTCAAGCGCATCGGCGAGGCGGACATCAAGGAGATCATCATCGCCACGGACCCCAACACGGAGGGTGAGGCGACGGCGACGTACCTGGTCCGCATGCTGCGGGACTTCCCGGGCCTGAGCGTGACGCGGCTGGCGTCGGGCCTGCCGATGGGCGGTGACCTGGAGTTCGCCGACGAGCTGACCCTGGGCCGCGCCCTGTCGGGCCGCCGGACGCTTTAGGGGACGTCGAAGCGGCGCAGGTCGTAGAGGTCCATCAGCCGGATCACCTTGTTCGCGTACTCCGGGTCGGTGGCGTACTTGCGCGCCACCGCCCGGATGAACGCGTCCGGGTCCGAGCGCACCGGCAGCGCCGCCGCGTAGTTCGGCGACGTCGTCAGCAGCCGGCCGTAGTCGCGGAACGAGTCGTCGATCGAGGCGTACGAGCGGAAATACGCGTCCACCGGGTGGCACGGCGCCGGAACGCACTCCGTCGTCGGGTACTGCGCGCACCGCACCGCGATGGGGCCCGGGCTCGTCGGCGTCACGCACTTGAAGCCGAAGTGGTTGAGCTCGGCCGTCGACAGCTTGCTGCGGCCCCAGTTCGACTCCAGGATCGCCTGCGCCACCGTCACCGACGCCGGGATGTCGTAGGCCGCGTGGATCGCGCGTGCGATCGGGCCCGCCGTGCCGACGTACGCCTCCTGGAAGCCGGCCGACAGCGCGGCGTCGCGGACAGCGCCCTGGTCGATGGGCGGGACCACCACCAGCGCGGCCGCCAGTCCGATGTGGATCATGGCGACACTTTGCCCGGGTGAGCGCCGGGAAAACCGGCGGTCACCCGGACGAAGGACCTAGCAGTAGCCGAGCTGCGCCAGCGTGTCGACGACGATCTCGGACGGGTGGTACTTGTCCATCCAGGACTCGCCGCGGCGGTTCTGGTACGTGTCGAGGAAGTTCTGCAGCTTGTCGCCGCGCATTTCGGTGAGCACGATCGTCTCGCCGAGGTGCTGGGGCGTCTCCGTGCGCTCGCGGTGCACCGCGCACGGCAGGCCGAGGTAGTAGCACTCAGCGGAAAGACCACCCGAGTCGGTGACGACGTACTCGGCGCGCGCCACCAGCGGCAGGAACTTCAGGTAGCGCATCTTCGGCTGGACGATGAACTGGTCGTCGAAGATGTTGCCGATGCCCAGCGCGCGGATCTTCTCGCGCTCCGGCGCGCCGGCCATGTACAGGATCGGCATCTTGCGGCTCTGCTCACGCAGGATCTCGAGGGCCTCGCGGTACTTGTCCGGCCGCGAGACCAGCTCGAAGCGGTGCAGGGTGGCCAGGCCGAACTTCTCCGGCAGGTTCGGCACGTCCAGCGGCCCGTTGATGGCCAGCCGCATCGCGTCGATCGCCGTGTTGGCCTCGGTGTCGACGACCACGCCGCGGGCGTTGCGCAGGTTGTTGACCTCGCGGATGCTCGGCGCGAAGTGGATGTCGACGATCTTCGCCGCGATCTTGCGGTTCAGCTCCTCCGGCAGCGGCGAGAGGATGCTGCCCGACCGGGCGCCCGCCTCGACGTGCCCGACGCGGGACTTGAGGATCCGCTTGCCGATCAGCGAGCCGTACGGCGTGGTGAACGTGTCGCCGTGCACCAGCACCAGCGGGGGACGGCCGTCCTCGGTCAGCGCGGCGCGCAGCTCGTGGCGGCGGCTCCACGCCGTCCGCAGCACCTGCGCGGCCCAGCCGGGCACCTGGGCGGGCGACTCGAGGTTGTGGGCCTTGTCCTCCGGCACCAGCCAGACGTCGGGCTCGGGCATGTTCAGGTCCGCGAGGACGTCCGCGACCTCGTCGACGTGCTGGGCGGTGAACCAGATCTTCGGCCGCATCCCGCGCTCGCGGATCCCGTGGTAGACGGGCGCGATCTTGATCAGTTCCGCGGTGGTGCCGAGAATGAAGGAAATCACCAGAGGAGCCCATTTCCGAATCGGGTGCGGTGGCGTAAGGATACTGGCCGACCCGGCGCGCGGGCCGCCGGGTAGCCTCGGCACGGTGAGTGCGAACCCGCTCCTCCCCTCGCTCAGCGTCGTGATCCCGGTCTACAACGAGCAGGACTGGATCGAACGCAGTGTCGGCGCGCTGCTCGCCTCGGCGTCGGCCGCGAGCTGGCCGATCGAGGTCGTCGTGGTCGACGACGGCAGCACCGACGCCACGCCGTCCCGGCTCGACGACCTGCGCGAACGCCACGGCATCACCGTGCTGAGCCAGGCCAACTCCGGCCGGTTCGAGGCGCGGCGGGCCGGCATCGCGAAGTCCTCCGGCGAGTGGGTCGCGCTGCTCGACAGCCGCGTCATCGTCGACGAGCACACCCTGACGTTCCTGCGCGACCAGCTCGTGGAGCACCCCGAGCGCGCGGTCTGGAACGGCCACATCAACGTCGCGTCCGAGCACAACCCGTACGCCGGCTTCATGGCCGGCCTGGTCAAGGTGCCCTGGCGCAAGTACTGCGCGAACCCGCGGCTGATGTCGTACGGCATCGAGGAGTTCGACGTCTACCCGAAGGGCACGACGTTCTTCTGCGCCCGCCGCGGCCTGCTCGAAGGCTCGGTGACGGCGTTCGCGTCGCTGTTCGACGACCTCCGCTTCGCCAGCGACGACACGCGCATGCTGCGCTGGATCGCCGAGCGCGAGCGGATCTGGCTGGCCCCGGAGCTGTCGGCGACCTACAACGGGCGCGACTCGTTCAAGAAGTTCACGCAGCAGGCGTACTTCCGCGGCACGACCTACGTGGACTCCTACATCGCCTCGCCCGGTCCGGCCCGCAACGCCCTGTTCGGCGCGCTCGCGGCCGGGGTCGTCGGCCTGGTGTTCGCGGCGAAGAAGCCGAAGACGACGCTGGCCACCGGTGTCCTCGGCGCGGTGGCGGCGGGCGAGGTCGTCAAGAAGTGCGGCGCGACCGGCCCCGAGGCGCGCGCGGTGACGAAGCTGCTGCCGGTGTTCGCCGGCGGCTTCGGCGCCGGTGTCCTGCGTGGACTGGCGATGGCCGTGCGCGCGCAGCTCCGCCGCCGATGAGCACCGAGGTGGACACGCCGGCCGCCGCGCGCAGCGGACGCACGACCGCGGGCAGCCTCGGCGGCTCGCTGATCGTGTCCATCGGCCTCGGCTACCTGCTCACGGTCGCCTGCCAGCGGCTGCTGCCGCCGCAGGAGTATGCGGTTTTCGTCACGTTCTGGGGCCTGGTGATGGGCCTCGGCAGCACGCTGTCCCCGCTGGAGCAGGAGCTCTCGCGCCAGTCGGCGGTCGCCGCGCTGGCCGGCGGCAAGGCGGGGCGCCCGGCGCTGCGGGCGGTCGCGGTCGGCGTGCTCGTCGCGGCGGCGTTCTCGCTCGCGCTGCTGATCCCGCCGGTCAACGAAAAGCTCTTCCGCGGCGACTGGTCGCTGGCGCTGATCGTGCTGGCCGGCGGCGTCGCGTTCGCCTGCCAGTTCGGCACGCGCGGGCTGCTCATCGGGCAGCACCGGGTGAAGGCGTTTTCCCTGCTCGTGGTGGCCGAACCGGCGGTGCGGGCGCTGCTACTGGGTGTCCTGTTCGTCTCGGTGGCCTACAACGTCGTCTCGCTGGCGATCGCGGTGGCGGCGGGCTCGTTCGCCTGGCTGCTGTTCGCCCGCCCGGCCCGGCAGCTGCTCGACTTCCACGTCGAGGGCGACGGCTGGGGCGTGACGACCCGCAGGATGAGCATGCTCCTGGTCGGAGCGGCCCTGACGGCGGCGGTCATCACGGGCTACCCGGCCCTGGTCGGCCTCCTGGCCCCGGGCGGCGACGGCGACCGGGTGGGCTCGCTGTTCGCGGCCCTGGTCATCGCCCGCCTGCCGCTGACGCTGATCGGCCCGGTCCAGTCACTGGCGGTCCCGTTCGTGGTCCGCTTGTCGGTGACACCGGAGGGCCGCCACCGGTTGCGCCGGGTGCTGGCCCTCGGAGCGGCGGCCTCGCTGGTCCTCGCGGCGCTGGGTGCGCTGGTGGGGCTGTGGCTGGGCCCGTGGGCGGTCCGGTTCGTGAGCGGCCCGAAGTACGACATCGACGGCTGGTCGGTGGCGGGGCTGGTGTGGTCATCGGTGCTGCTGGTGCCGATGCAGCTGCTGACGGCGGTGCTGATCGCGCGAACGCAGGCGAAGCTGGTGCTGGCGACGTGGGCGGCGGTGACCGGGACGGCATCGCTGGTGCTGCTGTTCCTGCCGGGCGACACGGTGTTCCGCGCGGTGGTGGCCTTGGCGGTGGCCCCGACGCTGGGGCTGGCGGTGGTACTGGCCTTCGTGCTGCGGCGGGCACCGGAGCCGGTCGAGGCCGACGCCGGCTGAGGTTTCTTCGGCCTGATCAGCTCGGACCACGGTTTACCCACCCGAGGTCGCGTTGCTCGGTGCCCACCACCCCGAAGCCGGATTGTGACTACGGCCGGTGGTACCGCGTCAAGGCGGGAAAGCGTGCCTTGACCCGGCACCACCGGCCGTGTTCTGGCTTCGGATCGGGGTGGCGGGGGAGGTCTGGGTGGGGTGCCGGTCTGGGTGTCCGCGTGCCGTTCGGGCCGATGTGGCAGCTGCGTAAGTCGCTCCGGCTCTGCCGCAGGATCCGCCGCAGGACGCCGCCGCAGGACGCCGCCGCAGGACCCCGCCGCAGGGCCCGCCCTCCCTGGGGGACCATCCCCGCTTCAGCCTATCGGCCGCACCCGACTGAAACCTCCGGCGAGAAGCTGCCCGAGCCGCCTTGTCCACACCCCGGCCTTGTTGTGGAAGGCGCCTTGCGCTCGGCGGCCGCCTGGGGCGAGCTGCGGCCGGAGCTCAGCCGCGCGGCGGCCGGGACACAGGCGTGAAAGCCGGCCGGAAGCTGCCTGACCTGCGGCGGCGGAGCTTCAGCTGGGCTCCGCGAACCCCGCCGCCGGCCTCAGGGCGGATCCACCGGCCCCGGAGCTTCAGCCCCGCGGCGGGGTCTGCGGCAGGTCAAGCCGGTAAACACTCACCGTTCCCGAGCTGAACTCCTTCGTCAGCCCCGGCAGCCCCGCCAGCCGGCTCAGCCCCGGCGCCAGGCTGTACGTCAGCTTGCCCGTCCAGTGGTGGCCGTCCGTACCCACCGTCGGCGCCGACGTGTCCACGTACACCCAGCGCACGTTCTTCGCCCGCAGGATGCTCTGGACCTCCGCGTCCTGCGGGTAGTAGTTGAACATCGCCAGCAGCGTGATGTTGTCCTGGATCGGGCTGTGCCCGTCCGGGACGATGTTGAGGATCGGCAGGTCGTAGTCCACGTACAGCAACGTCGAGCCGTCGTTCGCGTTGTTGAGGATCGTCTCGCCCGGGGCCGCGTGCTCGTGCAGCCACTTCGCCGCCGCGTCGTCCGAGGCGTCGTAGCGGACGAACTGCGGGGCCGCGTAGCGCTGGCTCAGTGACAGCGCCCCCGTGTTCATGTAGCCGCGGAACGCCGTCACCGTCAGGCCACCCAGCAGCACCACGATCAGCCCGTACGCCACCGCCGGGCGGAACCGCGCCGGAATCGGATTGCGCACCGAGACCACGAACAGGCCGATCGCCACGAACAGCACGCCGGCCAAAACCGGGATCAGCAGGTAGACGTGCGTGTCGAGGCGGTTGGCGACGCGGTAGTAGTAGCGGCCGATCATCGCGCCGAAGCCCGAGTTGGGCGAGTAGTGGAAGCTCACCATGACCGCCGCCCAGAACAGCCAGGCCGTCAGCAGCGTCCACGCCCGGCGTGAAAGCACCACCGCCACCACGCCGGCCAGGCCCAGCAGGCCGAGGACCAGCTGGCCCATCGTGCCGCTCGGGTCGAAGTAACCGCCGTACGGCAGCCGGGCGACCAGCTCGAACGACGCGCCCAGCTGGGTGCCGCGGATGTTGGCAGGCGCGTCGACCACCGAGCCGTTGCCGAGCCGCAGCAGGGCCAGCACGTCGGGGACGATCAGGACGACCGCGACGACGCCCGCCAGCACCAGCGGCAGCAGCGCGCGGACGAACGCGAGCCGGCCCGCCTTGGTGAACAGCAGGCCGATCATCGCCGCGACCGTCGTCAGCGCGACCGAGGTCAGCGCGCTCGGGTGCAGGTTGAACGCACCGGCGGCGGCGACGCCGACCAGCACCGCGCGGCCCCAGTTGCGCCTGCCGATCACCAGCATCACCGCGACCAGGCCGGGCATCATCGTCATCGCGGCCGCGTTCGGCAGGACGCCGCCGTCGTGGGCGAAGGAGATGCCGGGGCGGTACAGCTGCACGGAGACCAGCGCGGCGACGCCGGCGGCGAGCTCCACCCAGCCGCGGCCCAGCCTGCCGTGCCGCAGCACCGCCGCGGTGAGCGCGGCCACCGACAGCGGGAGCACGACCACCGTGAAGGCGACCGTCACCAGGTTCAGGGACAGCATCGTGTCCCCGAAGATGTCGGTGACCAGCGCGGCGAGGTCGGTGAACCCCGGCGGGTAGAACTGCACGTTCGTGTCGTGGATGACGTCGATCGGCAGGACCTGCCACGGCGCGGCCTTGCCGGTGAAGTGCGTGAAGGCGGTCAGCACGGCGTGCGTGACGGTGTCGTGCTCCTGGGTCGGCGTCTGCCACGACCCGAGCCCCTTGTGCCACATGCGGACGCCGAGGCCGACCCCGCCGACGGCGATGAGCGCGCCCAGCACCTGGGCGACCGTCCCGGCGCGGCCGGTCAGCGTGCGCAGCCGCGGGTCATCGGCGGGCTCGACCGGCTCGGTGGCCGCGCGACGGCGGCGGACCAGCCACCGCACCCCGCCGAGCACGACCAGGACGACGACCAGCGCGACCGTCGCGGTCAGCAGCCCGAAGCGGAGGCCGGTGACCCCGGTGAACAGGGACACCAGCAGCACGAAACCGGTCGTCAAGGGCGCCGACAGGCCCGCGAGCCACAGCCGTTCCCGTACGCCGGTGACCAGGAGGATCGAAAATCCCGGGAGCAACACCACCAGGATTCCCGCAGCCAGCCGGACAGCTTCGGACAGCATGCTTTCTCCGATCAACAAAGCCGCCAACGCCCGGAGTCTATGGGTGGCCGCGGTCCGCCCAGGATGCGGGTGACCAGCGAGCTGACGTGCACGGTAGCGTGGCCGCCGCCGTCGGAGAACGGCGTTCACCGCGATTGCGGGACCAGTCACGGCGGAAAATGGGGTGTGCGAATGGGTTTTCTGCTCGTTCTGGCCGCATTCTGGCTTCCGGGGGCTGTTTTCGGCGCCGCGATCGGCCTGCGCGGCTGGACGCTCGCCGCGGCGGGGCCGGTTCTCACCTTCGGCGTCGTGGCCCTCGCCATCCCGCTGCTGGGCGCCACGGGCATCCGGTGGACCGCGCTGTCGGTGACACTGTGGACGCTCCTGGTGTCCGCCGTCGGCTTCGCGGTCACCTGGGCGGTGGCCCGGTTCACCCGGCGCCGCCACGCGGACGCCGAGCCGGCCGAGCGCCCGCGGTGGTCCTGGCGGGCGCACGCCTTCGCGGCTCTCGGTGTCGCCGCCGGGATGGCGGTCGGCGCGCTCACGGTGCTGCGCGGCATCCCCACGCCGGGCACGGTCAACCAGGACTGGGACGCCGCGTTCCACGCGAACCTCGTCCGCTGGATCGCCGAGCGCGGTGACGCGCGCCCGTCGACCGTCGGCACCATCGCGAACCTGCCGGACGAGACGCACTACTTCTACCCGGACACCTACCACGCGCTGCTCGCCCTGCTCTTCGGCAAGGGCGGGCTGACCGTGATGCCGCTGCTGAACTTCGCGTCCATCGCCGTCACCTTCGCGGTGCCGCTCGGTGTGGCCGCGCTGTGCCGGGCGTGGCGGCTGCCCGCGGTCACCGCCGGCGCGGCCGCGGCGGCGTCGGCCTGCTTCACGTCGTTCCCCTACGACCTGTTCTGGCACGGCCCGGTCTGGCCGTACGCGGCCGGCGTCGCCCTGGTCCCGGCCATGCTCGCGGTGGTCCGCCTGCTGCTCGAGCCGGGCGGGGCCACCGGCCCGCTCGCCGTCGGGGTCGGCGTCGCCGGCCTGGCGGCGCTGCACACGAGCGTCGTGTTCGTCCTCGCCGTCTACTGCGTCCTGATCCTGGCCGCGGTGCTCTTCAGGTTCGAGGCCCTGGACTGGCGGCGGGCCTGGCCGTCCCTGGTGGCGGCCGCGCTGCTCGCCATCGGGCTCGGCCTGCCGCAGGTGCTGCCCTCGCTGTACAACGCCGGCGGTGTCACGGCCGCGGTCTGGCCGAACGCGGCGACCGTGACCGGCGCGGTCGGGCAGGCGGTCACGTTCTCGCCGATGGCGAACTTCCCGCAGTGGTGGGTCGGCGTGCCCGCCATCGCCGGCGTCTTCCTGCTGGCCCGGCGACGGCGGCTGGTCTGGCTGGTCGGCGCGTATGTCGTGCTCGGCGGCCTGTACGCGGCGACGGTGTCCATGGAGAACGGCCTGGTCCACCTGCTGAGCGGGCCGTTCTACAACGACAACTACCGGCTCGCCGCGCTGCTGCCGATGATCGGCGCGATCGGCTTCGGCGAGTTCGTCCACACCGCCACGGCGTGGTTCGCGGCGAAGGTCCGGCCCCGGCTGCCGAAGCTGCACCCGGCCGCGCCCGTGCTGGCCGGCGTGGTGCTGCTCGCGGCGGTGATCGGCGGGTTCAGCCGCGGGTACGTGCACCTCAACTCCGTCCACGTGAACATCGCCTACCGCGGCTTCCCCGCGGTGAGCGCGGACGAGGAGACGGCGTTCGCCTGGCTGGCGCAGCACACGGTGCCCGGCGAGCGCGTCCTGAACGACCGCCTCGACGGGTCGGTCTGGATGTACGCGCTGCAGGGCGTGCACCCGACCCAGTGGAACTACTACGGCGCCCCGCGCACCAGCGACGTCGGGTACGTCAGCGCGTTCGCCAACCGGCTGGAGGACGACCCGAAAGCCCGGCAGATCCTGCGTGCGCTGAAGGTCCGCTACGCGTTCGTCGGCCAGGGCAACGCCGTCCCCGACCAGCCCAACGACGCCGGCCTGCAGCACTTGGACACCACGCCCGGGTTCAAGCTGGTCTACCGCAACGCCGGTGCCTCCGTTTACGAGATCGCCGGGCAGCAGGACGTCGTCGCGGCCGGTGCGGCACCAGGGTCCGCGCCCGGTGACGGGCAGTGAAAGGCTAAAGTGATCGCGTGTCAACGACCCCGGCGACCACGGTGACCAGCCGCCGTGTGCTCATCGTGATGCCCGCCCTCAACGAGTCGGCGAGCGTCGCGTCGGTCATCGAACAGGTGAAGCGCGCTCTCCCGGGCGGTGATCTGCTGGTCGTCGACGACGGCTCGGTGGACGACACCGCCAAGCTGGCCCGGGCGGCGGGTGCCGAGGTGGCCCGGCTCGCGGTGAACCTCGGGGTCGGCGGCGCGATGCGCACCGGCTTCCGCTACGCCGCCGCCCGCGGTTACGACGTCGTCGTGCAGGTGGACGCAGACGGCCAGCACGACCCGGACGAGCTCGACGCGCTGCTGCGCGGCCTCGACGACGCCGACATCGTGATCGGCTCGCGGTTCGCCGGCAAGGGCGCCTACAAGGCCAGCGGGCCGCGCAAGTACGCCATGGTCGCGCTGTCGATCGTCTTCTCGCGGCTGGCGAAGACCCGGCTCACCGACGTCACGTCGGGCTTCAAGGCGATGGGGCCGCGCGCGATCCGGCTGTTCGCCGGCTACTACCCGGCCGAGTACCTCGGCGACACGGTCGAATCGCTGGTCATGGCCATCCGGGCCGAGCTGACCATCAAGGAGATCCCGGTCATCATGCGCGAGCGCGCGGGCGGCACGCCCAGCCACTCGCCCGTCAAGTCGGCCGTCTACCTGGGCCGCGCCGGGCTCGCGCTGCTGCTCGCGCTGGTCCGCCGGCGCCCGGCGGTCGACTCCTCGGACTCGGCGTAAGGAGCTTGGGAAGATGCAGGGTTGGCGCATCCTCAGCATCGTCATCGCGTGCTTGGTGCTGTTCGTCGTCATCGAGATGATGCGGCGGCGCAAGCTGCGGGAGAAGTACGCGGGCGTGTGGCTGATCGTCGCCATCGGCGTCGTGGTGCTCGCCGCGATCCCGGCGGCCGCGCAGTTCCTGGCCAGCCTGACCGGCGTGGAAACGCCGTCGAACTTCGTCTTCCTCCTCGCCGGCGTCGTGCTGGCGCTCGTGTCGCTGCACCTGTCCACCGAGACCGGGCACCTCGAGGAAGAGGTGCGCACGTCGGTCGAGGAGATCGCGCTGCTGCGCTGCGAGCTGGAAGACACCCGGCGGGAGCTGGCGAGCCGGATCGCCGAGCTGGAGGCGAAGACGGCGGCTCCCGACGACGTCAAAGGGCTCCCGGAGGTCGAGCGCGTCAGCAAGTGACGCGCTGATCGAGGCCCTGCTCGCCGCCCCCGCGCGGCTGGGCCGGGTGCGCGTGCTGGCCATCGACGGCCCGTCGGGCGCCGGGAAGTCCACCCTGGCCGCCGAGGTCGTCGCCGCGCTGACCGCCCGCGGGTGCCGCACGGCCCTTGTGAGCACCGATGCCTTCGCGACCTGGGAAGACCCGGTTTCGTGGTGGCCCCAGCTGGTCGACGGCGTCCTGCGCCCGCTGGCTGACGGCGTTCCCGGGGCGTATCGGCGAATGGACTGGTCCACCGGGACGCCCCGGCCGGGCGAGCTCGTCCGGGTGGACGTACCGGACGTCCTGGTGCTGGAGGGCGTCTCCAGCGGCCGCACTTCGGCAAGACCCCTTCTTTCCGGCCTCTGCTGGCTCGCGGGCGGCACGGAGGCCGAGCGGCTGGCCAGGTCCGTGGCGCGCGACGGCGTCGCCGCAGAGGCCGAATTGGCGCGGTGGCAACGGTTCGAGCGCGGCTGGTTCGCCGTCGACGGCACCCCCGGGGCGGCCGGGACCCGACTTTCGTAGGGGACGGAGTGGTCACGCAGCGTGCGCAAAGGGCTCCGGATCGATCAAGCACTCCGTAGCCGGATACACGACCGGATCAATGTCGGTACCGCCATCTGAGTCATGGATCAGGCACCGGGCGCAGCCGTCAACGACAAATGGTCACATTCTGTCGTGATTTACGGACACATTGCGGTCAAATCGGTGTCCACGTAGCGCGATCGTAACCTCCCGTGCTTAAGTGCGGGCCGAGTTCCCGCTAGTGTCGGCGAGCACACCGATCGTCCGTCGAGTTCCTGGCCGACCGGACGGTGACTTTGAACCCGAAACATCTCCCAAGGGGTGCCAGATGCAGCAATTGCGGCTGACCCGAACACGCCGCGTGGCCCTGATCGGGCTGAGCGGCGCGCTCGCGGTTTCGCTGTCCGCCTGTGCGGAGTCCAAGCGTGACGAGGGCGCAGGGGGTGGTTCCGGGGGCACCATGATCTTCGGCGCGGCCGGTAACCCGAAGTTGTTCGACCCCATCTTCAACGACGAGGGCGAGACCTTCCGGATCACGCGGCAGATCTTCGACACGCTGATCCAGAACAAGCCGGGCACCGCCGACCTCGAGCCTTCGCTGGCCGAGAAGTGGGAGCCCAGCAACGACGGCAAGACCTGGACCTTCTCCCTCAAGCAGGGTGTGAAGTTCTCGGACGGCACCGCCTTCGACGCGGCCGCGGTCTGCTTCAACTTCGACCGCTGGTACAACATGAAGGGCGCCGCCGCCCAGAGCCAGATGATCTACTACGCCGACGTGTTCAGCGGCTTCGCCAAGAACGAGAGCACCGACTACGGCGACCCGGTCTACAAGAGCTGCGAAGCCAAGGACCCGGCCACCGCGGTCGTGAACCTGAACAAGGCGAAGGGCGCGTTCCCGGCGGCCTTCACCCTGCCGTCGTTCTCGATGCAGAGCCCGACCGCGCTCAAGCAGTACAAGGCGGACGAGGTCACCCAGTCCGGCGACTCGTTCACCTACAGCGAGTACGCGAACAAGCACCCGGTCGGCACCGGCCCGTTCAAGTTCGACAGCTGGGACCAGGGCAAGGGTGAGATCACCCTGTCCAAGAACGAGACCAGCCCGACCCAGACGGCCAAGCTCGACAAGCTG
This sequence comes from Amycolatopsis sp. Hca4, assembly GCF_013364075.1. Classification (GTDB taxonomy): domain Bacteria; phylum Actinomycetota; class Actinomycetes; order Mycobacteriales; family Pseudonocardiaceae; genus Amycolatopsis. Next base: position 6,662,696 of record NZ_CP054925.1, read on the forward strand.
ATCTTCAAGGTCATCCCGGACGAGAACGCCCGCAAGCAGGCGCTCAAGGCCGGCGACATCCAGGGTTACGACTACCCGGCGCCCGCGGACTACGGCCTGCTGCGCAACGAGGGCGAGCAGGTGCTGGTGCGCCCGCCGTTCAACGTCCTCTACCTGGGCATCAACCAGTCCGGCCCGGCCGCGGAGAAGCTGAAGAACCTCAAGGTCCGCCAGGCGCTGGCCTACGGCATCAACCGCGAGCAGTTCGTCAAGAGCAAGCTGCCCGAGGGCGCCGAGACGGCCACCGAGTTCGTGCCCAAGACGATCTCCGGCTACACCGACGACGTCACCAAGTACCCGTTCGACCAGGCGAAGGCCCGGCAGCTCCTGCAGGAAGCCGGCGCGACCGACCTGACGCTGAAGTTCTACTACCCGACCGAGGTCACCCGGCCGTACATGCCGAACCCGGCGGACGTCTTCACCTCGATCTCCGAGGACCTGAAGGCCATCGGCATCAAGATCGAGCCGGTCGCCAAGCCGTGGAACGGCGGCTACAAGGACGACGTCCAGAAGTTCGGCAAGCACGACCTGCACCTGCTCGGCTGGACCGGCGACTACAACGACGCCGGGAACTTCGTCGGCACCTTCTTCGGCCGCAAGAAGCCGGAGTTCGGGTTCGACAACCCGCAGCTGTTCCAGGCGCTGGCCGCCGCGGACGCTTCGCCCGCCGGTGACGCGCACGCGAAGGCGTACCAGGAAGTCAACAAGCAGATCATGGACTACCTGCCCGCCATCCCGATCTCCTACGGCCCGCCCGCCATCGTGGTCGGCCCGAAGGTCAAGGGCCTGGTCGCCAGCCCGCTGACCGACGAGCGGTTCAACACCGTCACCGTTAACTGAGAACCAATGCGAGGCATGGGGTGGGTGCTACCGCGCCCACCCCATGTTCCGTACTCAGCGGGCTGCCCCCTTAAGGACTGCAAGTGCTCCGTTTTCTCGTGCGTCGGCTGCTACAAGCGATCCCGACGCTGCTCATCCTGTCCATCCTGGTCTTCGCCTGGCTCAGGTCGCTGCCCGGAGGGCCCGCGGCCGCCCTCCTCGGCGACAAGGCAACGCCGGAGAAGATCGCCAACCTCAACCACGTGCTGGGGCTCGACCAGCCGGTCGTCATCCAGTACTTCAAGTTCCTCGGCCGCGCGGTCACCGGTGACTTCGGCGCCTCGCTGGTGTCCACCCAGCCGGTGATGTCGGAGATCGGCACCTTCCTGCCCGCCACCATCGAGCTGGGCATCTCCGCGATGATCATCGCGGTGCTCATCGGCATCCCGGCGGGCTACCTCTCGGCCCGCTACCGCGGTGGTGTCGCTGACAACGTGATCATCGTGCTGACGCTGATCGGCGTCGCGGTGCCGGTGTTCTTCCTCGGCTACATGATGCAGGACCTGCTCGCCGGGCCGCTGGGCCTGCCGTCGCAGGGCCGGCAGACCGCGGGGCTCGACGCCACCGCCATCACCAACTTCGCCGTCCTCGACGGCATCATGACGAGCGAATGGGACGCCGTCTGGGACGCGATCAAGCACCTGATCCTCCCGGCGTTCGCGCTCGCCACCATCCCGCTCGCGGTGATCACCCGGATCACCCGCGCTTCGGTGCTCGAAGTGCTCAACGAGGACTTCATCCGCACCGCCAACTCGAAGGGCCTCACGCAGCCCGTCGTGCGGCGGCGGCACGTGCTGCGCAACGGCCTGCTCCCGGTGGTCACCACCATCGGCCTGCAGACCGGCGCGCTGCTCGGCGGCGCGGTGCTGACCGAGCGGGTGTTCAACTTCCGCGGCCTCGGATTCCTGCTGGCCGAAGGCATCGAACGGCGTGACTACCCCCGGCTCCAGGCGCTGCTGCTGTTCGGCGCGCTGGTGTACGTGCTGGTGAACATGCTGGTCGACGTCTCGTACGGGATCATCGACCCGAGGGTGCGTGTGCGATGAACACTCTGCTGAACAAGAAGAAAGAGCCGATCGACAAGCTGGCCGCGGCGAGCGGCAACAGCCTCGGTCGCGAAGCGCTGCGGCGGATGCTGCGCAGCCCGGTCGCCATCACCGGTGGCGTGATCACCGGCCTGTTCGTGCTGCTGGCGGTGTTCGCGCCGCTGATCGCGCCCAAGGACCCGTTCGAGCGCTACCTGCAGGACAAGGTCGCGCTCGGCCAGGGGATCATCCCGGGCAGCCAGCCCGGTTTCCCGCTCGGCGTGGACGACTTCGGCCGCGACGAACTGTCGCGGCTGATCGTCGGCGCGCAGAACACCCTCCTCGTCGGCGTGCTGGCGACGGTGATCGGCGTGCTCCTCGGCATCATCATCGGCGGGCTCGCCGGCGCGTTCGGCGGCTGGGTCGACACCGTCCTCATGCGACTGGTCGACGTCATGCTGTCGGTGCCGTCGCTGCTGCTGGCGATCTCGGTCGCGGCGCTGTTCGCCAAGCCGAGCCAGTGGACGGTGATCCTCGCCGTCTCGCTGATCGGCGTGCCGATCTTCGCGCGGCTGCTGCGCGGTTCGATGCTGGTGCAGCGCGGCAGCGACCACGTCCTCGCGGCGACGTCGCTGGGCGTGAAGCGCGGCGCGATCGTGTTCCGGCACATGCTGCCGAACTCGCTCGGCCCGGTCATCGTGCAGGCCACGCTGACCCTGGCCACCGCCATCCTGGAGGCCGCGGCGCTGTCGTTCCTCGGCCTGGGCGACCCGGACCCGAACCGGGCGGAGTGGGGCATCATGCTGAGCAAGGGTGCCCGGCAGTTCCTCGACGTCCGGCCCGAGCTCGCGTACTACCCGGCCATCGCGATCATCATCGTCGCGCTCGGGTTCACGCTGCTCGGCGAGTCGCTCCGCGAAGCCCTCGACCCGAAGAACAGGCGGTGACAACCGATGGCACTCCTTGAAGTCCGTGACCTCACGGTCCAGTTCGTCCGCCGTGGCGAACAGCCCTTCACCGCCGTGGACAACGTCAGCTTCGACGTCGAGCCGGGTCAGACGGTCGGCCTGGTCGGCGAGTCCGGCTGCGGCAAGTCCGTGACGTCCCTGGCGATCATGCGGCTGCTGGCCAAGCGCGGCAACAAGGTCTCCGGTTCGGTGCGCTTCGAGGGCACCGACCTTCTCGCGCTGTCCGACCGGGACATGCGCGACCGCCGGGGCCGCGACCTCGGCATGGTGTTCCAGGACCCGCTGTCCTCGCTGAACCCGGTCATCCCGATCGGGCTGCAGATCACCGAGGTGCTGGAGCGCCACCGCGGGATGTCGCGCAAGGCGGCGTCCGTCGAAGCGGTGGACCTGCTCGACAAGGTCGGCATCCCCGACCCGTCGCGCCGGCTTTCCGAGTACCCGCACCAGCTTTCCGGCGGGATGCGGCAGCGTGCGCTGATCGCGATCGCGCTGGCGTGCCGTCCGCGGCTGCTCATCGCCGACGAGCCGACCACCGCGCTGGACGTCACCATCCAGGCGCAGATCCTGGCGCTGCTGCGGGAACTGGTGCAGGACACCGGTACTGCGCTGATCATGATCACGCACGACCTCGGCGTGGTCGCCGGGCTGTGCGACGAGGTCAACGTGCTCTACGGCGGCAAGATCGTCGAGCGGGCGCAGCGGCACCAGCTGTTCGCCGAGCCGCGGCACCCGTACACGCACGGCCTGCTCGCCTCGATCCCGCGCCTGGACGCGGGCCGCGGCGAGAAGCTGATCCCCATCCGGGGTTCGGTGGCCGACAACATCCCGTGGGACCACGGGTGCGCGTTCGCGCCGCGCTGCCCCAACGCGCTGCCGGTCTGCCGCGAGGTCCAGCCGCAGCTGGTGCCCGACCAGGGCGGCCTGCTGCGCTGTCACAACCCCGTGCGGCCCGCGGTCGCCGCGGGAGGAGGAACCCGATGACCCGTCCTGCTGGTGACGTGCTGCTCGAGGTCACCGACCTCAAGGTGCACTTCCCGATCAAGCGCGGCGTCGTGATCGACCGGACGGTCGGGCACGTGTACGCGGTCGACGGCGTCGACCTGGCCATCCGCCGCGGCGAAACCTACGGCCTGGTGGGCGAATCCGGCTGCGGGAAGTCCACTTTGGGCCGGGCGATCCTGCGGCTCAACGAGCCGACCGCCGGTTCCGTGAAGTTCGACGGCACCGACGTCGCCCAGCTCAAGGGCGAGGAACTGCGGAAGGCCCGGCGCCGGATGCAGATGGTCTTCCAGGACCCGATGTCCAGTTTGGACCCGCGCCAGTCGGTGGAGTCCATCCTGCTCGAGGGCATGCACGCGCACGGCCTCGACAAGGACAAGGAAGCCACCCAGCGGCGGCTGCGGCAGCTGCTGGCCGCGGTCGGCCTCCCGGAGACGTCGCTGCGGAAGTACCCGCACGAGTTCTCGGGCGGTCAGCGCCAGCGCATCGGTATCGCGCGGGCGCTGGCGGTGGAGCCGGACCTGATCGTCGCCGACGAGCCGGTGTCCGCATTGGACGTTTCGGTGCAGGCCCAGGTGGTGAACCTGCTGGAGGACCTGCAGGACCAGCTCGGCCTGACCTACGTGGTGATCGCGCACGACCTCGCGGTGGTGCGGCACATCTCCGACCGCATCGGCGTGATGTACCTGGGCGCGCTGGTCGAGGAGACCGACGCGGACTCGCTGTACCGGGAGCCGCTGCACCCGTACACGCGTGCGCTGCTTTCGGCCATCCCGGTGCCGGACCCGGTGGTCGAGGACACCCGCGAGCAGATCCTGCTGGCGGGCGACCTGCCGTCGCCGGCGAACCCGCCGTCGGGCTGCCGCTTCCACACGCGCTGCCCGTGGCGGCAGGCGAGCCTGTGCGACACCGACCGCCCGCAGCTGCGCGAAATCGGCGGCGGGCACCGGGTGGCGTGCCACTACGCGGAGGACATCCGCGACGGGCGCATCCAGCCGCACGAGGTGGAGCCGGAGCTGGTGGAGCTGACCGGGGCGCTCAACCCCGACCTCGGCCCGCCGGACATCGGCACCTCCGCCGAGATCCTCTGAAGTGACGGCCGACCGGGCCTCGTCCCGGTCGGCCGTTCTCATGTCGCCAGACCGGCGGCCCGGGACTGCAGGTACGCCTGTTCCGGCAGGCTCAACGTCCGCCGCGAGGCGGCCAGGTACGCCTCCCGGGCGCCGGCCAGGTCGCCGGTGCTTTCGAGCAGGTGCGCGCGGATGGCGTCGACGCGGTGGTGCCGCGCGAGGTGCTTTTCGGCTTCACGCAGCTCCGCCAGCCCCGCTTCGGGGCCGTGGACCTGGGCGAACGCCACCACGCGGTTCAGCGTCACCATCGGCCCGGGCGCGACGACCCGCAGCAGGTCGTACAGCGTGAGGATCTGCGCCCAATCGGTGTCTTCGCCGGTCGGAGCCTCGTCGTGGACCGCGGCGATCGCCGCCTGCAGCTGGTACGGGCCGACGGGGGTGGTCGCGAGGGCTGTGGTGATCAGCGCGACGCCCTCGTCGATGAACGCCCGGTTCCAGTGGGTCCGGTCCTGTTCGGCCAGCGGGACGAGGGCACCGGCGGTGTCGACGCGGGCCGGGCGCCGGGCCTCGGTCAGCAGCATCAGGGCGAGCAGGCCGGCGACCTCGCCGTCGGCCGGGAGTTCCGCGCGCAGCTGCCGGGTCAGCCGGATGGCCTCGGTCGTCAGGTCGACGCGGCTCAGCGCGTCACCGGAACTGGCGGTGTGGCCCTCGGTGAAGATCAGGTAGAGCACCTGCAGCACGGCGGCCAGCCGCTCGGGGCGCTGGTCGTTCGTGAGCGGTTCGCCTTTCAGCTTCTGCTTCGCGCGGCTGATCCGCTGGCCGATCGTGGCCTCGGGGACGAGGAAGGCCCGCGCGATCTCGGCGGTGGTCAGCCCGCCGACGGCCCGCAGAGTGAGCGCGACCCGCGACGGCGGGTTCAGGGCCGGGTGGCAGCAGAGCAGCAGCAGGGTCAGGGTGTCGTCCACCCCGCCGGCCGGCTCGCCCCCGGCCGGCTCGCTCCGGGCAACGGCTTCCTCACGCCGCCGCCGCGCGGTCTCGCTGCGCCACTGCTCGATCCGCCGCCGGGACGCGGCGGTGATCAGCCACCCCTTCGGGTGATCCGGAACGCCCTCGACCGGCCACTGTTGCGAGGCGGCGAGCAGGGCCTCCTGGACGGCGTCCTCGCAGGCGTCGAAGTCGCCGTACCGCCGGACGAGCGCGGCGAGGACCTGCGGAGCGAGCTCGCGGAACAGGCGTTCGGTCACAGCTCGGGTCCGTGCAGCCCCATCACCGGCCGCACTTCGACCTTGCCGAAGGAGGCTTCCGGCACCCTCGCGGCGATCTCGAGGGCGCGGTCTTCGCTTTCGCAGTCGAGCAGGTAGAACCCGGCGAGGAACTCCTTGGTCTCGGCGAACGGGCCGTCGGTGCGGCCCACCTGCTTGGTCAGCTCGGGGTAGGCGAGCCGTTCGGAGACGATCCGCTCACCGGAGGCATCGAGATCGTCGTTGAGCTGCTGGTAGTAGGCGAGCCCGGCGGCCCGCTGCGCATCGGTCATCCCCTCCCACGCGGCGCGCGACTCGGGGTTGCCGTAGATCAGGACCACGTATTTCACGTTCGTCTCCCGCCTCCTGTCGAAATCCGTCCGTCGGTGTCTACGTCCACTGTGCAACCACCGACCTTGAGGAGAATGGCATGAGTGAGCAGCAGATCCGCGATCTGATGGCGGCGCGTGAGGCGGCGATGGCGGCCCGTGACGCGTCCACGTTGGGCTCCCACTACGCGCCGGACGTCGTGGCGTTCACGTTGGCACCGCCGTTGGCACAGCGTGGGGCTGACGTGATCTCCGTCGAGGCGCGGGAGGCCTGGTTCGAGACGTTCGAGGGGCCGATCGAGTACGAGATCCAGGACTTGGAGGTGTTCCTCGGGGGAGACATCGCGTACTGCCACGCGTTGAACCGGCTTTCGGCCAGGCCGAAGGGGGCGCCGGCGGGCTTTTCGCTGTGGTTCCGGTCGACTGTGTGTTTTCGGCGGGAGGGTGGGGAGTGGCTGATCACGCACGTGCACGACTCGACGCCGTTCCACATGGATGGGACGTTGCGGGCTGCTGTGGATTTGAAGCCCTGATCGGTGTTCCGGGTGGCGCCAGCCACGAGTCGGGCTTTCTGCTGGTCGGCCTTCCACCTATGGCCGCCCAGCCCGGCAGAATTCCGCCGCTGCCCCCGCCCTTCCCTGGGGGCGTGCCCTAGTTGTACTGCCCGGGGAGGTTGCGGTCGTGGTGACACGTGATCGGATGATCTTGGTGTGAGGGAGGGCCTCCGGGGTCGGTGTGGATTGCGACGTCTACGCCGAGCAACGGAGGCCCTCGTGTCCCACGCCAACGCACCCCTGACCCCGACCGGCGGACTCCGCCTGGCCCGCTGCATCGTCGAGGACGACCGGCCACTCCGACGAGCTGCGGAACGGTTCGAGGTCTCGGTCTCCACCGCCGCACGGTGGGCCTGCCGTTACCGCAACCACGGTGACGCCGGGATGGCGGACCAGTCCAGCCGTCCCCGCACCAGCCGAACCAGACACCGACGCGGACCGAGCGGCGAGTCGTCAAAGTCCGGGTCCTGCGCCGCGGGGGACCGGCCCGCATCGCCTACCTGCTCGGGCTGAACCCCTCCACGGTGCACCGGATCCTGACCCGCTACCGGCTCCCCCATCTGGACCGGGTCACTTCGGCTCCGATCCGCCGCTACGAACACCTGCCACGCTGGCTGCACACCTACAACCACCACCGCGGACACACCGCACTCGCAGGCCACCCACCCGCCGGCTCCGCCCCCGGACAGCTCCCCGCCCTTCCCTGGGGGGCGTGCCCAAGTCCAGTCTATCGGCCGGGTCCGTCCGGATCGCTCGATCGGGGGTTATCCACCGAAGTTGTCCACAGGGAGTGGGAGTTGTGGATAACTCCGGTGGATAAGCGCTCGGGTGCCCCCAGCCGAGCCGAACGCCGGATTGTTCAACGGCCGTCACGTCGTGTCAAGGCGGGAAAGCGTGCCTTGACACGACGTGACGGCCGCTGAGGCGGCTGCGTATCGGTTCGGCAGGGGGTGTGCTCGGTTGGGTGATTTGGCCGCCGGTGAGAAGGGCCTTCGGCCGGCTGCCGGGGAGGTGGTCGCGGGAGCGTTGGCCGGCGGCCGGGTGGGTGGTCGCGGTGGCTTCGGCCTGCGGTGGGCGGGCGGTCACCGCGGCTTCGGACGGCGGCAGGCAACCCCGCACCCGACCAAAGTCGTACCCCGGGCAATACCTGAGGATGCCGCCCCGCGCGCACCGCCCCCGGTACCCTTCGGAAAGCGAACACCAATCCCGACGTGGTACCAGGGGGTACGGGCTGTGCACATCGACCAGTGGCTGGAGGCGATCCCGCCGATTTCGGTGTACCTGATCGTCGGCGCGGTGATCATGATCGAAAGCCTCGGCATCCCTCTTCCCGGTGAAGTCGTGCTGGTCAGCGCCGCCCTGCTCACCGTCACCCACCCCACCCTGAGCCCGCTTTGGGTCGGCGTCGTGGCCAGTGCGGGGGCCATCGTCGGTGACAGCATCGGCTATCTGATCGGGAAAACCGGGGGGCAACGGCTGTTCGCCTGGGCGGGCCGGAAATTCCCGAAGCACTTCGGGCCGACGCATATCGCCAACGCCGAACGGATCTTCAACAAACGCGGTATGTGGGCCGTGTTCTTCGGCCGGTTCATCGCTTTCCTGCGCATCCTCGCCGGCCCGCTCGCCGGGTCGCTGCGCATGCACTACCCGAAGTTCCTCATCGCCAACGCGCTCGGCGGCATCGCCTGGGCCGGCGGCACGACCGCCCTCATCTACTACGTCGGCGAGGCCGCCGAGAAGTGGCTCGGCAACTTCTCCAAGTACGGCCTGCTCGCGGCCGTCGTGATCGGTGCCGTTGTCTTCATCATCATGAAGAAGCGGCTCGGCCGCGAGCACAAGAGTGACGCCGAAACCCCGCAGCAGGAAGAGACCGCCGCCTAAACCGCGGCGAGTTCTCGCTTGGGCGCGGTTCGCAGCGATCCCAGCAGGACGCCGGCGATCACGACGGCGGCCGCGCCCACCTCGAGCCAGGTCGGCCTCTCGCCCAGGAACACGAACGACGCCGTCAGGCCGACCACCGGCACCAGCAGCGAAAACGGCGACACCACGCCGGCCGGGTTGCGGCGCATCAGCGTTGTCCACAGGCCCGATCCGACCACCGTGCCGATCAGCACGACGTACGCCAGCCCCGCGAGCGCGGTCAGCCCGGTCGGCGTCCCGAGCGTCGTCAGCGAACGCCACTGCGCCGCCGGGCCCTCCATGACCAGCGACAACGCGAACATCGGCAGCGGCGGCACCACCGACATCCACAGCGTGAAGTGCAGCGGGTTGTCCGGCTCGGCCTTGCGCGTGCTCAGGTTGCCGAACGCCCAGCTCAGCGCGGCCAGCAGGGTCAGGACCATCGGCAGCAGCGCCGCGTGCCCGGACCGCTGCCACGCGATCGCCGCCATCCCGGCCACCGCCAGCGCGATGCCCGCCAGCTGGTGCGGGGTGACGCGTTCGCGCAGGAACACCGCGCCGAGCAGCACCGTGAACGGTGCCGACGCCTGGAGCACCAGCGACGCGAGCCCGGTCGGCATCCCGGTGTTCATCGCGATGAACAGGAACGCGAACTGCCCGGTGCCGAAACCCAGGCCGTAGCCGAGCAGGTGCCGCACCTTCACCTTCGGCCACGGCACGAACAGGATGGTCGGCACGGCGATCACGGCGAACCGGAGCGCGCCCGCGAACACCGGCGGGAACTGGCCGAGGGTGGCGTGGATGGCCAGGAAGTTGAGGCCCCACAGGACGGCGACGAGCACGGCGAGCAGACGGTCACGAGCGGGCATGCCTCCACTCTGACAAGCCGCACAGTGAAGGACCAGCGAGATTATCTGCAGGAACCTTGTAGCTGTGCTTCAAGTACAGTGACGGCGTGGATCTGGGCCGGTTGCGCACGCTGCGGGAGTTCGCCGACCGCGGGAGCGTGACGGCGGCCGCGCGGGCGCTGCACTGCACGCCGTCCGCCGTTTCGCAGCAGCTGCGCGCCCTGCAGGGCGAGGTCGGCCTGCCGCTCACCGAACCGGCCGGGCGCGGGCTGCGGCTGACCGATGCCGGCCGCGCGCTGGTCGCCCGGGCGGACGAGGTGCTCGCCGCGCTCGAACGGGCCGAGTCCGAACTGGACACCTACCGCAGCGCGCCGCGCGGGCGGGTGCGGATCGCCATCTTCCAGTCGGCCGGGCTGATGCTGCTGCCGGGGCTGCTGACCCGCGTCGCCGGGTACGACGGGCTGGAGGTCGACGTCCGGGATGTCGACATGACGCCACCGGAGGTGCCCGGCCTGGTCGCGGACTACGACGTCGTCGTGGCGCACCGCGACGAGCACGCGCCGGCGTTCGACTCCGGCCGCCTCGAGGTGGTGCCGCTGCTGCGGGAGCCGCTCGACGTCGCGCTGCCGATCGGGCACCGGCTGGCGAACCGGCGCCGCGTCGAGCTGGCCGAGCTGGCGGACGAACGCTGGATCAGCGTCGACTTCGGCTTCCCGGTCGACGACGTGCTGCGCTCCCTGACCATCCGCACCGGCGTGCGGCCGGTGGTGGTGCAGCGGATCAACGACTTCCGGATCACCGAACGCCTGGTCGCGGCGGGCCACGGCATTGCGCTGCTGCCGCGGTACACGATGAACACGGGCCGCGGCAGCGGCTTGGTCGTCCGGCCGCTGGCCGGCATCCGCGCGGCGCGGCTGGTGGAGGCGGTGTGCCGCACCGGCGCGCTGCAGCGCCCGGCGGTGGCCAAGGTGATCGACGAACTGCGCGCGGAGGTCGCCCAGCTCACGGCTTGAAGCCTCGCAGGTAGGTGAGCGCGATCCCCAGCGCGTCCTCCAGTGCCGTGAGGTCGTGCCGGAGGTGGGCCAGCAGCAGTCCACCGTGGACGGACGTCATCGCCGCCTGCGCCAGCCGCGCCGGGTCGGCGTTCGGGGCCAGCTCTCCCTTGTCCTGCAACGTGGTCAGCCCGCGCTCCAGGTGGGACTCCCACGTCCGGTAGGCCTGGTCGACCAGTGGTGCGAGCTTCGGGTTGTCGCCCACTTCGCCCGCGAGGTTGCCCAGTGGGCAGGCGATCGGGCCGCCCGCGCGGTGGTGGACGTCCAGCAGCTGCTCGGTCCACGTCTCGAGGTCGGCCCAGGAAGCCAGCGTGAAGATCGCCGGCTGGTTGCCGAGGATCTGCTCCAGGTACCGGTCGATCACGGCCTCGACCAGCTGTTCCTTGTTCTTGAAGTAGTGGTACATCTGCGATTTCCCGGCCCCGCTGGCGGCGAGCACCTTGTCGACGCTCGTACCCGCCACGCCGTCGACGTACATCAGCGCGGCCGCGGCGTCGACGATCGCGTCGCGGGTCCGCTTGCCGCGCGGGGTCGAAGCTGCTTGCGCCTCCATGTACCGGATAGTACAGTTCGGCCCACTGTACCGATCAGTACAACTGCTAGGGGGATCCATGACACTCGACAACGCCTTGGCCGGCCTCAACCACCAGCTCCGGAGCGCGCTGCCGCCCGAGATCGCCGAAATCCTCGAAGCGGACCGGCGCCGGGGCGCCACAGATTTCGCCGAGGTGGGCGCCAAGATCGAGGACTTCACGCTGCCGGCAGCCGACGGGACGCCCACGAGCCTCGGCGAACTCGTCGCCGACGGGCCGGCGGTACTCGTCTTCTACCGCGGCCAGTGGTGCCCGTACTGCAACCTGACCCTGCGCACCTACCAGCAGGAACTGCTGCCCGAGCTGGCGCACTTCGGGGCGGTGCTGGCCGCGATCAGCCCGCAGCGGCCGGACGCCCCGGTGCCGGACCTGGCGTTCCCGGTGCTTTCGGACGCCGGAAGCACGGTCGCGCGGGGGCTCGGGCTGAGCTACCCGGTGTCCGCGCCGGTGC